>PERT01000023.1 GCA_002928955.1 Hyphomicrobium sp. | reverse complement strand
GGCCCGACATGAAGGCCACTAGCTATATCATTGGGTTAGTGGGGCGTTCATCGCGCCTTAATTGACGCGCACGATGCCCCACCCACCAGTCAATTAAGGCGCGACGCCCCACTAGTGGTCTGTCTCGCCTAAATCGCTGGACTGGCGGCAACCGCTGACGATTTAGGCGAGACATAAAGACCACCAGCAAAAACAATGGTTTAGTGTGGCGTTCAACGCGCCTTAATTGACGCGCACGATGCCCCACCCACCAGTCAATTAAGGCGCGACGCCCCACTAGAGCGCGTTGCAATGTGAATCAAATGCCGGCGCCGGAACACTAGGGCTCAGGGTTAGCGATTACTTTCACATCTGTAAAACTAGGCAAGGATCGAGCCGCATTCAAAGGTGGCGCGACGTTCTCCCGAGCTTGGTTAAAGGCTCTCTGCAGCAATCCGCCGGGGTACGTTCCGCCAAAAAGGCAAAAGCGCGCGGGGCCCGCCCCGCACGCTTCTCCCGTTGTCTCCGCATTCCAACAAGTAGCGTGCGCCTACTCCTTGTCGTCGGTCTTTTTCTTCATGGCCGCGGCCTTGAAGATGTCACCGAGCGACGCACCCGATGCCGACGAGCCGAACTGGGCCACGGCTTCCTTTTCTTCGGCAAGCTCAAGCGACTTGATCGAGAGCGCGATACGACGGGCGGCCTTGTCGACACTGAGTACGGCGGCGTCGACCTTATCGCCGACATTGAAGCGCTCAGGTCGCTGCTCGGAACGGTCGCGCGACAGGTCGGCGCGCTTGATGAAGCTCGTCAGGTCGGTGTCGGCAAGCTTCACTTCGATGCCCCCGTCCTGAACCACGATCACCTGGCAGGTGACCTGATCGCCCTTCTTGAAGCGTCCGAGCGTGTCGGCAGGATCGCCTCCGGCTTGCTTGATGCCGAGCGAAATGCGCTCCTTGCTGCTGTCGACGTCGAGCACCACGGCTTTGACCGTGTCACCCTTCTTGTAATCTTTGATCGCCTCGTCGCCGGCTTTGTTCCAATCGAGATCCGAGAGATGCACCATTCCGTCGACCCCACCGTCGAGGCCGATGAACAGGCCGAACTCGGTGATGTTGCGGATCGGGCCCTCGACCACCGTGCCCTTGGGGTGGGCGCTCAGGAAGCCGTCCCAGGGATTATCCTGGGTTTGCTTGAGCCCGAGCGAAATGCGGCGTTTGTTCGGATCGACCTCGAGGATCTGGATCTCCACGTGCTGGCTCGTCGAAACGATCTTGCCGGGGTGGATGTTCTTCTTGGTCCAGCTCATTTCGGAAACGTGGATTAGTCCTTCGACGCCCGGCTCGAGTTCCACGAACGCACCGTAGTCGGCGATGTTCGTGACGTTGCCCTTGAACCGCGAGCCGACAGGATACTTGGCCTCAATCGCCTGCCACGGGTCGGACAAAAGCTGCTTCATGCCGAGCGAAATGCGTTGTGTATCAGGGTTGATCCGGATGATCTGCACCTTCACCGTATCGCCGACATTGAGAATCTCGGACGGATGATTGACACGGCGCCAGGCCATGTCGGTGACATGCAGCAGACCGTCGATCCCGCCAAGATCGATAAATGCACCGTAATCGGTGATGTTCTTGACGAGGCCGTCGATGACCTGACCCTCACCAAGCTTGGCAACGATCTCGGTGCGCTGTTCGGCGCGACTCTCCTCCAGTACCGAACGCCGGGATACGACGATATTGCCGCGCCGGCGATCCATCTTGAGGATTTGGAACGCCATCGATTGGTGCATCAGGGGGCCGATATCGCGGACCGGCCGGATGTCCACCTGCGAGCCAGGCAAGAATGCGACGGCGCCATCGAGATCGACAGTGAAGCCGCCCTTGACCTTGTTGAAGATGACGCCCGTGACCTTTTCAGTCTTTTCGAACTGCTTCTCAAGGCGGGTCCAGCTTTCTTCACGCTTGGCTTTTTCGCGGCTCAGCACGGCCTCGCCCAGCGCGTTCTCGACGCGCTCAAGATAGACTTCGACCATGTCGCCGACCTTGAGTTCGCCCGGTTTGCCGCCGATGCCGAACTCCTTCAACGCCACGCGGCCTTCCATTTTGAGACCGACGTCGATGACGGCAAGGTCTTTCTCGATACCGACGACCTTGCCCTTGACCACCTGGCCTTCGAACAAGTCGTCTTTGGCGAGGCTCTCCGCGAGCATGGCCGCAAAATCGTCGCGGGTCGGGTTCATCTCGTGGCCGGTTTGAGCAGTCATTCAAGCTCCTTTTAAGCGATGGGTTCGGCGCCCTGCGACGCACGCGGGCGAGGCGTTCAGTCTGGATATTGGTTTGGACGTGCAGTGAAAGTCAGTCCGACAGCCGGACGCTCCACACGCACAGGGCGTCGGGACCGAACCGGCCGCGTCGAATATCGATTGGATCTCGTCCGCTGTGATGGGCTCAAGCCCTGCCAACGCGATTTGGAGCGCGTGCCTAGCCGGTCTTACCGGTCTGGAGCGCACCCCTATGGCCGATCTTCCTCAAGATCAATCCGACAGCGGCGTCGAATGCCGTCTCTATATCCAACTCGGTGGTATCGAGCAAGATGGCATCGTCGGCCGGCTTCATGGGGGCATCGGCGCGGCCGGAGTCGCGCGCGTCACGCTCCCGGATCATGGCAAGGACTTTGTCATAGGGTGACGCGTCACCGCGCGACTTGAGCTCTAAAAAACGTCGTTCAGCGCGAATCTCCGGCGTTGCCGTAACGAAGATTTTGGCGTCGGCATCCGGACAAACCACTGTGCCGATATCGCGCCCGTCGAGCACGGCGCCGGGCTCACGCCGCGAAAACGCCCGCTGGTAGGCAAGGAGGGCGCGCCGAACCTCGGGGATCTTAGCCACCACCGAGGCCGCGTCACCCGCGGCCGCTCCGCGCAAGGCTTGATCATCAAGGGTCGCCGGATCGAGGCCACGGGCGTAGGCGACCGCCGCCCAGGTGTCGTCGCCACGGAACCCGGCCCTGACGACGTCCCGCGCGACCGCCCGGTAAAGCAGTCCCGTGTCGAGGCAATGGAAGCCGAAATGATCGGCAATCCGCTTCGCGAGCGTCCCCTTCCCCGACGCCGCCGGCCCGTCGATGGCAATGATCATGGGTCGCGCCCTGCCCATCCACCTGGCATCACCGGTAACCCGCCCCGAGCTGCTCCATGAGCCGGCGAAACTCCGGGAAACTGGTGGCGATCATCGCCGTGTCGTCGACGGTAACCGGCTTATCGCTCGCGAGCCCCATGGTCAGGAAGGCCATGGCGATCCGGTGATCGAGGTGGGTCGCCACCGTGCCGCCCCCCGCGACCGGCCCGCCTGTACCGTGCACGAACAAGGTCTCCCCCTCGACCGTCGCCTTCACGCCGTTCGCCGCGAGGCCGCCGGCGGTGGCGGCCAGCCGGTCGCTCTCCTTCACCTTCAATTCAGCGAGCCCGTCCATGCGCGTGTCTCCCGACGCGAAGCCCGCAACCGCCGCCAGCACCGGATACTCGTCGATCATCGACGGCGCGCGGAGAGCCGGCACGGGCACGCCGGACAACGCCGAATGGCGCACGCGAATGTCGGCGATCGGCTCGCCGCCCTCGTCGCGCTCGTTGAGGAACGTGACGTCACCGCCCATCTCCTGCAACGTGAGATAGAGGCCCGTCCGCGTTGGGTTGACCAGCACACCCTGGATGGTCACATCCGAGCCTGGCACCAGCAGCGCGGCGCACGCGAGAAATGCGGCCGATGATGGATCTCCGGGAACGGTGATGTCGCGACCCGACATCTCAGCGTCACCGATGACCGTTATGCGCGTTTTGCCGTCCTTTTCAATCGTCCGGACCTGTGCACCGAAGTACCGCAGCATGCGTTCGGTATGGTCGCGCGTCGGATCTTTCTCGATCACGGTCGTCTCACCCGCAGCGTGGAGCCCCGCGATCAGGATCGCGCTCTTCACCTGCGCCGAGGGCACCGGCAGCTCGTAAACGATCGGCACGAGTTGATCAGTGCCGCGCAGAGTGAGTGGCAGCGTTTCCCTGCCGTCTTCCGCAATCTCCAGTCCCATCTGCTTCAAGGGGCCGAGCACCCGCCGCATGGGCCGCCGCGACAGCGAGGTATCACCCGTCATCCGGACCTCGATCGGGTGCCCGGCGACGACGCCCATCATCAGTCGCGTGCCGGTCCCGGAATTGCCGAAATCGAGCGGCGCCTCGGGCTGGCGGAGCCCGCCAACGCCGCGGCCCTTGACAATCCACGTGTCGCCGATCTTTTCCGCAGGCGCGCCCATCGCGGTCACCGCCTTGGCGGTGTTGATCACGTCCTCGGCCTCGAGCAGCCCGGTAATTCTCGTAATGCCGGTCGCCAGCGCGCCGAAAATCAACGCGCGATGGGAAATCGACTTGTCCCCCGGCACGCGGACGATCCCACGCAAGGGTCCGGCCTTGATGGCCGTGAGAGGTCGAGGAGAGGCTTGGGACACGGGCAAAAGCCATTGCGGGAGCGGCGGGCGGATCACGGATGTGTATGCGCCGGCCGGGTTACGTTTTCGCGCGGCATTGAGCCGACGCACCCCCACCGTGTCAACGGCCTCGGTCGCCAGCCGTCGGCGAACGTGCGTAACCCGACACCGGCCGCCGGGCAGCGCGAGACCGCCGCAATCGGGAGCGCTTCGAAGACAAAGGTACGAGATATAGATTTTGACAGCCACCGGCACCTGTGGCAGACCGCTCCGCTCTCATTCAACCGCTGAAGGTCGATCCATGGCCACCAAAGCCGCACGCGGCACCAAACGCACCTGCCAGAGCGACGAGTGCGGCTCGCGCTTTTACGATTTGAACCGCGATCCCATCACCTGCCCGATCTGCGGCTCGATTTACGAAATTGCGTCCAATCCTGCCGCAGCCGCGGCCGCAGCTGAAGCCGAAGCCCGCGCGCTTCGTAAAGCCAAAAAGGCCGAGCTCGCCGCGGATCCGGCGGAAGCCACCGAACTTCCGGCCGTCGAAGGCGAGGAGGCGCTGGCCGATATCGAGGCCGAGGAACCCGTGGCCGGCACAGAGGATGAAACCTTCCTCGAAGAGGAAGAAGACGGCGGTGATGTGACCACTATTGTCGGCGGCGTCGAGGAAGGCGAAGAAGAGGCCTGACGGTCGCAGCCCCCGGGGCATCGGGGAGCCAACTCCGGATCCGGAGCATGACCCGATCCGCGTCTATCTATATCTGGATCGAATGTCGGCAAACCTCGATCGAATACTGGATAGCCCCGACCGCGACGAACAAGCCGCTTGAAGTTTTTACGTGAAGCGCCTAATCACTGCCGTCTTGGAAAGGGCGCTTCGGCGCGCCGGTCAATCCCACAGACACGGGGCCATAGCTCAGCTGGGAGAGCGCTTGCATGGCATGCAAGAGGTCAGCGGTTCGATCCCGCTTGGCTCCACCAAATTTCACTCCCGCGCCTTGGCGACGCGGCGCTTGCGCCGGGTCATCTCGTTGCCGGAAAAAAACCGCCCTTGCCGCCGCAAACGACTTGACGAGGACGGCTAGGCGGTTGGACGGCTCGCGCAAGTCTGCTGAAGCCTGACCGGTCAAAATGGACGTATCCTGGATTTCATCGAGATCGTGAAAGATTCACAATCTTAAACTGGAGTTGGGATCGCGCGGCAGCCGTAACGTCTGTTCATCTCGACCGTACGCGCTCTCGCAACGAACTCGAAACTTTGACCTTGGACCATTGGGACCCGCATCGGGCGTGATAGATACGATATGGCTCCGCCGCTCCTTGCACTTCGCGACATTCACCTGACCTTCGGCGGCACTCCGCTACTGACCGGCGCTGAAATCAATGTCGAGGCTGGTGATCGTATCTGTCTGGTCGGCCGCAACGGCTCCGGGAAATCGACGCTTCTCAAGATCCTCGCCGGCCTCGTCGAGCCGGACCACGGCGAACGTTTCGCCCATCCCAACGCGTCCGTGCGCTACCTTCAGCAGGAACCGGACGTCAGCGGCTTTGAGACGTCGCTCGAGTATGTCGAAGCGGGACTGTCGCCAGCCGACGACCCGTTTGCGGCGCGGCGTATGCTTGAGAGCCTTGGCCTCCAGGGAGACGAGCACCCAGCCCATCTCTCTGGCGGCGAATCGCGCCGCATGGCTTTGGCGCGGGTGCTGGCTGCGCGTCCTGATGTGCTGTTGCTCGATGAGCCGACCAACCATCTCGACCTTGGCGCCATCGAGTGGCTGGAAGCGACCCTCGGCCGCACACGCTCGGCCATCGTGCTCATCAGCCATGACCGCCGGCTGCTTGAAAACCTGTCGCGCGCGACGATCTGGCTTGACCGCGGCATCACCAATCGCATCGACCGCGGCTTTGAGCACTTCGAGGCATGGCGGGATGAGCTTCTCGAGCAGGAGGAAGTCGCCCAGCACAAGCTCGATCGCAGAATCGAACGCGAAAACCAATGGATGCACGGCGGCGTCACGGCGCGGCGCAAGCGCAATGTGCGACGCGTTCGGGAGTTGCAGACGATGCGGTCGGAACGGCGCGAGCATCGCCGCGTCGAAGGCAACGTCACCCTCACAGCGACCGAGGGTGGCGCCTCAGGTCGTCTGGTCGCCGAGCTAAAAGGCATTACCAAAGGTTACGGCTCGGCCCCGGTGGTCGAGAACTTCTCGACGCTCATCCTGCGCGGCGATCGTGTCGGCGTCATTGGCCCTAACGGCGCCGGAAAAACGACAATTTTGAAACTGCTGACCGGAGAACTCGCGCCCGACAGTGGCCAAGTCCGTCGTGGCACCAATCTCGAAATGGTCGTCCTCGACCAGAAGCGCGACGAACTCGATCCGTCCTGGACGGTGGCCGACGCGCTGACTGGTGGCCGCGGCGATCAAGTCATGGTGAATGGCAAGGCGCGGCATGTCGCCAGCTACATGAAGGACTTTTTGTTTAAACCTGAGCAGGCGCGGTCACCGCTGTCGGTACTATCGGGCGGCGAGCGGGCCCGCTTGATGCTGGCCCGCGCGCTGGCCAAGCCGTCGAATCTCTTGGTCCTTGACGAGCCGACCAACGATCTCGATCTCGAAACGCTGGATCTGCTGCAGGAGTTGGTCGCCGACTACACAGGGACCGTGCTTCTCGTCAGCCACGACCGCGATTTCCTCGATCGCGTGGTCACCAGTGTTATCGCATCCGATGGCGACGGAAGCTGGACCGAATTTGCTGGCGGCTACACCGACATGCTGGCCCAGCGCCGAAATGTTCCAGCCGCTGGCGAGTTGGGCGCGAAACGGGCCAAGTCCTCGGTGGACAGCCAGAAACCAGTTCCCGGATTGGCCCGCACCGATGTCGCAGCCACGGTGACTTCCCCGGCAAGCGCGATGGCCAAGCGCAAGTTGACGTTCAAGGAGAAGCACGCACTCGAAACACTACCCGCCCGGATTGCCGCTCTCGAATCGGAAATGAAGAAGTTGGATGCCCAGTTGGCAGCGCCCAATCTCTATGTGACCGACCGCGCTGCCTTCGATGCGGCAACCGTGCGGTTGACTGCGGCTGGCGGCGAACTCGCAGACGCCGAAATGCAATGGCTGGAGCTGGAGATGCTGCGCGAAAGCCTGGCCACCGAAAGTTGAGCCTTGGCCAAGGCTGGGTGCGCAAACCCGCTGCGTGAAGCGTTTGACGTTGGTGGAGAGGCTCGCGACGGCACACCAGCCCTGCCGACACAGAAAAACGGCAGTCGACGTGTGCCGACTGCCGCTCATGCACGCTCAGTAGAACCGAGCAAGCCAAATTCAGATCACGTCGATCTCAGCCGGGAGGTAGCTCGTGACTTCGAGACCAAGGCCCTGCTCTTTGACCGACGGCTTGTTCCAGATCTTCATTGTATCCTCCTGAGTTTGTTTCGCGCCCCGTTTGGGGTCCCGATGAAGGTTTTGTAGTACGTACCGAAGAACCGCGCCAATCGAATTTTCCGTAATCGAGCATCAGTGCTGCTGATGGAATAGAGTTACGCGTTATCTAGTTACAGTACTTACGTAACATCGTAACGTTCACTTTCGCGGCGCCCGGTCACTTTCCAACCCAATCAGCTTTTACTTCATCGCATTTTTTGCCGATGAAATCGTTGATGTCCTCGATCAGGGTCGAGCCGATGACGTTGAACGTATTGTCGGTTGCGGTCGCCGGCCACATCGCACCCTTAACCAAGTTCGGCGCCTCGATCTTGCCCCAGTTGGCCTGGGCCTTGACGGCTTTGCCCTTTTCGAAGGTCACCGCAGGTGAAAACTCGAACTTGATTTCGGAGCTGGCTTCCTTCTCGCGATCGATCGTGCACGAGACCTGATGAGGATCCATTTTCGCCTCGAGCTTGTCTGCGATCAGTGCGCGCATCAGCAGGTCCCGCTTCAGCTTGACGTCGGCCGTGCACTTGACCTTCCCCCATGGCCACGATGCCTTGGCTTTCGACAGCATCTTGTCGAGCTGCTCCTTGCGGAACGACTTGAGCACTGTACAGGAGACATCGTCTCCAGCCTTGCGATTGTGGAAGGCAGCGCATATCGCGGCCTTGCAGGCGCGACGGCCCTCGCGTTCGGCCTTCTCCTCCTCGGTCAGCTGGACTTCGGCAGCTTGCGCGGCGGACGGCACGGGAGGGGCTGGGCCTGTTGGCGCCGCGGCGGGGTTGAACGCAGGGACTTGGGGTGGCGTTGGGGTCGTTCGTTCCGGCTCCTGAATGCCAGGATCGTTCCTGTCGACTTCGGGGTATTGCGCGAACGCCGGCAGGCAACCACCAGCGAAAACGAAGCAGAGCCCCAACATCACTGCCTGCCCGCTTTCCCGGCAAACCGAATACTGCTTCATCTCAACACTCCCTGATTTCTGGGCCCACGGCATCGGCCGACGGGACGATCCCGACCCCACGACGATATTAGCGCATCTGACTTTGGCTCTCACTCGCGGCTGGCCCAAAAGCCAAACATCGGAACGGCGCTGCGACGGGAAGCAAGTATCGGAACCGGAACACAAGGGCCGCCTCATGACAGAAGCACATTGCCCGGCCGGGCTCGACTATGAAATCTGGCCGCTTGAAGACGGCGCGCCGCCTACCATATGTTTGATCAATCGACCGTCGGCGCCTCGCAAAAGGGCCGGCACGGAATGGTGCCGAAGAGGGCCAGACCGTTTGAATTCGATCGATAAAGTCGCTTCCGAAAGGGCTTTGACCATGACGCGCATGGGACTGCTGTCCAACCCGCTGCTCCTTGGGTTCGAGGAAATCGAGCGGCTTATCGACCGCGCCGGCAAGGGCGCCAACGAAGGCTACCCGCCTTACAACATCGAGCGGGTGAGCGCCGAACCGGGAAAATCCGAATTGCTGAGGATTACTCTGGCCGTTGCTGGTTTCACGCGTGAGCAGGTCGAAATCACGGTCGAAGATAATCAGTTGACGATTCGCGGCAAACAGCACGACGATCAGGCGCGGGAGTACATCTACCGCGGCATTGCCGCGCGTCAGTTCAGCCGCTCGTTCGTGCTGGCAGACGGAATTGAAGTGCGCAAAGCTGATCTTGCCAACGGGCTCTTGGCGATCGACCTCGTCCGGAACGAGCCAGAGCGCCGCGTCCGCCGTATCGACATCGGCGAACCCAAATCTCGCGGCTGAACCGGCCCAACGATCTTGACGCCTTGGAAATTATGGCAAGTCAGGGTTCCGGCGGACACAGCCAATCGATAAGAATCGTTCAATACTGAAGCAGGTCAGAACCTAGCGGCTTACGTAATTTTGCCGCCAACAGCCGCTAGGACTTGCCTCGGGCCTCTAACGACGAGAGGAGTGGCGTCATGAATAACGCGAAGACTTCGACGAAGCGCCTGACGGCTGCCGCTGACGTATCGGCGATCGCCCGTATCATAAGCCCCCAAGATTTGGCCACGCTCGGTGGCGGCTCGGTGGCCTACATAAAAACCATGACCTCGGACGAAGCCCGCGAGATGTTCCCGGCCGTCGAAGGTTTGCCGCAGGGCATCAACCTCTACTCGCTGCACGCGGCCGACGGAACGCCCATTGCGTTGACCGACACAATGCAGGCCGCCGTGGGACACGCCATCGGCGACGAACTCGAGATCCGCAGCCTGCATTGAGCGGTCTCATTCGGTCGACCAACCGTGCCTCTGATACGCTCTCGCCCAAGCCCATCGAGCATGCTTGAAATCTGCCTTCGACACGACAACCCGCAACCCAAATGTCGCGGGCAGATTCAAATCAACAACCATCCTTTTGGGTAGTGATCATGGATGAACACCGAGCGCAACTTTTCACGGGAAAAATGCAACCTTGGCGCAATTGTAAGTCCGTGAGGTAGACCTAGCCATGCTCCCCACCAGCTGAAAGTGCTGTTGGCGATGATGTGATGCCGGCATTTACTCATCAGATACATATCGTCGATTGCGGTGTCTCCGACGACAGGCTCCGCGCCCGGATGAAGCTCGCAAGTTCGAATTGCGGCGTCCCGGTCGTCGGAGAATATTTTCAGGCGCAAGCTCGGAGAAATCTGCCTCAGAACGTTTATGGACCGCTCGTAATACGAATCATCCAAGAGGCCCATGACCGCAAGGACCTTTGGGTTCTCGGCGTAGTCTCCGCGCCTGATATGGACGCTGGCAAGATCCTGTCCAGCCCAACTTGCCGCCAGATCGCGCACTCTGGCACTCGCAAAGGGCTCAAGATCGAACACCTGCCGTACGTAGTTTTCCTCACGAAGAAAGTACAACTCTGACTGGAACAATCCGTCGAGGTAAACATCTCCGTCTAAAGTTTCGAAAGCGGGATCATAGCCGAAATCAGGCTGCCGGTAGACGCTTCCCGACCAGCCCCACCGGAGCTTGCGGCGATGTCGGATCGCTTTCAGAAGTTCTGCTGGGCGGGGACGTGCCGCAGCGTTCGGTATCCATTCCGACGCTCCCGTTGGAAAACACGCCAGCTCAAACCGTCGCTTTTTGTCCCGTTCATATCGGGTCAGATCGAACGAGAGCTGACCACCAAGCCGGCGACTGAGCGACATGGCGGCTGACGCCTGAAACAATTGATTGCCAAGACCTCCGGACATGCGCTGACATATAAGTGGCGCCCGCGCTTGCGAGGATTTCGTCAAATGAACCGTCGGCGATTGTGCGGACCCCACGAACCCACCCTCTGAAAATCGAAGCCGTCGGCGCGAACTCAAGACTCGTGTTGACCCGCGAATTCGGTCGCCTCGTGTCCCGGTTCCGAGAACTGCTCCATATTGCGCGGCGACGGGAAGCCAACGTCGTAACCGGGATCCGAGCGGCCCCATGGTGCATGTATGGCTTCTGCATCTCACGTCTTGGTACCCACTCGCGACTTGTCCAAAGTCGAAACGTGAGACGCGCTACACCCGTCGTGCGTTAACACTGGACTACGGTTTCGTTGGCCACTCGATTCAGGTTGAACCAAACTTCGACACGCGTGCCCGAACCCCGAGCTTGGCGTCATTCTTCAAAAGGGCAACGTCGCGAACGTCGCCTTCGAAAGGACACTAGCAACCTTATTATCCTAGGGCGATTCGGATTTCGAAGTCCGTTCGCATGGTGGCTGCGAGAATGTATGGGACTTCAAAAGAAGCACAATAGGACGACCCGGCACCGCCCCCGTGGCCCCGACACCGCCCCGTGGCAAAGTGCCCACCCAAAAAATTTGATTGAAGTGACTAGGTTACAACGCGCTTCCATCATTATAGCACGTTGGCACGAGACTGTCGTAGGGGAGCAAGACTCGTCTTCTCAACACGCAACGGGACCTTCAATGGCAGTACGCTATTGGCCATACCCGTTCTGGGGCGCACGCATGGATCAGACGACAGGTTTGACGTCGGACGACTGGATCGTTGTGGCATGGCACACGCGCGACGAAAAATATACGTCTCTCGCCCGCAAGCTCGGCGATCAGCTCTCAGCATTTGGCGCACCCCACGTTTTGTATGACGTCGACCGTGGCAATCGATCTTGGATACAGACCATAAAAGCCATGAAGCCCGCCATCGTTCAGCGGGCCCTTGATGAGCACCCTGGCAAAATCATTATTCTGATGGATGTGGACTGCAATATCCACGCGAGGCTGGAGCCGCTGGCGGAGCGCGTCGGCACCGCGGACCTGGCCATCAATCTGATGCGCAAACGCAAGCGAGGACTTACCTCTGGGAATTGCTACGTCACGACCCGGGTGATGGGCTTCAATGATACCGCCCGGACCAAAGCGCTGCTGCAATACTGGGGGCGAATCTGCCGAACGAGTGTCGACGACGGTGAAACGGAGGAGACCCTCCTGGCGCATGCCATCACAGAGGGGCCTTGCAACGTTCATATGGTCACGGTCCCGGCCGCTTATGGCGGACTAGAGACGCACGATGCGCCACCGCTTGCGGCCATTACCCATGTCTCCGCGAATGCGGAAACCCACCCGACCTGGAAACACCTGGAACAAAGAATCCGGGTAGGATTTCGCAAATTGTCGGCCCGCTGAACCGCACGGCCGTTCGCCGCTCACCCCCGATAACTCGCGAACTGGCCGCGCGGCCGGAAACGCTCAAGGTAGGCCGGCACGATCGCACCGGTTGCGTGCGCGCCCGAAACCCCGAGACCTTCGAGGGTGCGCCCCTCGGCCTTTGCTTGGGCGCCGACGACATTGTCCTTCTCGAGCATCCGTACTTGATCCACAGTGATTGGCCGCATTGATGACGGCAAAGGCCAAGTCAACATCGCTTGCAACTTGGCCAGAGCGAACGGCAATCCGATGTAGCCGCGCTTACGCCCGGACCACAACTGCGTGCGATCGAGCAACTGCCTGAAGCTCAAGACCTCCGGACCACCAATTTCATAGACGCTGCCGTCCGTCCCGGCGCCATCGGCAACATTCGCGATCGCCTTCGCCAGATCGCCCACGAACACAGGTTGGAACTTCGTTCGACCGCCGCCGATCAACGGCAGCAGCGGCGACATCTGCGCCAACGCCGCGAAACGGTTGAAGAATTCGTCCTCGGGTCCGAATACGATCGACGGTCTGAGGATGATCGCTCCTGGGAACTCCGCGAGCACGGCGGCTTCGCCCTCGGCCTTCGAGCGGGCGTACTGCGCGGCTGATTGCCGGTCGGCGCCGATTGCCGAGACATGAATGAAACGGGCTACACCTGCTTCGCGTGCAGCTTTTGCGGCCGTTCGCGCGCCTGCGACATGGAGCGCGCCGAACGTCTGGCGCCCGGTGCCAGCCAGCACCCCGACACTGTTGACCGCGACGACAGCGCCCTCGACCGCGGCGCGCACCGAGTCGGGGAAGCGGAGATTGGCTTGAACGGCGTGGATTTGGCCAACAGCGCCCATCGGCTGCAGGTGGCCGGCAAGGTCGGGTCGCCTGACAGCAGCGCGCACGCGCCAGCCGCGACTCGCGAGCGCGCGCACGGCGTGCCGGCCGACGAACCCAGAGCCGCCGAAGATAGTCACAAGACCGCCCATGTTTGCTGCCGTCATATCTGTTGCCGATCCGGACCTTCTCGAGCAGCGATGCCCGAGCCGACGCTCTCCGGAGCAATACACAGGTGCGGTGCCGGTGGGAAGACAGCGTCGGCGCAATTGACAAGCTGAACGGCGCGAACTAATCCAGGCCACTTGATGCCCAGATGGCGGAATTGGTAGACGCACTGCTTTCAGGTAGCAGCGCTCACAAGGCGTGGAGGTTCGAGTCCTCTTCTGGGCACCACATTCACTTGCGCGATGCCGCCGCCAACTCATCGCGCGGGTTCCGGTTCGAATAAAGTCCTCGAACCTGCACCCAGTTTTGGGCACCTTGAGTTCCGTGAGTTCGCTTTTTTTCGACGTTCAACCCAAGCGTCCTGAACCGGCGCGGCCTCGGAGGACAGCGATGGCCGACCCCGTTGTGAAACTCCACAAGGGTGACCTACCATCGGGCTTGAAGCTCGGGGCCAGCATTGCAATCGACAGCGAGACTCTGGGACTGAACCCGCATCGGGATCGGCTCTGCCTCTTGCAGCTGTCAGCCGGCGATGGCTCGGCGCACCTGGTTCAATTCGAAGCCGGCGAGTATGCCGCACCCAATCTCAGAGCACTGCTGACCGATACTGACACGCTGAAGATTTTTCACTTCGCGCGCTTCGATGTCGCTGTTATCGCGAAGTATTTCGGCATCATTGTCACGCCGATCTTCTGCACGAAAATCGCTTCCAAGCTGGTGCGCACCTACACCGATCGGCATGGCCTCAAGGATCTGGCGGCTGAAATCTTGAATATGGAGATATCCAAGCAGCAGCAGAGCTCAGACTGGGCCGCGGCTGAACTCACTCAGCTGCAACTTGCCTATGCGGCATCAGATGTGCTGCATTTGCATGCCATAAAGTCCAAACTCGACGTGATGCTCGACCGCGAAAACCGCCGTCAGATGGCCGAGGCCGCCTTTCGTTTTCTTCCCGTGCGCGCCGAACTCGACCTCGCCGGCTTTGGTGACGTCGATATCTTCGCACATTGAGCCGGAGGCTATCCCGACGAAGCTGGGCCGATTGTTGCGCAAGCACACGGCCACTTAATTCCGTTGATTTGCGCTGCGGCGCACAATCGCGCTTGAGTTCGGTCCAATTCTCACCCAAATTCCTGGTCACCTTAACCTCACAAGAGGTGAGCAACGGCTTGCAGCATCCCCTCGCAAGCATCTGAACAACGGCGGCCCGGCATACATGGCCCCTTCGGGCACCTCCTCTGCGCGAGCAAATCCGAACCGTGACAGCCGCGAAAATGGCCGTCCGATGACGGCAGCCAGCGTCCGTTCGCGCGATTTCCGCAATGCTCAGCGCCATTCCGTGTTGGTTTCGGCCATGCGCTATGCTCTGCCGCTGGCAGCGATCGCGGTGGCCGGTACATACGGGCTCTTGATTCTGCAGAAATCAGGCTGGGGAACGGGCCTCCCGCAGCCCGCGGGCCCGAACATCATCGAGCCCGAGAACCTGACTATGGATAACCCGAGCTTCGACGGCTTCAACGCCGATGGCGGGAAATATCGAGTGAGCGCGCGGACGGCCCAGCAGGATTTCAAGAACACACACCTGATCACGCTCAAAGACATCGACGGCGTGATGAACGACGCCAACAAGGCGCGTACCGATCTCAAGGCCAAGCGCGGCCAGTTCAACAGCCAAACCAACGTGCTCGAACTTCAAGATCAGGTCGATGTGTGGGCCGCGGGCGGCATGCGGGCCAGACTGAAGAATGCGACCATCGAGATCAAGGAGAACGTCATTGCCTCGAACGATCCGGTTGAAGTCGAGATGACAGCAGGAACGGTCAACGCAAACAGCATGACGCTGCGCTACAAGGCCAAGGAAGTCACATTCGCGGGCTCGGTGCTGACCCGTCTCAACGGTTCGAAACCGGTCGACGCTGCCGACCTGTCGGAAATGGCCGAGAAGTCGAAGGATGCAAAATTACGGACCGCACGGCCTTTTGGTGCGTCGGGCGCACCGATCGAGATCACTTCCAACCGGCTCGACGTGAACGATCAAACCAAGCTCGCCGTGTTCTCAGGCGCAGTTCGCGCGGTGCAAGGCGGAGCGACATTATCGAGCCCCGATCTTCATGTGACTTATGTCGGCCAAGCAGTCGTGTTGCCCACACCTTCGGCCAACCCCGGCGCGCCGAAGACGAAAGGCGCCGAAATCGGAAACGACACCAGCTTCGATCCAACGGCACCCATCCCCCAAGGCAAGGTCAAGCGAATCACCGCAACCGGACCAGTGGTCATGACGCACGCGACGGGAGATCGGGCAATGAGTGAAAGCGCCGATTTGGACGCCGAGAACGAAAAGGCCTATCTGACGGGCCAGGTGGTGATGACGCAGGCGCCTGACCGAAAGGTCACGAGCGACAGCGCCGAACTAGACCACAAAGCGGACACGGTGCTGCTCACCGGCGCCGTGCTCGTCACACAGGGGCCAAACGAGCTTCGCGGCCGGCGGCTTTACAGTGACCGGAAAGCCGGCAGAACAAAACTGTCATCGCCGGAAAGCGAGGGCGGCAACGGTCGTGTAACGGCGCGCTTCGTGCGCGGCACCGCGCAGGCTGCAGCCGATCAGGTCAAGGCGGCGGCCGCTCCGAAATCGCCGGCGACGGGGCTTTTGGGTGCGACCTTCAAAACCGACCCGAGTGCACCCATCGACATCGAATCGAATACCCTCGACATTAACGACCAGCGCAAATCGGCTCTCTTCAACGGCGATGTTAAAGCCGTGCAGGGTGGGTTCTCTCTACGCACCGCAGAAATGACCGCGTTCTATAGTGGCGAGGCGGGACTTGGGGAGGCGGTCAAGGACGGCGTGGCCGCGGACGTCAAGGGTGCAAAGGGTTCAGCCGACCTTCTAAAGATCGAAGCGCGGCGCGCGGTCGTCGTACAGTCACGCGACGGGCAGACGGCTACCGGCGATTGGGCCGACTTTGACACCAAGAAGAACATTGTAACGGTTGGTGGGGACGTGGTGTTGACACAAGGCCCCAACGTCGTGCGTGGTTCCAAACTCGTCATCGATATGACCACGGGCCAGAGTGTAATCGAGACCGACCCCAGGGCCGCATGGTCGGCTCGCGCCCAGCCGTCCAGCGACGCCGACGTCAAGGGCGCGACCATTGCAGTGCCTGTGATCGGTGGCCGGCCGAGCGCGATCTTCTACCCCAAGCGCTTAAACGAGAAAGCCAAGCAGACTTCGCCTGAAACCCAAGCCGCTCCGGCGGGCAGCCCGAGCAGCAGCGGCTGGGGACCGTCAACCAAGCCTGCTCCCGGTAGTGCCTCCCGCCAATAGGGCGGCTTGACCGCTGCTGAAATGGACTCGATTGAATGAGATGCTGTCGTCATGGCACACCCGGACGACACGCGAGGCAAGGACCACGATGCGATTTCCGAAGCTCGGCAGTTGGAGCGGTTTGACGGGCGTGGGTGCCAAGACTGCTCGCGCCACCAACGGCCAACTCGTACCGGTCCAGGACGACGAGATCGAAGACGAAGCGGCCTTTGACGAGCAACTGGGTGGCGAAGGCTGGCTGACCGCATACGATGTCCGCAAGACCTACAAGAAGCGTTCCGTCGTCAAGGGCGTGAGCCTAGCAGTTGGTCGTGGCGAATCGGTTGGCCTGCTCGGACCCAACGGGGCGGGCAAGACCACCGTATTCTACATGATCACCGGCCTGGTTCCCGCTGACTCGGGCCAGATCACCATCGACGGCCGCGACGTGACCAAGCTGCCGATGTACCGCCGCGCCCGGCTCGGGATCGGCTACCTGCCGCAAGAGGCCTCGATCTTTCGCGGCCTCACCGTCGAGCAGAACATCATGGCCGTGCTGGAACTGGTCGAGCCCATCAAGAAGCGCCGGAAAGAGCAACTCGATCAGCTGCTCGAAGAGTTCCGCATCACCGACCGCCGCAAGTTGCCGTCGATCGCGCTGTCCGGCGGCGAGCGCCGGCGCTGCGAAATCGCCCGTGCCGTGGCCTCACGGCCGTCGTTCATGCTCCTCGACGAGCCGTTCGCTGGCGTCGACCCGCTGGCTGTTGGCGATATCCAGCAACTCGTCCGCCACTTGACCGAACGTGGCATCGGGGTTCTGATCACCGATCACAACGTGCGTGAGACGCTGAGCCTCGTCGAACGAGCCTATGTGATCTATGAAGGCCAAGTCCTTACACAAGGTAACCCTTCGGAAATCATAGCGAACGAAGACGTCAGGCGCGTATACTTAGGGGATATGTTCGTTAATGGGCGTTGATTATACCTTGGGCCCGAGGATGCGCGCGTTGCGCAAAGGGTGAGTGGGTATGACGCTTTCAACAAGGCTGGAGCTGAAGCAAGGCCAGCAGCTGGTGATGACACCACAGCTGCAGCAGGCAATCCGGCTGCTGCAGCTATCCAACATCGAGCTTTCACAGTTCGTCGACACCGAACTCGAGCGCAACCCTTTGCTTGAGCGCGAAGAGACCGACGATCCGTCGGCGCCCACGGCCAGCGACGAAGCGGATTACCGCAATAACTCAGGCACAGACCACGAGAATGACGGCGATTCCGACGCAGCACCTGGTGGCGCCGACTTCACAGGCGAAGGCACCGGCGACGATGCGTGGCTCGATCTCGGCAAGACGGACGTCGACCCGGCTGGTGCACTCGACACGTCCATCGAAAACGTTTTCCCCGACACGGTGGCGTCGGACCCGGACATGGCGGTAAATGCGAATGGCCTGTCGAACTGGGCCTCCGTCCATCAGAGTACAAATAATTTTTCAGGCGACGACAGCAATCTTGAGGAATTCGTCTCGTCCGAGACGTCGCTCCGCGATCACCTCGAACAGCAGCTGACTTTGGCACTTGCCGATCCCGTGGAGCGGTTGATCGGCCGCTACCTCATCGATCTTGTGGACGAGGCAGGATACCTCAGGGCCGATCTGCCATCGCTGGCCGAAAAGCTTGGCGCGCCGCTCGAATTCGTCGAGCGTGTGCTTGAAACGCTGCAAACCTTCGATCCCCCGGGCGTTTTCGCGCGCTCGCTGGCGGAGTGCCTGGCTATCCAGCTCAAGGAGGAGAACCGCTACGATCCGATGATCGCGCGGTTCCTCGACAATCTGCATCTGGTTGCGAGCCATAACTTGGCAGGCCTGCGCAAGGCGATCGATGCCGACGCCGACGACCTCGCCGACATGATAGCCGACATCAAGCGGCTAAATCCGAAACCGGGCCTGAGGTTTGGCCGCGTGGACATCCAGCGCGTGGTGCCGGACGTGCTCGTGCGTTCGGCGGCCGACGGCAGCTTCATTGTCGAACTCAACACCGACACGCTGCCTCGAGTGTTGGTCAATCGCTCCTACTACACCAAGGTCACCAAGTCCGCGCACAGTGATAAGGACAAGGGCTACATCCTCGAGTGCCTGCAAACGGCCAGTTGGCTGGTGAAAAGCCTCGACCAGCGCGCCCGCACCATTCTCAGGGTGTCAGAAGAGATCATCCGACAGCAGGATGGGTTCTTCACGTACGGCGTGCAGCACTTGCGTCCGCTGAACCTGAGGACAGTGGCCGACGCCATCAAGATGCACGAATCGACCGTCTCCCGCGTGACCTCGAACAAGTACATGTCGACCCCGCGGGGGATCTTCGAACTCAAGTATTTCTTCACATCCGCGATCCAGTCGTCGGAAGATGGTGAAGCGCACTCATCGGAGTCGGTCCGACACCGGATCAAGCAACTGATCGACGGCGAGACGCCGAAGGCCGTCCTATCGGACGATAAAATCGTCGAGCGCCTGCGCAAGGACGGCATCGATATCGCCCGCCGGACCGTGGCCAAGTACCGGGAAGCGATGCGAATCGCCTCTTCCGTCCAGCGCCGACGGGAAAAGCGGATGACTGAAACGTTCAACCGCTCCGCAGCGGAGTAAACCGCACCAGATGCATGAGTTGTGGAGTGCCGCGTTCCCGCACACGTTATCTCGATCTGTTGCTGAGGTGGACACGCGCCGTGATTTGACTCACATAACCGCCCAGCATACCGTTCCCTTCGGATTCTCAAGCAGGCCAAGGCTTCCAGCCGCTCGATTATCGGTTGGTGATGCCGGTTCGCTTCCGCGTGCTGAAACATTTGCGGTTATGTGCAGTGGCTCCGCGCGCGGATGCCAACGCTGGGCTTGGCAAGACAGGCGGTTTGCGACGGGGCAATCATAAACTGAGATTATTCCGGGATGTGATCGCAGCGTTGCGTGGTAGAGGAAGCTGAAAGCCGCTGTGTATTTTGCATTCGTCAGTCCAGCCAGGGTTCGTTGTCTGGGTCGCTGACTTGTATGGCCTTGCGTGCGGCGGCGAGACCGGGGCCCTCGTGTGTCAACTGGGGTCTGAGTATGTGCATCGGGAGACTTATTGCAGACGCCCGATCTCAATCGGCACACTCAATGCATGGCCACCGACGGAGGCTATGTGTGGAGCACAGCTTTGGACGACATGTTGGAAGTCACGGTGGGACGTCACGACCATGGACCTTGCTGATCTTGTGGCCCCTGAAGGCATCATTCCTTCGCTGAAGGCCAAGACAAAGAAACAGGCACTTCAAGACCTGTCGACGCGGGCTGCAGCGCTGACTGGGCTGGAAGCGCGCGATGTGTTCGATGCGATCTTGCAGCGTGAGCGTCTTGGCTCGACCGCGCTTGGGCGGGGAATTGCAGTTCCGCATGGGAAGTTCAAGCCTCTGGACCGAATCTTGTGTCTGTTTGCCAGGCTCGAGACTCCGATCGACTTCGAAGCCCTAGACAAAGAGCCCGTCGATCTCATTTTTCTTTTGTTGGCACCTGAGCACGCCAGCGGCGACCACCTCAAGGCGCTCGCGCGGATCTCGCGACTGGTCCGAGAACCCGCGACGCTTGAGAGGCTACGCTCTGCATCCGACATCAGCGTTTTCAAGGCGATTTTCGCGAATACGAAAACCTCGCACGCAGCGTGACCGCAAGCTGTCACGAACACGTGTTTTCACGTGATGACCCGATGCAGGCAACGACCCGGGGGGCTGCAGGTCAGCCTCGGGAGCGCGCGTTTGCCTCAACCGAGTACAAGCAATGCTCCGAGACTAACCCCCCCGACAATGATCCGCCACCAGCCGAACAACTGGAACCCATGGCGCGACACGTAGTCGAGTAGATAACGAACAACCACGACGCCGCTGATGAAGGCCACCGCAAAGCCGAGTGCGATACTCGACACGGCCGCTGGGTCCAGGCTGGACCAGTTCTTGTAGAGGTCGTAGGCGAAGGCGCCGGCCATGGTCGGCATGGCGAGGTAGAACGAAAACTCCGCCGCGGCCCGCTTTTCGACCCCCATGAGCAGCGCACCAACGATCGTGGCACCCGAGCGCGAGACGCCGGGCACCATGGCGATGCACTGGCACAGACCAATTTTTAGGGCGAGCGAAGGTGGCAGGTCTGTGACCTCAGCATAGCGTGGCCGCAACGTCATTCGGTCGACCAAGAGCAGGACGATGCCGCCTATGATCAGCATGATCGAGATCAACATCGGGCTTTCAAACAGCACGCTCTTGATGAATTTGTGCGCGAAAGCGCCGACTACAGCAGCGGGTAGGAATGCCAAGAGGATGCCGAGGGCGAACCGGCGCGAACGGGCATCGCTCGGCAACGAGATCAAAAGGTGCCAGAGCTTGCCGAAGTAGACCGTCAGGATCGCCAGGATGGCGCCAAGTTGAATCAAGACTTCGAATGTCTTACCTGCCGATTTGAAGCCGAGAAAATGTCCGGCGAGCAGGACATGCCCTGTAGAGGAGACCGGGATGAACTCCGTGAGCCCTTCCAACAGCCCAAGCAGCACGATCTGCCACGTTTCCATTGCGCCTCCTGGTGCTGTCCGTTTTCCCGGAAGTTTTCCCGGCATACCTTGTGCGGTGCTAGTGGGGCGTCGCGCCTTAATTGACTGATGGGTGGGGCATCGTGCGCGTCAATTAAGGCGCGATGAACGCCCCGCTAACCCAATGATATAGCGAGTGGCCTTCATGTCGGGCCTAAATCGTCGACGCGTGCGGCTGGCACAGCGATTTAGGCGCGACAGGCCACTAGGTATCAGATTTCGCTTGATGACGCTGGGGCCCAATCGCCACAGACTGCCGGATGTGCCAGTGAAGCTGGAGGGCATGATCGCCGCGGCAGCGTTGGCGTGAGAAGGTTGGGACGAGAATGGACAAGCTCACACATTTCCGGCTCTGCCCGCACTCCCGGTCCATCCGCCTGGCACTGAGCGAGGTTGGCATCGAACCCACGCTCGTCGAGGAACGGCCGTGGGAGCAACGGCCCCAGTTTCTCGCACTTAATCCGGCTGGCGAATTGCCGGTACTGGAGCGCGAGGGCGGGCTCACACTGTGCGGCACCTACGCGATCTCTGAGTACATCGCAGAGGAGCTGCGCCAGCATCGCTCCGACAATCGCCAGATCGAGCTGTTGCCCGGTGGGCGCGACGGGCGCGCCGAGATCCGTCGTCTGGCTGATTGGTTTCACCGAAAGTTCGACCGCGACGTCACACGTGAGCTGCTGTTGGAGAAAGTCTACGCCCGCATGGGGGGCGCGCTCAATCATTCGCCTGACCCAGAGGTGCTGCGCCCGGTGCGCGCCAATCTGCGCTACCATTTGAGTTACATCGGTTATCTTGCGCACCAGCGCCGCTGGCTGGGTGGCGACGAGTTCTCTTTCGCCGATCTCGCCGCGGCCGCGCACCTGTCCTCGATCGACTACCTCGGTGAAGTGCCATGGAACGAGTATGCCGTCGCCAAATCCTGGTATGTGCGGGTGAAATCACGGCCATCGTTCCGCGGCATCCTGGCCGACCGCGTGCCGGGGATGCCGCCGCCACTCTACTACACGGACCTCGACTTCTGAAATCGCCGCGCCCTGTGCGCAAGGGATTGCACCGCACATGAGCGACACCACCGCCCGGCTCCGCCAGCAAGCGGCCGCTCTCGGGTTCGACGCGATCGGCTTTACGACGCCGGACGCGATCGGTGAAGCAGGCGAACACCTCGATACGTTTCTGGCTGCGGGCCACCACGGCGACATGAACTGGATGGCCGACACCGCCGACCGCCGGCGACACCCTCGATCGCTTTGGCCCGAGGTCCGAACCATCATCCTGCTTGGGGCCAGCTACGCGCCGGAAACCGACCCGCTGAATGCGCTCGACGATCGAAGCAGCGGGGTGATCTCGGTCTACGCCAAGGGCCGGGACTACCACGACGTTCTTAAGACCAAACTCAAGAAACTGGCCAGCGTGCTGGTGGAGGAACGCGGCGCGAAGGTCAAGGTGTTCGTGGACACGGCACCGTTGATGGAAAAGCCGCTCGCGATGGCGGCAGGCATTGGCTGGCTGGGCAAGCACACCAATCTCGTCTCGCGCGCGCACGGCTCGTGGCTGCTGCTCGGCGCAATTCTGACCACAGCAGAGTTTGCGGCCGACCCGCCCGGCGACAACCGTTGCGGCAGCTGCCGCCGCTGCCTCGACATCTGCCCGACGCAGGCATTTCCCGCGCCGTACCAATTGGACGCGCGCCGTTGTCTCGCCTATTTGTCGATCGAGCACAAAGGTCAAATCAGCCGAGAATTCCGCCGCCCCATGGGCAACCGTGTCTTCGGTTGCGACGATTGCCTGGCTGTCTGCCCGTGGAACAAATTCGCGGAAGTCTCGCGTGAGAGCCGGTTTGCCGCGCGCATCGAAACCGACAATCCGCCGCTGCCGGCCCTGCTGGCTCTCGACGACCGGGCTTTCCGGGTCCGCTTCGCTGGCACACCTGTCAAGCGCACAGGTCGTGACCGCGTGGTTCGCAATGCGCTGGTCGCCGCTGGAAACTCGGGTGACACGAGCCTGATCCCGATCGTCGAGCAGCTGCTGGCCGATGCTTCGCCCCTGGTTCGCGGGATGGCGGTGTGGGCGTTGACCGAACTCGCCGACGCCAGCCACATTGCGGATCTTGCCAAAGCCCACCTCGCAGGCGAGACCGACGAGAATGTTCACGCCGAATGGCATGCTGCAATCGCCGCGATCCGCACGACCATGGAGCCCCCATGACGCATCTACTCGCCTTCGGCCTCGGCTACAGTGCTCGTGTGCTTTCCGAGCGCCTCGACCGCGACGGCTGGCGGATCAGTGGCACGTCGACCACGGCGTCAGGTGCCGCACGGATCGCTGCAAGAGGGTGGAGCGGCCTCTGCTTCGATGGCGCAGGACCTTCACAGGACGTCCGCGCCACGCTGTCACAAGCCACCCATGTTCTGTTGTCGATACCGCCTGGCGCGAGCGCCGATCCCGCTCTGCTTCATCATGCCGCCGACATCGAAAACGCTCCCAGACTGCGCTGGATTGGCTACCTTTCGACGGTGGCGGTCTACGGCGACCAGAAGGGCGGCTGGGTCGACGAAAGCACCCCTCCAAATCCCATGTCGGAGCGCGGCCGGCGGCGGCTCGATGCTGAGAATGCCTGGCTCGCACTTGGCGCTGCCAGCGGCAGGCCGGTCATGATATTCCGACTGCCTGGCATCTATGGGCCAGGGCGCAGCGCGATCGAAGATCTGGCCGACGGAACCGCGCGGCGGCTGATCAAGAAAGACCAGGTGTTCAACCGCATCCATGTCGACGATATCGCGGGCGCCCTGCAAGCCGCGATCGCCCGGCCGCAACCAGGCCGCATCTACAATGTCACTGACGACGAGCCGGCCGCTCCCCAGGACGTGGTCGCCTTCGCCGCCGCGGTGACCGGTCGTCAATGCCCTCCCGATCTCCCTTTCGAGACAGCGGAACTCTCGCCGATGGCACGGAGCTTCTACTCCGAGAACAAACGCGTACGGAACACCCGGATCAAAGATGAACTTGGCTTCAAACTTGTGCACCCAACTTATCGTGAGGGGCTGGCGGCGATCGCAAAAGGACGCGATTGAGGAATTCAGCTTCCGTTCAGTCGACCGACCGCTTTATTGACGAAATCCCAGTCGAAGCTGCCAGGGGTTGCGTGGAATCGGCCGAGGCCGGCTGTGGTCTGCGTTTTTCTTATGCTTTTTCGATCGGGCTAGCAGCAAGGGTGCGGGGTTTCATGCGCGGCGGACACTTGATGACACCTTTGCTGGCGGCTCAGTTGGCCGTGATGGTCCTGTTGACGAGCCAACCCGCGGCAGCCGCCGAAGACGCCAGCGCCCACGCCATTGCGGAGAAATTCGCGCGGTCGACCAACGACGCCAAGACAGCGACGGCCAAGGCCGACGACGCCAAGAAGCGTACCGAAGCGGAACGACTGAAGGCGGTCAAGAAGGCGGCTGAAGCCAAGCGGAAGACCGAGGACGCCAAGCGCAAGGCGGAGACGGCCCGCGCCCGCGCCGAACTCATGAAGGCGGACGAAGCCGAGATGCTCGCGCGCGCCCATGAGGAAGCCAATCAGCGCGAGGAGGAGCAGCGACGGGCCCTGGCCGAACTGGAGATTGCCGAAGCAGAGCGGATCGCGGCCGAGAACAAGGCTCTTGTTGAAAAAGAGGCCCGTGAGGCCGGCCTTGTGGCGGAGGCTGAGCGCACCTCCCGCGAGACCACTGCGCGCGAAGCCGCCGAGCGCGATCGACTGGAGGCCGAGCGGTCAGCGGCCGCTACACGTGCTGCCGATGACGCGCGCAAGGCGAGCCAGGCCAAGGCAGCGGACGCCCGGGCTCGAAGCGAGACTGAGGCCGCCCGCAAAATGCAGGCCGCAAGGGCCGAGGCTGAGCAAATGGCGCGTGAGGCACGAAAGGCGGAGGCTGCGCATGACGCGCGGCAGGCCGAGGACCGTCGTCTGGCGGACGAGTTGGCCAAGGAAGCGCGGATTGCCGAGGAGCAGCGCGCGGCCTCCGAACGGCAGGCCGCAGACCACCTGCTGAAGGCAGAAGCGGCCGCGCGTGAGGCCTTGGAGCGTGAGGCCGAACAGCAGGCGCGGGCCCGCGCCGAAGCCGAATATGCGGCGTCCGAGCGAGCTGCCCGGGAGGCTGACCAACAACGACTTATACTAGAGGCCGAGCGCGAGGCAGAAGCCATCCGACTCACAGAAAAGATCCGCAAGGCCCGCGACCTGCGTGAAGCCCGGAAATCTGCCGGCCCCGAAGACTTGACCAGCGCGATCAACATCCCCGATGCGACAACTATGACGCAGGGTCGGCAGCCCACGATTGAACAAGTCGGAACGCGCGTCACCGTTCTTTTGATGATGGTTGCCGGCGACCGCGGGATCCGGCGCTGGAACAAGTCTGCCGATCCGGTGCTGTGTTTGGAAGACGTTTGCTACGTCAGCCAAGGCCCGGACACGGCGGCAAAGCGCATGCCACGGTCCACCGCCTTCGGACCGGGTATCGCGCTCGGCTCGCGCGCAGGCGCCTGCAACAACGCGCTCGGTTGCGTATTCCGTGACGTCGATCTCGAAGGGGCGAAAGCCCTGCTCCAGCCGATCGATTTGCGTATTGTCCGCCACGATCGCCGCGAAGCGAGCGAGGTTCGCGCCGACGAGACCTGCGCGATTGCTGGCGGCAAGCTGAGCTGTCGTGCCGGGGTGTCGTCGGCGACGTGGCGAGCTTGGATCGTTCCCGAAGCCGTGGCCGCACGCGCTGGTGCGACGACGCTCGAAGCCGCATTGAGCACCGGACTGAACGCGTCTGAAGCCAGCATCCGTGGTGACAGGTGAGGATCAGGATCGTGCGGCAACCACTGCCCGGCCAACAAGATTAAGCAGCCGCTCGAGATCCTCGGGCCGCGAAAGGCGGTGCTCGCCATCGGGCACCTCCTCGATTTCGACCCGCCCGCCCTCGATGAAGTCCAAGAGCTGGCGCGTGTGAGACGACGGCACGTCCGCATCAAGCAGCCCCTGCAGAATGAGAACAGGGCGCCCGGGATCGAACGGCTGGCGCGCGAGAAGATGCTTGCGGCCGTCCTCGATCAAGTTGCGCGTGATGGCGTAGGGCTCGCCGTAGGCCGATGGGCGATGGACCGCGCCGGATGACATGAGTTGCTCCCGCTGTGCTGACGATAGGCGCTGCCAGATCAGTTCTTCCGTCATGTCCCAAGCCGGCGCGATCAACACCAGCGATTTGAGGCGGCGCGCATGGTCGGGATGATTGGCCATGAGAATCTTGAGCAGCAACAGCGCGATATGTCCGCCCATGCTTGAGCCGATCACGACCTGCGGTCCAAGCGTCCGCTGAGCGAATACGGCAACGGCTTCCTCGAGCCATTGCCCGATCGTACCATCCTCGAAACGGCCCGACGAAAGACCGTGTCCGGAGTAATCGAACCGGGTTGCGCCGAGCCCGCGTGCTGCGGCGTAGTCGGCAAGTGCCTGCGCTTTGGTGCTGGCCATGTCCGACTTGAAGCCCGACAGCCAGAACAGACCGGGCGCGCCGGGTTTGGCCCGTGCCAGATAGGCGATGCGGCGAATGTTATCGCCCGCACCTACCTCGAGGAATTGCGCTTGCCCGTCACCCGTCATAAGACACCCCTCACCGTCGACCCCAGCGATCCGCTCCGGTCGCCAGCCGGAGCCTGACCGTGGCCCATGCGCGTCCCACCATACTGCAACTGATCCCACATCTCGATGCCGGTGGCGCCGAGATGACCACGCTCGAAGTAACCGAAGCTGTCGTAGCCGGCGGCGGACGGGCGCTTGTGTTGTCCGAGGGTGGGCGGCTGGAGGAGCGTATTATACGGCTCGGTGGCGAGTTCATGCGATTTCCGGCTGCCACCAAGAACCCGGCGCGCGTTATTTCGAACGGCTATGCTCTTGCGCACGTCATCGGCGCCGAGGGTGTCAACCTGATCCATGCCCGCAGCCGGGCACCTGCCTGGAGCGCACTGCTTGCGGTTCAAAAGACCAGGATCCCCTTCGTTACCACCTACCACGGAGCTTACAGCGAGCGCGGACGCATCAAGAACCTCTATAACAGCGTGATGGCGCGTTCCGACATCGTCATAGCCAATTCCGATTACACAGCGCAGTCCATACGCACGCGCTATGGGGCGCCCGACAACCGGATCCGCATCGTCTATCGCGGCGTCGATCTCACCCGCTTCGATCCGGCGAAGGTGAGCACCGAGCGAATCGCGGGCCTGCGGTCGAAGTGGCAGATACCGAAGGATGCCCGGGTGATCCTGCATATGGCGCGCGTGACTCCGCTCAAGGGTCAAAGCGTGGTTATCGACGCCACCCGCCGCTTGAAAGCCAGCGGACGGCTCGGTGACGCCGTCGTGGTGTTCGCGGGCGATTCACAAGGCCGCGACGGATATGTCGCGGAATTGCAAGGGGCGATCGCCGCCGCCGGGCTGACCGAAGCCGTCAAGATCGTCGGTCACGTCGAGGACGTCCCGGCGGCCTTCGCCATGGCACACATCGGGCTGCTGGTGTCGACCGAGCCGGAAGGCTTTGGCCGTTCGTCGGCAGAGGCCCAGGCCATGCGCTGCCCGGTGATTCTGACGCGGATCGGCGCGCTGCCGGAAACATTGGTGGCGGAGCCCGCGGCGCCCAGCGCGCCATCGACCGGCTGGCTGGTACCGCCCGGAGACGCCGCGGCACTCGCCGAGGCCCTGGCATCCGCGCTCGCTCTCGCCCCTGGCGAACGGACAGCGATCGGCGACCGCGCGCGGGCGTTCGTCACCGGCCGCTTCACGACGCGCGAGCTGCAACGCCAGACCCTCGCCGTCTACGACGAGCTACTTCTGGGCAGCAGCCTCGAAACCACCTTCTTGGGCACGTTGCGCTCATAGGGCGCGAGATTGCCGCAGTTGGTCACCGGACCCAAACATGGAACTCATTCACGACGTGGCAGACTGGGCATGGGCCAGGCACCACAACCCCCTCAGCTGGTATGTCAGACCGCTGCTCCTCCTGCCGTATTGTTATTTCGCGTGGCGGCGAAGCCGAACCGGTCTGGCTGCAACGATCATCGCGCTGGCGACCAGCATGGCATGGTTTCCGGCCCCCGCTGTACCGGATCCGCGTGCGGCCGCATTTCTCGACTTTGAGCGGCAATATCTCATCGCACCCTGGACGCCATTGAAGATCCTATTCGCGCTTTCGGTCCCGGCCTTTCTGGCGGGCTTGGCCATGGCGTTCTGGGCTCGTTCGTGGCGCATCGGGCTGCTTATTGCGAATGCCGCATGTTTGCTGAAAATCTGGTGGAGCCTCCGCTACGGCGGCGATAGCGGTTGGACTGTCGTTCCTCCAGCCGCCCTTGGGATCGCTGTTCTGAACGGCCTCGTCTTTTGG
This sequence comes from Hyphomicrobium sp., assembly GCA_002928955.1. Classification (GTDB taxonomy): domain Bacteria; phylum Pseudomonadota; class Alphaproteobacteria; order Rhizobiales; family Hyphomicrobiaceae; genus JAKAML01. The sequence continues at coordinate 22,443 of PERT01000023.1, read as the reverse complement.
CTGGTTTGCCGGCATCACTCTGCTCACAGCCGCCATTGACAGTTCTTCGCTTTGCCCGCACCAAGGCGGTCGGCAAGAGCGGGCTTACAAACATTGGGCTGGCAAGCATGGGAGATGTGGCCCGGATGGCGCAACAGACGGTCATCTGCATCAAATGGGGCACGCGCTACGGCGCCGATTACGTCAATCGCCTCGCATCGATGATCTGGCGGAACACGGCGCGTCCGACGCGGGTGATCTGTTTCACCGATGATTCCAAAGGCGTGGATCCGTGCGTGGTCACCGCTCCGCTGCCGGCGTTTCAAAACATCCCCGACCGTGTGTCGCGACTCGGCTGGCGCAAGCTGTCGCTCTATCAGCAGCCCCTGCTCGATCTTTCGGGCGACGTGCTGTTCGTCGATCTCGACGTGGTCATCACCGGCTCCATCGATCCGTTCTTCGATTTCGAGCCCGGCCGCTATTGCGTCGCGAAGAATTGGTCGGAACCAGAGCTGAGGGTCGGCAACACCACGGTCTATCGCTTCCCGGTCGGCCAGATGACTTACATCTTCGAGAATTTCAACCGCGACCCGGAGCAATACCTCGCGAAGTACCGTAATTCGCAGAAGTACATTTCGGGTGAAGCGCACGACATGGTGTTCTGGCCCGGGGACTGGTGCGTCAGCTTCAAGCATTCGCTGCTGCCCGGCTGGCCGATGCGCTTCTTCATAACCCCCAAGCTGCCGGCCGGCGTGCGTCTGGTCGCGTTTACGGGCAAACCCGACCCGGACGAAGCGCGCGACGGCAAATGGCCGGTGACGGCAGCATGGAAGAAATTGTACAAACACGTGCGTCCAACGCCATGGATCGCCGAGCACTGGCGTTAGTGTAGCGCGCGGCACAGATCGTGTTGCACAAGCTTCCCTGCCCACAGGATTGCGGCATCAAGCCCGCCGCCAGGCCGCGCAGCGCTTGACTTCGGTCGCATTCTTCCCAATTCTGATCGCCTTAGGCTCTTTTGAGCCGCATTCTGGTCGGGATGCGTCCTCAACACTTTAGTCGCCAACCGGCCTTCTGTCCGAAACCACTTAAGGAGAAAGAACATCCGTAGACCAATGAGGGGCGCGCCAGAGCGCGAGCAGTCCGGCCCCCGGATCAACGATGCCATCCGCGCCCGCGAAGTGCGGCTGATCGACGAGAATGGCCAGAACGTTGGCGTCGTGAGCAAATTCGACGCGATGGAGCGAGCAACGACGGCTGGTCTCGACTTGGTTGAGATCTCGCCCGATGCCGAGCCGCCGGTCTGTAAGATCCTCGACTTCGGAAAGTTCAAGTTCCAGGAACAGAAGAAGGCGGCCGAAGCCCGCAAGAACCAGAAAATTGTCGAGATCAAAGAGATCAAGATGCGACCGGGCATCGACGATAACGACTATGACGTGAAGATGCGCGCAATCCGCCGCTTCTTCGAGGAAGGCGACAAGGTCAAAGTGACGTTGCGGTTCCGTGGCCGTGAAATGGCCCACCAACATCTTGGCATGGACGTTCTCAAGCGCGTAAAGGTCGACACTGAGGCGATCGCCAAGGTCGAGAGCGAGCCACGCTTCGAGGGCAAGCAGATGGTCATGGTGTTATCGCCGAAGTGACGTGGCCTTCAGGGCTTCAAACTTTCGGTCTCTTCTGTTGCGCAGCCGTCACGATCTCATTATAACCCTTCTCAGAGCCGCCCGGCAGGGCATGCCGTGGCGGTTCTTATGCTTTTGTATATCCAGCGGATTTCGCAAAAAAGCATCCCTTTGAAACGGCCGGCCTGCTCAACCGCTATCGGGGCGGAAAAAGCAGAGTTGTGGCGTTCCGAGGGTTGGACAATCGATTTGTCTATTGTCCGGGGCGAGGCCGCGCACGAACGTCAGGAGAGCAAAATGCCCAAGATGAAGACCAAAAGCGGCGCCAAAAAGCGCTTCAAGATGACTGGGACGGGGAAGGTCAAGGCAGCTGCCCAGGGCAAACGCCACGGCATGATCAAGCGGACAGCGAAGTTCATCCAGAAGGCGCGCGGCACGATGGTGCTGAACGACTCCGACGCGATGATCGTCAAGAAGTACATGCCCTACGCCCGCTAGGAATTTTGATCGGAGCTGGAATGCTTCCCTAGAGGAAGCGGCTGAGTTCCGAGAGTCCTAGTAACTGGATCTTGAACTAACTTTTCGAGGAGTTTCCTCCCATGGCCCGCGTCAAACGTGGCGTTACCGCCCACGCCAAGCACAAGAAAGTTCTTAAGGCCGCGAAAGGCTATTATGGCCGTCGCAAGAGCACAATCCGCGTCGCCAAGCAGGCGGTGGAGAAGGCGCTCCAGTATCAGTTCCGCGACCGCAAGCGCCGCAAGCGTAACTTCCGCGCACTTTGGATCCAGCGCATCAACGCCGCCACCCGCGAGCATGGCCTCACCTACGGCCGATTTATCGACGGGTTGACCAAGCTCGGCATCGAAGTCGATCGCAAGGTGCTGGCCGACATAGCGGTGAAGGACGCCGCCGCCTTCAAGGCACTTGTCGACAAGGCGTCGTCGGCCGCAGGCGGCAAGGCAGCCTGAGCACTCTGAGCCGACCCCAGGTTTGTCAACCTCGGGCTCGTCCCGAGGGCCCATCTCTGCAGCGCGCTCCCGGAACCGGAGAATGATACAGTGGATCCCCGGGACGCACCCGGAGACGACGCAAGAGGTGCGCACGCATGGCTGATACGGCTGCCGATCCCAGCGCTATCGATCTCAGCGCGCTGGAGAGCGAACTCCTGAATGACGTGGCCAAGGCGATGGATCTCGGCGCCCTCGATGCCGTTCGCGTTTCGGCGCTCGGCAAAAAGGGCCGCATATCCGAATTGATGGCCAAGCTGGGCGCGATGCCGGCCGATCAGCGAAAGGCGTTCGGGCAAGCAGTCAATAACGTCAAGGCGGCTGTCAGCGAAGCACTTGATCAGAAGAAGGCGACCCTTGAAGTCGCGGCACTTGCCGCAAGGCTCGCCAACGAGCACTCCGATATCACCTTGCCGGTGCGGGTTGGGCCAGAAGCGCAGGGCCGCATTCATCCCGTGTCGCAAGTGCTCGACGAGTGCATCGAGATCTTCGCCGATATGGGCTTCAAGGTCGCCGAAGGCCCCGACATAGAGAGCGACGACTATAATTTTACCAAGCTCAACATCCCGGCCGAGCATCCGGCCCGACAAGAGCACGATACATTCTATTTGAAGACCAAACCCGGCTCGAACGCCGCACCTCTGGTGCTTCGCACGCATACGAGCCCCGTGCAGATCCGTACCATGCTCGGCCAGAAGCCGCCCATTCGCATTATCGCGCCGGGCCGCGTCTACCGTTGCGACAGCGACCAGACTCACACCCCGATGTTTCATCAGATCGAGGGCCTCGTCATCGACGAGACGACACACATGGGGCACTTGAAGTGGGTGCTTGAGGAAATGTGCAAGGCGTTCTTCGAGGTCGACACTGTGACCATGCGCTTCCGTGCCAGCCACTTCCCGTTCACCGAGCCTTCGATGGAGATCGACATCGACAAGGGCGCACTCGGAAAGCCAGGCGAATGGCTGGAGATCGGCGGTTGCGGGATGGTGCATCCCAACGTTCTGCGCAATTGCGGCCTCGATCCCGAGACATACCAGGGCTTCGCCTTCGGCATGGGGCTCGATCGCATGGCCATGTTGAAATACGGCATCCCCGATCTGCGCCCGTTTTTCGCCGGTGATCTGAAATGGCTTCGCCACTACGGCTTCTCGATCCTCGACCAGCCGACGCTTGGCGGCGGTCTGTCGTCCTGACGCGGGAGCGGGCCGCATGACCGTGTAATGCTGGCGGTATCAAACCTTTCCGTGCCGGTCCTGTTCGCGATCGGGCTCGCGATCGCCATGGCCGTGATCGCTGTGCTGACGTGGTTCTTCCACGACCGCAAGCACGAGGAGTTGGAACAGTGGGTCCAATACGGCTTCTCACGCGAAACCTTGCGGCACGCCCTCATATACTACCGCTCCATGGGCATCTCGATGCTGGTGTTCCTGGTGCTGTTCGTCGTCAGCTGCCTGATGTTGCAATCCGACGGCGCCGAATTGTTCTCTGATCGCGACCGCAGGCCCGTCGCAGGAGGCCCGGTCAGCACCACGATCTTCGCCTTCGACCTGGTGCTCCGCGGCGGGTTCTTCGATGTCATGGAACACTTCGACCTCTCCGTCACCGAGCTCTCCATGAACCGCAAGAACCGCTGGTTCGTCTGGTATTGCTTCGTCTTCCGCATGTATTACGGATTGACGCTGATCCGCATCGTGTTCTCCTTCGCCTACATGTGGGCGAAGATCCATCAGGCGAAAAGGGTAACCGGCGTGGAAACGGGCCCGCCGCCCAACGTGAAATGACGGCCACTTGCGGTGAACCGGTAAATCGAGGCAGAACTCCATGAAATTTACGCTCTCCTGGCTCAAGGATCATCTCAAGACAAAGGCCACGGTCGACGAGATCGCGACCAAGCTGTCGGCCATCGGGCTTGAGGTCGAAGGGGTGGAGGACCCAGGCAAGGCGCTAGGCGCGTTCACCGTCGCGCGCGTGGTCGAGGCCAAGCAGCACCCGAATGCCGACAGGCTGCGCGTCACCCAGGTCGAGATAGGGAAAGGCCAGCCACCCGTCGAAGTCGTGTGCGGGGCGCCCAATTGCCGCGAAGGCATGCTTGCCGTTTTCGCGCCACTCGGAACCTTCATTCCCGGGTCGGGGATCACGCTGGAGAAAAAGCCCGTTCGTGGCATCGTCTCGAACGGCATGTTGTGCTCGCTCAGCGAGTTGAAACTGACCGGTGACGGAGATGGCATCATCGACGTGCCCGTCGAGCACTCAGACAGGATCGGCCAGCGCTACATCGACGTACTGGGACTTTCTGATCCCGTATTCGAGGTCAAGCTGACGCCAAACCGGCCCGACTGCACCGGCGTGCGCGGTATCGCGCGTGATCTCGCAGCCGCTGGTCTCGGCACCCTGAAGCACGAGCCCCGGATCACCGGCGTCGAGGGTGCGAAGGACTGCCCAATCGAGATCAAGCTCGCGTTCGACAAGGACAGCGCTGACGCCTGCCCGGTGTTCGCCGGCCGGTACGTCAAGGGCGTGCAGAACGGTCCGTCACCCGACTGGCTCCAGAACCGCCTGAAGGCCATCGGGCTGCGCCCCATCAACGCGCTCGTGGACGTGACCAACTATATTTCCTTCGATCTTGGCCGACCGCTGCACGTCTATGACGCCGACAAGATCAAGGGCGCGGTCGTGGCGCGGCTCGGACGAGCCAACGAAAAATTCGTGGGGCTCGACGGCAAGGAGCACGTGATCGACGAGTCCATGTGCGTGATCGCCGATCAGAGCGGACCATTGGGGCTCGGCGGCATCATGGGCGGCGAGGCGTCGGGGAGCACGGATTCGACCACCAACGTGCTGATCGAGAGCGCGTGGTTTGATCCGCTGCGCACAGCTTCCACCGGACGCAAGGCGGGTCTGGTGACGGACGCGCGCTACCGCTTCGAGCGCGGCGTCGATCCGCAAACGGTCATGCCCGGCCTTGACCTCGCAACCCAGATGATCCTGAAGCTCTGCGGCGGCACACCGTCGAAGTCCCGCGTCGCCGGCGGCGTGCCCGACAAGGCGCGATCGATCGGCTTCGACTTTGCCCGCGTCGAGAAACTCACAGGCGTCAAACTACCGGAAGGCGAAATCAAGGCGATTTTCGAGGCCCTCGGGTTCACCATTACCGGAAAAGGCAGCAAGCTCAGCGTCGGCGTGCCGTCCTGGCGCCCTGACATCCATGGCGCGGCGGATCTGGTCGAAGAGGTCATTCGCATTGCCGGCCTCGATCGCGTGACGGCAACGCCACTGCCGCGCCTCCACGGCGTCACCGGCCCCGTCCTCACCGAGCGGCAGAAGCGCACGCGCCGCGCACGCCGCACGCTTGCCGCACGCGGCATGGTTGAAGCGGTGACGTGGTCGTTTCTACCGCGGCATCAGGCGGAAGCGTTTGGAGGCGGATCGGAGGAACTCGAGCTTGCCAATCCGATTTCGACCGATCTTGCCTCGATGCGGCCGAGCCTGCTGCCGGGCCTGCTCGCGGCGGTCGAACGCAACCGCAACCGGGGGATGGCCGACGTCGCCCTGTTCGAACTGGGGCAAGCCTATCGCGGCGACACCGAGAGCGATCAGTTCATCGCTGCCGCCGGCGTCCGCGCTGGAACCGCGCGCACCACGGGCATTGGCCGCAATTGGGACGGGAAAGCGGACTTGGCCAACGAATTCGATGCCAAGGCCGACGCGCTTGCCGTTATCGCAGCCCTCGGCCTTGACCCGGCCAAAGCGCAGATCACGCGCGACTGCCCGGCCTGGTTCCACCCCGGGCGTTCAGGTACGTTGCGGCTCGGGCCAAAGGCCGTGCTCGCTCTTTTCGGTGAGTTGCACCCTGATGCGCTGAAGGCGCTCGACGTGGCGGCTCCCGTGGTGGCGTTCGAGATCTTCCTCGAAGCGCTTCCGCCCGAGAAGAAAAAGAGCAGGGCACGTCCGCAACTCGCCGCCGCCGACCTTTTGCCGTTGAAGCGCGACTTCGCGTTCGTGCTCGACCGTAAGGTGGCGGCCGGCGAAGTGGTGAAGGCCGCCAGCGGGGCAGACAAGGCACTTATTCAATCGGTATCGGTATTCGACGTGTTCGACGGCGGCGCACTGGCGGCCGAAGGCAAGAAGTCAGTCGCCATAGAGGTAACATTGCAACCGGTCTCGGCCACGCTTACCGACAAGGAGATCGAGGCGATTTCTGCCAAAATCGTTGCCGACGTCAAGAAAGCGACCGGCGGTGAAATCCGGGGGTAGACGTATCGACCGGGTGCATTGGGCGAGCCCAGCCACATCCGGGCAGCTGAGAATGCAGCAATCGCAACCCATTCATGCGCGCGCCGTGCGTCTTGGACTGGCAATCTCTGATACTGACCTATGATGCCGCGCTGGCGTTTTACGGTCTGGAGCGAAACAACCCATGAACGAACTCCCATCCCCCGACATACCCGCCCGCCACATCATTGCTTCGGCACCGCCAGGTATGCACCGGATCGTCGTGGTCGGCGGCGGTGCGGGCGGGCTAGAACTCGTTACCCGCCTCGGCGACAAGTTCGGTCGCAAGGGCAAAGCCCATGTCACGCTCATCGAGCGCTCGCGCACCCACATCTGGAAACCGCTCCTGCACGAGATCGCCGCCGGCAGCATGGACGTCGACCGGCACGAGCTCGAATACATGGCGCAGGGCCACTGGCACGGTTTCAAGTTCCGTTACGGCGAGATGATCGGCGTGGACCGTGCGGCGCGGCTCGTGCACCTTGCCGCCACAGCGGACGAGGAGGGCCGCGAGATCACGCCAGACCGTTGGGTGCCCTATGACACGCTCGTCGTCGCCATCGGTAGTGTCTCGAACGATTTCGGCACGCCCGGCGTCAAACAGCATGCCATTCAGCTCGACACGCCCGAGGAAGCCGAGCGCTTCAACCGCCGACTGATCAATGCGTGCGTGCGTGCCAACGCCCAAGCCGCGCCGGTTCGGCCGGGCCAGCTTCACGTCACCATCATCGGCGCCGGCGCGACTGGAACCGAGCTCTCGGCCGAATTGCACCACACCACGCGCAACGTCGTCGCATTCGGTCTCGACAAGATCGAGCCCGACAAGGACATCAAGATCACCTTGATCGAGGCCGCAACCCGCATCCTGCCCGCGCTTCCCGAGAGGCTGTCTGATGCGACCACTGGCATCCTCAAAGACCTCGGCATAGTGGTGCGGACGGGAGCGCGAGTCACGAGCGTATCGGACACCGGCGTAACGCTCCAGACCGGCGAGGTCATCCCGTCCGAACTCGTGGTCTGGGCCGCCGGCGTGAAGGGGCCGGAGGTTTTGTCGAAACTCGACGGGCTCGAACTCAGCCGCATGGGTACGCTGGTCGTGAAGCAGACGCTACAGACGACGAGGGATGACAATGTTTTTGTCATCGGCGACGCCGCTTACTTCGTGCCGCCGGGCCAGGACAAGCCGCTGCCGCCTCGGGCACAGGCCGCGCACCAGCAGTCGTCGCATCTCGTTTCCGAACTGTCGCGGCGCCTGCGCGGGGAGGCGCTGCGGCCGTTCAAGTACCGCGACTTCGGATCGCTGGTTTCGCTCGGCGAGTATTCGACCGTCGGCAGCCTGATGGGCTTCGTGTCCGGCCGCTCGATGTGGATCGAGGGGCTGTTCGCCAAACTCATGTACCGCTCGCTGTACAAAATGCACGAGATGGCACTGCACGGTCCAATCAAAGTCGGCCTCGATACCTTCTCGCGGCTCTTGACCCGGCGCACCGAGCCGCAGGTCAAGCTGCATTAGGCGGCCCGTGTAGCGGGAACATGAGCCCGACCGATCACGATTGCAGCACGCGGACTTTCGGCGCCCGGCTACGAGGCACGGCCGTGCCGCACGCGTGATCCCAGAGCGACGTCACGATGCCGAAGTTGCCTTCCTCGCTCGCATGGTGATGCAGTGCGTGGTGGCGTCGCGCCATGAAGATCCATGTGCCAGGCTTCAAATCCCAGTGGTGCGCCGCGTGATGCAGAACCATGTAGCCCAGGTAGCCAAGCAGTCCACCGATCGCGAAGCCACTGGCGGCAGTGTAGCCAAGGCCCGAGAGCGGTACGTAGAAAACAAGCATGATCAGTGCAAGTCCAACCACCGGCGGCGCCCCGATCAGTGCGTTCGGATCGGCGTGGTGGGCATCGTGGATTTCCCGGAAATAGGGGACGTGATGATAGATGAAGCGGTGGACGACGTACTCAAGCACCGTCCAGAAGACGAAACCTACGGCGATCCACCCGAGCCATGCGCCCACGGCGGTCACTGTCGCAGATAGCGGCGCACTCCATATCAGGAATGCGATCAACATCGGGGCCAGGATAAAGTCGGCGTAGTAGGCGATCGTGCCGAGACGCATGGCGAATTGTGCTCCTTGGTTTGATCCGCAGAGCAGATGATGTGCAGGACCAGCATTTCCAGTGTTTGACAGGCCGTACCGGCCAAATGTCGCGGCGGTCGGTTCCGCGTGCGGCGGAGTAGCCGGGGCTAAGGGACTGCGCCCGAGATGCGCGCCTTCGTCTCGGCCGCCCAGGCGTCGAAGCGACCCTCCTCGATGGCCAACCGCATCGCGGCCATAAGGTCTTGGTAGAACCAGGTGTTGGTGAACGACAGGATCATGGAACCGAGCAACTCGCCCGATTTGACCAGATGATGGAGATAAGCGAGCGAATAGTCGCGCGCGGCCGGACACGTGCTCTCGGGGTCGAGTGGCCGCATGTCTTCGGCATACCGCGCATTGCGGATGTTGACCTTGCCTGCCGAGGTGAAAGCCAGGCCGTGGCGGCCGTTCCGCGTCGGCATCACGCAATCGAACATATCAATACCGCGGCGGACGGCCTCTATCAGATCCTCCGGCGTTCCGACGCCCATCAGATAGCGCGGCTTATTCTCGGGCAAGAACGGCACCGTGCCGTCCAGTGCGCCAAGCATGGCCTCGTGACCCTCGCCGACCGCAAGACCACCGACCGCATACCCCGGAAAATCCATCGCGACCAGCGCTTCCGCCGAGCGCCGCCGGAGTTCGAGATCGACCCCGCCTTGCACGATCGCGAACAGCGCCTGACCTGGTATAGCCATGCCCGCACTCCGCTGCGCATCGAATGCGGCCTTCGACCGCTCTGCCCAGCGCAACGACAATTCCATCGCCCGCTGAACTTCGCTCCGTGCGGCCGGCAGCTCGATGCACTCGTCGAACTGCATTTGAATGTCGGAACCCAAAAGACACTGGATCTCGATCGACCGCTCGGGTGTCAGCATGTGCCGCGACCCGTCGAGGTGCGACTGGAACTCCACGCCCTTCTCGGTGATCTTGCGGATTTTCGACAGGCTCATGACCTGGAAGCCACCCGAGTCGGTCAGGATCGGCTTCGGCCATCGCATGAATGTGTGCAACCCGCCGAGCTTCGCCATGCGTTCGGCACCTGGCCGCAGCATCAGATGATAGGTGTTGCCGAGAAGAATGTCCGCGCCGGACGCTGCGACTTGGTCCGGATAAAGCGCTTTCACAGTTGCAACTGTGCCAACCGGCATGAAAGCGGGCGTACGAATAGCTCCGCGCGGCGTGACAATCTCGCCACGACGCGCACGGCCGTCCTTCCGCAGCAAACGAAATTCGAAGCTGGTCGCGGCACGCGGACCTTGCTGATCCGACGCTCCAAGTTGTATGTATGTCGCCATTCGGTCCAGTCAGTTGCTCTCAAATTGTTTGGCGGGCGCCAATCGGCATTTCCAACTCGCAAGATTGGACGAGGTACGGGAAGTGTTTGCCTCTGGCTCATTTTATGAAGTGGTGTCAACTTGTCATTGGACCACGAGCGCGCGGTTGTCGAGCAAGCTCATCTCGCATGGGGAGAGAGCGACCTCGAAGGTTTTCTCGCCTGCCTCACCGAGGACGTAGTCTACGCTGTCAACGTTGATGGCCTCCAGGTGCCGTATGCAGCGAGCACCGCGGGAAAGCAGCCCCTGCGCGAACGGTTGACGCTGTTGCTCAACACCTTCGAGATCCAGGCCTTCGTCATCCAGGGCCTGGCACATGACGCGGACTGCATACGCACGAGCGTGCTGGGATTCTATAAGCACAAGAAGACCGGAGAGCGCCTCGATGTCCGCCTCCGCTTCGTGACCTACGTGGCCAGTAGCCTCATCACGCGCATCGAAGAATATCATGATGCCGCCTACGTCGAGGCGTTCCAACGCTTTGTCGCCTATCTGGAGGCAGCGGCTGAAGACGACGCGCAATCGGCTCGGAACAGTAGCGATCCATCTCCGTAGGAATAGAATCGATATCCTTCGTGGATCGCGTGAGCATAGGCGTCGCGCATGACCTCGAGCCCAGCGAACGCCGAGACCAGCATAAACAGCGTCGACCGGGGCAGGTGGAAGTTGGTCATCAGTACGTCGACCGCTTTGAAACGGTAGCCGGGCGTGATGAAGATCGCGGTCTCTCCAGACCAGGCATGGATCACACCCCCTTCATCGGCCGCACTTTCGATGAGCCGCAGTGACGTGGTGCCGACCGCGACGATGCGGCCGCCGCGGGCGCGTGCCTCGTTGAGCGCCCGCGCCGTCTCGCGACTGACCGCCCCCCACTCGGAATGCATTTTGTGTTCGTCCGTGTCCTCGGCTTTGACCGGCAGGAACGTGCCGGCGCCGACATGCAACGTGACCCCGTGGGGTGCGACGCCGCTGGCTTCCAATCGGGCCAGCAGCTCAGACGTGAAATGCAGCCCAGCAGTTGGCGCCGCAACCGCACCGTCCTTTGCCGCGAATATCGTCTGGTAGGATTGACGATCCGTGGCGTCTGGCTGTCGCTTCAAGGCAATGTAGGGTGGCAGCGGCATGACGCCAGAAGCCGCAATTGCCATGTCCAAGTCGGGGCCAGCCAGATCGAACGCAATCTCGACCTGGCCGTCCTGGCCCTTCCTGGAGATCGTGCCGACGAGCGTCCCCGTCACGCTGTTGGCATGGCCGAGGCGCACCAGATCCCCGGTCTCGAGCCGTTTGGCCGGACGCGCGAACGCCTGCCAATGGCTGGCGTCGATCCGCTTGATCAGGTTGAGCGCGATGTTGGCCTGCCGGTCACCCCGCAACCGGACACCGTTGAATGCTGCCGGGATGACGCGGGTATCGTTGAAGACCAGCGCGTCACCGGGGGACAGCAGTGACGGGAGGTCCCGTACCGCGCGATCCGCTAGCGCGGCACCCGGCTTGACGACGAGCAATCTGGCGCTGTCACGCGGGTTCGCCGGGTGGAGTGCAATGCAGTCGTCCGGCAGTTCGAAGTCGAAAATGTCTGTGCGCATATTGTGCGTGGTTTCCCAACTCGGCGATCCCGTCAAGCGCGCGACGCCCGTCTTGGCCCGTCTGCCGCAGCCCACCCTTGCGAACAGATGCAAACACGTGCAGTTTCGCGGCGCGTCGCATTACGCATTGCGGCATCGAAGACATCACCGGCACGAGGAGGCCATCATGGCGAAAGAGCAGCGATCGACCAAGGAAAAGCGGAAGCCCAAGAAGGAACCCGCGCCGAAAAAGCCGGCTGGCAGCAAGTAGCCTGCCCGCCAGCAAATCAGCTGGTGGTCGAGTTGCACGTCAAGGTTTTTCGAGCATCCCGCAATTCCGAGCGTCCTGATCGGCAAGCATCCGCTTCAACAGCGGACACATGGACTTGTTGCCCCATGGTCTCGTTGCCCCATGGTCTCATTGCCGACGATCTGGCCGCTTTGCATGAACTTTCAGTCAGTGATATCCGCTTCACTGAACCTCTAGCGCTGGCCGAATTTCACATTCTTGACCATTGCCGGCTCGCTATTCTTGGTGGCGGAGAACTTTCAGGCCTTGCGCCCGAGCCCGTTCCACCAGACGGGCTCGACGTCTGCTTTGTTGGTGATCCGAACTTTCAGCGCGAACCCTTTTGTCCCTCCCACCCGACTGTCCATGGCGGCGAAAAACTCCGGCAGCGCGGCGCGTGCCTTGGCAATCGCGGCCATCATCTCGGGGTTAGCCGGTCTCGACACCGAACACCGCCCCATTCCCGCTCTTCTGGGCCGGAGCCGGCGAGTTAACCGTCCCAAGCAGTCGAACGAGCGACGCGGCGACGACCGGCCAGCGGCAATGTCGTCGGCGTCTTGTCGCCACGTCCATTGCTGTCACCTCGAAGCGTCGGATCTCAATTCCAGCAATGCACCCACAGAAACAGCACACCAGCCTGCGATGACCATGCTGCCGCCGATCGGTGCGGCCATCGGAAACAGCGACTTAGCCGCAATCACGCTGAGCGAAACCGCGCTCGCGAACAGAATGCTTCCAGCCAGCATCAAACTCGCGGCCACCAGCCATACGGTGCGCGCTCCCGCCCACTGGCTCACGGCCACCAGCGCCAGAGTTCCGGCCGCGTGCACTTGCAGCATGTTCGACGCGGCCAGCAGCGACGGGTTGTTGACCTTATGGGCCGCGGTCGCCGCGAGTACCACGCCAGCCGTACCGGCAAACCCCGCGAGGCAGGCCAATACCACACCCCACCGGTTGCGGCCCAAGCCGGCGATCACGTGATGTCTGCCGCGATCTTCACCGACACCATGCTGTCGGGCATGCGCGGCGGCTCACCCTTGGCCAGCTTATCGACGTTATCCATGCCTTCAATGACCTTGCCCCATGCGGTGTACTGCTTGTCGAGGAATGTGGCATCATCGAAACAAATGAAGAACTGGCTGTTTGCGGAATTGGGGTTTGACGAGCGTGCCATCGAGCAGACGCCACGGACGTGCTTCTCGGCATTGAACTCGGCGGGCAGGTTCGGCAGGTCCGATCCGCCGGTGCCGGTGCCGCGCGGGCAGCCGGTCTGTGCCATGAAGCCGTCGATCACGCGATGAAACTTGATGCCGTCGTAGAAGCCCTGGCGGGCCAGCGCCTTGATCCGCTCGACGTGTTTCGGCGCCAGATCGGGCCTGAGCGCGATCACAACCGTGCCTTTGGTCGTCTCCATCACCAGTGTGTTCTCGGGATCCTTGTAGGCGGCCATCTCAGGCTCTCCTGTCGCATGTTTGCAAACAAAAAACCGGCACGCCGCGATGAGTTTCGAGGCGTGCCGCGTCGCGGGATTACTTCTTCTGGGCGGGCGCGGCGCCGGCTGGGGCTGTACCGGCGGGTGCTGCCTGGGCGTCGGCGAGGATGTAGGCCTTTATGATCTTGTCGGGGTTGGCCGGCGGCTCGCCCTTGGCGATCTGATCGACGAACTGCATGCCGTCGACGACCCTGCCCCATACCGTGTAGTTGCCGTTGAGGGACGGCGTATGCGTGAAGCAGATGAAGAACTGGCTGTTCGCGCTGTCGGGGCTCTGTGATCGGGCCGCGCCCACGGTGCCGCGCTCGAACTGCGTCGGTGTGAATTCGGCTTTGACATTGCCGTATTTCGAGCCGCCGGTGCCGGTACCGGTCGGATCGCCGCCCTGGGCCATGAAGCCTGGGATCACGCGGTGCCAGACGGTGCCGTCATAGAACTTTTCCTTGGCCAACTGCTTCACGCGCTCGACGTGTTTGGGAGCCAGGTCAGGGCGCAGCTGGATCATCACCTTGCCGGTCCTAAGCTCAATCACCAGCGTGTTCAGGGGGTCGAGGGGCTTGGCGGCGGGCGGCGGCTGCTGCGCCAGCGTCGGCGTAACAAGTGCGGGTGTTGCAAGCAGGGCGGCGGCCAGGATGAGGCTCGTCAGTAGTCTCATGGGTGTGGATGCCTTGGGTGGTGATCGGCGGGCGGCGATCGGGGTTGAAGGGTATCTAGACTTGAAGGCACGTCGTCCCGGTCCCGCCGGGCAACCCGCTGCCCCTTCACAGGGCTGGGGCCGAACTGTTCTTGACCCGGATGCGCGGACCTTTGACTTCGCCGTTATGGCGATTTGACGGCCCTGGCGCAACTCTCGCCCGAACAGCTGTTATTCAAGTTGGCGCGACCCCCTTGAACTACCAAGGAAAGTCCGAACGGGGCGGAAGCGTGCCGCCCGATGGAAGCGTCTCCGCGAGGCGCAAACCTTCGTTCCACTTGGCGATCCGCTCGCCGCGTGCGAGGCCGCCGGCGGCCATTTGGCCGATCCCCCATCCGACCGCGAGATGCACGAGCCAGCCCGATTCGGTGTCGCCGGTGCGGCCTGAGAGGATTGTTCTCCAGCCGACCGCGCGGGCTTCGTCGTGGGCTGCGCGCAGTTCCGTTAACGTCGCGACCTGCCCGGGTTCGAGCACCAGCGCGTTGCCGGCTTTTTCGTCCGCCAGTTGCCGGAGCCGCCGCGGATCAGCCACGATGGCGTCTCCGCATGCGATCTCGATCTGAGTGCCCGCCGATGCCGCCAGGGCGGCGACGCCAGCGATTTCGTCGGCACCGAGTGGATCACTCAGCGAGACGATCGGATACCGGCGGAGCCAGGCCAAATAGCGTTCGATCATCCCGCGCGTATCCATCTCTGCACTGCCTGCTGAGGTCCGGTATCGTCCTGCGCGGCCGAACAGGGCAGCGCGGACATCGACAGCCAGCGCAAGATCCTCGCCCGGAGCGAACCCAGCCTTCTCGATGGCCCGCACAGCAAGCTCGATCGCCTCATTGCTCATTGCACCGCTGAACCGCAATGCACCCCTTGGTCCAGCCACCGGTTGGCCACGGCCTGACCGATCGATCAGCTCGGCAGCTGCTCGTGTCACCTCTGCCGACCAGTCGAGTGCGCTCGCGTAGTCATCCGCGCCGATCGCGATGAGAGAAATACCGGCGAGATCGCAGGTCCGATCCGGCGTCAGCCCGCAGTCGATGATCTGGACACGGGGCAGTGGCAGCAGGCCGGGCGACGCTCCACGAGCAAAAATTGTCCACACCGGTGCATCGTCGGCGGCGGCCGCGGCATGAGCCACTGCGAGCGACGTCGCAAACATCGCGTTGCCACCCAGCCGCCGGCGATCCGGCGTTGTATCCAAGGCAAGTAACCGCCGGTCGACCGCGCCCTGGTCAGCGGCGTCCAGGCCGGCGAGCGCCCTGGCGATTTCGTTGTTCACGTGCTCCAACGCGCGCATCACATCCCGCCCGGCGAAGGCCGCACCCCCATCGCGCAGATCGAGTGCTTCGCTGACGACGGCAAGTCCGGAAGCCGGCGCGATCGCGCGGCCCACGGCGCCACCTTCGAGTTGCACCTCAGCTTCGACGACCGGAACACCTCGGCTGTCCCACACCCGGCGGCCGCGAACACGGACGATGCGCGACGAGCCGATCATTTCAACCGGATGCCAGGATGCTCGAAGCGGCCGCGAGCGCGAGATGCTCCCGGCTCCATTCCAGCATTGGCCGAGCCCGTTTCATCCGGGGTTGCTTGCCGCGAACCGGGGCGCGATCGTTCCGCCGCGAGGCGCGTCACCACGACACCGTCGAGCCCAGCGACAATCCCTGCGGCCGACACCGGAACGCCCTCGGCCCTGAGGCGCGAAATTTGATCGTCGCGACGTTTGTGCCGGCCTATCGCCCCCCCCTGTGCCACGACGCGGTGCCACGGCACCCGATTGCGATCGATGTCATCGAGGGTGGCGAGAATGTACGCGACATGACGGGGCATGACCGAAAGCCGCGCGCCGATCAGCGCGTGCGTCGTGACCCTTCCATACGGCAGAGCGCCGACAATCGCCAGTACGTCCGCTTTCATGAGCGAGTATGCCGGTGAGCCTGCCATGCCACTATGTCCGCTTCGCCGCTTTGCCTTCGAGGCGCTTGGCGACGGCCGGGGAGACGAATGCTGAAACATCGCCACCCATCGCCGCGATCTGCCGCACGAGGTTCGCCGCAATGTGCCGAACGTTCGGCGAGGCGGCGACGAACACGGTCTGGATGTCCGGCGCCATCGCACCATTCATTCCAGCCATCTGCATTTCATAGTCGAAATCGGTACCGTCGCGCAGGCCGCGGAAGATGACCTCGGCCCCGTTCCGCCGTGCCGCCACGACGGCCAAGTCTGAGAACGTCACGATCTCGATCTTGGTGTCGGTCGCCTTGGCGATCTTACGCGTCTCGGCTTTCAGCATGTCGATGCGATCGGCATCCGAGAACATCGGCGCTTTGGCCGGATGCACGCCTATGCCGATCACCAGCTTGTCGACGAGCCGCGCCGCGCGATCGATGACGTCCGTATGACCAATGGTCACCGGGTCGAACGAGCCGGAATAAAAACCAATGCGGGCCATGGATGGAACCGTTCCTCTCGCCGAAGGCGGCCATTATTAGACGAGACTTGGGATTTGGGCGAGGCCCTGGCTACCCCGAAACCCAAATAGGCATTGTTCACCCTGAAACTTGCGACGTCGATTGGTCGTCCTTTATCCCAAGCCCGATCGAGACGACGAGGCGCGCAAGCCCCACCCTGCCCGCCCCGTTCATCGGCCTTGCCGTTCTTTCTGGCATGATGTTCGATCCGCCGCTGTCGCGCGACGACATCGCCGACTACCTCGCGCTCGATCCCGATACCTTGAGCCGCCTGTTCTCGCGGCTGAAGGCGAAACGGATGATCGCGACCTCCCAAGGGCGGGCAACGGCCGCCGACTGGGAAGCCCTGTGCCGGTTGAGCCCATTGTCGGGCCCAATGGTCGAATTCAGCAAGCGGTGCCGGAACATTGAGTGAGCCGCGGGCCCCTGCCTCACGGCCTCCTGGCGGCCGCAAGCACGAGACCACCGAGGACCAGCAACCCACCGGCGATCCGGTCCACGACCTTCAGGTTTGCTATTGCCATGCGGTCGCGGAAATGTCCGATTGCCAGCGTGTAGACGAGATCGGCGATCGACACGACAACAACGAACGTGACCGCCAGCAGCTGCAATTGTCCCGCGATATCACCACCCATGTCGACGAATTGCGGCAGGAAGGCCCCGAGAAACAGTAGCGTCTTCGGGTTGGACAGCCCCACGAACAGCGCTTGCAGAAAAAATCTCCGACGGCCCAGCACCATTACGGCAGCCGTTTCCGTGAGGCCCGACGGTCGCCTGAGCCGCATCACGCCGAGAAAAACGAGATAGAGCGCACCCACCCAGCGCAGCACGTCGAACCACTCGGACACGAACGCCATCAGCGCAGTCATGCCAAGTGCAGTCGCCGTCACCAGAACGACGGCCGAGAGGATGCTTCCCGACAGCGTCCACAATCCCGCCGCAAGCCCGTAGCTCGCGGTATTTGCGACGATGAGCGACATGATCGGACCAGGCGTCCACGCCAGCATCCAGCAAGCAGCAATGAACGCCAGATAGATTTCGGTCGACACAATGCCCTCCGGCACCCGCCTGCTGCCAATCATTCCAGACTGCCACGCCGTCGGCCATCAGCCCGCGGCAGGCAAAGCAAGCCGCACGAGTTCGTCGCGGTCGAGACGCGCTGTATCAATGTTATGCCGGGCAAGGAATGCCGCCACGTCGGCCACGGACATCCCTTGCATGGCCGAAACATCGACGCCGGAGATGGCGAGAAAGTCCTGCACGCCAAGCAGGTCGATCAAGTCGTCAATGCGCTTCATCTCGGCGGCCTTCGCAACCGGGTCACCGGCGACTGAAAAGGCTACTTTCGGGATCTCGTACATGTCTCGATGCTCCCTTGGAACTGCGACGCCCGTCCCGGTCAGGTGTTGCGCCGCAAGCGAAATTCGAGTGTCGGATATATGCCGACTTAGCGGAGCGACGGCAAGCGCGAGGATGCTTTCCCCGCGCTGGTTCGATATCAACCTGCCTCACCGACGGCAGGCCCCAAGGGTCCTACTGCTTCGGCATCGCCATTGCCGTCACCGGCAACTTCCTCAGAAATCCGCTCGACGGAGACCACCTTCTCGGTACTCTCGGTCTTGAATATTCGGACCCCTTGTGTATTCCGGCCGGCGATGCGCACGTCGCCAACCGGACAGCGGATCAGCTGCCCGCCGTCAGTCACCAGCATGATCTGGTCGCCGGCCGAGATCGGAAACGAGGCAACGAGGTCGCCGTTGCGCTCGTTGACCACCATGGCGACGATGCCTTTGCCGCCGCGGCCGCTGGTCCGGTACTCGTAAGACGATGTCCGCTTACCGTAGCCCCGGCTTGACACGGTGAGTACGAATTGCTCGGCGGCCTTGAGCTCCGCGAAGCGCTCGTCGGTCAACTCGGCGACCCCTTCGGCCGCGTCGTCCTCATCGGCGGCCGCTACATCGAGCACAGCTTCGCCCTCTGCCCCTTCCGCACGCCTCAGCGCGGCGGCCTGCTTGAGATAAGCCGTTCGTTCGGCCGGCACCGCATCGACGTGGCCTAGGATCGCCATCGAGATCACTTCGTCGCCGTTTTCGAGACGGATGCCGCGCACGCCATCCGAATCGCGCCCCTTGAACAGCCGCACCTCCTCGCCGATCAGGAAGCGGATGCACTGGCCGCGCGCGGTCGTCAGCAGCACGTCATCGTTAGTGCGTGCAATCGCAACCTGCACGATCTTGTCGCCCTCATCGAGCTTCATCGCGATCTTGCCGTTACGATTGATGCTTTCGAAATCGCTCAAGGCATTGCGGCGGATGTTGCCCGAACGGGTCGCGAACATGAGTTCGAGCTCAGCCCAGGTCGTAGGATCTTCCGGCAGCAGCAGGATCGAGGTGATGGTCTCGTCCTGCGCCAGCGGCAAAAGGTTGACCAGCGCCTTGCCCGGGCTCTGCGGTGTTGCGGCGGGCAGCCGCCAGACTTTCATGCGGTAGCACATTCCGCGCGACGAGAAGAACAGCACAGGCGTATGCGTCGAGGCGATGAACACCTGCGTGACGAAATCCTCATCCCGCGTGGCCATGCCCGACCGGCCCTTGCCGCCGCGACGCTGCGCCCGATAGGTCGAGAGCGGGACGCGCTTGATGTAGCCTTTGTGGCTGACGGTAACGACACAATCCTCGCGCTGGATCAGGTCCTCGTCCTCGAGCTCGCCTTCGATGTCGAGGATCTCGGTCTTGCGCGGCGTGGCGAACTCGTTCCGGATTGACGTGAGTTCGCCCTTGACGATGTCGACGATGCGCTTCCGCGACGCCAGGATTGCAAGGAATTCCTTGATTTCTTCGGCGATCTTGGTCAGTTCCTCGGCGATCTCGTCGCGTCCTAAAGCTGTCAGGCGGGCGAGCCGCAGCTCCAGAATGGCCTTGGCCTGCTCCTCCGACAGCCGGTAGGTGTCATCGGCCGCAAGCTTGTGCCGCGGATCGGCAATCAGCTCGATGAGCGGCGCCATATCCTTGGCCGGCCAGTCGCGGCCCATCAGCTGTTCTTTGGCCTCGGCGGGCGACGCCGAGAAGCGGATCAACCGGATCACCTCGTCGATATTGGCGACAGCGATGGCGAGACCGACGAGCACGTGTGCGCGATCTCGCGATTTATTGAGCAGGAACTTGGTGCGCTTCGACACCACATCCATACGAAACGCGGTGAAGGCCTCGATGAAGTCCTTGAGATTCAGCTGCTCCGGCCGACCGCCGTTGATGGCCAGCATATTCGCACCGAACGTGGTCTGCAGGTCTGAAAACCGCCACAGCTGATTGAGCACCACGTCGGCCACCGCATCACGTTTCAATTCAATGACGATGCGCATACCTTCGCGGTTCGTTTCGTCCCAGATGTCGGAGATTCCCTCCACCCGCTTCTCGCGGACCAGATCGGCGATCTTCTCGATCAACGTGCGCTTGTTGACCTGGTACGGGATGGCCGAGACGATCAGCGCCTCTCGATCTTTGCGGATTTCCTCGACCTCGACCCGTGCCCGCATGATGATCGAGCCGCGGCCCTTGTGATAGGCCGAGAGAATCCCACCACGGCCGAGAATGAGCCCGCCGGTCGGGAAGTCGGGACCGAGCACAATCCCGCACAGTTCGTCGACGCTGATCTCCGGGTTATCGAGGTTGGCGAGGCAGGCTTCGATGACTTCGCCCAAGTTGTGCGGCGGAATGTTGGTCGCCATGCCGACGGCTATGCCGCCGGCGCCATTGACCAAGAGGTTCGGGAACTTGGCCGGGAGCACCGAAGGCTCCTCGAGGCTTCCATCATAGTTTTCCTTGAAGCTCACCGTCTCCTTATCGAGATCGTCGAGCAGGAAACCCGCTATCTTGGCCAGCCGCGATTCGGTGTAGCGTTCCGCAGCCGGCGGATCGCCGTCGATCGAGCCGAAATTGCCCTGACCGTCGATCAGCGGCACGCGGAGCGAAAACTCCTGTGCCATTCGCACCAGCGCATCATAGATCGCCAGATTGCCGTGCGGGTGATACTTGCCCATCACTTCGCCGACAATGCGCGCTGACTTGACGTACTTCTTGTTCCAATCGAGCCCTAGCTCGCTCATGGCGAACAGGATGCGGCGATGAACGGGCTTCAAGCCGTCGCGCACGTCGGGCAGCGCCCGGCTCACGATCACGCTCATCGCGTATTCCAGATACGAGCGCTTCATTTCGTCGGAAATGCTGATAGGCCGGATGTCGCTCGGCCCTTGGCCACCACCTGGACCCCCAGGGGTGTTCTTGTCGCTGTTGTCTGCCACGAATTCCCAATCCAGTATGTGCTTTTGCCAGCAGTCGGGAGACGCCCGACCAGTGACGGGCGTTTATTGCCGAAGCGGAACCGGCAGAGTAACCGAATTCCGCGCATCGAGGCAAACTTTCAGGGTTCGCCCAAGCTCCTACCCACGGCTTTTTACCTCGTGTTTTCCGCAGCCTAGCCAGACACCCGTGGCGGTCCGTCACAATTGCAACCAGAGACTTGCTCTCGTCACACTGTCGACTTACATCCTCGTCACGCGCTTGTGACCGGGCTATCGATCATCCCGGTGCGGCGCCTGAACGCCCGCCGCGCGGCGCGGGTAAACGTATTGGAGAACGACGGATATGAGAAAGCTCGCACTCGGCATCGCTGCTGTGACCATTGCACTCGCCGGCGCCGCCGTGGCGCAGGACAAGAAGGCCAAGGAACCCGCTGCCATTCCAGCTGGAATCTTCTTCAAGGGCCAACAGGCAAACCAATGGCTGGCCCGTGATCTGCTGCTCGGCGCAAAGGTCAGAAACGCCCAAGGCCAGATCATCGGTGACATCGAGGACCTGATCCTCAATGAGCAGAATCAGATCGAAGGGGTTTTGATGGGCACCGGCGGGTTCCTCGGCGCCGCCGAGAAAAAGATTGGTGTTCGCCTGTCGGCGCTGAAGATTTCCGACAAGGACGGCAAGACCACCGTGACGCTTCCCGAGGCCACAAAGGACGTGCTGAAGGCGCTCGAGCCCTACAAGCGCGCCAAGCCGCCGAAGTCGATCCTGGACCGCGCGATGGAGAAGGCCCAGGAACTCGCCGACAAGACGGCAGAGACCTCAAAGGACGCCTATCAATCGGCCAAGGAGCAGTCGGGCCCAGCGCTCCAAAAGGCGCGTGAAGCGGCTGGACAGGCCTACGAAAAGGGCAAGGAAGCGGCCGGACAGGCCTACGAGAAGGGCAAAGAGGCCGTCGGAAAGGCGCAGGATGCCGCCAAGCCGGCACCTGCCCCAGCACAGAAGTAACGCGATCTCAGACACATCGGCTCGCCGGGTGTAACGCATCTGACGTTTGGTCCCCACTCGGGGCTGGTCCAAAAGCCAAACGTCAGATGCAAAAGCTACACGAGA
Source organism: Hyphomicrobium sp. (assembly GCA_002928955.1). Classification (GTDB taxonomy): domain Bacteria; phylum Pseudomonadota; class Alphaproteobacteria; order Rhizobiales; family Hyphomicrobiaceae; genus JAKAML01. The sequence continues at coordinate 175 of PERT01000023.1, read as the reverse complement.
ACCACAGCCTAGCTCGTGTTCCTCATGGTTCCGACATTTGGCCCGAATGGCGCCCGCTGGCAGGCGCAAATGTCGGCGCCGGAACACGAGTGGGGCGTCGCGCCTTAATTGACTGGTGGGTGGGGCATCGTGGGCGTCAATTAAGGCGCGATGAACGCCCCACTAACCCAATGAT
>PERT01000022.1 GCA_002928955.1 Hyphomicrobium sp. | reverse complement strand
ATGATCATCCGCCCTTCACCGCTGACGCACAGGCCGCTTTGTTCGGCGCCTCGCTTTCGGGGGCGTTAAAATTGCACGACTTTCAATCTTCAGCAGGGGTCAAAACGACTTTCCTGCGCATTTGTCCGGTCATGGATCGCATGCCGTCGCATGTTGTTGATGAGAATGTGGCACCATCCGAACGGCTCACTGAGTGATGGGTGGGACAAACTCTGTGTTGGCTGAAGAGTTCGCAAAAATCAGAGAATTCTGGTCACGCAGGCGCTGGAATTCCTATCAAGACATGGGAGTGATCTCAAACGGGTTCTGACCGAAGCAGGACTCCAGTAAGCAATGCCTGTGCCGGCCGAGTCGGAGATACAATATGTTTCAAGCGTCGATAAAGTACGTTCTCAAAGCCGGACAGATAATCCAGGAATTGAAACACTAGACAATAAGTTCCGCATATTCACCAAAAATTTCCATAACTTGCTGATATAGTGGTTCCAGGCAGCATGGAGCCATTCGCTTCACCTACATGACGTTGCGCTGACCAGTCGAACTTCTTCGACATTCCCTAGTGATAATTTCAAGCAGCTGATCAGCGCTCTCTGGAAACGACCCATGAGGTCGTCGTTGAGACGTCGAAACGAAAGCTGTGAGAAAACTCGGCAACTCCAACGCGTGCAACAGCTGCACAGCGCGACGGTTGTTGTTCCAACAACGCAATGGTTCTCAATACCGTACCAAATGCTATCCCACTCCAGCTGCCGACAGGTATAAGTGATCCCATGAAGAACATGAGCATACGCATCAAGGCTCTCTACGTCAGCGCCACCCTCATGGCTGGCTGCTTATTGATGTTAGCCGTCACCCAATATGCAATGCGGACGCTCTCTGTTGGCGGGCCGATATACTCGCGGATCATTCTCGGAAAAGATCTCGTAGCGGATATTCTTCCGCCGCCCGCGTATATCATTGAATCGTACCTTGAAGCCACGCTGGCGCTTAATGATCCGCTTTCTGCAAAGCAGCGTTTCACACGGCTCGAAACGCTTCATAAGGATTATGCAGCGCGCCAGTCGCACTGGTCCGGTCAAAACCTCCCTGCTGACCTGCGTCAGGCCCTATTGCACGAGGCAGACGTACACGCAAAGGAGTTCTGGACAGTTCTCGAGCAGGATTTTATTCAGGCTCTTTTCCGAGACGATCAACGGTCGGCTAAAATCGCTTATATCAAGATGACTGATGCTTACGACAAGCATCGCGCTGCCATCGAGAAGGCGGTCGAGATAGCAAATAGCTTCGTATCGAGGGGTGAAGCGGCCGCAAACAATGAGAGCACGGTTTTGACCGTGGCCGTGCTTGTTGTCTCCGGGATTATACTGGTTCTACTCGTTCTGGTGGCGCGGGCCGTGTCCAGCGGATTAGTCTCGCCGGTGGTCGCCGTCACGGCGGCGATGCACGAGTTGGCGAACGAGAACTTCGACACGCCGTTGGCAACGTCGGCCCGAAACGACGAGATCGGGAAAATGACCCGCGCTCTTGTCGTGTTCCGGGATGCCGGAGTCGAGAAGAGGCGCCTGGAAGCTGCGGCAGCCGATCAGAGGCTGAAGGCCGAAACAGATCGGTTGCAGCGTGAAGCGGAGAAGGCGGAACAGGAACGGCAGTCACGCGAACTTCGCCGAATCGCGGACGAGGAGCGCTCCGCGCGTGAAGTCGAAAAAGCACGGCAAGCCGACGAGGCGGCAACAACAATGGCGTCTTTGGCGGATAGTCTGGCTCGGTTGGCCAGCGGTGACTTGAGGTGCACGATTGATCGGCCGTTCGTAGAAAACTTCGAACCGCTGCGCACAAACTTCAACTCGGCCGTCTCCCAGTTGCGTGAAACGATTTCGACAATTGTAGCCAGTGCCAAAGTCATCAATGACAAGAGTGGCGAAATGGCTACGGCTTCAGATGAACTTTCGCGCCGGACGGAGCAGCAGGCAGCGTGCTTGGAGGAATCGTCGGCCGCGACAAGCGAACTCACCAGCGCCGTCAACGAGACTGCCGGCTCATCAATGAAGACCAAGGATGTCATTACCGCGGCTAAGAATGATAGCAAAAATGGCACGATCGTCATTCAGCAGACCATCACGGCGATTGACGGGATTCGCGAGTCTTCGCAGATGATCAGCAATAAGATCAGGGTCATCGATGAAATAGCGATGCAGACCAACCTTCTTGCACTCAATGCCAGTGTCGAGGCGGCCCGCGCAGGCGAATCGGGAAGGGGCTTCGCCGTTGTCGCCGCCGAAGTTCGTGCATTGGCTCAACGATCGGCTCAGGCTGCCAAGGAAATCAAGGAGCTGATTTCGAAGTCGACAGCCGAGGTGGATACTGGAGTGGAACTCGTCGCGGCATCGGGTCGCTCGCTGGAGCGTATTCTGGCCCACGTGGCGCTGATCGACAATGGTATAGCCGAGATTGCTCACCGGGCCGTCGACCAGGCGACAACACTGAAGCAGGTCAATACGGCAATCGGTGAAATCGACCAGTCCACCCAAAAGAATGCGGTCATGGCCGAAGAGGCTACTGCTGCCTGCCGGGCTCTGGCCGAAGAGAGTAATCAACTCGCACGAATTGTCAGTGTATTCCAGTTTGATGACGGAAACCGGAGGGCGAGTTTGGCGCCTGCCGCTGGGCCCCGCTCCGCGCAGGGTCGGAGCGGCGGCGCTACAATGCTCACGGCAACAAATCGGTTGAGAGCGTAACACTGAGATGATAGAAATTTTTCAAGGGAATTTGGTGCTATGGTTGCGATAGTTTCTCATCGAGCGGCTTCTGTCGATACGGCAGATGCACATGAAAAATTCCGACTTGACTGGTCTTTTCTGTTCGAATCCCTCTTGAGCGATTTACACTGGTCTGCCTTTCAAGCGGGCACAGTGACTTGCCTTCTGAATGCTTCGGACTGCAGTACAGTGGGTCGCCTGTTGCAGCCATGGCGGAACCTGCTTCAGGACAATTCGCAGATTGCGATCCTGGGTCTGCGTTATCATGAGGAAATGGACCTTCCAAGGGCGGCGGCCAGCGAAATTGTGGACTTCTACTCGAGCCTCGCAAAGGCGAAGTCAGCCACCCGGGCGCGCATAAGCGGCCGCTCGCAAATCGCATCGGCACAGGCTGGCTTTGGCGCGCAGATCACCGGCGAGTGGTGGTCGGTTTGCACACGTGGGATCAAAGCGTTTTACGGATTGGAGCCACTCGTAAGGCAACGCCTGCCCGTGATTTACGTCCAGAATGCTGAAATCATCGTCGAGCTGTTGCGAGAAGCAGCGGCAGGGGAAACGCGCCGGGTCAACGAATGGGGCGAGATTACTTTGCCTGTTCTTGTGCAACGACGCAGCACGCCACGAATTTCAATGAGCAAGTCCTGCAGAATCCGGACTCCGCAAGGGCTGTTCGGCGCAAAAATCTTGAATGCATCAAGTCAGGGCTTGGGCATTGCGAGCGATGTCACACTTGCCGTGGGTCAATCCGTTTCTGTTGAACTCGACGATCGCAAGGCAATCCAAGCGACAGTAGTCTGGACGAGAGGCGGCCAGACCGGGCTCAGGTTATCGACACCGCTCTCGTCGACTGATCCCTTTTTCGGAGCGCGAAACTGAGCAATCGCCAATTTCCAACCGAACTGACGTGGGTAGCCTGAGGTCGACTATGCCGGCGACGGGGGCGCTGTCCATCCCCTACCCCAATTGCCGCGGCAACTCGACGACACGCGGCCTGGAATGGCAGCGGCTGGTGCCGGGATAAGACCTGATCGAAGCAAGTGATGACCGTCAAGCCGAGCGGGCTTAGTTGCGGAACAGCGAAAGAATTGATTGGCTTGCGGCATTGGCCGCATTCAATGACTGCGTGCCGAGTTGTTGTTGAACTTGCCGAGCCTGAAGCAAGGCCGACTCCTCGTTCATGTCGGCGTCGACCAGAATACTGATGCCACGGTCGATTGCGGCAGTCAGCATGGTCACAACGTTGATTTGCAGCCCGATGCGTTGTTTGGTCGTACCGAGGGTTGCGGCAGCGTCGGTCATTTCCGTCACGGCTTTGCTTGCCCCGGCGATGTAGCTTTCAATTGATGCGAGATCGGCAACGCTGTCGGTAAGCGCCGAGATGTTGAGGCTGGCGACCGAGAAGCCGGTTGATGAAAGATCACCATTCGCGTCACGCAGTCCATCGAGAATTCCGGCAGCAGAGGCCGATGCGTCGAACAATTTCGTCGCGCTCGTATCGACGGTTATTGTTTGGATGGATACCGAGCCGTCGCCAGCCCGCGAAAACGAAGCGACGATGCTACGGGTCGCATTGTAATTTGCCGTTGACGAATCCACCGAAAGCCAATTCTGGTTCGAGAAAGTGGCAGACGAGGCGATGCTGACGAGCTGGTTCTGTAGCTCGGTCACTTCTTTTTGAATCAACTGGCGGTCAACGCCTGGCTCGCGCGCCGCGACCAATTTGGACTTTATCTCGCTGACAACGTCAGCTGAGCTGCTGACGGCCGTGTAAGCGACATCGACGGTAGCCAAACCGAGACCGAGGGCGTCCTTGACGGTCGATAGGGATTTCTGGTCGGAGCGCATGGTGGTCGCGATCGACCAATACGCGGCGTTGTCTTCAGCATTAGCGACCCGAAAGCCGGTGGAGATGCGCCCCTGTGTCTTCAAGAGTTCACGGTTGGTCATTTGAAGCGAGTGCATCGCCGTCATTGCAGAAAAATTCGACCTGATGCTGTTCATGTTCCAACCGCTCTCAAAATCACACAGCACCGACGTTGGCACTCTGCAACAGAGGGTGTTACCGCGCAGTTAACGTGCGTCGCAAATTGAGATGACAGGCAGAATTCAAATGGATCGCATTCTGCACGTCAACCGTAGGTGCAGGCCAGCGGTTCTGGGCAGCAGCTGGCCGCCTCCCAACCTCAGAACGTCTGGACCGAAAGTGTGATTGGTTCCAGACAGCGGCCCGCAGGACCTCGCCCCGGAGCACCTCGCCGCGGGCACGGGGCCGCCGTCTCGAAGTCTCAAGTGTAGGAGCCCGCGAGACGTTTGGCGTTGCCGATGAGGCTGGCGCCATGGCGATTTGATCGAGGCAGATGACGGCGTCGCGGTCGGCCTCGCGGGCGGCCCACTCCCGCGGCAGCGGTTCGTTCGGTCGCTTAGAACTCCTCCCAACCGTCCTGAGCCACGGCCGTGCTTCCGTCGACCGCGAGCATCGGCTGGCTCCGCGCGACACCCGAATGTCCCTTTGCTGACGTATCCCGCTTCGGGGGCTTGAATGCGTGAGGGGCGACCTTCCGCAATTCCGAGCGCAGCGGATCGGCGTTTGTGGTCACGAACTCTTCGACGAGCCGACCCAGGACGTCGGTCTCTGTGCTCAAAGCGTGGCTCGCGGCGGTGGCCTGCTCCACCATTGCCGCATTCTTTTGGGTAATGAGATCCAGCTGCCCGATCGCTGCAGCTACCTCCTTGAGGTTGTTGGATTGCTGCCGGTTGCCATCTGCGATCTTTCCGACCACATCGCTGACCTGCGTCACTTCCGCGATGATCTTTTCGAGCGACTCCCCCGTTGTCGCTACCAGTTTGACTCCTTCGCCGACCTGACTCGAAGACGTCGTAATCAAAGTTTTGATCTGGCGCGCTGCGTCGGCCGAGCGCAAAGCGAGAGCCCGAACCTCCGATGCGACCACGGCGAACCCGCGTCCTGCATCGCCGGCCCGGGCAGCTTCGACACCGGCATTGAGCGCGAGCAAGTTGGTCTGGAACGCAATCTCATCGATGACACCGATAATGCTTCCGATCTCTGTGGACGACGCTTCGATATTTCGCATGGCCTCGGTTGTGCGCCGAATCGCAGCGCCACCTTCCTCCGCTACTCGCCGCGCCTCCTGGACCACCTTGCTGCCTGAAGACGCAAGTGCTGCCGATTCTTCAACCTGTTGTGCCACTTGCGTGAGGGCCGCCGTCGTTTGTTCCAGATTGGCCGCTTGCTGCTCGGTCCGACGCGCCAAATCGTCAGATGCTGTCGTCATCTCCGCGGCGCCCGAGCGAATGCTGATTGCGCTCTTTCGCACGCCCTCCACGGCGGCGGAAAGCTGTTCGACGGCCTCGTTGTAGTCGGCCTTCAGCGCAAGATAAGCTTCCGGCATCGTCTCGGTGATGGTCCGGCTGAGATCTTTGGCAGCCATGCTCGATAGGCGCCCCCTCAAGATCCCGAGAATCGTATCAAGTTCATCACTGTGCTGCTTGACGAGATTGGCTGCTTTCGATGCGAGCTCAGAACCACGAGCGTGCTCCTTAGCGGCTTCCTCCTCGGCGACTTTGCGCTGCTGCGCCTCCTTCAGGCGGGCATCCTCGGCAGCCTCGATATAAACGGAAATGGAATAGTCCATATCCAACAAGGCCACTTTCGACACCGCGACAACTGCATCAGAAAGCGCCGTCTTATCGCTGGTCCGCCGCAGGGCAACCAGTCCAGTGGGCACCCTGGCGTCGATGATTCCCTTCAACATCTGCTCCAAAAGCAGCGCGTAACCACCTATGTACCACCGCGGCTCGAGGCCGATCCTGGCGTGTGTCACCCCGACACGACGCACGGCGGCGATGTACGATTCGTCGATCTTACCAGCAGCAAATGCGCGCCAATGCTGCATTTGGGCGTTTTTTGCCCGCCGCATGTGCGACTGGTCTGCGAAATATGCCTTGAGCACCGGCTTCGCGGCGATGACCGAATAAAAGCGGTCCAGTGCCGGCTCCATAACATGGTTGATCGTCGGCGCCAGGCTACGAAGCACCTCTAATGTCGCCTGGTCGATGCCCATGTACCCCAGACGTTCCCGCAGGCCGTCGCTGCTGTTATTGACGTTTGCGGCTCCCGTGACTGGCGACATCGCGCATTGTCCTTTTCAAATTCAATGTTGGACTTCAGGTTGCCCAGCAACTGAAATGATTGAACTTGCGCGAGCCTGCCATGAATAGAAAACGCTTAAATTTCGAATGCTGCTGTTGAGCTGCCGAGAGTACTCTTGTGTTCTTGTGAGGATGCAAGCCTCTGGCAAGACACGCTGCTTAGCGTCTGGTATCGCGGTCACGAGCCAGGGCTCGGCTGTGTGCGCGCAGGGTAATGGCGCACGGCAACCGCGATCGATCGAGCCGTCTTATAAATTGGAGCAAGAGTGCCTTGACCTTCAAGAATATGCTGGATGTGCTTGTTGTGGACGACACGAGCACAAGCCGTGCCTTGATCTGCGGTGCACTCGATCAATGCGGGATTGCAAACTATCGGATTGCACGCGACGGCGAGGAAGCGTTCAAAGCCATGGTGGTCAAGCCTGCTCCGCTCGTGATTTCCGACATGCAAATGCCTAAAATGACCGGAATTGGACTTCTGAAGGCGCTCCGTGAGTATGCTCCGACCAGCAAAGTCGGCTTCATTCTTGTCACCGGCCTTGCTGACAAGAACATCATTCTCGAGGGTAAGAAGTTCGGCTTGAATAATTTCCTGCTGAAACCTTTCACGACTCCCGCCATGTTGGCTTGCATTGAGGCGGTTACTGGAAAGCTGAAGTAGCATCTGCATCTGGATGGGTTGTTCTGTGATTCTCCACTTTTCCGCCACTTGGTCTGACGGCCGTGCTGTCCAGGTTCGGGGCGACCACCAATGAGCCCATACGGAAGACGGGATCATTTTCATTTTGAGCGTATTTACCGACGCCTTATTAATCATATAGTTATCGCTCGTGGCTAATTATCGAACATCGGCTTGATGCTCCGTGCGTCAATGGCATGTTTGCCACGCCGATGAAGGACGATTCGCTTCGAGTATTAAATTCGAGCGGCATTGGCCATGCCCCCCCCAGAAATCATCGATCAATCGTCGCGAGGTCTTGTCCTCGGATTGTGGTTGGTTCTGTTTTCTGTCCTATTCGCAACCCCCCCCTCCTGAGATCGTGGCCGCAGCAGTGCGGAACCCACGCCAATACAGATGCGAAGGTGCCAAATGCTGAATCACATCAATCACCACTGGTCCATCCCCAAACGGCTGATGCTGATTGCCCTGTCCAGTCTTCTGCCGATCGTGCCCCTGTTCTATTTCTTCGCTTCCGACAAGCTCTCGAAGATCGAAGTAGCCGAGGCCGAGCGCGAAGGCATCAGGTCGCTACAATTGGTTCAAAGCTATCTGGACGCCACGACGGACGCAGAACGCGCCGACAAAGCCAGGCAAATCCAGCAGCATTTCGCAAAGAGTCCATTGGTCAGGCCCCTGGATGACATGATCAAGGCCAGCAGCAATCTCGACCGGCAGGCCAAAGGCCGCGATTTGAAGCTCGATGTGGCAGCCACTTCGGGATTGGCACTCGATCCCGAGGCGGCCAGCTACTACGTCATCGACATCGCCGTCCTGCACGTTGCAAGCCTTGGCCACACTCTGGCTGGCATCGAGCAAGGCATAAGGGAATCCGCGCCTTCAAAGACATCGAACCACTTGCTGACGAGCATGTTGGCACTACTGCATCAGGAGCTCAGGGAGATTTCACAATCTGCAAAATCGTTGGTCTCGGCCGATGGCGGCAAAGAGTCCTGGGCCAAGATCGAGTCGCTCATTCCGTATTTGCAGACCCTCGCTCAAGCAAAAGATCCGATCTCTGGTGCGGTCGACGTAGAAAAGGCCCGCAGTTCGTTGGCCGATGCCGCAACCGGGCTGGCAAAAGTTAGCTCGACAGGTTCTGCTGAATTGGAGCGGCTACTCTCAGAGCGCATTGCAAGCTTATGGAGAGCTCTGGTCATCGAGGGTGCTGGGCTGGGCTTCGCCGCCATCCTGAGCTTCATTTTCGCTCTTACGATCGCCCGTCAGATGTCGGGGGAACTCCGACAGCAAATGACGTCACTCGATGCCTTGAGCCGCGAGGACGATCTGACCGAGCTTGCCGATCACGGCTGCACAAACGAGAACGCCGAGATGCTTCAGACGCTGCGCCGGCTCAAGGAGAGCGTTGTCGAGCGCCGACGACTGCGCGAGGAGACCGAGAAGCAGAACGCGGAGGCGGCCCGACTCAACGAACACTATGCCCGCGAGCACGAGCGCTTCATGGACGCATTCCGCGCCGCTTCGGACAAGCTTGCTGCCGGCCAGTTCGACTACCGGATTACTTCCAAGGTGATCGACGAGTACGCCGATGTCGTGATCGAGATGAACCGGACCGCTGAACGCCTTTCGAAGATGGACACCGAGCAGAAGCAGGACGCGGCCAATCGCGAAGCGGCACTCTCATTGCTCGGCGATGCACTGACACGACTTGCGGACGGAGATCTGAGGGTTCGCATTCACGACGCTGTTGCGCCGCAATTCGAGCGGATCCAGCAGGACTTCAATTCGGCTGTCGACCAACTCGAGCGCACGATCCAGGACGTCAAGTTCGGCACCGATGGCATCAAGGTCGGTACCGACGAGATTTCGCAGGCGTCCGACGATCTCTCGCGACGGACTGAAAATCAGGCGGCAAGCCTTGAGCAGACCGCGGCTGCCGTCGCCGAGATAACCGATACCATCAAGAAGACCGCGGCTGGCGCCGCAGGAGCCCAGTCGGTTGTGACAGCGGCAAGGTCAGACGCCCAATTGGGCGGAACGGTTGTCCGCAAGGCAGTCGACGCAATGGCTGCGATTGAGTCGTCGTCGCAGCAGATCAGCCAAATCATCGGCGTCATCGATGAAATCGCATTCCAGACCAACCTACTGGCGCTCAACGCCGGTGTCGAAGCTGCGCGAGCCGGCGAGGCAGGTCGTGGGTTCGCCGTCGTCGCCTCGGAAGTCCGGGCGCTTGCCCAGCGATCGGCGACCGCGGCCAAGGAGATCAAGGCGCTCATCTCGTCCTCTGCAATTCAGGTGGCAGATGGCGTCAAGCTTGTGGGAGATACTGGCAAATCGCTTGAAAGCATTGTCGATCGTGTGTCCGGCATCAGCGCCGTCGTGGCCGAGATCGCGGCGCGCGCCACCGAGCAGGCCAACGCCATTTCTCAAGTCAATACAGCAGTCTCTCAGATGGACCAGCTGACGCAGCAGAACGCGGCAATGGTTGAGGAAGCGACGGCGGCGACACGGGCATTGCAGGGCAAATCGGGCGAGTTGCTGACACTCGTCTCGAGGTTCGAGACCGGCACGGCACGACAATCGGCCACGACCAAGTCGTCGCCGGCCACACCGGTCCGACCGCATCGGACGAAGCAGGACACAGCCGTCAGGCAAGCTTCGCCGGCGAAGATGGTGCGTTCATCCGCAAAGGCAGTCGCAAACGGTGGATGGGAGGAATTCTGAAATGTCGGGACGTCGCAAGAAGACATTGAAGCTCAACGGCCGTCTCGATTCGGCGGCCGCCACGCAACTCAGGAATGACCTCATTGCGCGCCGCGGCGTCGATCTGAACGTCGACGCGGAGGGCGTCGTGTCGCTCGGCGCAATGAGCGCCCAGGTCTTGCTCGCGGCGGCGCAAGCCTGGCGCCAGGACGGTCGGTCTCTGGCTATTGGCAATGCGAGTGCGCCGTTTTCTGAAAGCCTCAAGCTTATGGGTATTGCTGCTGATCTTCTCGCCGTGAAGGATTGATGTCATGAAAAAGACGATACTGACAATCGATGACTCGCGAACAATGCGCGATATGCTTCGATTGGCTCTTGAGGACGCCGGCTTCAACATCGTTCAGGCCGTCGATGGTGTTGACGGCATCGATGCACTCAATCGCTGCACGCCAAACGTCATCGTCACCGACATCAATATGCCTAGAATGGACGGGTTCGGCGTGATCAAAGCGGTCCGCAGCGACTCGCGATGGCGCGGAGTTCCGATCCTTGTGCTGACCACAGAGAGCGACGACGCCAAAAAGCAGATGGCGCGACAGGCGGGAGCAACCGGCTGGATCGTCAAGCCGTTCGATCCGACGAAACTTGTTGCCGCCATTCACCGCGTTTCGCCGTGACCTGAATTGACTTCGGAGTGTCTTCGCATGGACGCAATGGCAGCAATCAAAAAGACGTTCTTCGAGGAGTGCGAAGAACAGCTCGCCGAAATGGAGGCGGGCCTTCTCGCCATGAACGAGGGTTCGGCGGAGAACGAGCTCGTGAATGGCGTTTTTCGCGCAGTTCATTCAATCAAAGGCGGTGCCGGAGCGTTCAAGCTCGGCGCGCTGGTCTCTTTCGCCCACAAATTCGAGACGGTGCTCGACCTGATCAGGTCGGCGCGATTGTCCGCGACGCCAGACACGATGCGCATCATGTTGCGCGCTTTGGACATCGTCTCCGATCTCGTTCGGCTATCGCGTGCGGAAGCGCCCATCGACGATGCCCTCTGGCGTCCTGTTGGCGCTGAGTTGGAGGCACTGATCGAGCAAAAGCCGCAGCAACAGATCCAGCCTGAAATCACTGTAGTGCCCGAGGCTCCCGCCGAAGTTGTCGATCTCGGTTTCGACTTTGCGCCAACCCCGATCTCCATCGACGATGGAGCGGTCGCCTCGCCACCGGATCCGCAACAGACGTATGAGATCGAATTCCGGCCGTCCAAGGAACTGTATGCCAGCGCCAACGAGCCGGTCGTGCTGCTACGGGAGGTCGCCAAGCTTGGCGAGACAAGCGTCCGATGCAACTGCGACGCACTTCCGCCGCTGGACTCCCTTGATCCCGACAGTTCGTATCTGTCATGGACCATTCGACTGGTGACCGCGGCCGATATTGAGGCCGTGCGCGAAGTTTTCGAGTTTGTCGACGGTGCCTGCGAGTTAAGCGTTGCCTTGATCGAGCATGCGCCTGCCCAGGTCATGCCGGCTGTTGCCGTTCCTGTCGCGGATCCATCGCCAAGCTTGACGGTTGTTCCAGATATCACTCGACAACTTCATGAAGCGCGCGCGGATAGCGCACCGGTTTTGGCTTCGGAATCAGTCGCAGCGGCCGATATCCAGAAGGACGGCGGGATGGCTTCGGGCCAGCCTGCCACAGCGACGATTCGCGTCGACCTCGATCGCGTTGACCGTCTGATCAATCTGGTCGGCGAACTCGTGATCAATCAGGCCATGCTCACTCAACGGGTGCTCGCGGAAGGCCTCGCCAAATCATCCAGCACGATGATCGGTCTCGATGAACTCGAGCAATTGACTCGCGAGATTCAAGAGAGCGTGATGGCGATCCGTGCGCAACCGATCAAGTCCCTATTTCAGCGGATGTCCCGCGTCATGCGTGAAGTCTGCGCCGCGACCGGCAAGGACGTTCGGCTCCGTCTCGATGGTGAAATGACGGAGCTCGATAAGACTGTCATCGAGCGCCTTGCCGACCCGTTGACGCACATGATCCGCAATGCCGTCGACCATGGCGTGGAGTCGCGCGAGACGCGGATAGCGGCCGGCAAGAGCCCGGATGGCAGCGTTCGCTTGTCAGCGGCGCATCGATCGGGACGAGTGCAGATTGAAATTTCCGATGACGGGGCGGGTATCGACCGGAAACGTGTTCTGGCCAAGGCCATCAGCAAAGGGTTGGTGCTGCAGGGAGTCGAATTGTCAGACGGCGAGATCGACAATCTGCTTTTCCTTCCAGGATTCTCGACATCGGAATCGGTGTCCGCGATTTCCGGGCGCGGTGTCGGGATGGATGTCGTGCGTCGCTCCATTCAGGCATTGGGTGGCCGTATATCGATTTCCTCACGAAGCGGACAAGGATCGAGCTTCGTCCTCAGCCTGCCGCTGACGCTTGCAGTGCTCGACGGAATGGTCGTCAGGGTCGCCGACCAGACACTGGTCGTGCCTTTGACCGCCATTATCGAGACGCTGAGGCCAGCTTCCGCAACGGTTCACGCACTTGGCGGCTCGGCCAGCGTCATCAAGGTCCGGGATCGTTTCGTCCCCCTGATCGACGTCGGTGCGGAGTTGGGCTTCCGAGCCCGCAGGCAGTTGGCCGATGAAGCGGACGGCGTAGCGATCCTCGTCGAGAGCGAGACGTCGACAACGCACGCGTTGCTCGTCGATACCATCGAAGACCAGCGTCAGGTCGTGATCAAGAGTGTCGAGACGAACTACGGGAAAATCCGGGGCATTGCCGCCGCAACGATACTTGGCGATGGCCGTGTGGCCCTGATCGTCGATGTTGAGGACGTCGTTGGTATCTCCCGAAGCGATACGGGACAGCAAATCAACGAGTTGAGAACAGGAGCAGGCATCAGATGAACCATCAACCCAATACCAAGACCATTGCGGGGCGGAGCAGTTCCGACGGTGGTGAACTCGTGGCCTTCCGTATCGGAAATCAGGAATTCTGCATCGACATCATGGCGGTTCGCGAGATCCGCGGCTGGACGCCGGCCACGCCTCTCCCCCACGCTCCATCCTACGTGCGCGGCCTCATCAACCTCCGTGGCACCGTTCTACCCGTCATCGATCTCGCAGTGCGGTTCGGCTTCGAACCGCGTGAGCCTTCCGCGCGGAGCGTCATCATCGTCACTGAAGTAGGGGCCCAACTCGTCGGCTTGGTCGTCGACGCCGTGTCCGACATCCTCCCGACATCGGCAGAGACCATTCAGCCCACTCCGAACGTTTCGTCGGAACTCGCGACGAAATTCGTCAAGGGCGTGATATCGATCGAAAGCCGCATGATCAGCTTGGTTCAACTCGACGACGTATTGCCGTCGGATGGCAAGGCGGCAGCCTGATGTCCAACTCTTTTGCAGCCGCAGCGTCTGCTCCGCCGCACGGATCGGCAGGATCATTCGACTATACCAAAGATGATTTTCTGCTCATCTCCAACCTGCTGAGAGAGGAGACGGGAATTCATCTTCAGGATTCGAAATCCACACTTGTGTATTCCAGGATTGCAAAGCGCGTGCGGGCGCTCGGGCTATCATCGTTCGGAGCCTACTGCGAGCATATCAGCCGCGATAATGCCGAGCGTCAGATCATGATCGAGGCGCTTACAACAAACACCACCAACTTCTTTCGCGAGAATCATCATTTCGAGTATCTGCACAAAGAACTCGTTGGAACCCTGGTCGAGGCTGCACGCAAACGCCGTCCCGTGCGGATCTGGTCGAGTGCTTCGTCAAGCGGGCAGGAGCCGTACTCCATTGCACTGACGATTCTTGGAGTCGCGCCTGATGCCCCGAAGCTCGACATCCGCATCTTGGCCACTGACGTGAATTCGCAAATGGTCGCGCGCGGCGCCGCTGGCACCTACGACGAAGAGGAGGTGCGCGAGATACCTGCGGCGCAGCTCTCGCGCTACTTCACGAAGTCGACGAGCGAAAGCGGTCACAGGTACACGGCGACGCACGAGATCAAGAAATTGATCTCATTTCAGCAGCTCAATCTCTTCGAAAACTGGCCGATGCGGCGCCGGTTCGACGTCATCTTCTGCCGGAACGTCATGATCTACTTCTCTGCTGAAACTCAGATGGGTCTTTGGCAGCGTTTGGTTGAAAAGCTCGACTATGGCGGCTGCCTCTTCATTGGACACTCCGAGCGCGTCACGGGTGAGTGTGCCGCGCACCTTGATCCGATCGGCATCACTGCATATCGAAAGCGAGTCGGTCAGCGCTCATGAAAATGATACGTCTTCTCATCGTCGATGATTCGCCAACAATTCGGGCATTGATCCGACAGGCTGTCGCCAGGGCGCCCGACATCGAGGTTGTGGGCGAGGCCGTCGATCCGATCGATGCCCGGGAAGCCATCAAGCGGCTCAATCCCGATGTCATTACCCTCGACATCGAGATGCCGCGTATGGATGGCTTGAGTTTCCTCGAGAAGATCATGAGGCTGCGACCCATGCCCGTGTTGATCATCTCGACGCTAACGCGACGCGGCGCCGACGTGACCATACGCGCGCTCGAAGGCGGAGCACTCGACTGCATAGAAAAACCATGCCCGGGCAATGAGGACTCATTCTGCGAGCTTCCCGAGCGGATCCGCATCGCTTCGAGGGCCAATGTCAGCACTCAAGCTGCGCGCATCTCGACGCCACAGCATGTCCCGCAACAGCGCTCGACTGCTCTTGCGGCGAGTGGACCATCGCTCATCGCGATCGGCGCGTCGACGGGTGGCGTGGAGGCGCTTCTTTCAGTGATTGGAGGCTTTCCGGCAGACTGCGCTCCAACGGTGATCGTGCAGCATATGCCTCCTCTCTTCACGACCTCTTTTGCACAGAGGCTTAATCGGATGTGTGCCCCGGAAGTCATTGAAGCCACAAGCGGCGCGGTGCTGGCACCGGGCAAGGTCTACCTGGCGCCCGGTGGCGATGCCCACCTCGAGGTTGCCGGAACACGCGAGAAGCGGTGCGTGCTTAAAACCGCTGAGCGCGTAAACCACCACTGCCCTTCGGTCGACGTCCTTTTCCGTTCCGTTGTCCGTGTTTACGGTGCCGACGCAGCAGGCGTACTTCTGACCGGGATGGGCAAGGACGGCGCGGAAGGACTCCTGGAAATGCGCCAAGCAGGGGCCCACACAGTCGTTCAGGACGAGTCCACCAGCGTAGTCTACGGCATGCCTCGAGCTGCCTTTGAGATTGGTGCCGCAAACATCCAGTTGCCCCTTCACAAATTGACGTATCAGGCCATTTCGACGCCGGAGCCAGCGGATGGCCGGCCATCGAGGGCCAAAGCCGTTACCGGTAAGCTGGGGTGAACATGGAGAGCGCGTCAGCCGATGGCAGCCGGAAGGTGAACCTCTTCCAAGGCGAATTTTACGTCAGCAATGATCCGAACGTCGTCGTCACGACAATACTCGGGTCGTGCGTGGCAGCCTGCATTCGGGATCCGTTGGCAGGCGTCGGAGGCATCAATCATTTCCTGCTGCCCGGCAACTTCGATGATCCGCGGACGCCGCGCAACGACTACGTCGGTGTGCACCTCATGGAGTTGCTCATCAACGGACTCTTGCGTGAAGGTGCACGCCGTGATCGGCTGGAAGCCAAGCTGTTCGGCGGTGGTCGCACAATGGAAGGACTGACCGACATCGGCTCCCTTAATGCCAGCTTCGCGGCAAGGTTTCTCGAAGTCGAAGGGATAGCCACCAAACTTGGCAGTTTGGGTGGTGCGCATGGCCGACGAATTCAATTCTGGCCCGTCAGTGGTCGGGTTCGTCAAATCCTCATTAGTCCGACTGAAACTCGTGAAGTCCCATTCCGGCCGAGTGTGGCCATCAAGTCGAATGCTGGCGACCTGGATCTATTCTAAGCATTGAGTGTGGGGCCATGAAAATGACAACTCCCGATACGATCGACGCGCAGGTTCTGCTCGAACGGGTCGCCGACGAGATCGGGCAGCTGACCAAGATCACAGATCGTTTGCAGGTCGCCACTTACGACCTAGCAAAAGCGGCGGGGCCGGAACACATTTCAACGTTTCAGGACCTTGACCGGCTGCACCAGAGCCTCGGTCACCTTTCCGACTTTATCGGCAGCCTCGCGAAGGCGCTGCCAGAGGTCTGTCATGTCGATGCCAAACGGCATACTGAAGGCATAAAGATGGTGCGGCTCTGCAATGCTCTCCTCGGCAATTCCATTCGTTCCTCGATCACCGTAGAAGACGGAGAGTTCGAACTGCTCCAACCTCTCGACGATCCAAGCCACGCGGAATGCCTCCTAAAGGTCTCCTAGTGGGGCGTCGCGCCTCAATTGACTGGTGGGTGGGGCATCGTGCGCGTCAATTAAGGCGCGATGAACGCCCCACTAACCCAATGATATAGCGAGTGGCCATTCGATTTAGTGTGATGCAGATCGCGAAGTCCGTCTCCAAAAGCGCCGCAAGAACGAAACGGACTTCCCGATCATCACCCTAGCAGGCTGGACCGCATGTCCGTCGTGAGATGCTCCACGCTCACCCACAACGAATGAGTTTATTGCGGGTTGGGCTCGCGACTTTCGCACGAATTCAACACGCCCACCTACGCTCCCGCCTCGAAGCCGGCGATCGTGTCGAGGAGGGCGCGGCCGTAGCGAGCTATCTTGCTGGTGCCGAGGCCTGTTATGCTGGACAGCGCCTGTTCATCCCTGGGCCGCTTCTCGGCGAGTTCAATCAGAGTCTTGTCGTGGCATATGACGTAGGGTGGCAGTCTGGCGTCCGCGGCGAGCTTGGTTCGAAGTGCGCGGAGCGCGAGATAGAGCGGCTGGTCGGCGACTGCCACGGAAGCGTTGGGAGTGCCGACGGACTTATTCTCCTTCGCGCGCAATTTCAATCGCTTGTCGGGGACCCGTTCGGTGCGGAGGTGGAACGTCTCCTCGCCGCGCAGCAACGGACGGGCCTTGTCGGTCAATTGAAGCGTACCGTGGCCCTGGTCGTCGCCTGTCAAATAACCGAGCGCGGTCAACTGACGGAACAGCGCGCGCCAGCGGTCTGCCGACGTATCTTTGCCGATGCCGAACACGGCAAGCCGGTCGTGCGAGAGGCGGATGCAGCGTTCCTCGGCCTTGCCCATCAGGATGTCGATGACGTAGCCGGCGCCGAACCGCTGCCCGGTGCGGTAGACGGCCGATAGTGCCTTTTGCGCCATGACCGTACCGTCGGTGGTATCAGGCGGGGTCAGGCAGTTGTCGCAATTGCCGCACGGCTTTTCGAGGCGTTCGCCGAAGTAGGAGAGCAACGCCTGGCGGCGGCAGCCAGGCATTTCGGCGAGACCAATCAGCGCGTCGAGCTTTGAACGCTGCACCTGCTTGAAGGCGTCGGAGCCGTCGCCCTGGGCGATCCATTGACGGAGCTGGACAACGTCGCCGAGGCCGTAGGACATCCAGGCGTTGGCGGGCTCGCCGTCGCGGCCGGCGCGGCCAGTCTCCTGGTAGTAGGCTTCGATGGATTTCGGCAAGTTGAGATGGGCGACGAAGCGGACATCTGGTTTGTCGATGCCCATGCCGAAAGCTATCGTGGCGACGACGATGAGGCCGTCCTCGGTGAGGAAAGCATCCTGAGCCTTGCGCCGGAGATCGGGCGCGAGGCCGGCGTGGTAGGCAAGCGCGCGGCGGCCCTTCGACTGCAGCCAGGCGGCAGTCTCGTCGACGGATTTTCGTGACAGGCAGTAGACGATCCCGGCGTCCTTGGGGTGCTCCAGCGAAATGAATTGCCAGAGGCGATCGCGGGCGCTGAGCGAGCCGGTCTCGGCGATGGTGTAGCGGATGTTGGGGCGGTCGAAGCTCGCGATGTAGCGTTCGGCGTCGGCGAGAGAGAGTTCGGCGGCAATCTCCTCACGCGTGCGGTCGTCCGCGGTGGCGGTGAGCGCGATGCGCGGCACAGCCGGGTAACGTTCGGCGAGGGCGCGAAGCTGGCGGTACTCGGGTCGGAAGTCGTGTCCCCACTGCGAGACGCAGTGCGCCTCGTCGATTGCAAACAGCGCAATCTTCACGCGGTCGAGTAGGGCGAGGGTACGGTCCTGAAGAAGTCGTTCTGGCGCGACGTAGAGCAAATCGAGCGTGCCTGATTTCAGCGCCCACTCGACGGACTGCTGCTCCTCGCGGGTTTGGCCGGAATTGAGGAAGGCGGCGGTGACGCCGGCAGCCTCGAGCGCGCCGACTTGATCATGCATCAGGGCAATGAGCGGGGAGACCACGATACCCGTGCCGGTCCGGATCAGCGCCGGGATCTGGTAGCACAGCGATTTGCCGCCGCCGGTCGGCATCAACGCGAGTACATCGCGACCGTCGATCAACGATTGAATAATATGCGCCTGATGCGAACGGAAGCTCTTGTATCCAAACACGCTTTCCAACACGCGCTGGGCATCGGCCATGGTCGGCTGGAGGCCGGAAGCGGCAGACTTGGAATGGCCACGCTCGGGCTTTACGGGTTCGAACTGCTGCCGGCCGCCTTTTGCCGGTGACTTCTTCGCGAGAGCCGCCATGTCGGGAAGGGCATCCTTAAACAAGTGGAACTTGAGGTAACGCGATTCCTGACACCTTGTGCCGCTACAATCCGGCATGATCCCCAGTATTCGGCCAAACCCACGGCGTGAAACACATGGGGTCTTGGGGCGGGTACCCTGGGATTCATGCCTGGGCCCTGAGCGGAGTACGGCAAGTGAACGGTGGGCAACGGTTGTATTCAGTCCGGGTTCATGGTCGCGACTGTAATTTCGGTTTCAAGATGGACGCAGTCGGGAAGTAGAGGCCGGACGGCAGACGACAGACCAGCCCACGAGCGGCGCTTGCCGGAGGGCCGGTTCGGAGTAATAAAAGGCAGCCCGGCGTTCCGGGTTGCCGCTTCAGAGGTGAGATCAATGTCGACCAATCGGACGTGCTTAGCCCTTTCGCTGCTTGCCGTTTTCGGCGCGGGCACGTTCCACCCGGCCGCCGCCAACGCCCAGGCCAACTGTCAGTGGTACGCGACCACGGCCTTGAAGCAGCAGCAGGAAAACGACAAATTAAAGTGTGAATTCAAGGGCGATGCCTGGAGCATGGACATCAAGGCCCATACCACCTGGTGCGCGAGCGTCGCCCCCGACGTGTGGAAGGCCGCGGCCCAGAAGCGTGACCAGGATCTACAGGCATGCGCAGCCAAGAAGAAGTAACGATAACAGTTCCTTGAGGTAAGTCTGCCGGCAGTCCCCCCTTCGCACCCGTTGCCGGCATTCTGAGGCCGCGCTGGAAGCCTCTTCCGGCGCGGTTTCTCCGTCGTGGTGCGGGGCTGGCTCGGTTGAACAATTGCATTTTTTCTGTCGCATAGGGGAACCGAGTTTGCTGCTGACGCGCGCCAGACAAGCCGCTAACACCTCAATGGGTGCCCGGTGAGAGTGAAGTAACGGGTGCACGCGAAAAAACGGGTGGAGGCTTACATGCGGCGGATCATCGTGCTCGCAGTCATCGCGGCACTTGGGTTCTGGGTGGCTTGGCCCGCGCTCGCCGGCTGGCAGATTCAGTCGGCGCTGAAGGACGGCGATGCCACGACCCTCGGAAGCAAAGTCGACTTCGACAAAGTGCGCGCATCCTTGAAGCCGGCGGTGAGTGTCGAGGTGGAGAAGCGGTTGGGCGAGGCGCTCGCCAAGGCTGGTCCAGGCGGGCTGGTGCTCGGTAGCGACCTGAAAAAGCAGCTCGTGCCGCAGATCACCGATCGCGCCGTTGCCACGCTCGTGACCGCTGAAAACGTGATCCGCATCTATCAGGATGGCGGAACGGTGAAGGATGCTGTGGCGAAGATCCTCGCCGAGCAGATGGGCAAGGCAGGTGGGCTTACAGGAATCCTGGGCGGACTCGGCGGGGCTGGCGGCGGCGGTGCCGGTGGAGCTGGCCTCGGCGATCTGACCAAAGGGATCGGCGGCGCAGCCGGTGGTCTCGACAAGCTCGGGGGCCTGCTGGGTGGTGGCAAAAAATCTCCGGTTACGGATATCACCGGCAGGCCGGAGGGGGAGCCGGTGGCCAAACCCGATGGAAAGTCTGACGGCAAGTCCGCGGCGCAAAGCTTTGGGATTGGCAACATCAAGACCTACGGGTTCAACGGACCGCTTGGAATGTACGTCGGCGTTGCCAAGGACGCCGCCGCCAAAGAGCCGGATATCACCGCCGAGTTGAGCTTCACGGGTTTCGATTGGAAGTTAACGGGCTTAAAGCCGCGCTTCTGAGACGGCGTGACCGGCCGACCAGCGTCGAGTGTCCGTCCCGGCGGCCGGAGTTAACCGCCGCTCCACGCTTCGGACGTAATCTATCCTGGTCTTGCGTCGCGTCGCCCCCTCTGGTCTCCGGGCCCCGCCTAGTGAGTCTTGTGATTGCAAATTCGAGGCGGTGCCGAGCCGCCGGTTCATTGCGCTCGATGGATGCTCCATGATTTCAGGCTTTTTCGCGTTGCTGGACGATATCGCGGCGATTGCCAAAACGGCCGTCGCATCACTCGACGACGTTGCAGTGCAGGCGGTCAAGGCCAGCAAGAACGCGGCCGGGATCGTTATCGACGACGCCGCCGTCACGCCACGTTACGTTACGGGATTGGCGCCCGAGCGCGAGCTGCCGATCATCGGCCGTATCGCCTGGGGGTCGATCAAGAACAAGTTGCTCTACCTGCTGCCAGCGGCCCTTCTGCTGACCGCGTTTGCGCCGTGGAGCATAACGCCGTTGCTGATGGCCGGTGGTGCCTACCTCTGTTTCGAGGGCTATGAGAAGCTGCTTGAGCTGCTGATGCCTGCGGCTGCGGCGTCCCCGAAAGCGGCCGAAATGCAGAATGGCGATCCCAAGGCCGTCGAGGACGCGAAGGTCGCGAGCGCCATTCGCACCGATTTCATCCTGTCGGCCGAGATCATGGCGCTGACGCTTGCTTCGCTGACGTTGCCGGACTTGGTCGGCAAGGCGCTGACATTGGCGCTCGTTGCTTTCCTTGTGACCGGGGCGGTCTACGGCGCGGTGGCGCTGATCGTGAAGGCCGACGACTTTGGCTTCTATCTCGCGAAAGATGGCAGCACGCCGATTGTCCGCTCGTTCGGACGTGGCATCGTCCAAGCCATGCCGCGCTTCCTGAAGTGGCTCGGCATCGTCGGGATGTTCGCCATGCTGTGGGTCGGTGGCGGTATCGTCCTTCACGGACTGGCCGACTACGGCCTCGGCGCTGTTCCGCATGTGATCCATGATCTGGCGGCAAGCGCCGGCCGCGTGTTCGGCCCGCTGTCAGGTGTGGTTACGTGGCTGATCGACGCCTTCGCCGCCGGTCTGGCCGGCGCCGCAGTCGGTTGGATCGTGGCACGCATTTCCGGGCCTTTCATCGGCCATTGATTGCGGTCCGACCGCAAGTGAGGCACGGCCGCAGTGGCAGGCGGATCAGCCCCCCGACAGGCTCGCGACCCCTCGCGCAAAGCGACAATTCGCCGAAAGCCGCCGCGCACCGAAGTCCGCTCGGCGAAATGTGAGGGGTACGGACTACGACCGACTGCCAATTGGGCTGGAGTGAGTGGCCAGGCAATTGTGGACGGGGTCGCGGCTCGGTCTGCAGATTTTGGTCTTAAAACGCGTCAAAAAGCCCTCCTGAGAACGGCGACTTGAACATGAACGGCTGCTGCTCGGCACATTCAGAATGAGTTCAAAGCGCGGGTGGCATTGTGGCTCATGGTTGAGGCCAGCAAGGCGCTGGCGCCCTACGGAGAGGAAACACACCATGTCGAAGTCGATCACCACAGCACTCGCCGCCGTTGCCTTGACTGTCGCGCTTGCTGGCGCCGCTGTCCCTGCATTTGCCGATCGCGTCGATGAGCGCCAGGCACGCCAGGCTGAGCGCATCCGCGATGGGTTGCGCAATGGCTCGCTGACCCGAGAGGAAGCCGCACGCCTCAAGGCCGAGCAGGATCGCATCGCTGCCCTCGAGCGCCACGCCGAGCGCGATGGCCGCGTCACCCGCGAGGAGCGCGCCCGCCTCGAAGCCGAGCAGAACCGTGCGAGCCGAAACATCCGCGCTGAAAAGCATGACGGCGAAACGCGCCACAACCGTTGGAGCCGCTACGGTGGCTGGGGTGGCCGAAATGCCAACAACGACTACGGATATGGCGAGCGTCGCTGGTATAGCCGCTGGTGGTAACGGACGGATTGAACGGCTGAAGCCGCAGACGCGCCTCAGGTTCGGAATGGGCTGCCCCCGCGGGCGGCCCATTTTCGATTGGTGCAGTGGCGACGTCTTTTCTAGGCGCATTCACCCTTGCCCGCTTGGGGAGGAAAAGGGTGCGGAGGGGGTGACGGCTGCATTGCAGGAGTGACAGACCCCCTCACCGGGCGCGGATTGCCGAATATTCAGCAAAGCCGAACTGTTGTGGCGCTGTCGACCTCGCCCGACGGGAGGAGAGGCGGAGCCGCGCTCCGTGCGGACAGAAGAGCCGGGACAGCGCCGCAGTGACATTCAGGGTGTTGGAACATTCACTGCGTCGGCTGAAAACGAAGCCGGGTAGCGACGGAGGAAGGGGGTGATGTGTCTCAGGGGCATCATCGTGGGCGTGTCCAGCGGTCGATGCCGCCAGCGAGCTGAGAACTTAAGAATTAGGTAAGCATGCCGACCTTAGGCTCAGGTCTCCAAGACATCCAGTTTTTCAAGACAGCGAGCTGGCCATGGGTCACGACCGGACATTTCCGTTTGCTGCGATCATCTCGCGCGGCCGCATCGACGACCAGGACGTGATCCGCCTCAAACGTTTGTTCGGGTCGGAAGGCGCGGTCGCCGCCAGCGAGGCCGAGGCACTGTGTGCGCTGAACGAGACGTGCGGTGGCCAAGGCCCGGCGTGGTCGCCGTTCTTCGTCGACGCCGTCACCGAATACATCGTCCATCACGCCGCACCAGAAGGCTATCTGACGGCGTCGAACGCAGAGTGGCTGAGAGACCAGATCTGCCCCGAAGGACACATCGCAACCAAGACCGGAGTAGCCTTGTTGCTCAATGTCCTTGGTACGGCGCGTTGGGCGCCTGCCAGTTTGTCGCAACTCGCGCTCGATCAGGTTCTGGCCGCGGTGAACAGTGGCACAGGCCCGCTGCGCGCTGAAATCCCCGCCGATGCCGGCACGATCACGGACGGTGAGGTGGAACTCGCGCGCCGCGTGCTCTACGCATTCGGCAGCGGCGGACACGTCGCGCTGTCCCGCGCGGAGGCCGAGGTGCTGTTCGATATTCACGACGCGATCACGGTGCCCAATGCCGCGTGGACCGAGCTCATCGTGAAGGTGGTGGCCGATCTCGCGATGACCGCCTCCGGCCATGCGATTCCGACCCGCGAACACGCCTTCGCGCCGTCGACCGCGATCGACTTTGCCGGCCACCCGCCGCCAGCCGTGCTGCTTACAAAATTGACGATGCGATGTTCGGGCGTTATCGCGGCCTATCGCGCGGAGACGGTGGAGGAGCAGGCACTGTCGCGCCTAGAAAGGCAGCGGATCGCGATCATCACTCACGAGCCGATACTCGAGGCGGATGCCCACTGGCTCGCCGGCCGGTTGGCCCGCGGTCAGCCTGACCGGCTCGGTGAGGCGGCGCTGCTGGCCCACATCACGGCGCTCGACCAAAGGGCGAATCCGGATCTGGAAGCAGAGCTGCCGCGGCTGCGGGCGTGATCGGTCTCTGACAACTTGGCACGCGTGCGCCGGATGACCAACACGTGGGCCCGCGACCAACGCGCTGTTTGGATCGCGCATGTGTACGTCGCGAACAGCGCATTCTGTTGTTCCGGCAAAGATCTGCACCTCCGTGGTTTTGCACCATTTTTCCTCTACTCCGTAGCGACATTCGTCGGCAGACGGCATAAGGCTGCCGATCGAGCCGGTTGGCGGGCCCTTCGAACCGGCGTACCCGGGGCCGCGGGCTGATCGCACGAGGATGAAGACCATGGAACGCGACGGAATGAATTCACGGGTGCGGGAACAGGCGCTGATTGCCGGGCCGGTCTTGCTTGTGTGCCTGGGCGCGGTTTGGCTGGCCTTTCAGTTCGTGGAGCCGGCTCCACCCAAGGTTGTCAAGATGACGACGGGCAGTGAAACGGGCGGCTACTTCAAGTTCGGCCAGCGTTACGCCGAGCGGATGAAGGCTCAGGGCATCAAGCTCGAGATCGCAACGTCGGCGGGATCGATCGAGAACATCAAGCGGCTCAACGATGCAGCATCGGGCTTCAAGCTCGGACTGGTGCAGGGCGGGATCTCGAACAGCGAGCTGTCGCCCGACCTCGTCTCCATCGGCCGGGTGTTCCTCGAACCGCTGTGGGTGTTCCATCGGGCAGCGGACAGGGTCGAGCGGTTGTCGGACCTCAAGGGCCGGCGGCTGGCTGTCGGCACAGAGGGCAGCGGCACCCGGCAACTCGCCGAGACGCTGTTGAAGTCCAATCAGGTCACCTCCGAGAACACAAGGCTGGCACCGCTTTCGGGCCAGATCGCCGTCGACGCGCTGCTCAAGAGCGAGGTCGATGCGATCTTCCTGGCCTTCGCACCCGAAGCACCGTTGATCCAGCAACTGCTGCGGGACGACAGGTTGCAACTGATGAACTTCGTGCAGGCCGAGGCCTATTCGCGACTATTCCCCTATCTGACCCGGGTCGTGCTGCCGCAGGGCGTTGTCGATCTCGAGAAGAACGTTCCGCCGCAGGACGTCTCGTTGGTGGCAGCACAAGCGGCGCTCGTGGCCCGGAAAGACCTGCATCCCGCGCTCGCCGAGCTATTGGTTGATGCGGCGACGGCGGTGCATTCCAACGGCAGCGTATTCCAGCGGTTGAAGGATTACCCCAAGGGCATCGATCCTGAGTACCCGATGTCGGAGGATGCCGAACGCATCTACAAGAGTGGCCAGCCGTTCTTCCGGCGCTTCCTGCCGTTCTGGCTCGCCAACTTCGTCGAGCGCATGATCGTGCTGGTGGTGCCGCTGGCGACGATTTTCATTCCGGTGTTCAAGCTGGTGCCGTGGCTCTATCAGTGGCGCATCAACCAGCGGCTGCTCTACTGGTACGGGCAACTCAAGGCGCTGGAGAAGCGCACCGGTCCAGGCCGCTCGGCGCAGATCATGGCCGAGCATCACCACGAGATCGACCGGATCGAAAAGGCCGTGAGCCAAATTCCGGTGCCGCTCAGGTACTCCGACAAGCTCTATGAATTGCGCGGCGCCATCGATCTCGTGCGCAGCCGGCTGATGAGCCAAACGGCGGCTTGAGGCGGGTTGCCAGAACCCGAATTTTGAACGGGCCGAAGCCAGGTCGACTGCGCTGTGCGCCTTTGGTCGTGTAATAGCAGAGTTGTCGCCGCCGCAGCCCCCGTCTAGAACACGCGATGGGCTGAATTCGCCCAAACCCTCCGACACGGGACCCAAGCACGCGATGTTCAAGAAGATCCTGATTGCGAACCGCGGTGAGATAGCCTGCCGCGTGATGAAGACCGCCCGCAAATTGGGCATCAAGACCGTGGCCGTCTATTCCGACGCCGACCGCGACGCGATGCACGTGGAGATGGCCGACGAGGCTATCCACATTGGCCCCCCGCCGGCGGCGCAGTCCTATCTCATCATCGAGAAGATCGTCGACGCGTGCTTGAAATCTGGCGCCGAGGCGGTGCATCCGGGGTACGGGTTCTTGTCGGAGCGCGAGGCGTTTCCGGTTGCGCTGGAAAAGGCAGGGATCGTGTTCATCGGGCCGAATCCCAAGGCCATCGCCGCCATGGGCGACAAGATCGAATCGAAAAAGGCCGCAGCTCTCGCCAAGGTTTCGACCGTGCCGGGCTACTTGGGCGAGATCGCTGACGCCAAGCATGCTGTGAAAATCGCGGACGAAATCGGCTACCCGGTTATGATCAAGGCCTCGGCCGGCGGCGGCGGCAAGGGCATGCGCATCGCGTGGAGCAAGGACGAGGTCGCCGAAGGTTTTTCATCATCGCGCAACGAGGCCAAGGCATCGTTCGGCGACGACCGCATGTTCATTGAGAAGTTCATCGTCAATCCGCGTCACATCGAGATCCAGCTGATCGGCGACAGACACGGCAACATCGTCTACCTGGGCGAGCGCGAGTGTTCGATCCAGCGCCGCAACCAGAAGGTGATCGAGGAAGCACCGTCGCCGCTGTTGGACGAGATGACCCGCAAGGCCATGGGCGAGCAGGCGGTCGCGCTGGCCCGCGCCGTCGGTTACGACAGCGCTGGCACCGTCGAATTCGTCGCCGGGCAAGACCGCTCGTTCTACTTCCTCGAGATGAACACGCGGCTGCAGGTCGAGCACCCGGTGACCGAGATGATCACCGGCGTCGATCTCGTCGAGCAGATGATCCGGGTGGCGGCGGGCGAAAGGCTGCCGTGGAAGCAGTCCGACATCAAGCTCAACGGCTGGGCGGTGGAAAGCCGCATCTATGCCGAGGACCCCTATCGCAACTTCCTTCCGTCGATCGGGCGGCTTGTGAAGTATCGCCCGCCGGTTGAGGGCTCGGCCGATGGCTTCACGGTGCGCAACGACACGGGTGTGACCGAGGGCGGCGAGATCTCGATGTATTATGACCCGATGATCGCCAAGCTGGTGACCCATGCACCAACGCGGGACGCGGCAATCGATCTGCAATCCGAGGCGCTGGATGCGTTCTACATCGACGGAATTCAGCACAACATTCCGTTCCTGAGCGCGCTGATGCAGCATCCGCGGTGGCGCTCTGGCAAGATTTCAACGGGCTTCATCAAAGAGGAGTTCCCGGACGGTTTCGCTTCGAGGGTGCCGGGCGGGGACGAACTCAAGGTGCTGGCGGCTGTGGCAGCCACGGTCGATCACATGAACAACGCGCGCCGCCGCGAAATCACGCATCAGATGGACGGCAAGGCCGTGCGCTTCGCCAGCCGCCGCATAGTGGAATTGGGCAAGGTGCGCCAGCGCGTTCATGTCGAGGGTGTGGGCGTTGGCCCCGATGCGCCGGTCAAAGTGACGCTGTTCGATGATGCCGGCCAGCCAGGGGACGTGCTCGAGCTGGTCTCGAAGTGGTGGCCAGGCGATCCGGTGTGGTCGGGAATGGTACGTGATCTCAACGTGTCGGTGCAGGTGCGGCAGATCCTGAACGGCTACCAGCTCGCCTATCGCGGCATCGCGACGGCGGCACGCGTCTATACCGAGCGCGAGGCGGCGCTGGCTTCGCTGATGCCAGAGAAAGTCGCCGCCGACATGTCGAAGTACCTTCTCTGCCCGATGCCGGGGCTGATCAAGTCGGTGGCTGTGACGGAAGGTCAGGACGTTAAAGCTGGCGACACGCTGGCGATCGTCGAAGCCATGAAGATGGAGAACATCCTCAAGGCTGAGCGCGATGGCAAGGTGAAGAAGGTGAACGCGGCGGCCGGCGACAGCCTGGCGGTGGACGCGGTGATCCTCGAATTTGCTTGATATTGTCCGGCCTGCGGATTTAACCGGGCGTCAACCACGATCGATGAATTGGCATGAATTGCAGCGGCTCTGGTATCCGCGGCAAGCGTTCATGAACCGTGTTGCGGGCAGATTGGGCGCCTGCAATTGAGGGGTTCAAACGATGGCGGCGGTTTCGGATGTTCTCGGGATACTCGACCCGCGGGGACGGCTGAGCCGCAAAGGGCTGTTGGCGGTAGCGGGCTGGCTGCTCGCCGCAGATGTCGCCATGTTGGTCTTGATCTGGCTTACGGGCATTGGCTTGGGCGGGCACGTCGCGCTGGCCTTCAAGCTCGCGAGCGTGTGGATCGCGACCGTGGCGGTGGCCCGGCGGCTTCATGATCTCGACCTCAGCGCCTGGTGGATCGCCAAGGCCATGGCCGCGTTCATCGGCTGGTCGATTGTCGTGTCGGTCCTGTTGCTGACGACGTTTCAAGCCGCCGACGCCCTGAACCCCCAGCACATAGCGTTCTGGCTGAACGTGACGGCCACGTGCCTGCCGGTGCTCGGCGCGATCTTGTGGGTGCACATCGCCAAAGGGACGCCGGGCGCGAACCGCTATGGCCCAGAGCCCGGTGCGAAAGGGTTCGCGGCGACCGTTGTGGATGTGCACTCGGAGAGTGCGGAACAGCCGGCGTAGGCGTCGCGAGGCGGAGCTGACGCGGCTAGTGGCCTGTCTCGCCTAAATCGCTGTGCCAGCCGCACGCGTCGACGATTTAGGCCCGACATGAAGGCCACTAGCTATATATTTGGGTTAGTGGGGCGTTCATCGCGCCTTGATTGACGCGCACGATGCCCCACCCACCAGTCAATTAAGGCGCGACGCCCCACTATTGGATCAGCCGAGCTTGGCGGCCTCGCGCCTCAGACCGGCCAGTATCGGCGCATAGGCCTCTTCATCGCGCGCTTCCGGATAAACCATGAACACCGGATAGTTGAATTTGCGGGCGCGCTTGGGCTGCTTCAATCGGCCGCGCGCGATGAGCGTCTTCACCATTCGCAAGGGAAAGTAGGCCGACGCTGGATTGGCCAAAAGGTAGTCGATACCGATCGAGCCGAGATCGAGGTTAAGTCCGGGGTTCGACAGCTCAGGATACTCGGCCGCGTGGTCCTCCTGAAAATCCGAGCCCCAGTCGATGAACACATAGTCACTTGCACCCCGCCCCAGAGCGGTCCTGGCGCTGGTCACCAGCACGAATTCCTCATCGAAAAGATGCTCGATCGTCAGCCCGGGCGGCTGCGTCGGCCGGTACATGAGCGCGAGATCGAGGGTGCCTTCGATCAGGCGCTGGGTCAGCACCGAGGACAGCCCGGAACTGGCCGAGACCGAGATGTCGGGGATGTTCGAACGCATCCACGAGACCCACTTGAGCAAAAAACCGTCCCACAAGCTGCCCGGCGCGCCGACCGAAAGATGGTCGCGATGCAAGGCCGAGAGGTTAATTTCGAGTTGCGCGTGCTGCCAGACGCGGATCAGTGCGAGCGCGTGTTTTTGGAACTGGTTGCCGGCGCCGGTCAGCTCCGCGCCGAACTTCGAGCGCTCGAACAGCGGACGTCCGAGTATGTCTTCAAGCCCCTTGATGCGGGCGGAAACGGTTGATTGAGTGATGTTCATCTTGCGGGCGGCGTCGATAAAGCTGCCGGTTTCGGCAACCATCAGGAACGTGCGTGCGAGGTTGATATCCATGGATTTGCCCGGTAGGCTCAACGCATGCGAAGCTATCTATCGAAATCTTCGATAGTAGTCACCGGAAAATTCCGTTTGTGGATGGGCTTGAATCTCACCAAATTCTCGTTGGCCCGATTGAGTCGGGTTTAAATCGGTCCGGGTTCACCGGACCAGCAATGGAAGGACCAAGCACCATGAAGGCACCTGCAAAAAAGCCCGCCGCGAAGAAACCAGCCGCCAAGGCCGCACCCGCCAAGAAGCCGGCTGCCAAGAAGAAGAAGTAACCAGTTTAGCCAACGGGCCTAGGAGCAGCCGCAATGTCCAGAGTGATCTCGGCGGCTGGTTTGTTCACAGCCCTTCTGTGGGCCTCGACCGCCGATGCGGTCTCGGTGACGAACCGCGATGACAAGGACGTCAAGCTCACTGTCATTGAGGGGGAGGCCAAGGGAGATCACATCCTGAAGCCATCCCAGGAGCTTAAAGAGGTCTGTCAGAAGGGCTGCATCATCCGCCTCAACGACAGCGAGAACGACGAGTACGAGCTGGAAGGCTCGGAAGTTGTATCGATTGAGGAGGGCTATCTCTATTACGACGGGCCAGACGTGCATGCAGAGTCGGGACCAGGCGTTGC
The DNA here is from genome assembly GCA_002928955.1 of Hyphomicrobium sp. Classification (GTDB taxonomy): domain Bacteria; phylum Pseudomonadota; class Alphaproteobacteria; order Rhizobiales; family Hyphomicrobiaceae; genus JAKAML01. The sequence goes on along the minus strand of PERT01000022.1, from coordinate 21,451 downwards.
AGGCCAGCCCTCCGGGCCCGGTAAGCAGTAGAGAAACACCCATATCCGTTGGCGCGAATTCATGCACCCGTTCCACACGTTGGAGCGGGTGCTCTTTGTCTGGGAGCGCAGAGCGATAGCAAGGGTATCGATCAGTTTTGCCCCGAAGCCGGCGTGTCGGCCAAGGCGCTGCTTTTCGTGCACTGGAGAGGGCACGGAGCGTCGACCAACGTACCGAAGACCTCATCGAATGCCGCCCGCAGGGCCAGATCCACAGCTTCCATCGATGCCGCGTGGCCGAGATCGGCAATACTGGTGACGCCATGGCCGGCGATGCCACAGGGCACGATACCGGCGAAGTGATCGAGATCCGGGGCGACGTTGATCGACAGGCCATGCAGGCTGACCCACGACTTCAGTCTGACGCCGATGGCCGCGATCTTGTCCTCGCGCACGTCGGGGTGGTCGGGCGCACCGGGTCGCCGAACCCACACGCCGACCCGACCCTCGCGGGTCTCCCCGTCGACACCGAGCCGGGCCAAGGCCCCGATGATGCAATCCTCGATCGCGCCAACGAAGCTGCGGACATCGCGGCCGCGCATGCCGACGTCGAGCATCAGGTAGGCAACGCGTTGTCCAGGGCCATGGTAGGTGAACTGTCCGCCGCGGCGGGTCTCGTGAACCGGAAACCGGTCGGGCGAGAGCAAGTCCGCGCGTCGCGAGCTGCTGCCCGCGGTGTAGAGGGCGGGGTGCTCGACCAGCCAGACCAGCTCGGAAGCGTCACCGCGCCGGATGGCCGCCGCGCGCGCTTCCATAAATTCGACGGCCTCGACGTAACCAACCGGATCCTCGGTCCGCGCCCAGGCGATCGTGGCATCGGGATCGCGGTGCAAGAGGCGACGCGGGTGAGCTTGAATCAACGGCATGGACGGAATGTGATGGTTTGATGGGCGCATGTCGAGCTTCCAGCTTGCCAGGGATCGAGGGCTCTGTTAGTTGAGCCGACCTCGGGGTGGCGCTTGTTCGCTGTTCTGAGGTTCGCTATATCAGTGAGCAGTTCGCCTGGGACTTGCGGTCGTGGCGGAATTGGTAGACGCACTACCTTGAGGTGGTAGCGCTGGAAACGGCGTGGAAGTTCGAGTCTTCTCGTCCGCACCAGTCCCTGGTTGGATACAGAACACGCCCCCACTCATGCCGGGCGCGCGCTTCTGATGAAAGCAAGGCGGGCCGCAAGGTCCGCCTTTTTCGGTTGGGCGATCAGCTGGTCCGGCAGATGATTGCCGCCCGTGGATCACCTGGACAGCGTTCGGTTCAGACGGGATCGCCGTCGCCACGTTCGTGGGCTCCAAACTCCTTGTCTCGATGTCGGTATCACGCTCTCGATGACCGTGTGCCACATCCAACTCGACTGATCAGGCACTCGGGCATTAGGTTCGGCTTCAGATAGCCCGTGGCCTTGCGTGGTACCTTTGGCTTCCAGACGACTGCGGCCACTACTCGTCGATGCGGTTGCGGAGGGTCGGCTTTACCCGTGTCGACCAGCCGCCGATGTGGGGCGTTGCGCTGGCATTCGACGAGGGCAGCCGCCGGTTCGCACGCGCGGGCGGCTTCCGGTCGGGATCGGGCGACGCGGAGGCAATGCGCTGCCGGGGTGGCGGCGCCAGCACCGTAACCTGGATTTGTGCTGCCGCATCCGGACCGCGACCGGCGGCAACCACGACTGCGCGTGCCGCGGCTGGTGTGGCGCCTGTTGCAGCGCCCGAAACGGAGGCCTGAGCCGTCGCAGGTTCTCCGGCAATCGCGCCTGTTTTTTGTGGCCCCGTCGTTCCATAGAAGGGCACCAAGGTTGGTTTGCCCTCGGTGCGCGCCTCCGACTTGGCCATCAGTGGCGTTAGCGTACTTGCATACTCGGCGACCGGGACCAGGGGCGACTTCGACTGCAGGTGCACGACTTTGTACCCGCGCGATTTGAGCTCGGCGAGGATCTGCGGAAGGGCTTTTGCCGTGGCGGCCTTGATGTCGTGGAACAGTACGATCCCCCCCTGGCGCGCCTCGATGCGGTCGAGGGTCAGGCGGGCTAGGCGAGAGGGATCGCCAATGTAGCTGTCGTTGGAGACGACATCGACGGTGAACGTGGCGATGCCGCGCGACTGCAGGTGAGCGAGCAGTGTTGGGTTGTCGCTCAGCCCCGGAAAGCGGAAAAACGGAGCAATGGGTTCCCCGGCCGCGAGCGCGATCGCCGCGAACCCTCGCTCGATCTCGTCCACGGCGCGTTCTGGCTTCAGTCGGGCGATGTTGAGCGGGTGGGTGTGGGTGTGCCCGCCGAGCGTATGACCGCGGGCGAGTACGTCTTTGACCGAGGCCGGGTAGGCCAGCGCCATCTTGCCGACCGAGAAGAACGTCGCCTTGGCGCAGTGGCGATCGAGCGTATCGAGGATCGATTTCGTGATCCACGGCAGCGGGCCATCGTCGAATGTCAGAACGACTTCTTTGGGGCCTAGGAAGGTGTCCTCCTTGCCGTACTTGGTGATGTCGCCGTAGAGCGGTCCGGATGCCGCATCGATTTCGACGATGCGCGCAACCCCGAGCGCACCCGATGCCGACGGGCAGCCGCCGTTTGGCCAGGTCATGGCCTCCTGGGTGGTCTGGGCCATCGCGGCAGTGGTGCCTGTTGCGGCTCCGAGAAATGTTGCGATGGCGGCGACCGCAGCCCGCATGACGACGTGCATGGGCCCGTCCCGTTGTTGGTTATCCGTCAGAGTCTTGACGGACCATCGGCGAATTCGGCGATTGTTGCAACACCGTGGCCATGTGGAACGCATTTTCGCGGGAAGGCGTGGCGCGTGGGCACGGGCTGGCGATTCCCTCGAGATCCATCAATCTGCACCGCAGTGCGGCTCAGTAGTCGCGGAACATCTTGGTCGCCCAGTCGTCGTCCGGCGCGCGCCATTTCGAACGCGGCGGTGCGGCGGCGGGCGCCGTTGGCGGCGGTCCGGGTTGTGAGATGGCCTGCGGCGGCGGATTGCCCTGCGCAGCAACGGCTCCGGACGAAGGTGCAAGTGCCGGTGGCACCCGCACAGCCGCAGGCCGCGTGTCGGTGCGCCCGGCCGGGGCATCGCCCGGTGACACCGGCCAGACGATGGCGCGGTTGGCGAGCGGCGACTTGGCTGCGGCCAGTTGCTTGCGCGAAAGCTCCTTGTCGGCCAGCGCGTCATACTCAGGCAGCGTCGTAGCCGGCGCTTTGCTGATCATGTGCACGACCTTGAAGCCGCGCTTTTTCAACTCGCCAAGGAGGCCACTGATCGCGCCGGCCGTGGACGGCTGGATATCATGGAACAGCAGGATGCCCTTCCGCTTATGGGCGAGCTGATTAAGGATTGTGGTGTGAACCTCGGCCGGGTCCTTGGTGCGGTAGTCGACGCTGTCGATGTCGATCGAAAAGATGCCGTTGTCGCGAGTCTTGAGGTAACCGATCATCGCCCGGCTGTCGGCCAGGAATGGAAAGCGGAAGAACGGCGCCGTGGGCTGGCCCGCGGCTTTGCGCACGGCGCTGATGGCGAGTTCGACCTCGCCCTTGGCCAAGCTGCCGGCCGATCGCATGTTGCGATGCGACCAGGTGTGGGTTCCGATGGTGTGTCCGCGGCGGGCCGTGTCGCGCACGAGTTCCGGGTCGGCGACGGCCATGCGTCCGACGATGAAGAATGTGGCCTTCGTGCAATGGGCGTCGAGTGCGTTGAGCACTGGCACGGTGTAGGGCCGCAACGGGCCGTCGTCGAACGTGAGGACGATCTCGCCGTCTTTGAGGAAGTCGTTATCGCCGTATTGCTGCTGGCCGAAAAGCTGTCCGTTCGCGGTGCTGATCTCGACCACGCGGGATACGCCGAGCACGTCGGTCCGGCCGGCGCATTTATCGGCGCGAGGTCCGGCGTCCCCCTTCGTCTGGCCAATGGCACCGGGTGATTGCGCCATCGCGGATCCGCTGGCGTGACCAAGGATCGTGAGACCAATCGCCGCTAGCGATACCGCAGCCGAAAGTAAGTGAACCGAGCGCATCAGATAGCTGTTCCCCATGCCCGCGGCAGAGTGTCGAAGACCGGAATGACGATTAGAACTCGGACATTCTCGTGTCGAGGGCGAAGTGTCGAGGGCTCGCAGGAGAGCACCCCGCGCGTAACGCGACCGGATCCAATCCGACACGTCATTTCAGACAAAATAGCGACCAAGCTGCGATTGGCTATCAGATTGTGATAATTGCGCATCGGGTGTTGTCACGGTAGGCCCTGTGATAGAGCACATGGCGCGCTGTGGATTCGAGGTCTGACGCGCCGGGCATCATGCGAAGAACTCTGCAATTCAACCTTCGGGAGCGATTTTCTTGTCGGCTGAAACGGTGTTCAACGCTGATCCGGAAGACCCCGAAGCGCAAAGCGCTTCCGAACTTGTGCCGCAGGTTTCGGCGGCACTTGATGCGGGTGACGGCGCGCAGGCCCGCACACTGACCGCCGACCTCAAGACGCCAGATCTCGCCGACGTCATTGAACTGTTGTCGCCGGACAACAGGGTCGGGCTCATATCGGCACTGGGCACGGCCTTTGATTACGAGGTGTTTTCCGAACTCGACGAGACGGTACGAAATCAGCTCTCGGAGGCGCTGCCCAATGAGTTCCTCGCCAAGGCTGCCACCGAGCTCGACACCGACGACGCCGCCTATCTGATCGAGGGCCTCGATGCCGACGACCGGCAGGCAGTTCTCGACCAGTTGCCGACCAGCGACCGCGAGGCGCTCGAGCGCAACCTCGAGTATCCGGAAGAGACCGCTGGCCGGCTTATGCAGGCGGACTTCGTCGCCGTCGCTCCGTTCTGGACCGTGGGACAGGTCATCGACCATATGCGCGAAGCCGCTGATCTGCCCGACCAGTTCACGGAGTTCTTCATCGTCGATCCGACGTTCCGGGTGCTCGGCAGCGTCGAGCTTTCGCGACTGTTGCGCACCAAGCGTCATGTTCGGGTTGATACCATCATGAACGAGGATCGCCACGTGGTTCTGGCCAGTGCCGACCAGGAGGGCGTGGCCCGCCAGTTCGAGCGCTATGGCCTGATGTCGGCACCGGTCGTCGACGCCCAGAAGCGGCTGGTTGGTGTGGTGATGTTCGACGACGTGGTCGATGTCATCAAGGAAGAGGCCGAAGAAGACATGAAGAAACTTGCCGGCGTGGGGGACGAAAGCCTTGCCGACAGCGTGTACGAGACCGCCAAGAGCCGGGTGCCGTGGCTGGTCGTCAACCTTGGGACCGCGATGCTCGGATCGCTGGTCATTCAACAGTTCGACGCGACCATCGAACAGATGGTGGCGCTGGCCGTACTGATGCCGGTGGTGGCGTCGATGGGTGGCAACGCCGGCACGCAGACCATGACCGTGACGGTGCGCGCGCTCGCCACGAACAAGCTCGGACCGGTGAATGCGCCGCGGGTGATCACGCGCGAAGCCTTGGTTGGCCTCGTCAACGGGCTCATTCTGTCGATGATCATCGCGGTCGTGGTGTTCCTGTGGTTTGGCTCATCCAAGCTCGGCGCGGTGATCGGAGCTGCGATGATCGTCAACCTGTTCGCGGCCGCCGTAGCCGGAATACTTATCCCGCTGGTGCTCGACCATTTCGATCTCGACCCGGCGCCTGCCTCGGGCGTGTTCGTCACTTTCGTGACCGACGTGGTTGGCTTCTTCGCGTTCCTTGGGCTTGCGGCGTGGTTGTTGTTTTGAGTTTGTGCCCCGGCGGGACGCTGACCGTCGATCGGTTGACGATCATGTGCAGCGTTCGCGTGGCGGAACCGCGCCGTCCCCGGATGTAGACCGGCGCATTCCATTCGCGGTCGAACTCTGAGCATGCATAGGCGTGATCGGAAACCTGCTCGTCACTGAAGAGCCGCGTTTCGATCGCCAAGCACAACGACTTGCCGTTTCGAAGTTTTTGCGCTGGATCGAGCGATAGGGTTGCCATCCGGCTCGTGTAGCTTCTGAATCTGACGTTTGGTCCCGCGACCAGCCGAGAGTGGGACCAAACGTCAGATGCAAAAGCTAAACAATAATTATAAACGCGAGGCCGGACGTGCGGTTTCACGGCAGGCGCGGTGTCCAAGGAGGATCTGAAGGTCTGATGCTCGAAGCGTGTCGTCCAAACAACCCGGACCAGCGAGACTTTCGTACGAACCGGCGCTGCTTTTTTGAAGCCAGGAGGTGCGAGTGGCGGAGGCAACCGTGATCCGACTGATCGAGGCTGCCGATGCTGCCCGCTGGCGGAAATTATTTGATGGCTACATCGCCTTTTATGAGGCGGTGGTGTCGCCGCACGTAGTCGATCGCACATGGACGCGCATATTGAACAGCGAGGATGGCTTCGTCGGATTGGCGGCCGACGATGGCGGCGGTCACCTGATCGGGTTCGCGCACCTGTTGTTCCATCACTCGACGTGGTCGGCGACTGGGTACTGCTACCTTGAGGATGTGTTTGTCGATCCGGCTGCGCGCGGGCGAGGTGTCGGAAAGGCCCTACTCGAAGCGACACTGCGTCTCGCCGACGAGCGGGGTTGCACGCGGACCTACTGGACCACGCAGGAGGGCAATGCGACCGCGCGCCGGCTCTACGATAAGTTCGCCAAGAAATCGCCGTTTGTTCAATACCGCCGTTGATATCGCCCAGGGCTTTGGCCCGTGGTCATGTCCCGCAGAATGTCGCCCGGACCACTTCCTCGGGCTTCGGCGGCAGGGCGTAGCGGGCGAACTCTGGCTGATCGTCGTAAGGCCGCGAGAGCACCCGAAGCAGCCTTTCAAAGGCTCCGAAATCGTCGTTCTCGACCGCTTCGGCAATGGCTTCGGCAACCAGGTGATTGCGTGGAATGAACACCGGGTTCGCCCGTCTCATGATGGCCGCACGTGCCGCGGGAGTGGAGGCTTCCACTGCGATACGGGCCAGCCAGCGGGCAATCCAGAGATCGATTGCAGTCGTGTCGGCGAACAGCTTTCGCAGGTCGTCGAGCTTCTCGGACGCCGAGGTGTCGGTCGCGAGTTCCGTGAGCCGCCGGAATGTCTGCGTGAAATCCGCGCCGGCCGCGGCCATGGCGTCCAGCAGGTCTTGCGCCAGCGCCAGGTCGTCCGCGTGCGGCTCAACGAAGCCGAGCTTCTGACGCAGACCCGCAAGATAGGCTTCCTCGTAGCGCCGCACATAGGCTCCGAGGGACGCCTCAGCGCTGTTGATCGCCTCGCCCTTGTCGTCCGCCAACAGCGGCAACAGTGCTTCCGCCAGTCGCGACAGGTTCCACAGCCCGATCGCCGGCTGATTGGAGAGTGCGTAACGCCCGCGCTCGTCGATGGAGCTGAAAACCTTGTCGGGTTCGTAGTGGTCGACAAAGGCGCAGGGACCGAAATCGATGGTTTCACCGCAGATTGCCATGTTGTCGGTGTTCATGACGCCATGGATGAAGCCGATGTTCATCCAGCGGGCGATGAGCGTGGCCTGTCGGGCGACCACGGCATCGAACATGGCGAGGTAGGGGTTGGGCGCGGCTGCCGCCTCAATATAGTGCCGCGCGATCACATGATCGGCCAGGGCGCGGACGGCGTCCACGTCGCTGCGGGCGGCGAAATACTGAAATGTGCCGACGCGAATGTGGCTTTGCGCAATGCGCGTCAGAACCGCGCCCGGCAAGGCGCGCTCGCGGAGAATGACTTCACCCGTCGAGACTGCTGCGAGGGCGCGCGTGGACGGAACGCCCAAGGACGCGAATGCCTCGCTCAGGATGTATTCGCGCAGGACGGGACCGAGTGCCGCCCGGCCGTCGCCACGGCGCGAGTAGTGCGTAGGGCCAGACCCTTTCAGTTGAATGTCGCGCCGGATGCCGCAGGCGTCCACCACCTCGCCCAGTAGTATCGCGCGTCCGTCACCAAGCGACGGATTGAACCCGCCAAACTGGTGGCCGGCATAGGCCGTTGCAATGGGCTCACTGCCGGGCGCCACAGTGTTGCCGGCAAGGATTGCGATGCCTGCGAGAGACGTGAGCGAGACTGGATCCAGCCGCAGCTCGCGTGCCAGATTTTCATTCAACTGGATCAGCCGGGGCGCCGCAACCGCTGTTGGGCGCGTTCGCGTGAAGAAGCGGTCCGGCAACCGGGCATAGCTGTTGTCGAACGGGAACGTGGGGGCGTGATCTGGACTTTGATCGGTACTTTGATCTGGGGTCGATGGCATGCGATATCCGTTTCCAAGCCGCGTTTCCAATCCGCGCCGCCATGCTAACACGTAAGGCCCTCGAATACACATGCGCGCGGGCGCATCCGTGGGACTGGTCGATGTCGAGCGGTGCGCCTATAGTAATGCGGACCGCAACAGGCGCAGGAGCCGGCGATGGTGGCGTTTAAGGATTTGTGGCGGGGACATCCGATCAACCAGAGCGTGATGACGCCGTGCATCGCACCGGCCGATCTCACCAATCTCGAGGGCAAGCCGGTCAGGCTCGGCTACCCGGTATTTTCTAACCAATGCGCCATTCGCATGAGTATCGCGCTACGGCGCGCGGGCGTCAGTGCGAGCCAGCTGGCGGGCTGCGCACACTGCGCGGTACACTCCCGTGAATCGATGCATTTCATCAATGCCAACCAGTTGGCCAACGCGATCGCGCGCGCCAACCTTCCGGGCGTCGGTCCGATCGAGAAATATTCCGGCGCTGAAGCTGCCACGTTCTATCCGAAGATTTTCGGACGCACCGGCATAATCTACGTCCAAGACTACTGGCGCCGGTCGAGCGACACCGGCAAAGCGACCGGGGACCACATCGATGTGTGGAACGGCTATAGGTCAAGTGCCAAGTGGCTTATGGAGTGGTTCTCCTGGGTTGGCTACTATTCGAATTATGCCGAGGCTGGCGAGATCTGGTTCTGGCCGGTCGAATAGCCGTCGTATGGCTGGCAAACTGCCGATCGGGGGAGAGATGCGCTACGTCGTCGCCATGCTGTTCGCCATTGCGGTTGCCGCATTGGCGATGCTTTTTGTCAGTGGTCCGATCGCAAGCTGGGCCGTGGCGAAGTTCGCCTTCGATAACCCTGATCAGGTCGGCGATATGCACACCGGCATATTCATGGCGGTCAATTTTCTGACGCTCGTGATTGGCTGGCTGATCGGTTGGGCGCTGGGTGGCACCCTTGTCAAGGACGGCGACGCTGCCTGATTGGGCCGTGGTAGCTCCGTTGATGGCCATTCGCCAGGACAGCTTGGCTTCCAGTCACCGACCCGGACGTCTTCGGCCATTCATCACGTGCTGGCCTCGGCTGCGGTCCGGCGCTATACGCTCTATTCCAAAGCGCTCGGGTGCAGCCGGGCGTAGTGGCGTCAAACGGCGCCAGGAAGTGAGATCGAGGGCTTACGATGAAACTGCTGCTGCTTGCGTCGGCTGGCGGCGCGATCGGCGCGGGCGCGCGCTACCTGGTCAACACGCATTTCGAAAGCCGTGGGCTCACCGCGTTTCCGTGGTCGACGTTCACGGTGAATGTGGCTGGTGGGTTCCTCATGGGTATCGTTGTCGTACTCCTACAGCAACGCCTCGGTAACTCGCCAGAATGGCGGACGTTCCTCGCAACGGGCATTCTCGGCGGCCTGACCACGTTCTCGGCGTTCTCGCTCGATACATTGCGTCTCGTCGAAAGCGCCGACCATGCCATGAGCCTGCGGCTCTTCGCCTACGTCGGCGGTTCCGTCGTGCTTTCCTTCCTAGCCCTTTTGGCCGGCGCTTGGCTGGCCCGGACCGTATTGACATGACCGCTCTTGCAGACAGCCCCATGCCGAACCCCAAGGTCGAGACGATCGAGGTCAAGAAGGACGAGGGGGGCCTCAGGCTCGACCGCTGGTTCCGCATGCACTTTCCTGAAGTTGGCCAGGGCTACCTCCAAAAGCTGTTGCGCTCGGGCCAGGTCCGTGTCGATTCAAAACGCGCCCAGGCCAATGACCGGCTGGAGGCAGGCTCCCAGATTCGCGTGCCGGCCATCGTGCGAACGCCCAAGACCGCAGTGCCTTCGCTCAAGGCGCCGCCAGGCGTCTCGAAGGGCGACCGCGACTTCATCGAGCGCATGATCCTTTACGAGGACGACCATGTGCTGGTGCTGAACAAGCCATTCGGCATCGCCGTGCAAGGCGGCACGGGGACGAAGCGCCACATCGACGGCATCCTGGCCGGGATGGAGGACCGCTTCGGCGACCGGCCACGGCTGGTCCACCGGCTTGATCGCGACACCACCGGCGTTCTGCTGGTCGCCAAAACGCGAGACGCTGCGGCGAAGCTCGGCCGCACTTTTCAGACCCGGTCGGCGGCCAAGACTTACTGGGCGCTGGTGTGCGGCGTGCCGCATCCGTTGCAAGGAAAGATAGAGGCGGCGCTCGTCAAGGCATCGGGACCGGATGGCGACCGTGTGCGCAAGTCCCGGCCCGGCGAGCAGGACATCGCGATGCACGCCACGACGCACTACTCGGTGATCGACCGAGTGGCCCACAAGGCGGCCTGGGTCAGCCTCAAACCTGTGACCGGCCGCCAACACCAGTTGCGTGCGCACATGGCGCTGATCGGCCACCCCATCGCGGGCGACAACAAGTACGAGGGCGACAAATCGATGCCGGCCGAGAACATGGCCGTGGCGCTGCACCTGCACGCCCGCCGCTTGATCATCCCTCACCCGTCTACGGGTCAGAAAGTCGATGTCACGGCGTCGATGCCCGACCATATGCTGAAGACCTGGGATCTTTTGGGCCTCGACCCGGCCCGTTTCGAGGCGGCCGAGGAATGAAGCTCGTCATTTTCGATTGCGACGGAACCATCGTCGACAGCCAGAACGGCATCTTCGAAGCCATGGTTCATGCCTATGGCGTGCTCGGCAAAGTGCCGCCGAAGCGATTCGAAACCATTTCCATCATAGGATTGTCCTTGCCGGAAGCATTCGCAGTGCTTGCCCCAGGCGAAAGCGAGGCTACCCGCCGCGAACTCGCCCAGCAGTATAAGAACGCGTTTGTGGATTTGAAGCGAGACCCCGCTCACCACGAGCCGCTGTTTCCAGGAGCGGCACGTGTGATCGAAATACTGGCTGCCCGCGAAGACATCCGGCTGGGCATTGCAACGGGCAAGTCCAAGCGCGGCGTGGTGCGGCTGTTCGATCGCGAAAGCTGGCATGATCATTTCATCACAATTCAAACCGCCGACGACCATCCATCGAAGCCGCACCCGTCCATGATCCTGACAGCCATGGCCGACGCGGACGTCGGACCATCCCGCACAGTCATGATTGGCGACACAACTTTCGACATGGAGATGGCGCGCGCGGCCGGTGTGGGTGCGGTGGGCGTGACGTGGGGTTACCACGCGCCAACGCTGCTGACAGGGGCCGGCGCCCATGTGCTGGTCGATGACTACGCTTTACTCCCGGCGACGATCGACCAGTTGATCGCGGACATCGAGGCGGCGGCATGACCGATCTCGACAAGCCCACCGGCCTGGAACCGGCCACCGCGTCGGCTGCCGCACCTGCCAAAATTCTTGGCCGCGAGCCGCTGCGTCCGCCGCTGAGCAAGCGCTTCTTCAAAACCGCCGAGGTCTCGGCCGATAGCACTCCACCGTTCCGGGTTCTGTTGGACGGCCGGCCCGTCCGGACACCGAAAAAGCAGCTGCTTTCACTACCGAGCCGCGCCTTGGCTGAGGCCATTGCCGCCGAATGGGCGGCTCAAGGCGGCGAGATCAATCCGGCGTCAATGCCGTTGACGCGCATGGCCAACACCACGCTGGACGGTGTCGTCGGCCATGAACAGGCACTACGCGACGATCTGGCGGCTTTCGCCATGAGCGATCTCGTTTGCTACCGCGCCGAGGGGCCTGGGGATCTGGTCGCGAAGCAGGCGTTGGCGTGGGGCCCGGTGGTGGCCTGGGCCGAAAGCGCCTTCGGCTTCCACGCTGTGCTGGCAGCTGGGTTGATGCCGGTGGTACAGCCCGAACAGAACCGCGACAAAGTGCTGGGCCTGCTCCATCGCTACACTGCCTTCGAGTTGACGCCACTGCATGTGATGACCACGCTCACAGGGTCTGCCCTTCTGGCGCTGGCTGTCGCTCACGGCGCCCTCGACCGGGACGCGGCCTGGACTGCGGCTCACGTCGATGAGGACTTCCAGATCAGCCAGTGGGGCGAGGACGACGAGGCTATAGCCAGACGTGCGAGGCGGTTCGCCGAGATGTCCGCCGCGCATCACATGCTTTGCAGTGTGCTTGGTCATCGTTCAACAAGCGCGCCGCTCCGGACCGATTTTCAGTAGCCGCAGAGCTGTTGCCGCTGGCCTACTGCCGGCTCCTCGGACCGCAGCCCTCCTCCGCGCATGGGGCTTCCCCCGCTTGGCCCGTTCTCTTTGTTTGGGAAGAGGCGGACATGCCGATGCCCGAGACCAGGCAACGGCCGGTGTCGTGCCAGTGCTGGTGGCGTCAATAGTCTTGTTCCGTTCTAACGAATTGAAGGCCTTACGGTGATATTCCGCAAGCCTTGTGGACCCAGTGCGACAGTCCGAAACCTGACCGTGTCGGGGCGCGTTACCCGCGCAACCCGTCTTCAAGAGTCCAAGTTCGATCCCTCCAGCTCTTTGAAAATCCAACTCTTAATCCGCGTTAACGCTTTTTTTCCCGAAGCAACGTCTACTCGCGCTATTGCCAGAATCAGGATCTCAAAGATGTTGCTCAGCCCGCGCCTTCCAGAGCTCAACCAGCGTGACCGCTTCGTCAAGCGGGCCGCCGCGAGCCGCATGATCTACGCGGTCTCCGGCGAAGAAGGCCTTGGCCGGGTTCCTTCGCAACGGCATCGCGGTCGCGAGGTGACGCTGTTCTGGACCAATCGCAAGGCAGCGGAGCGATGGGCCGACGTGATCGCACGACAGCCGCAGATAAAGGTGATCACGCTCGATGCCATGTTGTGTGACGTGCTTCCTGCGCTCACTCGTCTCAATCGCCTTGCTGGACCCGACTGGGGCTCGGATCCGATAGAACCTGAACTCGATGCCACCGATCTTGCCGGGCGGTTGAAGCGCGAGGTGCTCGATGGGTTCGTGGAGCGCGTGGCGGCCTCTCGAAAAGTCTATATGCTTGACGATGCCTCCGGGCCTGCGCTGCTTGTCTCCGCGGTGCAATCCGACCGCCTTTTGCTGCCGTGCTGGTCGGATCGCGCCTTTGCCGAAGCCCGAATCGGAGGGCCCTGGGCTGACATGGTGTCGGTCGAAGTGCCGCTGCAGAGTTTCGCCCACAAGACGCTGCGCTGGCTTGAGGATCGCGGCTGGCTGGTTGCGCCCGACCACATGGTCGGGCCAGGCGCGACTGAAATTGCGCCCGCGACACTGGGCGCAAGATTCAAGGTCTGAACGCCGGCGCGGCGGTGACTGCGGTTGGGACACGCGCACACGTTGCGATCGGTCCAGGCGATATCCGATGCTGAGGCCGAAAAATGTCACTGATCGCAGATATCCTGTTCCTCGCCGTCATCCTTGGGTTGTTCATCCTGATTTTCTTCAGGATTCTGGGCCGTCCGGGCCGCAGACGCAACCGTGGAACACGATCGTCTGATGGCGATGCCGGCGCGGACGATGCAGTCGCCGGCCCCCACCATGGGCGCACCCGCGGGGGGAGTGGAGGTGGCTATGGTGCCGGTGAAGGCCAAGGCGGTGACGGCGGTGGCGATTGAACCGGCGCTGCACCGCATTTGGCAGGCTCCCTGCCCCGCGCCCGGTTGCGGCAACCGGAAAGTCTACCCTTCGTTCCGTTTGCGCGGGCACTGTCACGTGTTATCTCACCCGACCGGATCAGCTGTAATCTCGACAGGGTGGGCGACATGAAAGACGTGATCGATGAACTCGAGCGCAGACGCGACGAAGCCCGCCTCGGCGGCGGGCAAGCACGCATCGACGCCCAGCACAAGCGCGGCAAGCTGACGGCGCGCGAGCGCATCGAACTCCTGATGGACGAGGGCTCATTCGAGGAGTTCGATACCTTCGTCGAGCACCGTTGCGCCGAGTTCGGCATGGATAAGCAGAAGGTGCCGGGCGACGGCGTCGTCATCGGCTGGGGCACGGTCAATGGCCGCGTGGTCTATGTGTTTGCCAAGGACTTCACGGTATTCGGCGGGTCGCTCAGCCAGGCACACGCCCAGAAGATCATGAAAATCCAGGATATGGCGCTCAAGAACCGCGCGCCGATCGTCGGTTTGTTCGATGCCGGCGGCGCGCGCATCCAGGAGGGCGTCGATGCGCTCGGCGGATATGGCGAGGTGTTCCTGCGCAACGTACTGTCATCTGGCGTTGTCCCGCAGATCTCGGTGATCATGGGGCCATGCGCGGGCGGCGACGTCTACTCGCCGGCGATGACCGACTTCATCTTCATGGTGAAGGACACGAGCTACATGTTCGTCACCGGCCCCGACGTCGTGAAGACCGTCACCAACGAAACGGTGACCGCTGAGGAACTGGGCGGCGCCAGGGTTCACACGACCAAGTCGTCGATCGCCGATCGCGCCTACGACAACGACGTGGAGGCGCTGCTCCAGATGCGCCGGCTGATGGACTTCCTGCCGTCCAACAACATGGATGGCGTGCCCGAGTTGCCGACGCGCGATCGCGCCGACCGCATCGATCATTCGCTCGACACGCTGATCCCCGACAATCCGAACAAGCCCTACGACATCAAAGAGTTGATTCTGAAAGTCGTCGACGAGGCGGACTTCTTCGAGATCCAGGACCAATTTGCCAAGAATATCGTCACCGGTTTTGCGCGCATGGAAGGTCGCACGGTCGGCGTCGTTGCCAATCAGCCGATGGTGTTGGCCGGCGTGCTCGACAGCGACGCCTCGCGCAAGGCCGCCCGCTTTGTCCGATTCTGCGATTGCTTCGAGATCCCGCTACTCACCTTCGTAGACGTGCCAGGGTTCCTGCCGGGCACTGCGCAGGAATACGGCGGGCTCATCAAGCATGGCGCGAAGCTGCTGTTCGCTTATGCCGAGGCGACGGTGCCGAAAATCACGGTCATCACGCGCAAAGCATATGGCGGCGCCTATGACGTAATGAGCTCGAAACATATCCGCGGCGACGTAAACTACGCTTGGCCGACGGCCGAGATCGCGGTCATGGGTGCGAAGGGCGCGGCTGAGATACTCTATCGCCCGGAACTTTCAGATCCTGACAAGATCAAGGCCCGCATCGACGAGTATCAGAAGCGGTTCGCCAACCCGTTCGTGGCTGCCGAGCGCGGTTACATCGACGAGGTAATCCTACCGTCGGGCACGCGCCAGCGCATCTGCCGCGCACTGAATATGCTGAGGAACAAGACGCTCGATAACCCACGGAAGAAGCACGATAACATACCACTTTAAGGGAGGGTAGGTTGCTGTCGTCTCGAGCTTGAGCTGCGATGCCCGCCTTAGATCCTCGACGCACTCATTATTGTTGTCGAGCAAAAGCCAAGTGCTGCCGACGCCGGTTCATGACGTCCCTTGCGCGCGCGTCACCTTCTGTATCCAAACTGGAGGTCGCCTCACCCCCTACAACCGAAGGCCAGAGCGGTGTTGCTCTGGCCTTCGAGCATTTGCGCGGCGGGACGCTCAGCGCCCTAACGCGCAGACAGTCGCTTGGCCCTTGAAGCTCGGCTTCGAGCGGTAGACCATGATGATCTGCTTGATGAAGCGCTTACCACCCTTGAGGTCGATCCAGCGCGTTTCGCCGCCCGCCTTGATAATCGATCGAACAGCCAGGTCATCCGGGTTACCGTTGCCGTAGATGACCTTGAGGTCGAGCACTTCGATTTCGTTCTCTTTGACCTCGAGCTTGATCGCCGAGAAGCGCCCATCCTGTTTGCCAACCTCGATCACGTCTCGGTCAGTCAGAAATCCGACCTTGCGGCAGCCGAGCAATTCGGCCGCAGAAGCCGTCGAGGCCGTAACGGCGAAGCCAGCGGCCACTAGCGCGAGGCCGATCATGCCAGTTGGATGCATCTTTGAACTCCTGCGAAATGTTCGAGACTTGTGTGAGGCAACGGCAGAACCGCCGACTTGGTCCCAGAAGACGGTACATTGCGACGTCAGTTTGTCGACTGCGCTTTTTGGAATGTCTACCGACAACCAAGCGCCGGATTTCATGATGCCATCTTAGGATCAAGGGGCTGTGACGCGTCAACACGATGACACGTGCAGAGCGACCAGGGCCGCCGGTGAGGTCACGGCCGCCGCGGGCTACCGGAATGAACGACAGATGAAATCAGCGTTCAGTTTGAGTTCAAGGCCTTGGCTGCATGTTGCGCTCATCAGATCACGACCGCCTCGCCGATGACCGGCGACGCACAACCGCAAGAGAGAGACACTTCGATGAAAGCAATCAATACAACCGTAATCATCGCTACCCTGACGCTGGTCGCGTCAACCGGTTTTGCCGCTGCCCACTCGACGAAACAGATCGACCGCAATCAGGCTTTGCAGTTCGAGAGGATCGAGGACGCGCGTCTCCGCGGCGACCTGACCAAGCGCGAGTACCGGCAGCTTCTGGAAGAGCAGAACCGCATCGCCGACCTCGAGCGGGCGGCTAAGGCCGATGGTCGGGTAACGAGCCGCGAGGTCCGCGAGTTGAAGTCCGCCCAGAGCGAGGCTCGCGAAAACATTTCGAACGAGGAACAGGACGGGCAGAAGGCTTGGCTGCGTCGGTTCCTTTACAAGACGCGCTAATCGCCGGTAGCGAATTGCAACGACAGAGGCCGTCCCGGAAGGGCGGCCTTTTTTTCGTCTGTGCGCCAGTCAGGGCGCTGAGGCCTGTGGTCGAAGTCGGTTCCAGACACGCGAGGTGTCGCCGTGCTCAATCGTTCCAGGCGGGCGGTCTCAGGTGGTCGAGCGTCACGGTTGGGGCGGCATTCATCAGTTTATTGACGAGGCTTCCGGGCAGATTTCCTTGGCACGAATCATCGCCAGATCGCGGTTCCCGAACACTCCATCGATGACGCCACGAGGCGCGCGGGTCCGGATAAAGTTGTTCGTCATGTATTGCTCGAAACCCGGTACGACCGAGAGCACGATCAACTCGACCGCGACATTCGAGGACGAGCGGATCAGGACGGTTTGCGTGCCGCCATAACTTGCCATCAGAATACGGCAACTGCCATGGGCGCTCTTGGCCTCGGCGACGACCTGCGCGGCTGCGAAGGGTGCTGCCGCGGCGGCGAACGCAATCGTCGCGCCTTGCTGCACAGACCGAGGCTGCACGGGGGGCTGCAGCTCGGGAGGCGACGGCTTCGAGATCAACGCAGTCGGAGATGGCGGACCAACCCCAATCGGTCCGACCACAGATTTCGACGGTTGCGCCGAGGTGCTGGCGGCGACGGCGGCCTCGACGCGGGCATTGCCGGGTGCCTCAGCCTGGGGGCTCGACCCATTGAACGTTTCCAAGCGCAAGATCCGTTGTGGCGGCATTTCTCCGTCGACGGTGCGTGCCCATACGGTCGTGACGGCAGATCCCGGTGCCGGCGTGGGGGCTGCCGCTTTCGGCGCTGCTGGAATGCCAACTATTGGCTCGGCTGCGGCAAGAGGCGTGATCGCCGTGCGCACCAGCCGAGGCTCGCCGCCGAGACTTGAGCGTGGTGCCGCATTCGGACCTGTCGTGGCGTCGATCGCCTCCCGGCCAGCACAATGACCCTGACGAAAACGCTCGGCCACCCATTCGATGGAGCGGCCGTATTTCGGGTCGACAGCCCAACGTCGCGCAAGGTCGGCGAAGCGGACGGGCCGCCGCAGTTTCGAGGAAGCGGAAACGATGTCGTCCTGCTTCAATTGCGTGCGCGCGCCAACAGGGTTTGCCACCCGTTCGCCGGAATAGGCGACGAGGTGCTGGATCTGGGCAAGCACGCCGGTCGAGATATTTGGATAACTGTCGCCGGGTACGCCCCCACCGGTTGTTCCGAGGCCCGCGAAATTGTTCTGGCTCGGTCGCACATCGCCCGTGAAGGTGAGGTTACCTGTCTCGATCAGCATTTGGAAGAAAGCATAGTCCCAGCGGACGTTCCAGCGCTCGCCGTGGGTCTTGTATAGTTTGGCCAAATCCTTGTAGCGCGGGTCAAGCCGGCCGTTGCTCTCTTGCAGGAACGCCATCAGCCGTTCCGGCGTCACACATTGCGGGACCACGTTGGCCCTATGCGTGCGGATCTCGGTCGCGTCCGCGCTTGGTCCGGCAAGCACAAGGCCTGTTGCCATGATCGCAAGCCACTGCGTTGCAGCCAGCAGGGCCGGCCCTTGCCGCGCCAACGCCAAACGGAGCGGCCTTCGCCGTGGGGGCGATGGCCGACCAAACTTGGCCGAAAAGAGCATTATGAACTCCAGGTACGCGAAACGGGGTAACTCGGTATCGTGCGTGTCACGGCGCGTGGTGCTGGCTGCTCGGCTCAGCCTTCGGGACAGAGTTCGAACGCCTTGTCCAAGGCCTGTGTCGAACTGCCGTACTCGCCGACTGTTTGCCCACCTCTGGCATAAGCCGCGATGAAGGCTTCGGCCTCACGCGCTTCGGCGCCCTCGTTGACGTCGAGTACGGTGTAGTTGGTCTCTGGGCCACTGCTGGCCTTGATGATGACCGCCTTGGCGCCGCCGTAACTCGCCTGCCAGACACGGCACCCCTGTGTTGGGCTTCCTCCCGGCTGAGGTGCAACGGCCGCAGCCGCCGGAGCTTTGCCGTTGGCCGTGACGGCGGCGGCTTTGGTGTCCTTGCCCTTGATTTTTGCTGCGGTATCCTTGTCCACGGCCGGCTTGGAATCGCGCGCTGGCTTGTTTGCCTGGGCCAACGGTTCGATGGCGGTTGTCCCGACGTCTGCCTTATCCGATTTCTCGGCCTCGCCAACCTCTTTCGGTGCGTTCAGGATGGTGATGGCGGGCTGCGGCTTGGCTGCCGCCGCAAGCCCGGCTGCGCCCAAGCCGGAGCGGCTGCCATCGCCACTCGCGCGAGCTTCGGTCACGGCCTGGCGAGCGAGTTCAGTGCCGGAAATCCGTTCGTTGTCCTCGACGGATTTAGCGGTCGGAGCGACGGCTGCGACCTTGACGACGCCACCGGCGCCGCGGGCTTCCTGCACGAGCTCGGGCCTTGGATCATCACCCTTGCAAGCGCCATTGGCAAAGCCTTCAGCGACCGCGGCGATGTCGTCGGAGTAGCGGCGATCCTTGGGTGACCACTTCCGCGTAAGATGCGCGAAGGTCATCGGACCCTTGATGCTCTTCTGCCAGGAGGTGAGAATGCCCCACTCCTGCACCTTGCGGGTCCGCTCGGCCGTTGGATTGTCGAGCTTTGCACCCGAGTACATCAGCACGTGCTCGAGGTGAGCTTTCGCTCCGGTCGAAATGTCCTTGAAGCTTTCGCCCGGTTCGCCGCCGCCGGTCGCGCCGAGGCCCGCGAAATTGTTCTGCTTGGGTTTGACATCGCCCGTGAAGCCGAGGTTTCCGGTTTCGACCAGCATCTGGAAAAAGGCGTAGTCCCAACGGATGCCAAGCGCCTCGCCATGTCGCATGTATTCGGTCGCGAGGCCATCGAACTGCGATTGGAGCTTGGCATTGCGCGCTTTGACGAAGGCCATCAAGCGGCCGGGGGTGACGCAGGCTGGGACGGCGTTGTCCTTGCCAGCCTTGATCGCAGGCAATTCGGCGGCGGCGGCCGGAAACGAAACGACGAGTGTGAATGCGGCGAGGGATGCGGCGCGATAAAGCATGGGAACGATCCGACTCTGTACTGACGCGGCAGGGGCCTGTGGCGAGGCCCCGATCCAGCAGTCGTGTTTAGAAGCTTAACGTTAATGACCGGTTTACGCCTGAAGGTGAGCAAGCGTCATCAAGGCCCATCTTTGGGGCGCGAATGGGAGCCGACCTCGGGTGAAATTGTGGCAGCGACGAGAGGCGGCGGCCCAATCAGGTCAGGTGCTGGCCGCTATCGAGCGCGATCATCTGGCCGGTCATGGCAGGCGCGCCGAGAATAAATCGGACTGCCGACGCGATCTCGCCGGGCGTGGGGCCGCGCTTCAAGAGGGTGGATTGCCATTCGTCGGCGAAGTCCTGGTCGGTCTGATGGACGCTGCGCAGCACAGGTCCTGGCCCGATGGCGTTGACGCGAATGCGCGGGGCCAGCGCCTGGGCCAGCGTGCGGGTTGCCGTCCACAACCCGGCTTTCGAGATCGTATACGAGAAGAAGTCTGGCGTCAGTTTCCACACGCGCTGGTCGATGATGTTGATGATGTTGCCGTCGGCACAAGGAGGCAGTCGCTCGACCATGGCTTGGGCAAGGAACACCGGTGCTTTCAGGTTGATGTCGAGGTGGAGGTCCCACAGCTCAGGTCGCAACGAACCAATGGTGTCGAGGTGGAACTCGGACGCATTGTTGATGAGGCAGGTCGGCGCGCCAAGCACCTCGGTGCAGCTCCGGACAAGACGCTTGATGGCATCGAGGTTGCCGAGATCAGCTTGGAGAGCGTCAGCTCGTCCGCCGGAGGCTACGATTTCAGCCACCACGGCATCGGCGTCAGCTCGCGAGTTGCGATAATGAACGGCGACCCTCCAGCCGTCGCTGGCCAATGAGATTGCGATCTCGCGCCCGATGCGCCGGGCTGCTCCGGTGACGAGGGCGACTTTGGGGGATGGTGACGAAGCGGCGACGATGGTCATTGTGCGGGGACTTCAGCTTAGACTGTTGGCGCTGTGAAACAACCCACTGGACGCCCTGTATTCGCTCGATAGTCACCCTTCGACCCACAGCGCAATCGGCTATACCGGAAATCTCGGGAGAACTCTTATCACTAAAAAGCCTAGCTGATCACGTCGGATCGTGCCCAATTTCCAGTCAGCCGTGCCAAATATTCATGCAAGCAGTCGCCAAGATATGCTGCCTTGATGTGCTGAAATTGTGCAACAAACGATCAATAGATCCAGTTCGTGACACAACGGATACACACGGGTTGCTGCAATGGCTCGAATGTCGCTTTAGGCTTGAGATTTCGCGAGCCAAGTCGTTCTTAAGCCTCAGGTCTTGCGGGCGATTCTTTGGTGCGGCTGTCGCGACCAGGAATGCGCCCAGGTTCAGCGGATGAAATGGCAGGGGGATGAGAACATGATGAGGTCGGTTCGTTCGATGGTTCACGCGGCTGCGGCCGCAGGTCTTGCAATGACGGCTCTTGCGGTTCCGGCCTTCGCCGGCACGAAAGATGACGCGCCTGCCGAGGAAGGTCGCAAGCTGACTTGGTCGTTCAATATTGCGGGCACTTCGGACTACGTGTTCCGCGGCATCTCGCAGACCGACAACGACGGGACCCTGCAGGGCGCCATCGATATCGGCTACGGCATCTTCTACGCAGGCGTCTGGGGCTCCGGTCTGGATTTCCAGGCTGGTTTCAACGACGCGCAGCTCGAAATTGATCTCTATGC
>PERT01000021.1 GCA_002928955.1 Hyphomicrobium sp. | reverse complement strand
AGATCAAATGTCGGCGCCTAAGGAACACTAGCAAACCTATGATTCTAGTGTAGCTTTTGCATCTGGCGTTTGGTTTCGAGTCTAGCCCCGAGTGGGGACCAAACGTCAGATGCGCTACACGAGTTGGTCCCGCATTGTAAATTCTTGAAGACAGCAAAATGCAGGTACCCAAACAGCATTCGTATAAACGCATGGCCGTCGACCATCGTTTGACGACACTACGTGATCGGCGTACCAGTCGGGTAGTTTCATGAGCACCAAGGACAATGCAGGAACGGCGCGATATGGCAGAGCCTGCACAAGTGCCAATCGAACCTTCTGCCGGGCCGGAGATGCTCACCGCGATCCTGCAGACGGCAGTTGGCGCCATCATAACCATCGACGAGCATGGCATTATCCAGATTGCCAACCCGGCGTGTGTCCGGATGTTCGGTTATAGCCTAGAGGAGCTCAACGGCCACAACGTCAGCAAGCTGATGCCGGCGCCACATGGCGCCCGCCACGACGCGTACGTGCGGCGCCACGTCGAGACGGGAGAAAAGCGGATCATCGGTATCGGCCGCGAATTGGAGGGATTGCGCAAGGACGGCTCTACCTTCTGGATGCACTTGTCGGTCAGCGCATTCACGGTCGAAGGCCGAAGCTACTTCGCCGGCACCATTATTGATCTCGATGAACGCAAGCGCCGCGAAGCGCTTATGGCCTCAGTATTCGATCATATTCCCGACGGCCTTCTGATCACCGATCTCGATCGCCGGGTCTTGGAGTGCAACTCAGCATTCTCGCGCATTTTTGGTTATATGCCGACAGAGATCCATGGCCGGTCGGCGCGCGTGCTGTTCAGCGAAGGCTCTGGTTTCGATCGCATCGCAACGGCTGAGGAGCGGCTTCTCGAGAGTGCGGTCGACAGCCATGCGCCATTCGAACTCGAGCTTATCCGCAAGAGTGGCGAGGTCTTCCCAAGCTTGACGGTCGTGGCTGCCGTCCGAGATCCGATAGGTCGTGCGATCGCCATGGTCGCAATTATCCGGGATGTCACCCACGAACGCGCACAGGCGGCGGCGCTCAGCAAGGCACAGCGCCTCGAGGCCTATGGCCAGCTCACGGGAGGAATTGCGCACGACTTCAACAATCTGTTGACCATCATCTCCGGCAACCAGGAATTGCTCGAGTTGCGGCTAAAGGACGAGCGCGACCGGATACTTCTGAAGCGGGCTCAGGACGCGGCCGAGATGGGGGCGCGGTTGACTGCCCGGCTATCGACGTTCGCACGCCGGCGCAAACTGGAGCCCGTCGTCGTAAATCTCAACGATCTCGTGCTTGGCATGGCCGAACTGCTCCGGCGCACGCTGGGCGAACCAATTCAGATGTCGTCGGTTTTGGCTTCGTCACTTTGGTCTACGAAGGCTGATCCCAGCGAGATCGAGAATGCCATTCTCAACTTGGCGATCAACGCACGGGACGCCATGCCGCGCGGCGGCAAGCTGATCATCGAGACCCGCAATGTCTCCGGAGCCGATCTTAGTCGCGAAGTCCCAAGCGACCTTCCTGCCATAGACTACGTGTGCGTCGCTGTCGCCGACACCGGAAGCGGGATGTCGAAGGAAGTTCTCGCGCACGCCTTCGAGCCGTTCTTCACGACCAAGGAACCCGGCCGCGGCACCGGCCTGGGATTGAGCACAATCTACGGTTTTGCCAAGCAGTCGGGTGGCTGCGCAACCATCTACAGCGAAGTTGGTCGCGGGACCGTGATCAATATCTATCTTCCGCGGGCTGACCGGGTGCCGTCAGCATCGATGCCACCATCCAGCGCACCAGAAACCCTGAGTGCCAGGGGCAGAACGATCCTTGTCGTCGAGGACAATCCTGAGGTGCGCGAGGTCACAATTGCCCGTCTTAACGAACTCGGATTTGCGGTGACTGCCGCAGAAAGCGGCCCGGCGGCCGTTGCCCTTCTAGAGGCTGGCACAACGTTCGACCTCGTATTCAGCGATGTCGTCATGGCCGGCGGGATGTCGGGTTTTGATGTAGCGAAGTGGATTGAAGAGAACAAGCCAGGTCTCAAGGTTCTCCTCACGTCGGGCTTTGTGACGGAGTTTGCGAAACGAGGTCATCTGCCCGAAGCAAGTCTCAAGGTGCTCCAGAAGCCGTACGGCCGTTCCGAACTGGCGGCGGCACTGCGCGACGTGCTCGACGGCTGATCAAACGCGTCAATGCTTGCGGACCGATTCAGAAAACGCATACCCGACGCCGCGCACGGTCTTGATGAGCCGTGGCTCGTCGCAGTCACGTTCGATCTTTTTGCGTAGCCGGGCGATAAGGCTGTCTATCGATCGGTCGAGCGGCGACCACTCATGACCCTTGAGCAGATCCATGATGTCGTCGCGCGAGAGCACCCGGGCGGGGCGCTGAACAAAGATCTCCAACAAGTTGAACTCGGCGGTCGTGAGTTGGACGTTACCATCCGGATCACGCCGCAGTTCCCTCCGATCAATGTCGAGTATCCAGCCGTCGAAGGCGAATGTCGCACTTGAGGGTGATGATACTTCCTTGCCCGCTTGCCGCGCGCCGCTACTCATGGCGTGGGATTCGTATCTCCGCAGCACGGCGCGCACGCGTGCCAACACCTCGCGCAGGTGGAACGGCTTGGTAATGTAGTCGTCAGCGCCGAGTTCCAATCCGACGACCCGATCGATCGTGTCACTCTTGCCAGAGATCATGACGATCGGCACGTTCCGGTCCGCCCGGATCTCGCGCGCAAGTGCCAGCCCGTCCTCGCCGCCAAGATTGAGATCGAGCGTGACGAGGTCGACAGTGCTCGACGCGAAAGTTCGTCTGAGTTCTGCGCCATCGCGGGCTTCGAGAACATGGAAACCCTCCAGTTCCAGACATTCGCGCAACAGAAGCCGAACGTCCGGATCGTCATCAACGACCAAGATCGTCGCGCACTTTGGTCCAGATGGAGTTTTCACACTCACAACCTCGGTAGCCTTGGACGCGCCCGTCAGACCGCGCATCGGTTCTGACACACACTGGCACAAATCCTCACAATCGCGCCATACGTCTGCGTCCTGAGCCGGCTTCACTTGCCATCGAAGTTGACCGACGACAAGGCCAGGAGAGGTTTCATGCTGATAAGTGGTTATTCCGAGAGCAGCTCATTCAACCCCTCCTACCGCCAATCAGAACCAGGACCCAATGGACAGGATCGCCTTTCCGCACTGTTCAGCGGCACACCGTCGCGCCGGATCCAAACGAAGGATCATGTGTTCTGTGAAGGCGACATGCTCCGACATGTCTATCGGGTCGAGGCTGGGCTGATCTGCACCTATCGCATGATGCCCGATGGACGCCGTCAGGTGATGGGCTTTGCATTTCCAGGTGATATCGTCGGGCTTGGCACGGGAAGCGACCATAACACGAGCGCCCAGGCGATCCGGCCGACCCGATTGCGCTGCCTGCCTTTTGCGGTACTTTGCGAAGCTATGCGCAACGATGCCGAGTTGACGGCAACGCTCTATGAGGCTCTGGCTGAGGAACTGCGGAACGCTCGGGAACTACTGCTGAGCGTTTGCCATCGCAGCGCCGCCGAGCGGGTGGCCGCCTTTCTTTCGGCGCTCGCACAACGCAACGAACGCCGAGGACTGGACTCGAGCAATATCGACCTTGGAATGACGCGGACCGACATTGCTGATTTCCTCGGATTGACGATCGAGACCGTCAGCAGGACCTTCACAAAGTTCCGCATCACCGGGCTGATTGACATCGCGCAATGCACCGCCATCAGGATTGTCGATCGTAGCGGCTTGGAAAGACTTGCGGCGGGCAATATCAGCCGTAACGATTAAGGGCGCGACGCGTCATGATCAAGGAGGCAATCCGTCACCGCCTCTCGATGGCCGTGTTCTACGAGCCAGGTCCCCTATGGGCGGCAGTGATCGAACTTCAATCCTGCGGATTCGGAATCGACCGGCAGTGCTGTGCCGGTCTCGCCGAATCACTGATGAACTTCGGGTCGCCTCGATTGGAGCCTTGTGAGCTTTCCGAACAACTCACGAGGTTGGTTCATTGTGTAGAACCCTACAGCTCGAATGGCGAGCTTGGACCCATCCTCGCCACTTCCGGCCGCGTTCTTGCGCTCTTCGCTGGGGTTTGCCCGGCCCGCGGCACGGCGGCATTGACCAGAACCGATGTCCGAGAAACAGGTCTGCCTCTAAACGGCTCGTGCAAGAACCTTCTCCACCACATTTATGCCGGTGCGGTTCTCTTGATCGTCAGTGCGGAAACACCAGACCAACAGGTTGCGAGTTCTCATGTTCTGCTGCGCAATAGCCGAAATGATATACAGACGTTCGAGTATACTATTCCCGTGGCGTTCCATACTGGATGGGACTGAAGCTACAAAGCAGTCCACTCCGTGCTGAGAGATTCGTTATCGCGCCGTTTCCGGGCAAGCTCCTTGCACAATACGCGTTAGGTTCATTCGTCAACGGCAGATCAAGACCGGCACAGTGCTCTTTGCCACAACCTTGCTGGCCTGGCTGCCCAGCATAAGCCTCATCAATCCATGCCGGCCGTGCGACGCCATCACGATCAAATCACAGCCTAGAGAATTGGCCGTTTCGATGATCCCTTCGGCTGGGAACTGATCCTTCACATGGACGGTCTCGCATTCAACACCCGCTTTAGTTGCAGAGTCAGCAAAGCCGCTGAGGACCTTGGCTGCGTTCGCAGCCGCAATCTTCTCATACTGTTCATAGGGGAAGGCGATAGCGAGTTCTCCAGTGGCCATCGTGCTCCAAGGTTCGGTGACTGTGACCCCCGTCACCTGTACGTTCAACGCCTTCGCAAGCGCCAGCCCCTGTTGAATGGCTTTTGCTGCCAGCTCAGAACCGTCGGTAGCGATCAGCAAGTGCTTGTACATGTAATCCTCCGCGACTTGGTAATACCGGACGATGTTCGTCAACACATGGCGCGCCGCGCGCGTTGCATCGGGGCTGCCGACAGTGCGGCCAAAATAAAGTATGCCAAAGCTTCGAAAGCGGCTCATTGACAAGTGTCAATCTTCCACTTTTCGCCGAGATCGATAAACCCCAAAACGGGCTGATTGAAGAAATACCGCCAAACTGGCCAGATGCTTCGAACCGGCCCACGACTGCTTCACCCCCCCCAATCCTCGACTGCTAAACGTCGCTATGATCTAAAGCGGAAATCTGTAAGGATTTTGAGCCACCAGGCTTACTCGTTGATTTTCAGTCCAAGACGAATTGATCGACGGGTGCATCTACTTGAATTTTGGAAAATCAAATAGTACATAAATGATCCTCTTAATCTGAATGACGTGGAACAGGTGCTGGCATTGCGCAACTGACGTCTGGTCCCCACACGCGGCTGTCCAGAAAAATAAATATCAGAAAAAATACACGAGAATCATGAGCTTGCTTGTGTTTCTTATGGTTCCGACATTTACTCCAGACGGCGCTGCGACGAGACGTTAATGTCGGAACCCGAACGCGAGTCAAACCAGACATTCCAACGCGCGCAGCCGAATAATTGCCCATCGAACCGCTTGGTGCGCGATATTTCTTAATGGTGCTGCGGCGGCACGCTCATGCGCATTCACAACGCGCTCAAGTGCGAGGGCGGCCAGGAGGAAATCCTCATGCTCCAGATAGGCGTCGGCACGAAGCTAATAGGGAGAATGAACGTCCAACAGTGATTTCCTGTAACACCAAAGGCTGTTGCGGGAACACTCCTCCATGAACACGCTCCACCGGTTGGAGGTCCGCCCGGCTTCTGCTCAAAACGGCGAGAGCTTCTGATAGGGAGGATCGTCCGCCTTAGACGGACGTCGTGCTGGCCTCGGGGCTGGCGGGCTGCGCGTGAGACCGCTGCGATCAGCGGCCGCCGGCACAGGCGGCAGCGGTGTCACCTCGATCGTCTTCGCGGCGCCGTCTGGCGAGTTGGTCGCCCCGGACGATCCGCCGGCAAGCCCGGAGCCCGGGGGCGCTGTTGCGGCACTGCCCTGTGGCAAGGGTGCCTGCGGCGAAGTGGACACGGGCACCCCAGCCCCTGGAACAGGCTGGGTTTTGGGTGGAGCTCCGCCTTGGATCGCCTCACCAGCCGGATCGCCCGGCGCCGGCTTGAACGACGGTACCAGCGCAGCACGCGCGCGCTCCTCCTCCACCGCCCTGAGCCGCGCGGCTTCCTCGGCACGTCGCCGCTCGTCCTCCGCTCGCAGCCGCTCGAGCTGCTCGACTTCGTGCTCCATCTTGCGAACCGATAGTTCTCGCTCCAGTGCCCCTGCAGAGATTCGGGGTTCGAGTTTGACCACGTCTTTGAGCGGTCCAGTGTAGACGAGATAGACAGCGGGCAGCGGCGATTTAAATGGGCCAGAGGCCCGAACCTGCGGTGAAACTTGGCTCGTCTGCTGGCCTGCGGGCGATGGCGAACCGGCGAGCCGAGGCGTGGAGGCCTGCTCCACCCGCCACTCGCTATCAATGCGCAGGCTCGACAGGTCGATCGTGGTGTCAATCGTCGTACGCCCGCCTTGAGCTTCGACAACGATCGGCTTCAAGCGCATTGCACCGTCCCGGACCTCGACTGGCAGCTTCGTTGAGGTTAACTTGGCAGCGCCCTTTTCGATGGCCATGACCAAGGCCCTGGTCAGCGCGCCGTCACCAGGCTCGATTTTGCCTTCGACGACGTCCAAGGCTGCCCGAGCCACCGCCCGCGGGGTTAATCCCGTAATCTCAAGACCCGAGATCTCCACTTCGCCCTGCCCCTTCATTGCGGCTACGACGGACCGCGGGCTCAATGCGCGCGAGGTGAGTTCGAGCATCACGGATACCGCGCCTGTGGAAGCGGCCTCGGCTCCGCCCTTCTTCTCGACGAGCCCGCCCTTGGCCTCGCCCCCGCCGCTGGCTTCACCCCCGACGTCAACGAACACCGACGGCTTCAATCCGGCAAGCTTCAAGCTGCCCTTAAAGTCGAAGCCGCCCGGTGACTTTGAAATAGCAGCGTTCGCGGTTGCCAGACCGCCGAGCGCCGAACCTTCCAGCGTTTCGATGATCAGCCGGCCCGGAGCAAGAGCCACATTCAATCGCGCGCCCTGAATGGCGATCCCGTCATCGAGAATAAACCGTTTCGCGCGAAGACCAATGTGTCCTTCGAGACGGTCGAGCGGAACCAGATCGAACGCCCTATCGGGCCACGGCAACCCATCGCTACCCGCGGACACGCGGCGTGCCGCGGAGAATTCACCTGGCGCCAGGCGACGATCCAGCAGCGGCGACAACAGCTGGTCTAGGGTCACATCCCCCACGTCGAGCTGAGCGGTGACTGTCGAGGGCTGATCGGCGCGCTGTGCGAGGATCAGATACCCAGAAACCTTGCTTGCGCCGATCAACAGCTCGCGCGGCTTCAGCGTCACGACGTTGTCGTTGGCAGAAACATGAAGCACACCATCGACGGGTACGCCGGCCACCGATGCGCCGAGATTTATGCCAACGAGTGCGAGCGCCTCGTCGATCTGGTCGGCGGCTACCCGCACATCGCCCTCGATGGCCGCCGGGATACCTTTTTCCAGTTTCAAAGGACCGTCGTAGGTCAACACCAGCCCCGGGCTCTCGACCGTCGCTGTTGTCAGCATGCCCTTGTTGGGAACACCCCTCGCATTGAAACTCAGGACGCCGCGCCTCGGTGCACGGCCGCGCTGTGCTCCTCCCTTTGCCCCGAGCGCCAAGCGCAACAACTGATCGACATCGGGACTGTCTGCGGTGACGGCCAGATCGGCTACGCCTTCCCGCCACAGCATCCAGCCACCGTCAAGTCGGGCCTTGCCAACGAAGCGCCCTCCCTGCACCAAGCCGTCGGCCTCAATGTCGGTGCTGGCTGCACCACGATTGCCGAGGCTGACCCGACCAGCCAATCGCAAAGGTGCCAATGCTGCGAGTTGCTCCGCAGCAACGTCGACGTGCTCGCCGCCACTCAATGCCTTGAACAAGGCTGCAGCGCCAGCGGGACGGTCGGTTGCCACCAGGCCGCGCAAGGTGCCTCGCGGCGCGGTCAACGCATCCGAAAGCTCTCCCTCGATATCGACCTCAAGCCCATCTGACGTGATCAGGCGCATACTCGGGATCGTCAGCTTGCCGCGCTCAATCGAAATGCGGCCATCGACATCACTATAGTTGAGCGTGCCGACAGCAAGGTCGGCGACCCGAATGCGCAGCGAAAGATCGGTATTGGCGAGATCGAACATCGTGCGCCGTTGCGCGCCTGATGGGTTGGTCTCGGCGCTCGCCCTTGCTTGGCTGCCATTTTGAGATCCCGCTGGAGTGGCCGCCTGACCGCTCGCAACCACCCCGTCTCCGCTTGGCAGCAGGCTGGCGAGCCATTCCGGTCCGCCTGGCCACAACTGAGCAAGGTTGACCCGCTGGCCGTCCAGGGTCATGCTAATGCGACGGCGGTCATTGTGCTCATGGCGAATCTCGCCCTTGAGCGGAATACCCTGCAATTCGGC
The DNA here is from genome assembly GCA_002928955.1 of Hyphomicrobium sp. Taxonomy (GTDB): domain Bacteria; phylum Pseudomonadota; class Alphaproteobacteria; order Rhizobiales; family Hyphomicrobiaceae; genus JAKAML01. Next base: position 43,148 of record PERT01000021.1, on the reverse strand, counting down.
ATCAGCCTCGGTCAGTTCGAGCGCGGTTTCGCTGAGCTTAAGCTGGCCGCGAACCAGAAATTGGCCATCGCTGCGAGCATCGCCCAGCGCGGCGCCTTTGCCGGCCCAGGCCAGAAAGCGATTGACGCTCGACCCTCGCAGCAACAGCGGTCCGTTGAGCTCGGGCAAAGCCTTGCCATCAGTCAGTACGCCCATCAGATCAACGCGAGCTCCCCCCGGCAGCCCCGCGCGCAGTTCCTTGATCTCGAGCGGCCCTGCGCCACGCGCGAGCTTCAGGCTCAAACCAGCGACCACATCTCCGCCGAGGTTCAACTGCTCGACATTGAAACGCGCATCGACGAGGCCGCTTGCTGGCAACTGACCGAGCAGGGTCGAGACGAGAGCTTGCGCGGTCTCGATAGGGGCGTCGGCCACCCCACGGGTCGCCTGCGCCAGCCGGTCGAGGTCGAGCCAGCGCGCCGCCAGCGCCAGTTCCGTTTCGCTGGATTGTCCCCACGCCACGCGGGCGTCGCCCGTCACCAGCTGCGGCTGACCCATGTTCTCGACCGAGATCGTGATCTCCGCCAGGCGGGCGGCTTCGAGATTGGCGGCGACCATCGATTTCAGCTCGATGAACGGGCGCTCATTGGCCTTCCCGGCCGACTCCGCCACGGGTCCGGGCGCGGCGTCCAATTGCATCTTGCCCTGCACGGTGCCGTCGAAGCGCATCTGACTTCTGACATCCGAGAGGCGGCCGTCGAGCACGTAAGAATTGCCTGATCTCGGCGCCGCGACGATCGCCTTTATGCGGATCCCGCCGTCGGAATCGGCGCGTGCGGTGTTGAGGCGGATGTCGCGCTCTGCCCCGCGCCACATCGTGTTGCCGCGAAGCTTGTACGGCCCATCGAGACTTTCCGCCTCGAGCTCGCCGTTGAACCCGTCGAGCCGCAGCACCTCGCCGCCCAAGGCCGAGCTGACGACTATACCGCCATCAGTCACGCGGACGGCCTGCAGCGTCACGCCGGCTGGGGCAAATGGCAACGAGCCCTGTGACATGGTCAGCGAGTTCCAGCTGCCACGACCCTGTTCGTCGATGTTGAGGCGCAGTTGCGGCCGCTTCAACTCGATCTCATTGGCTTCGAGCACACCCTTCAACAATGGCGGCACCGACAGCCACAGCGTGAACGAATCGGCACGGAAGAACGGCTCGCCAGTACCGCCCGTGCTATCGGCCACGCGCACTTTCTCAAAGCGGACGTAGGGCGCCGGCAGCAGCCGGACATTCACCGCGCCGCCAACTCGCACTTCGCGACCGATGACACGCGAGGCGACTTCCTCGAACACGCCGCGATAACCGTTCCAGTCGACGAAATGTGGAACAGCGAACAGCGCGGCCAGAACCACCACCAGAACGCCACCAATGTAGAGAAGAACGTTGTTCATTCGCGTCGCATGCCCTCATCCCTTCCGAGGCGCCGTGCAGCGCCGGCATCGACGACGCCATGCCAACCCACGACCATGTCTGGCCGTGGTTTTGACCACGGCCGCTTCTCATTTACCATACAGCACAACAATTGCACCCACCGGCAAGCTTACCCTTCGAATTCACTAAACTTACAAGAGTATCGCGTGACGCGACTGCGGTCAGTGTGGTTTTGGGTGTAGGCGCCCGACAGGCGGTACCCAACAGACGTGTGGGCGAATCTTGCCGCCTGATTGCCGCCTGCAACGAGGTGGTATAGTGGGAGACCATGCTTGAGAATCGCCACAAATGACCACCTTTCCTTCTGCGAACAGGCCACTTGCGGTGGCCGCAAGTGACGATGACATGGCCGGCGATGACGGTCCGCCCTTTGATCTGCCGGCCGCCGCGCCGCACCCAACGTCGCGGCCGCATGCTCCTGCGCCGGCGGCAACCGCCACTGCCAAGCCCGAATTGACCGCAGTTTCGAATTCCGCGCGCGCGCTCGGCTCGGCCAAGCCGTCAGCGCCGCAAGCCACGTACCTTTCGGGCCTCAACCCAGAGCAGCGGGCGGCGGTCGAAGCCCTCGACGGCCCTGTACTGGTACTCGCGGGTGCGGGCACCGGCAAGACGCGCGTTCTCACCACTCGCATCGCCCATATTCTCGCCTCCAAGCGCGCTTTCCCGAGCCAGGTGCTCGCGGTTACTTTCACAAACAAGGCCGCGCGTGAAATGAAGCAGCGCATCGGTACCCTGGTCGACGGTGTCGTGGAGGGGATGCCCTGGCTCGGCACTTTCCATTCGATCGGCGTCAAGATCCTGCGGCGGCACCATGAGCTTGTCGGTCTGAAATCGGGGTTCACGATCCTCGACACAGACGATCAGTTGCGTCTGATGAAGCAGCAGATCGAGGCCGAGAACATCGACAAAGACCGTTGGCCAGCGCGGCAGCTGGCCATGCTCATCGACGGCTGGAAAAACCGCGGCCTCACGCCGGACAAGATCCCGGCTGGCGAAGGGAGCTCGTTCGCCGGCGGCAAGGGCGGCAAGCTTTACGCCGCCTACCAGGGCCGCCTAAAGGAGCTGAACGCCTGCGATTTCGGCGATCTTCTGCTCGAATGCCTGCGGCTGTTCCGCGAGCACCCCGACGTGCTGGCCGACTATCACCGCCGCTTCCGCTACATCCTCGTCGACGAGTATCAGGATACCAACGTCGCACAATACCTGTGGCTCAGGCTTCTGGCCCAGGGCTCGCCCAACATCTGCTGCGTCGGCGATGATGACCAGTCGATTTACGGCTGGCGCGGAGCCGAGGTCGACAACATCTTGCGGTTCGACAAGGACTTCCCTGGTGCCACCGTTATCCGGCTTGAACGCAACTATCGATCGACAGGACACATCCTCGGCGCCGCTTCCGGGCTTATCGCCAGGAACAAGGGCAGGCTTGGCAAGACGCTGTTTACGGACGGTGCGGCGGGAGAGAAGGTGACACTTACCGGCGTCTGGGACGACGAGGAAGAGGCGCGCATCATCGGCGCCGACATCGAGGCTGTGCGCCAGGATGGATGCAACCTCGACCAAGTCGCCGTACTGGTCCGCGCATCGTTCCAGATGCGCGTGCTTGAAGACCGGTTCATCACGCTCGGGCTGCCCTATCGCGTCATCGGCGGCCCGCGCTTCTACGAGCGGCAGGAAATCAAGGACGCTATCGCCTACCTGGAGATCACTGCCAATCCGTCGAACGACCTGAAGTTCGAGCGCATCGTCAACGTACCGAAACGTGGCCTCGGCGACACCACCGTCAAGCGCGTGCACGAGCTTGGCCGCGCGCGAGGCATCCCGATGTATCAAGCGGCGCGCGAAATGGCCGAGACAGAGGAACTCGCCTCAAAAGCCCGCCGCTCGCTCGGCGATCTGATCGCGTCGTTCGAGCGCTGGCGGTCGCGCATGCCCGATCTACGCCACACCGAGCTGGCCGAGCTGATCCTCGACGAAAGCGGCTACACTGCCATGTGGCAGGCGGACAAGAGCCCGCAAGCCCAGTCCCGGCTCGAGAATTTGAAGGAACTCGTGCGCTTCATGCACGACTTCGAGAGCCTGCCGGCGTTCCTCGAGCATGTGTCACTCGTCATGGATGCGGATCAGGGCAGCGACGGCGACCGGGTCTCGATCATGACGCTGCACGGAGCCAAAGGCCTCGAATTCGACCTCGTATTCCTACCGGGCTGGGAGGAAGGGCTGTTCCCGCACCAGCGCTCGCTCGACGAGCAGGGTGTCGAGGGCTTGGAGGAGGAGCGGCGGCTGGCCTACGTCGGCGTCACACGGGCCCGGAAGCGCGCCAAGGTGTCGTTTGCGCAGAACCGGCGCACGCGCGGGCTGTATCAGTCGGCCGTGCCGTCACGCTTTGTCGACGAACTGCCGGCTGAGCATCTCGAAATCATCGAGGCCAAAAGCCCGTTCGGCGGAGCTTATCAGAACTTCGGACAAAGCTACGGTGGCGGCAACGGGGGCACCCCCTACGGGAGGAGCCGCTTCGAGGAAGCCCCGCAAGCCTTCACCTCCACCTACGATACGCCCGGTTGGAAACGCGCCAGGGAGCAGGCCAGCCGCCCCGACGCTCGACATACCAGGCCACCGCTCACAATCGAAGGCGAACTTGTGGCCTCTTCGACAGAAGCGTGCGCGTTCGCGGTCGGCGACCGCGTGCTCCACCAGAAATTCGGCAAAGGCGCCGTGACCCATGTCGATGGCAACAAGCTATCGATCGATTTCGACGTGGCGGGGTCCAAACGCGTGGTGGCGAGTTTCGTGAGAAAGTCGTAGCACGGAGCGGGCCGGAGCATCGCATTGCGAAGCGACGATTCCATGGTCGAGCGCTCCAAAGTATGGCTCACCTTTCGTTGCCAAACGTGTAAATGCAGCCGGCGCGACTCGTGTCGAACCAAGCTTGGAGGTGCACCTAGCACAGCCTCGGCGAGGCGTTGACTTTGCGGTGAGCCTGACGATATCATGAGGGATGGCGATCAGACGTCAATCCAAATTGACACGCGCGATCATGGCGATGGTGTGCGCTTGCGTGCTCGTCTCGATGCCTGTCATGGCAGCTCTGCGAGCGGCGCATCCTGGTGCGACGTCCAAATCAATCGGCTCGGGTCAAGCTGCAGCTCTCAAGAACTCCAAGCTTGCCGCGGGCGTTCCATGTCACGGCGGTGGCCCCGTGGCCGACCTGGTCGAAGCGGTGCGCACCGAGACTTACAAGTTCCATCATCATTTCCACGACAACGGGCTCCACGTACCCGGGCAAGAAATAGCCACTCCGCTGCCGATCCAAGATGGAAGCAGCGATAGCGAACGGGCGGCGAACGAACTTTTCAGCTGCTGTGTACCGGGTTGTGGATTGGCGATTTTGGCAGCTGGTCTGCGGATAGCAGTCGGCGATACACGGCCGATACGTTACGCCCTTCCGGCCAATCAGAGGCACGCGGAGCTTCGACCGGCGATGCCTGCCGAACCACCGAGAACGATCGACATCGCTGTCCTGGCTGCGTGAGCACACGGCTCGCGCGGGCCTTCGCGCCCTGTCCGTCCATTATCAGTGGTCCAAACCGATCATGCTGTTTTCCGCCGTTTCCCGCCGGCCCGCATCCTTGTGCCGCGCGCTGTCGTACATCATGGTGCTTACTATCTTCCTCTCCGCGTCCGGTGCTTCGCCGGGCCACGCCCATGAAGGGCATGACCACGGTCCGCCACCGCCCGCGTTGCCCAACACCTCGAAGCCCCGCGTTGCTGTACATAGCGATGCCTACGAACTGGTAGCCGTCGCCAATGGCGCCAGGCTCACGCTCTTTCTCGACCAGTTCGCGGACAATGCACCGGTGTCGGACGCGCGGATCGAAATCCTATTCGGAGCGCACGCGTTCGAAGCGATCCCTCATAGCGATGGCACATACGTCGCCGCGATCACGGGCCTCGATCGGCCGGGCGTACATCCACTCGTATTCAACATCAATCATCCCGCAGGCGACGATCTACTCGAAGGCAAACTCGAGATCCAATCAGAGGACGTTGTCGCGGGCGGGCTGAAAGTGACCCCGCTCGCCGCTATCCGCGACGCACCGGCCTACGGCATTTCCATTGGCCTCGCGGTACTGGTCGGGATCACGATGTTGATGGGCGGGGTCCTGATCGGGCGGTTGAGCGTTAACCGGCATGGTGCCGTGGCGCTGGTGGTTTTCATCCTTGCGCTGTCGAGCAACGATCAATCCCATGCCCACGAAGGCCATCCACCGAGCCCGGCGCCGTCCGCCGAGAATCTGACGGGTGACGCGCCCCGCAGACTATCAGATGGCAGTGTGTTCCTGCCAAAGCCGAGCCAAAGGCTGTTGACGGTACGAACGCAGCTGGCGGTCAAGACCGAGGCCAACCGCACGGTGATCCTGCCGGGCCGAATTATTGCCGATCCCAACCGTGCAGGCGTCGTGCAAAGCATCAACGGCGGGCGGGTCGCGGCTCCGGCAGGCGGCTTCCCCCGGCTGGGACAGCGAGTGCGTGCCGGCGATATCCTGGCGACCGTGGTTCCGGCATTGCCGCTGGCCGACCAGTCGACGCTGGCCGAGAAGGCGCGCGAGCTCGAAGGGCAACTCCTGCTCAATCAGCAGCGCCTAACCCGACTCAACAGACTGACTACGGGTAACGTGCCTAGGAGCCAGATCGACGATATCGAGCTGGAACTCACGACCACGCAGCGGCGTCTGGACAGCTTGCGCGATAGCAAGGTCTTGCCCGAAGTGCTCGTGGCGCCCATCGACGGTGTCACGTCGGCCAGCCGTCTCGTGGCTGGACAGGTGGTGCAGCCGCAGGACATCTTGTTCCAGATCGTCGATCCCGCCGGCATCTGGGTCGAGGCGCTGGCATTCGACCAACGCGAGGCGGACGCCGTGGTTTCGGCGACGGCCCAAGCTGGGCCAGGCCATCGCATGACGTTGGCCTTCGAAGGCCGTGGCCGGACACTGCAACAACAGGCGATCGTGCTCCAGTTCTCGATTTCTGATCCGCCGCCCGACACTGTGCTCGGAAGTCCCGTCACCGTGTTCGCACGAAAGTCCGCGATGCTGACGGGCATTGTACTCCCGCGCGACGCAGTGATCCGCGGCAGCGGAGGCGAAACGATCGTATGGCAGCACGTCGACCCGGAGCGGTTCGTCGCCCGCCAGGTTCGGATCGAACCGTTCAATGGGGAAAGCGTCCTGATCACGGCCGGCATCGAGCCCGGGGTGCGCGTCGTGGTCCATGGTGCCGAGCTTTTGGACCAGGTACGGTGAGGGAGGTCGAATGTTTCGATATATTGTGACGGCAAGCCTCTCGAACCGGCTGGTGGTGCTTGTGCTCGCCACGTTGATGATAGTCTACGGCGCGGTGACACTGCCGAGGCTCCCGGTTGACGTTTTCCCAGATCTCGACAAGCTGGTCGTGAGCGTGATGACGGAGGCCGAAGGGCTCGCGCCAGAGGAGGTCGAGAAGCTCGTCACCTTCGGCATCGAAACGTCGATGAACGGCTTGCCTGGCGTCACACGTGTCCGCTCGGTATCGAGCGTCGGCCTGTCGATCATCTTTGTCGAGTTCGACTGGGGCAGCGATATTTACCGCAACCGCCAGCTGGTCTCGGAGCGGCTGGCGGCGATCCGTGAGCAGTTGCCACAGGGACTGACCCCACAGATCGGGCCGGTCAGTTCGATTATGGGCGAGATCCTGCTCGTGGCTCTGACCTCGTCATCGTCATCGCCCATGGACCTGCGCGAGTTCGCGGACTTCGTCGTTCGACCCCAGTTGCTGGCCGTGCAAGGTGTGTCGCAGGTGATCCCGATCGGCGGCGAGGTACGGCAATTCCGCGTCGCTCCGAACCTGGCTGCGATGCAGTCCGTGGGCATCACCCCATCCGAGATCGAGATGGCGCTCAGCCGATTCGGCCAGAATTCGGGTGGTGGATTCGTCGACCAGTACAGCCGTGAGTTCGTCATCCGAAACATCGGCCTCTCGACACGGCTCGAGGATTTGCGCAGCCTTGCCGTCGCAACGCGCGCAGGCCAGACCATACCGCTGCGTCAGGTGGCGAGTATCGACTATGCGCCCCGCGTGAAGCGCGGCGACGCCGGCTACATGGGCCAGCCAGCCGTGATCGTCTCGGTTCAAAAGCAGCCCGGCGCGGACACGATCAGCGTAACCCGTGACATCGAGCGGACGCTTGCAGCGCTGCGGCACACGCTGCCGCCCGGCATCTCGGCAGTCAACATCCAGTTCCGACAGGCCACTTTCATTGAGACGGCGATCGCCAACGTGAAGAGCGTGCTTTTCGAGGCCGCCGCGGTCGTGGCCGTGGTCTTGTTCATGTTCCTGATGAACTGGCGGGCAACGCTGATCTCGCTGATCGCCATTCCGATTTCGATCCTGGTCACCGTAATCGTGTTCAAGGTGTTGGGGCTGACCATTAACACAATGACACTGGGCGGCTTGGCAATCGCGATCGGCGAACTGGTCGATGATGCGGTCGTCGACGTCGAGAACACCCTGCGGCGACTCTCAGAGAACGCCCGCCTTGCCGAACCCCGCCCCCCCCTGAACGTGATCGCGGACGCGAGCCAGGAAGTGCGGTCGGGAATCGTCTACGCAACAGCGATCATCGTGCTGGTATTCGTGCCTCTGTTCGCCCTTTCCGGCATCGAGGGGCGCCTGTTTTCGCCACTCGGCATCGCCTACATCGTGTCGATCCTGGCGTCACTGGTGGTCGCGATCACGGTGACGCCGGTGCTGGCATCGTTCCTGCTTACAAGTGCGCACGGCAAACCGCATCACGACAGTCCGCTCGTCACCTGGTTGAAAGGCATCAACCGCCGTTTGCTGGATCTGGCATTCGCGCACGGAGGAGCGGTGGTGGGATTGGCGGCCTTGTCAGTCGCCGCAGCGGCCGCATTCGCCACGACGCTGCCGCGCGCATTCCTGCCTCCCTTCAACGAGGGAACGCTGACGATCAATCTCAATTACACGCCGGGCATCAGCCTATCCGAAAGCAACCGGCTCGGCGCCATCGCCGAGGGGGTAATCCTTGGCGTTCCAGAGGTCAAATCGGTCGGACGTCGCACCGGCCGCGCCGAGCTCGACGAGCACGCGGAAGGCGTTCACGCGTCCGAGCTCGACGTCGAGCTGGTGCGGTCGGATCGGCCCAAGGACGTGATCCTCGCCGATATCCGCCGACGGCTCTCGGCCCTTCCAGTCGCCATCAACATCGGGCAACCCATCTCACATCGCCTCGACCATCTGCTGTCGGGTATCCGAGCCGAGATCGCGCTTAAAATCCAAGGCGATGACCTCGCTACGCTGCGCACGTTGGCCGAGGGGATGCGGGCAAAGCTGGAAGCGGTGCCGGGACTGGTCGATTTGCAGGTCGAAAAGCAGGTCGCCATACCTGAAGTCCGGATTGCCATTGACCACCAGAAGGCAGCGCTATACGGCCTGACCGGATCTGCCGTGACCGAAGCGCTCGACGGCCTGTCGGCTGGCCGCGTGGTGTCGCAGATCATCGACGGCGCCCGGCGCTTCGACGTCGTTATGCGGCTAGCCGATACGAGCCGGACGTCCTCCGCGCTCAGTGACCTCCTGATCCCGGCTCCCGGCGGCATGATCCCACTGCGGCTGGTGGCGACCATCGAAGAGACTTATGGGCCCAATCAGGTCCTGCGCGAGAACGGTCGGCGCCGCATCGTCGTGCTGGCCAACGGCGACGGAAGCACCGATATCACGCGAACCGTCGCAACGATCCGCCGCATCATCGCGGATGCCCCGCTGCCACATGGCTACACCGCAAGCCTGGAAGGCACGTTCCAGGCCAACGAGCAGGCGACCCGGCTGATCGGCGGCCTATCACTTGTTTCGGCACTATTGATCTTCATCGTCCTCTATTCCCGCTATGGCTCGATCGTATTGGCACTGATCGTAATGGGGGGAATTCCGCTCGCGCTCATTGGCAGCGTGATGGCGCTCTACATCGCAGGCCAGCCACTGACGGTTGCCTCGATGATCGGATTCATCACGCTGGCCGGTATCTCGGCGCGCAATGGGATCCTGAAAATCAGCCATTATCTCAACCTCGGAGTGAACGATGGCATGCCGTTCGGCCGCGACCTGATCGTGCGCGGCAGCCTCGAGCGGTTGACTCCCGTGTTGATGACATCGCTGTCGGCGGCCCTGGCGCTAGTGCCGCTACTCTATGGCGCAGGCGAACCGGGTCGCGAGATCCTGCATCCCGTGGCGGTGACAATCTTCGGTGGTCTGATTTCTGCCACCCTGCTCGACATCATACTTTCGCCGGTCTTGTTCTTATGGTTTGGCCGATCCGCATTCGAGAAACACACGGCGGTGGATTGTGCGGCTTGCGAACCGACAGCGGGACATGCAGCGGAGCGGAGCGCGGCTGCGCCCATTTTCTAACTTCTGAAGCAACGAACGGAGATCTCGATGCCGCCGACCCACAGGCAACTTTGGAAGCGCCGCGCGAGCGCAGCATTTGTACTGATTTGCGCCAGTTTACCTGCCACCGTCTTGGCGCACAGCGCAGGAAAGGGACCCAATGGCGGTGTGGAGGTCGTGACCGCAGACAACAAGCACCTCGAGCTGGTCTCGAAGCAAGGCCAGATCATCGTTTACATCGCCGACGCCAAACACGAGCCAATTTCGACCTCGGGCGGGAGTGGCCGGGCGATCGTGCAAAAGGATGGCAAAACGGTGACAATCGACCTTGTTCCTACGGAGCCCAACCTACTGAACGGCAAATCAGAGACGCCGCTGGTCAAGGGTACACGAGTAGTCGTTTCGGCGACCCTGGCCGGAGGCATCGCCATCCAGTCCCGGTTCGTGATACCGTGAAGACAGCGCGGCCGGAGTTAGTTGAGGTGATGCGGCCAGCCCGTTTCGCAAGCTGCGTTGTCGGGTGCCGCGGCACTTGAATGGCCCGGTCAAAACCTCTCATGACGACGGATGGTCCGGCGCCTGCGTCTGGCGGCCGCCCGCCATCTGTTCGTGCGCTACCTGGTTGCGGAGCATCTGGAGCGGGTCTGGCTCGATCCAACCGGGTTCGGCGCACAACTCAGTGCTGACGAGATCAATCTGCGCAAGTACTGGTACATCGTGGCGGCCGGCGGTGGCTCCCTCTTCAAGGAGGGTGCTGGAACATGGCTGACCCGCAAGGAGGTGCATGCCTTCCTCAACCCACTGGGGAGCCTCTCGTTCGAGCAGGTGATCTGGCAGTCGATCGCACGTTCCTACGCGACCGATTCCGATCTCGCGATGTGGATCGCGCGCTCGCGGATCGCACAGACACAACGCACGGAGCTCGGCTTCTGGCATGAGGCCGTGCGCTTCTTCAGCGCACATCCGGTCACGATCGAGGAAATAGACGATCTCTGCGATTTCATCGCGGACGCCTATCGCCGCGACCGGCGGTTCAGCCTCAAAGGCCGCGCGCTTGCGTCGCTCAACCGGCAGATGCGTGCGTGGCACCGCGACCTCGAGGCGATCGCGCCGATCGAGGCGGCGCGCGCGCGAGCCCAGTGACACGGCGTGGCGCTCGTAGCATCCAGCGCCGTCAGCTGGACGGGTGCGGCGATCGCGGACTGGTCGTGGAACCCATCGCCGAAGGTTCGCCTGAAGCGCGAGGAGTATGTGGTGACACAGCTGCGGACGGCGGTCGATCTCGTCACCGAGACGCGGGCGATGCACCACTGCGTGGCGAGCTACGCGGCGAAGTGCATCGCGGGACACTGCTCCATCTGGTCGCTGCGCCGCCGCACGCCTGGCATGGTCGAACGGCTGTTGACGATCGAACTCGATCGCCAGGGCCGCGCGGTCCAGGTCCGCGGCTTCGCCAACCGCACGGCGCATCCCGAGGAGGTCAAGCTCCTGGAGCGGTGAGCCAAGGCGCGCGGGGTGAACTTGGTATAGCGGAGAACGGCGTCAGGTTGCCAGCTTTGCAGCAGGGATGACCGCGCCGTCTTCCTTGGTGAAGTCGCCGATGTCGGGGTTGGGCAGGAGGTCGAGAACGGCTTCCGACGGGCGGCAGAGGCGCGTACCCAACGGCGTGACGACGATCGGCCGGTTGATCAGGATAGGTGTGGCGATCATCGCGTCGACAAGCTGCTCATCGGGCAAGTTCGAATCGCCAAGCCCCATCGCATCGTAGGGCGTGCCCGCTTGGCGGAGGAGGTCTCGCAGCGCGATCCCCATGGCGGAAATCAGGGCCAGAAGTTCAAGCCGGCTCGGCGGCGTTTTCAGATATTCGATGACCTTGGGCTCGGCGCCACTCTGCCGGATCATGGCGAGGGTGTTGCGCGAAGTGCCGCAATCGGGATTGTGATAGATGGTGATGGTCATGGCTGCCCCAGCATTGAACATTCGGCTTTGCGTCTCACCTACACCACGCCCGTTCGCAAGAGGTCGTGCACGTGCAGGATGCCGACGGGCTTGCCCTTGTCGACGACGAAAAGCGCAGTGATGCGGCTGGCGTTCATGACTTCGAGCGCGGAAGAGGCCAGTGCGTTGGGAGCGATCGACTTGGGCTTTCGGGTCATGATGTCGGCAGCGCTGGCTTTAAGCAGATCCGCGCCCATATGGCGGCGCAAGTCGCCGTCCGTGATGACGCCGGCGAGCTTACCCTTGCCGTCGAGGATGCCTAAGCAGCCGAACCGCTTCTCGGTCATGGTCACCAGAGCTTCGCTCATGGCCGTTGACTCTCGCGCCAACGGCAGCGCCTCGCCCTTGTGCATGACGTCCGACACGTATTTGAGATTGGCGCCGAGCGAGCCGCCGGGGTGGAACACTTTGAAGTCGTGTGCGGTGAAGCCCTTGGCCTCAAGCAGCGCGATGGCCAGGCAATCACCCAGAGCGAGCTGCATGGTTGTGGACGTCGTCGGCGCGAGGCCATGCGGGCAGGCTTCCTTGGCGCGCGGCAACTCCAGCACCACGTCGGATTGCTGTCCGAGCGCGGAGTCCGAGCGTGAGGTGATCGAGATCAGCGGCACCGTGAACCGCCGCGAGAAGGTGATGATGTTCTTGAGTTCGACCGTCTCGCCCGACCAGGAGAGCGCCAGGATCACGTCGTCGCGCGTGATCATGCCCAGGTCGCCGTGGGACGCTTCGCTCGGGTGGACGAAAAATGCCGGTGTTCCGGTGGAAGCGAAGGTGGCGGCGATCTTCTGACCAACATGGCCAGACTTGCCGATACCAGAGATGATAACGCGGCCGCGAGCCTGCGCCAGGGTTGCAACGGCCCGCGCAAAGGGCGCGGCCAGGCCATTGTCGAGGGCAGCCCGCAGCGCGGCGATACCGTTGCCCTCGAGTTCGAGGGTGCGAACGGCGGAACGCACGGCGGCCGCAGCAGTCGATCGGCCGCCGTCGATAGGCTTCAGTTTCGCCATACCCCGCCTGCCCCGGTTTCGAGCTATTGCCGCTGAGACCCCAATTCTAGCAAAGCGCGGCCCATTTCGAAAGCGTCCGCGGGCCAAGTTCCACGCCTTAAACGCTCCGTTAACCGACGCTTCCTAGTGTGGGGGAAGCGAGTGTGCGTCATGTATTTTTTCCGGCATGAGGACGCCACCGTGACCTTCGCACGGCGATTGGGTTTGGTAGCAATGGGCTTTTCAGCCTCGGCGATAGCCATGGCTGCGTTCGGCCTGCCTCCGGCGCAGGCACAAGGCCAGCCGTCGGCGACGAGCCGCCCACAGGGTCCGTCCTTGCCGAGCCGCGGCCAACGAGCGGAACCGCTGGTCGACGAGTCCAACGCGGCGCCGGATATCGCCGGCGTGATTCCCTCGGATGACCCTTCGCAGGATCAGTTCCAGGACGACGGCGATGAGCCGCGACCGCGGATCGGTCAACGCACGATCATTGTTGACGGCGACCTGACCGTGCCCGGCGAACCGCCGGTGCTGCGCGACGGCATCGTCGATGTTGGCGAGCCGGAGGCACCCCAGGATGGCGTCGATCCGAACAACGTTGACACACGCCCGCCCGAGGATATCGCCATCTTCGAAAATCCTCCGGCGGGATTCGATCCGCTGCTGTTCCAGATCGAGGAAACAGAACCGCTGGATGACCGCCGGACGCGTCGGCTGTTCACCCTCGAGCCCTTCGATCCGATCGGCATTCCTGTCGGCAGCTTCGTGTTGTTCCCCGAAATCGAGCTTGGCGCCAGCGCGTTCAATAATCTGTTTCGCAGCCCGGCCGCGAGGTCCGACACGTCATTCGATGTCCGCCCCTCCGCACGCCTCGTCTCGAACTGGCGGGCCCATGCGCTCGAGTTCCGTACTACCGGTACGCTCAGCTATTTCACTGAGTTCGACAGCGAGAACGAGTCGGGCTACTTGGTCGAAGCCCGCGGCCGTCTCGACGTGACACGCCGCACCAACGTGCAAGCCACTGCCTCCCGCGAGCTGACCCAGGAGAGCCGATCCGCGATCGATGCGTCGACGGTCGGCGATAGGGTCGACGTGATCACGGACCGTGCCACGCTTGCTCTTCAGCATCGGTTCAATCGACTGACGCTGCAGCTACGCGGCTCGGTAACCGACCAGCAGTTCGGCAACACCTTGATTGGCAACGTGACTTCGCAGAACGACGACCGGGACCTGAAGACCTACGAAGAAGCGATCCGCGCAACGTGGGAGCTTAAGCCCACGCTGTTCCTGTTCTCGGAGTTGGCAATCAACCAGCGCGAGAGCGAGCGGGCAGCGCAGACCGACAACATTCGTCGCGATTCGAAGGGCGAACGCTATCGCGCCGGTCTCGGGTTCGGCAACACCGGCCAGATCCTGCGCGGCGAGATCAGCTTGGGCTATGGCGTGCAGCGGCCAGACGATCCCCGACTCTCGGATATCAGTGGAATTCTAATCGATTCAAATCTGGCCTGGCGCCTCTCCGAGCTGACGTCGGTGCTGTTCAGTGCCACCTCGGACGTGGTGGAGACAACCACCGCCGGTGCCGGCGGCGTGTTCACTCATCAGGTCGGCGTCGAGGCTCGGCACGCTTTCCGGCGCCAACTGATTGGCAGCGCCGGTTTGAACTACACTTTACAGGACTTCGCTGGCGTCGAAATCATCGAAACCGAATGGCGGGCCACACTCGGCGTCGAATACTTCCTCAACCGAGAAGCCGTGCTATTCGGCCGCTTCGCCCACACCGTTTTCAACTCTACCGAGCCAAACACGGACTACACGTCCGACGAGATACGCCTGGGACTGAGGCTCCGGCGTTGAGCGTGAGCGAATGCCCACACCGTCGCCAACGAAGAAGCTTCGGCTGAGCGGATCGGGGTCCTAGCCCGACCCTCTCAGGCTCGAGGCTCGTCATCGCATGAGCGTTAGTCAATCCGCCCGAAGGGCGCCGAAAAGCGTAATAAATGCTACTGTTGAGGCGTCCGACGCCGCGGTTGGCGGCGATCACGCGACCCGAAGGGCTGGCCAAATTTGACGACAGGCTGCGTCGAGACGAATTTCCGTAGGCGGACTATGTTGCGCCCGTCTCTCCTGGCCTGTCATAAAATTTGGCTCCGTGCCAACCGCGACCCTGTGAGAAGATCGGGCTAGTGGGGCGTCGCGCCTTAATTGACTGGTGGGTGGGGCATCGTGCGCGTCAATTAAGGCGCGATGAATGCCCCACTAACCCAATGATATAGCTAGTGGCCTTCACGTCGGGCCTAAATCGTCGACGCGTGCGGCTGGCACAGCGATTTAGGCGCGACAGGCCACTAGCAGGCTGCTGAAAAAGGTTTTTTACCCCCTGGATGACAGCGTCTGTGGTCGATCTCAGCGTGGTCCGACACGATTGGATTCATTCTGCTCGATCACAGGCCTCGTTTTGGGAGTCTCTGCAACTGTGGCTTCTGTGTTTTTCAGCGGCCTGCTAGTGTTCACCCCTGTCCGTTGCCATCGGCTGAGGCCTGGCCGGACGTCGCCGGCCGCGCTCGCTCTTGGCGTCGGCCCCGCGCGAGAGTTTGGCGGAAGCTTCGTCGAGCTTCCGGAGGGCGGCATCGAAGGCATCGCGGAGCGCGATCTGGATGTCCTCGTGCTCGCGGTTGTCGTCACGCGCGCTTTGGATGAGTATGGGCGGCTGCCCCGGAACGCCGACTTCGATCTTGATCAGGAACGGATTACCGCCCTTGGAATGGCGGTGAGGGCGGGCAACGACGACGCGGCCAGACGTCATCCGGCTGAAGCGCTTGGAGAGCTTGTTGAATTTCTCCGTAATCTTGGCTTCGAGTGCGGTGCTCTTCTCAACTCCGTTGAACTCGATCTCGAGTGGCGTTTCCATGAAACCCTTGCCTTTCCGGACCGCCGGTCAGGATGACAGTCCCATGACTAAGTTGAGCGGTTCGCCAGGCACGGTCAAGCGGGGACAGGCGGATCCAGCCAACAAAGCGTAAACAACCCGCTGGTGCACCGCGCCAACGATGGTTGCAGCCGTCTGAATTTCGGGGCTAGACGAACAGGTGTTGTCAAACCGTTCGCTTGTGCGGAACATGCGGATTTCTCCCACGCTGCCAGCGAAACACCGCAGCCAGTTAAATGGCGGTGGTCGGCGAAGAGTTTCTCTGGTTCGTCGTGCTCAGCGCGGCAGCGCGGTCTTGCCCATCAGCGCCTTGTCGATCGCGTGCGCCGCCTGCCGGCCCTCGCGGATGGCCCACACCACAAGCGACTGGCCGCGGCGGATGTCACCGGCGGCGAACAGCTTGTTGTCGCCGGCAAGCTTGTAGTCACGCTCGCTGGCGTCCACCCCCTTGAAGCGGCCACGTGCGACCACGGGCAGCGAAAACTCGCCAACCACGTCGGTCTCGATTGGACCGCCAAAGCCCATGGCGAGCAGAACGAGATCTGCATCGAGCATGCCTTCAGTCCCGGGCAAGGGCTGCATCTTCGCATCGACGCGCGTGTAGTGCAGCTTCTTGATCTGGCCTGCTTCTCCCGAGAAGTGCGTCGTCGAAATAGAATACTCGGTCTTGGCGCCCTCGGCTTGCGAGGACGACACGCGCATCTTCATTGGCCAGTTCGGCCAGGTGAGGTCCTTGTTTTCCTTCTGCGGCGGCTGCGGCATGATCTCGAGCTGGGTGACGCTTTTGGCGCCTTGGCGGAACGAGGTGCCGATGCAGTCCGAGCCCGTATCGCCGCCGCCGATAACAATGACGTGCTTGTCCTTGGCGCTGAGTTCCTTAACTGACGTGACTGGCTCTCCAGCGACGCGGCGGTTCTGCTGCGGCAGGAAATCCATCGCATAGTAGATGCCGTCGAGGTCACGACCGGGCGCCTTGGCGAAGAAGTCGAATGGCTGCTCGGAGCCGATGGCGATCAGCACAGCGTCATGGCCAGCTTCGATCTCGCGCGCCGGGATGTCCTTGCCTACCTGCACGCCGCAATGGAACGTGACGCCCTCGGCCGTCATCTGGCTGACGCGGCGGTCGATGATCTGCTTTTCCATCTTGAAGTCGGGGATGCCGTAAACGAGGAGACCGCCGGGACGGGCGTTCTTCTCGTAGACGTGGACATCGTGGCCGGCCCGCGCCAGCTGCTGCGCGGCGGCGAGACCCGCCGGACCTGAGCCGATGATGGCGACTTTCTTGCCGGTTTTCGTTTCCGGCGGCTGGGGAATGACCCAGCCCTCCTCGAAGGCGCGGTCGACGATCGCGCACTCGATGGTCTTGATGGTGACCGGCTTGTCGTCGATGTTGAGCGTGCAGGCGGCCTCGCACGGCGCCGGGCAGACGCGGCCGGTAACCTCGGGGAAGTTGTTGGTCGAGTGCAGGTTCTCGGCCGCGCGCTTCCAGTCGCCCCTGTAAACGAGGTCGTTCCAGTCCGGGATCTGGTTGTTGACCGGGCAGCCGTTGTGACAATAAGGGATACCGCAGTCCATGCAGCGGCTGGCTTGTTTCTTGACCTCGCCCTCGGCCAACGGCACCACGAACTCGTGCCAATGCTTAACGCGCTCCTCGACCGGCTTGTAGCTGCGGTCGGCGCGGTCGAGTTCCATAAATCCCGTCGGCTTGCCCATTGTTTCACTCTGTCTCTTGTCGCAAGAACGATCTTGTTCGGAAGGATGATTTCCTCAGCCACCCCACCCCTAACCCCTCCTCGTCGAGGGGAGGACAATGCCGGCGGTCTTGCGCTCGCATTGCGCCATACGTGTATTTCCCAACTTTGCCCCTACGCCCGCGCTTCCGGCTTATCGGCCTCCTCGCGGGCCTTGGCCAACTCGGTCAGCGCGCGGCGGAATTCGGTCGGCATGACTTTGCGGAACTTCGGCAGCCAGCCGGGGAAGTCCTTCAGGATCGCCTGCGCGCGCGCCGAGTTCGTGTAGTGCGCGTGGCGGACGAGCAACGCGTGCAGCCGCTCGACATCCTGGAAGCGCATGTCGGCCATCACGCCCGCGAGCGGTCGGCTGGCGGCATCGCCATTGGATTTGGCGAGCTTGGCGACGAGCGCCGGATCGCCTTCGACAGGCTCGAGCTGCACCATCTCCTTGTTGAGGCGGCCCTCGAATTCACCCTTCTCGTCGAGCACGTAGGCGATGCCGCCCGACATGCCCGCCGCGAAGTTGCGGCCCGTGGGTCCGAGAACCACGACGCAACCGCCGGTCATGTACTCGCAGCCGTGATCGCCGGTACCTTCGACAACAGCGGTCGCGCCGGAGTTGCGCACGGCGAAGCGCTCGCCGGCAACGCCGCGGAAGTAGCACTCACCCTGGATGGCGCCATAGAGCACGGTGTTGCCGACGATGATGCTTTCTTCTGGCACGATGCCGGACAGGGCATTGGGCCGCACGATGAGCTTACCGCCCGACAGTCCCTTACCGACATAGTCGTTGCCTTCACCGACAAGATCGAGCGTCACGCCGGCGGCCACCCAGGCGCCGAACGCCTGCCCGGCCGTACCTTTCATGGTCAGCCAGATCGTGTCCTCGGGAAGGCCTGCGTGTCCGTAGCGCTTGGCGATGCGGCCAGACAGCATGGCGCCGGTCGACCGGTCGACGTTGCGGATCTCTATTTCCGCCTTGACCGGTTTTTTGTGCTCGATCGCGGGCCGGGCCAGTTCGATCAGCTTGTTGTCGAGCACCTTGTCGAGCCCATGGTCCTGCCGCTCCGAGTTGCGGATGGCGACCGACTTCGGCACATGCGGACGATAAAAGAGGTTCGTGAAGTCGAGCCCGCGCGCCTTCCAATGCTCTATGGCGCGTTCCTTGCCAAGGTACTCTGTCTGGCCGATCATCTCATCGAATGTACGGAAGCCCGATGCGGCCATCAGCTCGCGTACCTCCTCGGCCACAAAGAAAAAGTAGTTAATGACGTGCTCGGGCTTGCCCTTGAACTTTGCGCGCAGCACCGGATCCTGCGTGGCGACGCCGACCGGGCAGGTGTTGAGATGGCACTTGCGCATCATGATGCAACCGGCGGCAATCAGCGGAGCCGTTGCAAAACCGAACTCGTCCGCACCGAGCAGGGCGCCGACGACCACGTCGCGTCCGGTCCTGAGGCCGCCATCCACCTGCACCGCGATGCGGCCGCGTAGCCTGTTAAGCACCAGCGTCTGATGGGTCTCGGCGAGGCCGATCTCCCAAGGCGAACCGGCGTGCTTGATCGAAGTCAGCGGTGAGGCGCCCGTACCGCCCTCGAAGCCCGAGATGGTCACGTGATCGGCGCGCGCCTTGGCCACGCCAGCCGCGACGGTTCCGACACCGACTTCGGACACGAGCTTCACCGACACGTCGCCTTCGGGGTTGACGTTCTTCAGGTCGAAGATGAGCTGCGCCAGGTCCTCGATCGAGTAGATGTCGTGATGCGGCGGCGGCGAGATCAGCGCCACACCGGGTGTCGAATGTCGCACCTTTGCGATCACTGCATCGACCTTGTGACCGGGCAGCTGGCCGCCCTCGCCCGGCTTCGCCCCCTGCGCCATTTTTATCTGCATCATGTCGGCATTGACGAGGTATTCGGTGGTGACGCCGAAGCGGCCGGACGCGACCTGCTTGATCGCCGAGCGCATGCTGTCCCCATTCGGCATGGCCACAAATCGGTCGGCTTCCTCGCCGCCCTCGCCGGTGTTTGACTTGCCGCCGATGCGATTCATGGCGATCGCGAGCGTGGTATGCGCCTCGCGGCTGATGGAGCCGAAGCTCATCGCGCCCGTAGAAAACCGTTTGACGATCGCGACCGCTGGCTCGACCTCGGCGAGGCTCACGGGCTTGCGGCCCATGTCTGCCGCCGAGCGGAGGTGGAACATCCCCCGCATCGTATAGAGCTGCTCGGCCTGATCGTTGATCGACTGTGCGAAATCGCGATAGGCCTTAGGAACCCTGCCGGCGGCGGCGTCGCTGTTGTCGGTCCCGCGGACGGCGTGCTGCAGATCTGCGACCACCTGCGGCCGCCAAACGTGCGCCTCGCCTCGAACACGATAAGCGTATTCGCCACCGACATCGAGCGTGCCATCGAGAACGGGCACGTCGCCAAAGGCAAGCGCGTGGCGCTCCACCGTTTCGCGCGCAACCTCGCGAAGGCCAATGCCCTCGATCTGGGTGTGGGTGCCGGTGAAGTACTTCTTTACGAAGCTCGAACGCAAGCCGATGGCGTCGAAGATCTGCGCGCCGCAATAGGACTGGTACGTCGAGATGCCCATCTTGGCCATGACCTTGAGCATGGCTTTGCCGATCGACTTGATGTACCGCTTTTTGACCTCGTCGGCGGTGAGTTTCGGGTCAAGTTCCGGGAGCATGGCCCCGAGCGTTTCGAACGCAATGTAGGGGTTGATCGCCTCGGCCCCATAGCCCGCGAGCGTGCAGAACTGATGTACCTCGTGCGCTTCTCCTGTCTCAACCACGAGTCCGACCGACGTGCGCAGGCCCTGCTTGATCAGATGATGATGGACCGCGCTGGTTGCCAGCAACGAAGGGATCGCCACACGGTCCGGACCAAGCGCACGATCCGATAGAATGATGATGTTGAACTCATTCGACCGGACTGCTTCCTCGGCCTCCGCGCACACGCAATCAAGCGCCGGCCCCATGCCCGACACGCCCTTGTCGACCGGGTAGGTGATGTCGAGCGTGATCGACGAGAAGTGGTTGTCTTTCATCTCGCCGATGGCGCGCACGCGCTCTAGATCCTCGTTGGTGAGGATCGGCTGGCAGACCTCCAGACGCTTGACGCGCGAGGTGCCCTCAAGATCAAGGATGTTGGGGCGTGGACCGATGAACGAGACAAGGCTCATCACCAGCTCTTCGCGGATACTGTCGATCGGCGGATTGGTGACCTGCGCGAAGTTCTGCTTGAAGTACGTGTGCAGGAGTTTTGGCTTCGAGGACAGCGCCGAAATCGGGGTATCGGTGCCCATGGAGCCGACAGCCTCCTGGCCCGTCTCGGCCATCGGAGACAAGAGCAGCTTGAGGCTTTCCTGCGTGTAGCCAAACGCCTGTTGCAGATCGAGCAACGACACATTCGACTTTTTGACGACCTTGGCCAGCGGCAACGGCAAATCGGAGACCATGATCTGGGTACGCTTCAACCAGGTCTCATAAGGATTGCTGGCGGCGATCTCTGCCTTCAGTTCCTCGTCGGAAACAATACGGCCCTTTTCGAGGTCGATCAGCAGCATCTTGCCGGGTTGCAAGCGCCACTTCTTGACGATCTGCGCCTCGTCGACCGGCAGCACGCCCGATTCCGATGACATGATCACCACATCGTCCTTGGTAACCAGATAGCGCGCAGGCCTAAGCCCATTGCGGTCAAGCGTGGCGCCGATCTGGCGGCCGTCGGTGAACGCCATCGCGGCGGGGCCGTCCCACGGCTCCATCAGACAGGCGTGGTACTCGTAGAAGGCACGCCGCTTGCCGTCCATCATCGGATTGCCGGCCCATGCTTCGGGGATCAGCATCATCGCGGCATGGGAGAGCGAGTAACCGCCCATGACCAGGAATTCGAGCGCGTTGTCGAAACAGGCGGTGTCTGACTGCCCTTCGTAGGAGATCGGCCAAAGCTTGTTGATATCGGCGCCGTAGAGAGGCGATGAAACCGTCGCCTGCCGGGCCGCCATCCAGTTGACGTTACCGCGCAGCGTGTTGATCTCGCCGTTGTGGGCGACCATGCGGTAGGGATGCGCCAGCTTCCAGGACGGGAACGTGTTGGTCGAGAATCGCTGATGCACCAGCGCCATCGCCGATTGCAGCCGGTCGTCCGACAGGTCCGTGTAGTAGGCCTTCACCTGATAGGACAGGAACATGCCCTTGTAGACCAGCGTGCGGCTCGACAGCGAAACCGTATAGTGACCAATGTCCCGGCCCTTGTAGGCCTTGTGGATCGCGTTGGAGACGACCTTGCGGACGAGGAACAGGCGGCGCTCGAACTCATCGTCCGATATGCCCTCGGGGCGAGCAATGAAAACCTGCCGGTGAACCGGCTCGGTGCTGCGCACGAGATCGGACAGGCAGCTCGAATCCACAGGTACCGCTCGCCAACCGATCAGCGTGAGGCCTTCGTCCTTGAGACACCGCCCCCAGACGCGCTTGCAATGGGCCATGAGCCGCTCGTCTTCAGGCATGAAAACATGGCCGGCGGCGTAGTGTCCGGGCTCGGGCAACTTCACACCGATCTTGGCGCATTCGGCCGAGAGGAACGCGTGCGGGATCTGGATCAAAATACCGGCGCCGTCGCCCGCGAGTGGATCCGCGCCGACCGCTCCACGATGCTCGAGGTTCTCAAGGATGTGAAGGGCGTCTTCGACAATGCGATGCGACTTGCGCCCCTTCATGTCGGCAATGAAGCCAACGCCGCAAGCATCGTGCTCCCGCGAGGGGTCATAGAGCCCTTGCGCCTCTGGCCGCTCATGGTTGTCCGGGCCGCACTCGCCGCTGCGCACGATGTTCGTCATTGGTTTTCCTCGAAAGCCGGAAGCGCATGGCGCTGAGTAAGTGTTCGAATGGGTGAGGGACGTTACGTTTCGGCAAGCGGCAAGGTGGCCTGCGGCACATTATCCTGAAAGGTTATTCCGTTCAGGCGACTCCGGCGCGAGGCAACCCTAGAAGACGCCCGCGCACCGTTTTCGCGCTGAACGCACGGCGCCCGTCGGAGTCGCAAAAACCTGCGCCGGAGCAACCATCGGACGCGCCAATGTGCCCGGTTCGCATCCTGTCGACCTTAGCGCAATCAAAACCGGCACGACTGAACTCCTGGGTCCGCCTCAGGCGGCACATGCGAGGCACCGCCGCAAAAAGGACAGGAGAGCTGACCTTTTCCTGCAATTTTGCAGATTTTTTAACGGGACACAAGCGCCCGTGCGAAGAGCGTCGAAATCCCTCGGCGACGAGCGCCCACCCTGCGCCACGCAAAATGGGCGGAGACTTCCGCCTCCGCCCACGATTGCGAATCCGGTTCATTTCGTGTCCGAAGTGCGCGCCGCGTGGCGGCCTGGACGTTGAAGCACTCAGATACTGATCCGATCGATCAGGAGTCGACCTCGATGTGCTTCACATGTCCGCCGGTTCCGATCGGTATCGTCCGTGGCTTCAGCCGCTCGGGAAGATTGCGGTGCAGCTCGATATTAAGCAGCCCGTCCTTCAAATCCGCGGAACGGACTTCGACATGGTCGGCCAGCTGGAACCGGCGCTCGAACGACCGGGCCGCGATGCCGCGGTGGAGGAAGTGGCGGCTGGGGTCGTCTTGGACCTTCTCGCCTCGGACGACGAGCACGGTGTCCTTCACTTCGAGTTTGAGCTCGGGATCGGTGAAGCCTGCGACCGCCATCGTGATGCGGTACTCGGTCTCGGTCAGGCGCTCGATATTGTATGGCGGGAAGCCAGTTTCGGCGTCGAAGCCCTGGGCCCCGTCGAGAAGCTGGAATAGCCGGTCGAAGCCGATGGTGGACCGCTGGAAGGGTGTGAAATCGATCTGTCGCATGGGTTTGTCCTCATGTTGAGCAACGTTTTGTCCCGCCTTTGGCATCTGGATTGCGCCCCGATGCCGACCCGGCGGTCCGTACTGCGCCCCCCCGAGAGGCGAGCGCCCTCAACATTTAGAAACGCCCACGCGCGCTTCAAGGCCCGCGCGCACGAGTTGAAGGCGCGGTGGCCACAGCTCCTTGCAGAACGGAAACAACCCTTGGTTATGGAACGCGATTTGATAATCCTTCATGCTCCGTTCATGTTGCCGCCATCAGTCTGCCATCGCCGCGGGAGGCGAGACCAAACCGTTTGAAGAAGGCTGAACACCCATGTTTACGCGTCACCTTGCGGCCGGCATCATGGCCGCCGCACTCGCCACGGGAAGTGCGGCAACCGCCGCGGACTTGTCGAGCGGATACCCCGAGCAACGCTACGGCTCGGCCTACGACGATCCGCGCTACGCCGACATCTACCGGGACGATACACCGCCGCGCCGTGAGCCTTACAAAGATAGCTATCGTAGCGACCGCGACGATGACGATGACGACGATGACGGTCGCGACCTCCGCTATACGCACCGGGATTTGAACTATCGGTCACCACAGGCCTACCTGCCGCCGATGCGGCCAACCGCCCGATATACTTACAACGGCCGTCATCATGGTGACGGCTGCGTGCCTCGTCACCTTATAAAACAGCAATTGCGTGCTGAGGGCTGGAGCGATTTCCATGACCTCGAACTGACGGGTAGCACCGCCCATGTCAGGGCTCGGCGACCATCGGGGCGGCTGTTCGAACTCAAGGTCGACCGGTGCACCGGCGAAATCGTCAACGCGCGGCCGTTCGGACCCCACATCTACGGGCAACGCCGGTATTCGCGCGCGTATTGAGGGTGCGGGCCAGGAGCGCTCGCGGCACGAGCGCGGCCGACACCAGTTCACGATGTCATCACGGTGCTTGTCACCGGAATCCAACGTGCAGCCCAGCTGGCGTTCGCGGATGAATGGATTCCGGCAAAAAATGCCGGGATGACGTTTGAGTGCGTCGCCAACCCACGCCCCAGCACCACGTCCGATGCGACCGATTTTTCCACGCTACCTCCGGACTCATGCGACCTGCTATCATCGTACCGGGACCGACTCGGGCTGGCCGTGGCAACGCGACCGTCCTGGCGGGGCAAATCACGCTCAACCGTGCGCGGAGCCTCAGATGGAACTCGTTTCACTCGCCAAGAACCCGATCCCGAGCGGCGCCATCGTCGGCACCGTCGCCGGCTATGACGGGGCCCCGCTCCGGTTCGCCCGCTGGGAGGCCACCCGCAGTCCGCGCCGCGGCACGGTCTGCCTGTTCGGCGGGCGTGGCGAATACATCGAGAAGTACTTCGAGGTGATCGCAGACCTGAGACGCCGCGGCTTCGCGGTTGCTAGCCTCGACTGGCGGGGTCAAGGAGGATCGTTTCGGTCCCTCAAGAACCCGCGTAAGGGCCACATCAACGACTTCGCGGAATACGATCGCGACCTCGTACGCTTTATGCGCGAGATCGTGCTGCCCGATTGCCCGCCGCCCTACGTGGCGCTAGCTCATTCCATGGGCGGGGCCATTCTGTTGCGCAACGCGGTCGAGCCGGGCTCGTGGTTCTCGCGCATGGTGCTGGCGGCGCCGATGATTGCGCTGAGCCCGACCAAGGTGCGGCTGCCGACCACCGTCGTGCGCGGTTATGCTGAGACGGTGGCCCGTTTCGGGTTCGCGTCCGCCTACATCCAGGGCGGGACCGACACGCCCGAGGAAACCGCCGCATTCGAAGGCAACCCCCTCACCTCGGACAGGGAGCGATGGGCGCGAAACAAGGCAGTCCTGGATTTGGCGCCCCACTTGGGGCTCGGATCGCCGACCGTCGGCTGGGTGCGCGCGGCCTACCGTGCGATGGAGCGGCTGGGCTCGCCCGGATACGCGGCCGCCGTCCAAATTCCGCTTCTGCTGTTCGCGGCGGGCAATGACCGTATCGTCTCGACGCGGGCGATCGAGGATTTCAGTGCTGATCTCAAGGTCGGCTCGACGCTCCTGATCCCCAACGCCCGGCACGAGATCCTGCAGGAATGCGAAACCGTGCGGCAACGGTTCTGGGCGGCGTTCGACGCCTATCTCGGGATCAACGAAGCTGCTGCGTGAGCGACCAGTATCTATACATTAACCAGCCAGCACTCTCAGCGCCTCGGCATGCAGGCGCGGATCGCCGGCGGCCACGATGCGTCCGCCCTCGGTGGCCGGCCCGCCGTCCCAAGTCGTGATCCGGCCGCCCGCGCCTTCGATGATCGGGATGAGTGCGACGATGTCGTGCGACTTCAGGCCAGCCTCGACGACGACGTCGACAAAGCCCGCGGCCAGCATCGCATAGGCGTAGCAATCGCCGCCGTAGCGTGTCATCCGGGCCCGCGATTTCATCTGCTGAAAGCCGGCGGCTTCTCTGCCCGGCGCAAAAAGGTCGGGATCCGTTGTCGAGAAGGTGGCGTCTGAAAGCTTGGCGCAGGCCCGCGTCTTGATACGGCGCGCCTTGCCGTCCGCGATCCGCAGATAGGAGGCACCCTGGCCACACCAAAGACGCTCGCGGGTATAGGGCTGATCCATGAGGCCCAGAATGGGGCTTTCGCCGTCCAGGAGGCCGATCAGCGTGCCCCACACCGGATAGCCCATGATGAACGCGCGGGTACCGTCGATCGGGTCGACGACCCAGCGGAAGCGGGCCGCTGCCGATCGCGTGCCGTACTCTTCTCCGACGAGTCCGTGGTCGGGAAACGCGCGCGAAACAGCTTTTGCTATGACCCGTTCGGCGGCGCGGTCAGCGGCCGTGACCGGATCGAACGCCAGAGTTCCAGCGGCCACTTCGCCATGGATCGGGTTGCCGCCCGCCTTGTTGTCGACGGCAATCACCTTGCGAAAATGAGGAAGTATTGCCCTGGCTGATTGGTCCGCCAGGTTCTGGGCAAAGGTCAGGAGCGACTTAATAGACGGTGTGGACTTCTGGGTCACAGCAACTCGCAAGATTGACGCATTTTGGACAGTCCGAATACTTTGACCAGCTCCGCCGAGCTTGATGCGACTGGTTGCGGCCACATGTTTGACACTCCAATGTGACAGAGTTGCAGAAAATGTTGCGAGTTAGTGACATGTTCACGACGTCTGCGAACAATCAACCCTTCGTCGCGTTGCGTATTCTCGCGAAGCACCGCATCGTCTCAAGTGTGACTGACTGAGTTGCTTCGTTGGTCACTGCCCACTTTGGGCGTTTCCTCCCTGGACTTGGGCCGTTCGTCGATTCGAACGGCCTTTTTTTGAGCGCCCTTAAGGCGCGTCCCCGCGAATTTGATCGCGATTTGGGCTGCCTCTCGGCACTTGACCATTTCGGGCGACCCGAGCTCATCCGACTTGGGCCACCAGCCCTGCAAAAATTGCATTTGAAAATTGTGCGCCGCACCTCTAAATATTGCATTGCGGGATCGTTGAGCCTTGCTCGCGGTTCTGCTGCCCTCCTTGGGCGTTTCCTCCCTAGACTTGGGCCATCCGCTAACCCCGGATGGCCTTTTTTCTGGTCCCCCAATTGCTTCAGGAGAGCGCACCCTCGCGTTCAGGCAACGATCACGAGACGGTGATCAACTCTGCGACGCTTCATGACTTAAGATCCCGGGGAGACGGGAGCGGCGTGCTTTACTCTCTTGGTCATTTCCTCCTCCGACCTGGGCCGTGCCATGCCAACGTGCGGCCTTATTTTTTGGCCCCGTGTTCGGGTCGGGGTGATCGGGTCCAGAAGAATCTCCGCGGCTCGGGCCAGCGTTACTCTGCGGCCGACCGCCGCTCTATGAGCAGCGGGAACTCCTTGATCAGCCGTCTCGTCAAAATCATCAGATGCCTTTCGAGTTCGACGAAACCAGCCGTGGGCGACATGGTCGCCTCCTCCAGATAGAGCCCGCGGTTGATCTCGATCTGAAGTGCGTGCGCGCGGCGTGAAGGGCGTCCATAGTGCTCCGTGATGTACCCGCCCGCGTAGGGACGATTGAGCTGCACATCGTAGCCTAGCCCGGTCAGTACGTCCCGCGTGAACCGCGTCAGGCGGCTGTCACACGAGGCCCCAAAACGGTCGCCAAGCACGAAATCTGGACGGCGCGCGCCGCTTGGCATCGAGGAGGCCGACGGCATCGAATGACAGTCGATCAGGATTGAATAGCCGAACTGCGCTCGCGTCTCGTCCAACAGGCGGGTCAGTGCGGCATGAAATGGCAGATAAAGCTGCTCGATTCGTTCAAGTGCAACGCCGAGCGGCATGCGCTCCCGGTAGATCTCCTCGCCGTCGGCTACAATGCGCGCGATGGTGCCGAGCCCACCCACGACACGCACAGATCGGGTGTTGGCGTAGTCCGGCAGTGGTGTGTCGAACAACTCTGGATCGAGCTCATAGGCCTCGCGGTTGAGGTCGAGGTAGGCGCGCGGGAAACGAGCTGCGATCAACGGCGCGCCAAACTCGGCCACGTGCCGGAACAATTCGTCAACATACCCATCCTCGGATTTCCTGAGTGCCAGAGGATCAAGTCGCGACTGCGCAAGAAAATGCTCGGGGTAAACGCGTCCAGAATGGGGGGAGCAAAGGACAAACGGCGCGGTCTGCTCGCATGGAGCATGCACGCGAAACGGCGGCGTGAGCTCCTGCTTGATCGAGGCTCGTTCGCGTTGAGGCATGCGACTTGCAATTCCTGAGTCTTGCTGGCGAACCTGCCGGAGGAAGGCTTTCAATCTCCGGAAGACCCGCGAACCGCGGGCCGGCGCGCTGTAACCAGACTGGAACGCGCGCTGGAATCCACTGTGCCAAGCTGGTCTCGATCTGTCCATGGCGAGACGAGCAGATCACAATTCTAACCGTGGAAATGCCTTGGCAGGAGTTCGGCGACAAAACTTCACTGCCCGTTTACCAAACTCGCGTCAGATTTGACTGACAATTGATCAATCCGCAGCTATCGTCACCGCCAAGTAAAGTGAGTAATCATGACCGTGAACCCGTCCCAGCTCCCCATCTGTCGCATCCTTCTGGCTGAAGATGACGATTCGATGCGCGGGTTCCTCGAACGGGCGCTGACCAAGGCTGGCTACGCCGTGATCGCTTTTCCGAATGGCGCCGAAGCGCTTGAGCGGCTCAAGGAAGAGCCTTTCACGCTTCTTCTGACAGACATAGTGATGCCGCGCATGGACGGGATAGAACTGGCACGGCGGGCGAGCGAACTGGACCCCGAGCTCAAGATCATGTTCATCACGGGTTTCGCGGCGGTTACGCTCAACAACGACAGTGCCGCACCCAAAGATGCGCGCGTCTTGTCAAAACCATTCCACCTTAAAGACCTTGTCCGTGAAGTCGACAGGCTGCTGGCGGCTTGAAGCGCAAAGCTTGAATCGCATCGACACTGGTCGAGGCGACCGGGTGACCACCAAATCCACGACCGTCCGGGGCCGAAAAATTATGCGTAGCGGATTGGGATGCTGAGGCTTGCGTCGGTGGCGCAATGTGGATATACGGGGCGCTCCCTAGAGTGGCTCAAGCCCAGATTGGCGGACAGTAGCTCGGACGGGCGCGTAGCTCAGCGGTAGAGCACTACCTTGACATGGTAGGGGTCACAGGTTCGATCCCTGTCGCGCCCACCATCCATTTCGAATATCTGGTGTCCCAATGAAGGTCCGTAATTCACTGAAGTCACTCCGCTCGCGCCACCGCGACAATCGCGTCGTGCGCCGTAAGGGTCGCGTTTACGTGATCAACAAGACGCAAAAGCGCTTCAAGGCCCGCCAGGGTTGATGCTCGCGGATTTTTTATTGGGCCTTTGACGACTGGCTTCTCTCATCTTAGAATTGAGAGATGACCCAGAAGAGCGCCGCACTTTTATCCGTCATCCTTGGTTTCGCCGTCTCCTCTGCTTGGGTTGCGACCGATACCATTGCGCAGGCCCAGAGCGCGCCCGAGCGAGAGCCGCAGGTTCGACCGCGGTCGGCTCCGCCCAGCGGAAGCCCGGGCGCAACGCCACCCCGCCGCAGCGACGTTCCAGGCGCTGACGTGCATGGGCGTAGCGCACCGCGCAATGAGCTGGCCCGGCCGCCCGGCATAGACAAGCAAGCCGCCAAGAAAAAACCCGCGCCGCCCGACACGCCGGAAGCGCGCGACAAGGCATTGAGCAATCTCTACGCCCAGCTCGCAACCTCGGCTGACCCGGGCGAGGCCGGCCCCATCGCGGCGGCCATCGAGACGCTTTGGGTCCAGTCGGGCAGCGACACTGTCTCGCTGCTGCTCGCGCGCGCCAATCAGGCCGTCGTGGAGCGAAAAACCGAGCTTGCGGAACAACTGCTCGATGCGGTCGTCGAGCTTGCACCCGACTTTGCTGAAGGTTTGGCGCGGCGGGCCTACTTACACTACTCGGAGAACGATATTGGGCGCGCCGTCGCAGACTTGAGGCGAGCGCTTGCGCTGGAGCCCAACCATTATCGCGCGCTCGATGGACTGGTCGCAATCCTGCGCGAGGGGGGGCAAAAGGCGCCCGCGCTTAAAGTGCTCAAGCAGCTCGAGCAGGTGCATCCTCATTGGCCAGGGATAGAAGACAAGCTGCGCGAACTTGAGCGTGAGGTCGAGGGCCAGGGTATCTGATAGGGTGTGTCGCATCCGAGCAGGTTGATCCAAGTCCACCGATGCCGCGACTGCTTGGCACAATCTTTGTCGCAATAACTGAGACCGGCTGCACTGCAGCCCCCGAAGTGAAATCCACGGGGGGGCACAACTGAATTTCACATCAGCGGATCGGATGGGCACGGCGGCCTTGACAACAAGCATGCGGCCATCGTTATCGCGATCCTCGCGCTGCTTCTCGCCTATTCCGACATCTTGGGTAATCGCTCCAGCACTCGGAAATCAGGCACAACCTTGACGCTGCGAACTTGTGGGCACAATACCGGGCCAAGACGATGCGCAAAAAGTTGCTCGACGTGGCCGACGAGCAGCTCGACATTTTCGGCGCCGACAACACCAACGTAAGCGTGGAAGCAACCGCCCGGAAACGCCGCCAGTGGGCCAGTGGCAAGGATCGCCGCGACAGCGACCCGGCCACGGGAGAGGTCCGCAGCGGGCTTTCATGAAAAGCACGCTACAAGGAGGAGCGTCGCGACCGGGCAGGCAGAGCGAACGTCGTGTTCGAGTGTGCCTCCGGCCTGCTGCACTCGGCCATCGCGCTCGCATCCGCCAGCATACTGATCGACCGTCTGCAACCGCTCTGGTCAAGTATCGCCGGCGGACTGGTGAGCCTTGTGATCATGGCAATTGGCATCGGAACGTTTGCGTTGGTGCCGAGCCTTTAGCTCGAATGTCACCCCGCGATCGGCTCACCCTTTTCGTTGATGAAGGCAATGCGGATCATGTTGGTCGTGCCCGGCGATCCGAGCGGCACGCCGCATGTGATGAGGATACCTTCACCAGGCCGGGCAAACCCTTCCTGGAATGCAATCCGACAGGCCTTCGATACAACGTCTGACAGATTTTCGGCATCGCTTGTCAAAACGGTATGAAGTCCCCAGACGACAGCGAGGCGATGCGCGGTCGATGCGACAGTCGTCAATCCGAGAACCGGCAGCCCCGGGCGCTCACGGGCGACCCTCAGCGCCGTCGATCCGGTGGCCGTGTAGCACACGATCGCAGCCAGTTTGACGGTATCGGCGATGGTGTGCGCCGCACCCGCGATCGCATCGGCCGCGGTGGGGTTCTTGTCGATTTTTGTGGCGTGGACCAAGGCGGTGTACCCCTTGTCGCCTTCGACCTGTATGGCGATGCGGTCCATCATCTGGATAGCCTCAACCGGGTAATCGCCGACTGCCGATTCGGCTGACAGCATCACCGCGTCGGCGCCGTCGAACACGGCGGTCGCCACGTCCGACACTTCGGCGCGCGTCGGCACCGGGGAGGAAATCATGCTTTCGAGCATCTGGGTTGCAACCACGACCGGCTTGCCGGCTGCGCGGGCCTTGCGCGTGATCTTCTTCTGCAGCCCAGGCACGGTCTCGATCGGCATTTCGACGCCGAGATCGCCGCGCGCGACCATGAAGCCATCGCCAGCCGCGATGATAGCGTCGAGATCGTCGATAGCCGAGGGCTTTTCGATCTTGACCATGATTGCCGCGCGGCCATCGACCCGCTTGACCACATCGGCCACGTCCTCGCCGCGTTGCACGAACGACAGCGCGATCCAGTCGGCGGCGAGATCGAGCGCGCATACGAGATCAGCCTCGTCCTTTTCTGTCAGGGGACCGACCGGCAACAGGGTGTCGGGCAGACTGATGCCCTTGCGGCTCGAAAGCGCGCCGTCGTTGAGAACAGTCGCGGAGATGCGGCCCGCCTTGTTTTCGAGAACGCGCATCCGGACCTTGCCATCATCGAGCAGCAGGGCATGACCCGGCTCGACAGCCTCGAAGATCTGCGGGTGCGGCAAGAACACGCGGTTTGCCGAGCCCTCGCTCTCGGTGCGATCGAAGTGAAACACTTCGCCGCTTTTCAGCGCGACACGTCCACCGGTGAAGGCGCCGAGCCGGAACTTCGGCCCTTGCAGATCAACCAGAATGCCGATCGGATAGCGGTTACGCTTCGATACGGTGCGAACGGCATAAAGCAGCTCACGCGCAACATCGTGTGATGCGTGGCTCATGTTGATGCGAAACACATCGACACCGGCCATGAACAATTTTTCCAGCATCTCGGGCGACGACGACGCCGGCCCGAGTGTGGCGACCAGCTTGACCCTGCGATTGCGTCTCATTTGGCCTTCTTTCCCCCATCTTCAGGATCGGTCAAGCGAATGGTCCATTCCTTCGCTTCGCCCGTGTCTACTTCGAAAAATCCTGACCGCTTATACCCTCGTTTCTGACAATCCTGCACACCTCTTGTGACAAACGACTTGTCGAGCGTACACATGAAGTTGCTGCCAACCCATTCGCCGCCTCGATCGTAATCAATGGCGTGGACATAAATATAGCGGCTCGGCACCGCGCCCTTGAGGAGGATCTCACAGGTTTGTGAAGCGATGTTCCACCAGCCTTCGGTCGCCCAGCCGGTGGCATCCTGGTAGCCGACGGCGACGCCGACGCGGCTCGATGTGGAATTGCACAGCTTGAGATCAGCGCGGGCCACAGCAGCTGGCAACGTCGCAGCCAACGTTATCATCAGTAGGCGCAACACCAAAGCATGGACGCACCACTGAACCCTCGATGCGATCGCTCCCCTGCCTGCCAAATTCACGCGCCTGCCCCCCGCGACGGCCTTCACGAGCACCTCGCCAATCTCAGGGTTCAACGAGGATGACACGCAGATCATTGACATTGGTTTGAGTAGGACCGCATTGGACGAGACCGCCAGCTTGGATGAAGAAGCCGGTCGAGTCGTTCTTTTCCAGGAAAGCGGCGGCATTGAGATTGCGCGCCCGCGCCCGGTCGAGCGTGCCGGGATCAACGAGAGCGCCGGCCGGATCGTCGGCTTTGCCCCCACCGCCATCGATGCCATCGGTATCGGCAGCGAGCGCTGAAATTCCGGGCGCGCCATCGAGGGCGATGGTCAAACCCAGGGCGTATTCCTGGTTCGGACCGCCCGCCCCGTTGCCGCTGACCGTAACGGTGAGTTCGCCGCCCGAAAGCAGCGCGACCCGGTCGCCGCGCCGCTTGGCATCGAGCGCCATCTCGGCGTGGAAGCGTCCGACCTCTCGCGCTTCGCCTTCGAGCGAATCGCCCAGCACGTCGACACGATAGCCAGCCTTCCGTGCCACTGCCGCGGCGGCCTCCAGCGACGCCTTGGGCGTGGCGACGAGCTTGTACGTTGAGCCGGCAAGCTTGACGTCACCCGGCTTCAACGTTTCATTGGCGATATCGTTTAGTGCGGCGGTGATCTGCGGCGCTGGCACGATGCCATAGCGGGCAAGCACGGCACGCGCCTCGGCCAGCGACGTCGGATCGGCGACCGTCGGCCCTGACCCGATCGACGCGGGCTCGTCGCCCGGCACGTCCGAAATGGCCAGCGTGATGAGCCGCGCCGGATACACGGCGGCAGCCAGCTTGCCCCCCTTGATACGGGATAAGTGACGGCGCACGCAATTCATCTCGGAGATGCGCGCGCCTGAGTGCAAGAGCTGCTTGGTCAGGGCCTGTTTCGCCTCGAAACTGACACCCGTCACAGGCGCAGACCAAAGCGCGGACGCACCGCCCGAGAGCAGGCACAACACAATGTCGTTTGGACCTGCCTTGGTCACCGCTTCCAGCGCCCGGCTCGCACCCCCGATGCTGTTCACGTCTGGCACCGGATGCCCTGCCTCGATGATCTCGATCACGCTCGCCGGCAACTTGAAGCCATGCCGCGTGGTGACGAAGCCGTGGATGCGGTCCGTCAGTCCGCGCGCCATGTAATGGCCCTCGGCGGCAACGGCCATGGCCGCGGCGGCTTTTCCGGCGCCGACGACGAGGATACGGCCGCCGGCCGGGACTTCAGGCAAATGCATCGGGACGCAGGTCGCGGGGTGGGCGACCGAGACGGCGGCCTGAAAGACCTCAACCAGAAGCTGTTCGGTGTCCTTGGTGTACTGACCCGCCATTCGAACCTCCCGTGGCCGTCGCACCGGCCCATTTTGTTCTGTGTTGCCGGTATTTTTGTTTGCTGGAACATAACCGTGGCGTCAAGCACGCTCTGGCTCGCGGGCTGCTCACGCGCCATGAACAGGTCCATTTTGTTTTCGAACCCGGCTCGACATATAATTTTCCCATGAGAGACACCTCCAACGGCCATCCTGTGTCCGTCCGCGGCCACCGCGAAGAAACGTTCTCTGTGGTTCCCGGACGTGCAGATGCGGGCTTCGTCTTGTTCTGCGATCATGCCGCCAACGCGCTTCCACCCGGTTACGGCACACTCGGCCTGCCACACAGCGAACTCGCACGGCACATCGGCTACGACATCGGCGCGGCCGGCATCACGCGCGAGATTGCACGGCGCCTTGAGCTGCCCGCCATCATGTCGCACTATTCGCGGCTGCTGATCGATCTCAATCGCGGCGCCGACGACCCGACCCTGATCATGCGCATCTCGGACGGCGCCGTCGTGCCGGGCAACCGTCACGTCGATCAAGCCGAGCGCGAAAGGCGCACCGCGCTCTACCACAAGCCCTATCATCACGCGGCGGCTGCACTTATTGAACAGTGCATCGCGGCCGGCGCGCCGCCTGCGATCCTGTCGATCCACACCTTCACGCCGGTGTGGAAAGGCGTACCGCGGCCATGGCACGCGTCGGTTTTGTGGGACAAGGACCCGCGCCTCGCCCTGTCCCTGCTGCACGGGCTGCGCGCGGACAGCTCACTCATCGTTGGCGACAACGAGCCCTATACCGGACGCCTCAAAGGCGACAGCATGTGGACCCACGGAACGACGCGCGGCCTCGCACACGCCATCGTCGAGGTGCGGCAAGACCTGGTGGCGACCGAAGCAGGACAGAGCGAGTGGGGCGGTCGGCTCGCGCGGATACTCGAGGGCCTCATGGGTTGCCAGGACATGAGCCTCCGGCTGAGGGAGATTGTGTTTCATGGCTCTCATGCCGATATCTGAGCAACATCTCTCTGAAGGCCGCCAAATCTGGCCGGAACCACCGGGACAACAGTAAGGGACCACCCATGACCGATATCGACGCCAAGACCCAGACAGAGCTCGAGGCCGCCGCCTATCGCAGGCTCGTTGCCCACCTCCGCGGCCGCACCGACGTGCAGAACATCGACATGATGAACCTCGCGGGCTTCTGCCGGAACTGCCTCGCCAACTGGTACCAGGATGCAGCAAAGGAGCGGGGACTAGAACTCAGCAAGGATGAGGCGCGCGAGATTGTCTACGGCGAGCCCTACAAGACCTGGCAGTCCAAGCACCAACTCGACGCGGGCGCGGACAAGCTCAAGGCCTTCGCCGCGAACCGCCCGAAGGATCACTGAGCGAAGGCAAAACCGCGCTATCCCCAGGTAAAAATAGCACTGGATGAAGTGACCGACCTGCCTTGTCCCCGCCCTGCTCCGCCGCTAGCGTTTTCTCGTCGCTCGAGAGCGGGCGGATCATCGGGCCGGAGCCAGAAGCGCGTCACGCGTCTGGCCTTGTCCATCGGGATCAAGGGGGCAATGAAATGACCACGCTACAGGCCTCGGCCCAGAACCAGCTGCGCCAGCTCGTTGAGCAAATTGAACGGCTCGAGGAGGAAAAGAAGGCGCTCGCATCTGATATTCGCGACAAGTATCTTGAGGCCAAGGGCGTCGGCTTTGACGTCAAGGCACTTCGCCAGGTCGTCAGGTTGCGCAAAAAGAGCCAGGCCGAGCGTCAGGAAGAAGAGACGGTGCTCGAAGTATACCTGCATGCGCTCGGAATGCTCGACGACATGCCGCGCGCGACGACGGCAGCCGCTGAGGCCATGATGGCGGCCGAGTAGCCTGACCCCGGCTTCCCTTCGCGGCAGAAATCTGTGACGATCTCCACCGGTGGCGAGCGGATCGCCGCCGGTTTTTGTTGGCTGGCGGTGACAGTCGCCCGAATGACCACGACTTCACCACAGCGGCGAGGGCGGACCACCGCCGAATTGACATTCAACTCGTGACTGGAAAGCAGGCAATAAATCCGATAAGCCTACTGCTGAACTTTTAACTTATTCCATAAGGAAAACTTATGGCACATGTCACCCTTAAGCAGCTCCGCTACTTCGACGCCCTTGCCCGATCGCTACACTTTGGGCGCGCTGCCGACGAGTGCTCTGTCACTCAGCCAGCGCTGTCGATGCAGATCCAAGAACTCGAACTCAGTCTCGGCGCGGCACTTGTGGAGCGGACAAGAACGGGTGTGCGCCTTACTGATCTCGGTCGCGATTTCGCTGACCGCTCGCGGCGTATTCTCGCCGACATCCGCGACTTGACAGAGTTCGCAGTCCACTCGGGCGCGCGGTTCGCGGGCACGCTTCGGCTCGGCGTAATCCCGTCGGTGGCACCCTACATGCTCCCTCCCTTGATGCCACTGCTGCAGACGACCTACCCAGACCTCAAATTGCACATCCGCGAAACACAGACGGCGACGCTGGTGCAAGAACTTATTGATGGCAAACTCGACGTTCTGTTGCTGGCGTTACCGATCCAAGGCAACGAGATCGAAGTGCTCGAGTTGTTCGACGACCGGTTTCTGCTGGCTCTACCCACAAGCCATGCGATCAGCGTGAACGTGCGTGCAACGCCTGAGTTGATCGAGCACGAACGACTGCTGCTGCTTGAGGAAGGACATTGCTTGCGCGATCAGGCGCTCACGTATTGCGAGCTGAAGCAGATCGAAGGCGTCGACACCTTCGGCGCGTCCAGCCTTGCGACAATCGTCGAGATGGTCGCGGCTGGATACGGCGTCACGCTGTTGCCGGAGATGAGCCTCGGCGTGGAAACCCGCAATCGCGCTATCGGCATTATGCGGTTTGCATCCCCAGAACCAAGCCGGAAAATCGGGCTTGCTTGGCGGCACTCGTCGCCGCGCCGGGCAGATTTTATCGAACTCGGGCCTTTGATCAAGACTGCCGCCGTTACCGCCTTGCAGCGCGACGAAGTGGACGCGCCGAAAAAGAAGAAAACCACGTCTACTTCGGCAGCGTCTTGACCGACCGATTGTTGATGCCTAAGGGCAGCGCCTTGGCCGGCGCCCCCGTTTCTCCGGCGGCAATTCCAGAGTTCGAAACCGCATCACGGGCACCGAGATTGACCGCACTGCCTTTGAACTGCTGCGCCCACATGATCTGCGCGGTTTGAACACCAGGTCGGAACCGCATCGGTAAAATCTGACCTTCCGAATCCAGAAGTTCGAGCGTGCGCGAAGCGTCTGGCGCGGTCAACTGCGCCAAAACCGGATCGTCTGCTGATGCGGAGCTCGTAAGCAGCGGGGCGACGGCGAACGGCCGGTACGATAGCTCGTCGGGGTGCTCCTCGTCGAATTCCGGGGCCGTGGTGAATCCATTACCCCAACCCGCCAATAGCGCATCCGTTAGTCGATCCTTCAGGATGGCGCCGGGCTCCGGCGTCAGCGCGGCTACCCGCGGCCTGGCCGCTGAAGGGGCTGCTTCAGGCTTCATGAATTGCGGCAGCGGCATCGCGCCACCCGACAGGCTGGCGGAGGCAGGTGCGCGGGCGGGCCGTTCGAAGGACTTCGGTTCCGCAGCCTGACGCGCCTGGGCCGCAGGCAGGCCGCTCGCCTCGGGCGTGAACGATGCGAGCGTCACCAGTTCGTCGAGGCGCGAGCGATCTTGATCGGTGGGACGCGGCGTGAAGCGCGACGGACGTTCGACGAGCCTGGGCTCGACCACGAGCTGCGGCGCCAGCTGATTGAGTGCGGCGACCTTCTGCTCGGCCACCGGGCCCGGCCGCGGCGAAACGGTGCGCGCCACAGGTTCCCTGGCAGCTTGGAAAACGGGCGGCGCGGCCGAGGCGACCGAAAACGGCACCGGAGCCGGCTGCGGCTGCACGTTGGCTTTTGGCGCCGGTGACGGCACGGCCTTGCCGCTGGCATCGGCGACCAGCGTCGTACCCTTGGGCTGGCTGCGGAAATTGAAGAACTCCGCCACTTGAACGGCAAGATCCTTGTGCCGGGCTTGGGCGATTTTCACGTCTTCACGCGTGATCGGTCCACCGTCGACCGGCTGGTGCTTGGACTGACCATCGGGGAACAGCAGCGCGAGTTCGTAGCGGGGAAGGCGCGGCCAGTGGCGGACGCGCGCGGTATCGACGTGGACGAACGGGATCGCGGACGTCGGATAGTAGCCGACGCCACCGCGCTCGCGGATCAGGGCCGAGTACCGGAGCTG
Organism: Hyphomicrobium sp.; assembly: GCA_002928955.1. Taxonomy (GTDB): domain Bacteria; phylum Pseudomonadota; class Alphaproteobacteria; order Rhizobiales; family Hyphomicrobiaceae; genus JAKAML01. Next base: position 4,853 of record PERT01000021.1, on the reverse strand, counting down.
CTTCAACGGCACGTCGGGGAAGTGGACGTCGGCCGCCTTGCCCTGAATGTGCTGGCTTTCGCTGGCCTGGCCGCCCACGGACTTGCGCAGCATCTCGTTGGTGTCGCGGGAGCGGAAGCCGGAAATGATGTGGATCGGCTGCTTCGATCCGAGTTCGGTGTGGATCTCCCACAACAGATCGATCAACTCGGGGTCCATCTTGGCTGGCTCGTTCTTGCGCCAGTCGCGCAGGGCCCAGTTGAGCTTTTCCATCGCCTCGGGAACATACTTGCCGTCGCGCTTGTAGACGACGTCGACAGTGTCCTTGGAATGGATGTTGTAGAGCGCAAGCGAACGGGTCTTGCCGAAGGCGGCGACGATCTCGGGGCTGCCGACAGCGGCGGAAAGCGCCGCGGCGGCAAGTCCCGCGAGGAGACCTCGTTTACGCATGACCAAAGGACACCCCGTCCGTTGTTGCCGCCCTTAGCGCAATCGCCGTGGCCGACAGTGCCGATCATTAGGGTTAATCCCCAACCCTTAACGATCGGTAAGCATTGAATGGGGGCATAGAACGGCTCGGTTGCGGCAACATGTGGGCAATCGATCGTCAAGCACCAGGAACGGTTAAGAGTTTTCCGTCACGAACCGGGCCGATGATGGCTGGCCGCACAACGTCAACGCGGCAATTGGCTTGGCAGACGCGTTGCTGCCGCGAGCACAAGTAGGGCCGCGACCGCCAACACGCGGAACAGCATGTCAAAGCCCCAATTCGCGTGCACCCAGGCTATGAACGGCAAGGCCGCTGCGAGAGCCGTGAACGTGACGACGAAACGTGCGCCGTAGACCGACGCCCGCCGGCCGCCCGACGCCAGCCTACCGATGATGTAGTCGTTGATCGGGATCTGACCGAAGGCGCCGACCATAAACCCGAGCGCAACCACCCATGCCGCCCAACCCTCCATACCCGGCATACTCGCGAAAAAGAGCACCTGGATGGCGGTGACTGTAATGAAAACGGGCTTTGGTCCGACGCGGTCCAACAGTGCGCCGACGACCAATTGCGCCAGCGACGCGACGCCAAAGACAAAGAAGGCCAGCCAGCCGATCTGGGAGGCGGACCCGGCGATGTCACGGAGCCGCTCGTCGAATACCTTCGGAAGCGCAAACGTTGTCGCCTGGAACACGAGACCGGAGATGGCCGTGGTGAAGAACGTGATCGCCGCAATGCGCAGGATGATCGCCCGAACCTCGGGTGCGTCGGGAACAGACGGCCCCGGAGACACACGCGGCTGGGCGGGACTGGATCGCGCAGCCAGTGCGTAGAGGACGCCCAATGCGATCGACGCCACTCCCGGCACGAAGAACGCCGACCGCCAGCCGGCCACGTCGATCAGCAGGCCCGTGAGCAGCGCCGCGCTGCCAACTCCGAGATTGCCCCAAACGCCATTGATGGCGATGGCCATGCCCGCCCTTGGCGCCATCTCGTAGACGAGCGCCAGTCCCACCGGATGATAGATCGCCGCGAAGACTCCGACCGCGAACAGCCCCAGCCCAATCTCGAACGGTGAACGCGCGAAACCCGTTGCGATGGCGGCAAAACCGGCGCCGACGAAGAAGATGATCATCATCCCGTCGCGGCTCCAGCGGTCGGCGAGCCATCCGGCCGTAAGCGCAAAGAGCCCGAACGCTGCGAAGCCCGGCGTGGCGTAGGCGAGCAATTCGCCATAGGCGAGGCCCCACTCCCGCGACAATGCGAGCGCTGCTGCTGTCGCGAACACCAACATCAAGAGGTGATCGAGAAAGTGCCCAATATTGAGCAGCAGGAACTTGAAACGATCGGAGGTCATGGCAGGCAAAATCCCAAACGTCATCTCTGGTCTGGCATTCCGGAAAGGCGCGCGATGACTTTGGCTGAGCGTTCCCTGTCGCGCGCGGGGGTAGCCGGCACAACCAGTCGCTCCATCCGACCGAAGGCCTGAGGCTACGGCTTCTGGTGCCGCGCGCGCGCTGCACGCTCAAGTGCCGCACAGACCAGCTTATCGATTTCGAGCTTGCCGCCAAGCATGTCGAGGAAACGGATCTCCTCGGACGTGACCTCGAGATCAGTTGCAACAAGTTCCGCGGTCAGCACATATGCGGTCTCGTAGAGATGGGTCGGCAAACCGTCGCGGATCAACTGGAGGACGGTCGCGAGGCCATCCGGCTTGGCGAGCAGCTTGCCGCAGTCCTGAGCTTCCTTGACCAGCCAGTCGTGGTCGTACGCCTTGAAGACCGGCAGTTCCTTGACGATCGAACCAATCCGCGAGAGTTCGTCATTGGTGATTTTGCGGTCGACCGCCGACGCGGTGATCATGGTGTATATGAGGGCTTCCTCGGGCATCAAACGCAAAAGCATGGGTTCTCCTAATCAACGGCGGTGCCGGTGCGCGGCCAACCGCCAGCGCTTCGACAGAAGCTAAACAACTTGGCTAGGTATGAGACCGGGCGTTCATTGACGCCGCTCCTCCCTATCCCTAGTTTGCGGCTCGATCAACGAAACCCTTCATTGCCGCCAGCTTTGTTTGCGCAGCGCGGTTGATTGTGACGAGACCCATGACCGTTGCTGCCTCCAAGCCCGCCCCGTCCACCGGACATGCGACCGTTGCCGACGCCCGTTCCTGGCCCTTCGAGGAAGCCCGGCGGCTTATTGCCCGCCTGAACAGAATGCCGGAGACCAAAGACAAGACCGTCGTGTTCGAAACCGGCTACGGTCCCTCTGGACTACCGCACATCGGCACGTTCGGCGAGGTCGCCCGCACCACTATGGTGCGCCACGCCTTCGAGGCATTGACCGAGGGCCGCCGCAAGACGCGGCTCGTGTGCTTTTCCGACGACATGGACGGCTTCCGCAAGGTGCCGGGTAACGTGCCGAACAAAGCCGAGCTTGAAAAGCATCTCGACAAACCGCTGACGGCGGTGCCCGATCCCTTCGGCACGCATCGGAGCTTCGCCCACCATAACAATGCGCGCCTGACGGCGTTCCTCGACCAGTTCGGCTTCAGTTACGAGTTTCTGTCGGCGACCGAGTGCTACCGGTCCGGCATGATGGACGCGACATTGCTGCGCATGCTCGAAGTCTACGATAAGGTGATGGACATCATCTTGCCCACGCTCGGACCGGATCGCCGCGCAACCTATTCGCCGTTCCTGCCCGTTTGCCCGCGCACGGGCCGCGTGCTCCAAGTGCCGATGATCGAGCGCGACGTGAAGGCCGGCACGATCGTCTATCTCGATCCCGAAACCGGCGAGAAAATTGAGACCAAGGTGACGGGCGGCGCGGTGAAGTGCCAATGGAAAGCCGATTGGGCCATGCGCTGGACGGCGATGGCCGTCGACTATGAGATGGCCGGAAAGGACCTCATCGATTCCGTCACGCTTTCCTCGAAGATCTGCAAGGCACTCGGCGGCACCCCGCCCGAAGGGTTCAGTTACGAGCTGTTTCTTGACGAGAAGGGCGAGAAAATCTCGAAGACCAAGGGCAACGGCTTGTCGATCGAGGAGTGGCTCGCCTATGCGAGCCCGGAGAGCCTGTCACTCTACATGTTCCAGAAGCCGAAGACTGCCAAGCGGCTGCACTTCGACGTCATCCCGCGCGCGGCAGACGAGTACCTTCAGCTCCTCGGTGGCTACGACGGCCAGGACGGAAAGAGCAAGGCGGACAACCCAGTCTGGCATATCCACAACGGCAACCCGCCGGCGGGCAACGTGCCGGTGACGTTCGGGTTGCTGCTCAACCTCGTATCGGCCTCGAACGCGCACGATCGCGACGTACTGTGGGGCTTCATCCGGCGCTCGCAACCGGGTGTGTCCCCGGAAACGCACCCGATCCTCGATCGGTTGGTCGGCTATGCGGTGCGCTACTACGACGACTTCGTGAAACCCGCGAAAAAGCATCGACTGCCAGACGAAGTCGAAATCGGCGCGTTGACAGCGCTCGACGCGGCGCTAGCGGCGCTGCCGCCCGATGCCGACGGCGACGCAATCCAAAATGCATTGTTGGATGTTGCCCGCGCCATCGAACGCTACCAGGACCACACCAAGAAAAGCCCATCTGGCGGGCCCGGCGTCAAGCTCGAGTGGTTCCAGGCCGTCTATGAGACCTTGCTCGGGCAAGAGCGGGGACCAAGGCTCGGCACGTTCGTCGCGCTCTACGGAATAAGGGAAATGCGTGCGCTCATTCAAAAAGGCGTCCGGGGCGAGTTGGCGAAAGCGGCCGAGTGAGGCACAAAGTGAAGCCCAATCCGGCGTTTGCCGATCTGAAACGATCGGGTTGCACCGGCTTGCACCTGTGCACTGAGAAGCGCGCCAACTTGGTCGACGCGACGGTCTCGTCGACGACGATCAGCCGCGACGGCCCAGTTCGCCAGCGCGGCCGCCACGCGATGCGGGCTGTTCAGCCAGGGCGGCCGGCCCTCCTCTGCCAGTCCCCAGCATGAATGACTGTTCGACCGTCCTGGGAGTCCCCCGCGATTCCGTCAGATTGGAAATTGTTCTAGTGGTCTGTCTCGCCTAAATCGCTGTACTGGCGGCAACCGCTGACGATTTAGGCGAGACATAAATACCACTAGCAAAAACAATGTTTTAGTGTGGCGTTCAACGCGCCTTGATTGACGACCAGCTTGCCGCTCGCACAGGTCAATTAAGGCGCGACGCCACACTAGTGTAGCGCATCTGACGTTTGGTCCCCACTCGGGGCTAGACTCGAAACCAAACGCCAGATGCAAAAGCTACACTAGAATCATAGGTTTGCTAGTGTTCCTTATGCCGCCGACATTTGATCTGGAGCGCGTTGCAACGGGAATCAAATGTCGGCGCCGGAACACGAGTGTAGCGCA
>PERT01000020.1 GCA_002928955.1 Hyphomicrobium sp. | reverse complement strand
AACGCCAGATGCAAAAGCTACACTAGAATCATAGGTTTGCTAGTGTTCCTTAGGCGCCGACATTTGATCTGGAGCGCGTTGCAACGGGAATCAAATGTCGGCGCCGGAACACTAGCTGTCGTGATGGCACCTACCGCGGCAGGTTCATTGTTCGCCCATTCGCCGGGTTGGTTAACCGCTCCTTAGCTGTCGTCCGGATACTGTCTTCATTCAAGTGCGGTTCGATCGGATCCGCATCCTGGATGGCGCAGAGTGGGTCAGCGCGTATGGGCTTCTTCCGCGGAAGCAAGGTCGGGACAACCGGATCTGAGCCGACGCTGACGGTGCCGGCCGCAGGCACGGCGCCGCCGCGCGCGCACTGGCCGCAGCCTCTTCCCAACGGGCTGCTTCCGTCCTTCGGGCCGCACTATGCGCCGATGCCGGGCCCGCCGCCGCTCAACCCGCTGTTGCCAAGTCCGCCTCCCGCTGGTGCAACGCCACCACAAAACGGCGGGTGGCGCACATCCGTCATCCGCCGCATCCTGGCCTTGACCGTCTGCGGTACGTTCGCCACGGTCGTCGGCATCGTGGGCATGATGGTCTACTACACGGTCGCCCTGCCCGATCCCCTGACGCTGCGCCACAAGGAGCGTGCGCCGGTTATCCGAATTCTGGCCAGTGACGGTTCGGTGCTTGCCGAGCGTGGCGCTGCCCACGACTTCATGCCGCTCGATCTATTGCCGAAGCAAGTCACCGATGCCGTGGTCGCAACCGAGGATCGCCGCTTCTACGAACATTGGGGTGTTGATCCAGCCGGCATGGCGCGCGCCTTTTTCGCCAATATCCGTGCCGGCCGTTTCGCGCAGGGTGGGTCGACCCTGACCCAACAGCTCGCTAAGAACCTGTTCCTGACGCATGAGCGGACCTTGACCCGGAAGGTCGAGGAATTGCTGCTCGCCTTGTGGCTCGAGCTTAGGCTGACCAAGTCGGATATACTCGAACTCTATCTCAACCGGGTCTACTTCGGGGGCGGCGCCTACGGCATTGAAGCGGCATCGCAACGCTACTTTGAGAAAAGCGCGCGCGAGTTGACACTCGCTGAATCGGCGGTGATCGCCGGTCTGCTCAAGGCACCATCGAAGTATTCTCCGAATGCGAGTCCAGGTGCCGCACGAAGCCGTGGCCGCAGCGTACTCAAAAAAATGCTCGCTGCTGGCTCTATCCGGGCCGCCGACGAGAAGCGGGCACTTGCCGAGCGCATAAAATTCGCGGAGGCCAAGCCGGGCAAGGAGATGAATGGCGTCGAGTACGCTGTCGACTTCGTGCTCGAGCGCATGCCACCACTGGTTGGCGCGGGGCACGCTGAGGTGGTGGTCGAGACGACGATCGACGCCGACCTGCAGAAGCAGACGCATGCCATTGTGACCCGGAAGCTCGCGGCACAAGGGGAATCGCTGGCCACAAGCCAGGCCGCTATCGTCGTGCTGGACGTCGATGGTGGTATCCGCGCCCTTGTCGGCGGGCGATCCTATGCCGAGAGCCAGTACAACCGCGTGGTCAAGGCACGCCGGCAACCCGGCTCTGCGTTCAAGACATTCGTCTTCCTCGCCGCACTCGAAAGCGGGTTGACGCCCGACACTGTCGCCTACGACCTTCCGTTGACCATCGAGGGCTGGTCGCCGCGCAACACCAGCGGCCGCTATCAGGGCGCGATGCCGCTCCGGAAGGCGCTCGCGGAGTCAGTCAATACTGTTGCCGCCCGCCTGCAGTTCGATCTTGGAGCCCGTCGCGTCGCGGACATCGCCCGTCGTCTCGGGATCAAATCCGAGCTGCGCGAGGACCCGTCGCTCTCGCTTGGCACGTCGGAGGTCTCACTCCTCGAACTCACGGGCAGCTATGGCGTGCTGGCCAACGGTGGCGCCGCCATCGAGCCGCACGGCATTCGCCGCGTCCGCATGAGTTCAGGCCGCGTGCTGTATGCCCGCCGCGCCACGCGAACCGAGCAGATTATCGCTCCGGCTCACGTCGGCGCCATGAACGACATGTTGAATGCGGCGCTCGTGTCGGGAACTGGCCGACGCGCGGCGCTCACCCGCCACCCTGCAGCCGGCAAGACTGGAACGACGACGGATTTCCGCGATGCCGTTTTCGTGGGCTATACCGCTCACTACGCTGCGGGCGTATGGGTTGGCAACGACAACAGCAAGCCCATGAACAAGGTCATGGGCGGTGGGCTTCCGGCCGAGATCTGGCGCGAAATCATGGTGACTGCCCATGTCGGAAAAGCACCGCTGTCGCTCCCGGGTACCGCCCGCGTACCATTGTACGTTCCGCCGGAAGAACCCGCCTCCCCGACGTCCGCGCTGTCGGAGAACCCCGAGGTGCTGCCGTGGCTCCAGCCGAGCCCGATCCCCCGAACAGCACCGGTTGCCGAGGCACATGACGCGCCGTCCCGTGACACGTCGCAGGCGTTGGGCGAACCTGCGCCGAAGCCGCAGCCCATGCCGTCACGCATCTCGTCACGAGGGTTGGCTCCGCGCATCTTGAACTCCAGTAGGCCGGCCGCCGCCACGCCAAGTCCATTGCCAGCGGCCGTCGCACCCCTGCCGGCCACTCCGAAATCAGCCGCAACTGCTTATCCGCAGCATCAGATCGGAGCGGACTTCATATCTCGAGCCGTCGATGGGATGCCGTTGGAGCCTTCGCCCGGCGGTGTTGCCGGTCTACCCCACGGCTTTGATCTCGATGCGATCAAGCAGCGTTTGAAGGCCAGCCCGGTCACGGCCCAATCGCGGCCAGACGGTATGATGACGCTCGGGACCAAACCCAACTCCCGAACGCAAAATTGAGGCCGACCTTCCCCATTTTCGCGTCGCGCCAAAATCGAGGCGGGACGCGGCCATGCGCTCGTGTAGCGCATCTGACGTTTGGTCCCCACTCGGGGCTGGACTCAAAACCAAACACCAGATGCAAAAGCTACACTAGAATCATTGGTTTGCTCGTGTTCCTTACGGCGCCGGCATTTGATCTGGAGCGCGTTGCAACGGGAATCAAATGTCGGCGCCGGAACACGAGCCGGCATCGAGACTGAAGCGGTGCAGGTCGATTCCGTAGACCCTGAGCCATCCGCGCGCTTCATCCTTTCGCGGCATCGTCTTTTCGACAAGCTGCCAGAACCTTGGCCCGTGGTTCATCTCGGCCAGATGGGCGACTTCGTGGGCGGCCACATAGTCGAGAATGCCGGGCGGCGCGAGAATGAGCCGCCACGAGAACGAGAGTGCGCCGGTCGTCGAGCAGGAACCCCATCGGCTGGTCTGGTCACGCACGGTAATCCGCTTGGCCTTGAGCCCGAGGTTCTGCGCGTGCCATGCCACCCTGTCGTTGAGATCGCGTCGCGCCTCCGCGAACAGCCAGTCTTTCAGCCGGCGTGGAGCGTGTTCGGGCCGTCCGCAGACAACAAGCTCAGAGACGCCCTCTTCGTCAGCTTTCGTCACTGCGACAGGAACTCGACCCGGACTGCACCCAAGGAAACGGACCCGGTGCGGCTCGCCTCGGAGCGGCATCAGGATGCCGTCGGCCAAAGGAACCTGTTGCGGCAGGTTGCCCAAGTGCTGGCGCACCCAATCGATGTTGCGGTGAAGAAACTTGCCCGCTTCGCCGAGGTCGCAGCCCGAAGGCAGTGTCACGATCACAGTGCGCCGTGTTCGGCTCACGCGCAGCGTAAGCCGCCGTGCGCCAGGGTGCCGCCTGACCTCTACTGGTGCGCCGATATCGTCGAGTCGAGGATCGTGAAGCGCTCCCAGGGCGGGCACCTGAAAATGACGCATGCATGACCTCTCAAATCAGCTTTCAATGAACGGCAGTGTTGGAGTCAATCGCAGAAGCGACCAGAACAGCGCAGGCTGGGTGCCTCAACGCACGTCTCACGCGGCGGACCATCGGGTTCTGGAGCGGAGCGACGTGCACTCCACGATCAATTGAGTACCAGCTTCGCACCTACAAGCTCCACCACGAAATCGAGGCGCAAAAAAGTGGGGGGCCACTTTGTTGCAAAGCGGCCCCATTCAAGAGTTGGGTCTTGCGCGCCGACAGATTTACTGCAACGGGCGGTTTCGGTTTGGGTTGCTCGTTCTGCCGGCGTTCGCGTTCGGCTGCATGCGGAATAATCCGTCGATCATCAAACTGCCTGCAATAGCCCACATCCGGAACGGCAGTGACAGTGGGCTGCCGTTGCCGTCGTTTCCGGCTGGCTCGCAACTTCCCACGCCCAGCGACTTGAGTTTCGCGGCCATGGGGTCCGGAGCGATATCGTTGGCCGGTGCAAATGTGAAGGCGAGGGAGGAAATCTCGAAGCTGCTCGATGCGGCCCGTTGCAGAGCTGCGCGTTCGTCGATCGAGGGATGATAGGAACACGCAGCCGATCCGCTGTCGTTCATGCGGACGAATTGCGCGATCCGTGGGGCGATGTCGGACTGGAAGCGGCGGCCGTTGAAGATGCCGTAGTGGCCAACGCCCGGGCACGTGTAGTGCATCTTGTTGTCCGTTGGAATTGCCCGGCATAGATCGTGGGCTGCGCGGCACTGGCCGAGCCCGGTGATATCATCCTTCTCGCCTTCGATGGTCATCAGCGAAGTGCGGTTGATGCGGGAGGGGTCGACACGCCGGCCGCGGGACATCATCTCGCCCTTGGGCAGGGAATGGCTCACGAACACGGTGTCGATGGTTTGCAGATAGAATTCGGACGTCAGATCCATCACCGCCAGATATTCGTCGTAGAACTCGCGATGCTTCTCCGCGCTGTCGCCGTCACCTTGGACCAGATGGCGAAACAGGTCCTTGTGTGCGTTGAGATGCCGGTCAAGATTCATGGTCATGAACCCGGTCAACTGGAGAAAGCCTGGATAGACAAACCGGCCGTAACCGGGGCTCGGCCACGGTACGGTCGTGATCACGTTGTTGCTGAACCAGTTCGTGCCCTTTCGTTCGGCCAGCCGGTTGACCTCGGTTGGGCTGACGCGTGTATCGACAGGGCCACCGGCAAGTATCATCGAGCGTGGCACGCAGGGGTCGCCATCTGCCGCCATGATCGAGACCGCAGCCAGGACCGGTACCGACGGCTGGCAGACTGCGAACACGTGCACGTCGCCGCTGAAGTGACGGAACATGTCGATGAGATAGTCGATGTAATCGTCGAGGTCGAAGCGGCCCGCGTGCAGGGGCACGTCTCGCGCGTCGATCCAATCGGTGATGTAGACCTCGTGGTCGGGCAGCAGCGCCTCGACGGTACCCTTCAGCAGTGTGGCATAGTGGCCCGACATCGGTGCGACCAACAACACGCGCGGGTCACGCGATTGCCGTTCCGATGTCGTATCGCGCTTGAAATGGATCAGGCGGCAGAACGCCTTCTCCCAAACGATATGCTCGGCAACATCGACCGGGGCACCATCGATCAGCGTGGTCCCGATATCGAACGACGGCTTGTTATAGCGCCGCGTCGTGCGCTCAAAGACCTCGCACGCCGCGGCAGCATGGCGGCCGACAGGAGTATGCGTGAGCGGGTTGAACGGATTATTGAAAAACATCCGGCAGCCATCGGCGGCCGCTCGCGCTGGTCGCACGGCGACGTGCCCCAGCTCGAACCAGTGGTAGAGCATGCGCTGAAGTCCCCCGGTCAAGTTCCCCTAAAGTCCGGCCCCGGTCGATGCGCCGCGCGCATTGGCGCCAAGCCGGAAAAAAGCCGTTCGCGACGGATCGTCGCGATGCGACGTGCCGTCTTGCTCGCCGTTATTCCTCCGAAATCATGCACTGATTCGCGTTCAACGCCAAACGTTGCGGGCCGTACAACACGCTCTGGTATCGGGTCCTACAGCACGCTCTTCAGACGAACTGCAAGCGCTTCGGCGCTTGTCGAATGGGGCGCATGTGTGACGAACACTCCCGTCCGGTCCATCAGGTAGTAGAATGAGGAATGGTCGATCGTGTAGCCGATGCCCTTCTCGTCAGCTACTTTCTTGAAGTACACGCGATAGGCTTTAGCGGCCGCCGCAACTTCTTCAGTGGTGCCGGTCAAGCCGACGAGCGACGGGTGAAAGCTCGAGAGATAATCCTTGAGCTTCGGTGACGTGTCGCGCTCGGGATCGAGGGAGACGAATACGGGCGTGATCGCCTTGCCCGCGTCGCCAAGGCGCTCGATGGCGGCCGTCAAGACTTGAAGTCCTGCCGGGCAGACGTCCGGGCAAGTCGTGAAGCCGAACATCACAAGCATCGGTCGCCCTATGAAATCGCGCTCGCTCACGCGCCTTCCATTCTGGTCGATGAGACTGAACGGCCCGCCAATCAGCGCTTTCCCGGTCGAGACGGGTGGACCAGAGCCGAGCAGCGCGCGGCGGGCATTGGGATCGACCAGCAACGCTGACAGCCCCCCAACGAGCACGCCGAGAATCGCCACGATCAGGAACTTGCTGCGCATTGATGATGTGCCTCCGTGCTGGTGTTCCGGTGTCGACATTTGATTCCCATCGCAACGCGCTCTAGATCAAATGCCGGCGCCCAAGGAACACGAGCGAACCTATGATTCTAGTGGTCTGTCTCGCCTAAATCGCTGCACTGGCGGCAACCGCTGACGATTTAGGCGAGACATGAAGGCCACTAGCAAAAACAATGGTTTAGTGTGGCATTCAACGCGCCTTGATTGACGACCAGCTTGCCGCTCGCACAGGTCAATTAAGGCGCGACGCCACACTAGTGTAGCTTTTGCATCTGGCGTTTGGTTTCGAGTTCAGCCCCGAGTGGGGACCAAACGTCAGATGCGCTACACGAGCGGCGATGCGTCGGGTCTTCGTCAGGCTGCCTGCCCCTCGACCGGATCGTCCCCGCACAGCTGGAAAACCTTATAGTCCAGCGCCGTCGGTGGGGTAAGCGCCCGCAGTGTCACCTTCGTGTGTGCGGTTGATATCTTGTGGCTGACCGGGAACGTGATCCCAGTCGATTGAAGGGGTTCTATGTCTCGACTGGTGAAGCGGTGGCCGGTGTCCGGCTGCCCGGCGTGCGAGCCGATAAAATCTGCGCAGGCGCTGCCGTTTCACGCCGAGCGTGGTTGGCCGGATGCAGGCGTCACGAGATGCGCGACGTACTAACGAGCGCGTGCCGTGAAATCCGCCTGAAGGACGGCGCAGCACGATTGGCATGTTATGCTCGGCATGAATTTAAACTGCGGGGCTCGTGTGATTCAGATCGCGACGTCCGTTGCATTCTTGCGGCGCGTTCGGAGGCGGACTTCGCGATCTGAACCACACGAGAATCAATGGTTTGCTCGTGTATTCCCGGCCGCGACGTTCGCTCAACGCCGGCAGCAGAATGACGCGAACGTCGCGGCCGGAACACGAGCATGCGCGGCCTTGGTGGCTTTGCAACTATAGTGCTTTTTGAAAACATCCGCGAGGTGAGCATTGTCCTTGCGGGCGGCATCAGGACCGGTAACTTGCTCCCTTCAGTTAACGGCCTACTTGTTGTTTTTGAGCGGGGCGAGGCACTGGCAATCGGGGCGTGACGTGGCAATCGAGGCGGCGGACTCGACGGGACGACCAGCGCTGCTCGCATCTCGTTTGCGGCCGCGCCTATTGAAGGATGGGTTGGTCTTTTTGGCGGTGATGGCGGTGTACTTTGCCACCGCCATGGCCAGCATTTCATTGACCGCGGCTCCTGAGAACGTGGTGGCGGTGTGGCCTGCGGCGGGCATCGCGGCCGGGGCTCTGCTGATGCTTGGGCCGCGGGCCCGTTGGCCGGTCGGCTTCGCTGTTTTTGCCGCCAACGTGGCGGCCGGGCTTTACCAGGGCAAGCCCAACGCCTCGGTTCTGGCCTTCGCGGCCGCCAATACGATCGAGTGCCTTTTGATCGCCTGGCTCACCGAGCGGTTCGCCGGGGCGCCGTTCAACATCAACAACTTCCGCCGGGTGCTGATCTTCCTCTGCGCGGCAATGCTCGGGTCCGCAGTCGCGGCCGTGCCCGCGGCTGTGATGGTCACACTGGCTGGAACGACGGCATCGCCATTCATCGATGTCTGGAGCCTTTGGTTCCGCTCTGACTTTATCGGGATCATCACGGTCGCGCCTGTCTTCGTCAGCTTCGGAATCGCGATGAAGGCGCCGCCGACAAGGCTCGAATGGGCGGAAGGACTGCTCCTGCTGTTGTTGTTGGTCGCGGCAGCCATATACCTGCTGAGCCTGCCGCCACAGGGCGGGCCGTGGCCGTCCTCGGTGGCGAGCAGCCTGTTGTTTCCGTTCATGCTGGCTGTTGCCGCGCGCTGCCGGCCGTTGTTTCCGGCAGCGGGATCGGCCTTGATCGCGCTGGTGGTCATCGTCACGGCGAATCTTGGAATAGGCCGCTTCGGGGCTGGTGATTTCAGCCTCGCCGATCGCATCCTGCAGGCGCAGGTCGCCATGGCCGTCATTGCGCTCTGCTCGTTGTCACTGGCCGCACTCTTCGCACGTGGCCACGAGGCCGAGGACGCGCTGCGAGAGAGCGAGGAAAAACTGCGCGTGTCGTTGGCGGCCGGTCGGCTAGGGCATTGGGAACTCGATTTGGCCCGCCGCGAGGTGACGGGCTCGGACATTTCCTATGCCGTTTTCGGCGGCCTACCCCGACCACGGCTGGCATATGCCGACGTCGTAAGCGCGGTGCATCGGGACGACCGGGCGCGGTTTGAGGCCGCCGTCGAGAACGCCATTGAACACTCCAACGTAATCGACTTGGAATGCCGCGCGTTCTGGCCCGACCGAACGGTGCACTGGGTGCACCTGGTGGGACGCGTCGACCGGGATCGCAGCGGGAAGCCGGTCAAGATCAACGGCACGTCGCGTGACATCACACAGCGCAAGGAGGTCGAGAGCGCATTGCGGGACAGCGAAAAGCAACAGCGGCTGGCGCTCGATGCTGCCCACATCGGCACCTGGCGCCACGACATCGCGACCGGAAAGGTGACATTCGACGTTCGCGCTGAGCAGCACGTCGGCCTGGGGCCGGTTGCCGACTGGCAGCGGTTTGTGGAGTTGTTGCAAGCGGACAACCAACCTGCGGACCGGAAAGCGCTCTCCCCGCCGGTAGATCCGGCCATCGACGTGGAACAGAGCTTCGGCGCGTTCCGTGTCTGCCGGCATGATGGCACGTGGCATTGGCTCAGGATCGGGACGGTGGTGGCGTTCGAAGGAACAGGAACGAACCGGCGGGTCGTCTCCATGGTTGGTACGACGCAAGACGAGACCGAAAGAATACAGTCCGAGGAACAGCAAAAGCTGCTGGTGTTGGAACTCGATCACCGGGTCAAGAACATGTTGACGGTGATCGAGGTGCTGATCGACCGCTCACTGGAAAATGCCCAGTCGCCGGACTCGCTGGCTGCGAGCATTCGGGCACGGATCGGCGCAATGGGTCGTGTCCACGACAAGCTCAGTCGTTCGAAGTGGTCCGGCGTCGACCTCAAGACGATCGTCGACGAAGAACTCGCACCCTTCCGCACGCCCTATAACTTGACGCTGGCCGGACCCGCCGTCCTGTTGTCACCGGCGGCCGCGTTGGCACTGTCGATGACCGTACACGAGTTGGCGACCAACGCGGCCAAGCACGGTTCGCTATCCAGGGCGGGCGGGCTGGTGTCGATCAGTTGGGAAATCGAGCCCGATTGCCGCGAAGAAGGCATTCTGCGTATCCGTTGGCAGGAGGACAAGGGCCCGACCATCAGTTCGACCCCGCAGCGACTGGGCTTCGGCACAAGTATCATCCGTGGCCTGATCAGTCACGAGCTTGGCGGCGCCGTGGACTTCACTCTCGAACCTCGCGGCGTGCGTTGCGAATTGCGTGTTGCCGCCTGCAAGGTGCTGGCCGAGACAGCCGTCATCCGGCCGGATTGAACGGAAGCACCATCCCACGATCTCAACGCTCTGATGACCCGCACCCGGCTCGACCTCGGACGCTGCGTCACCCGCTGCGCGAGCCCAGCAAACGCCGGATGGCCGCGATCACCGCATCAGCATGCACCGGTTTCCGCAGCATCGCCATTCGGCCATTTCCGCATTCGTTCGCGATCTCCGGATAACCTGTTATGACAACGACCGGAATGCCGCGTGAAGTCAGTTCGCCGATCAAGTGCGTGGTCGGCTCACTCTGGAGATTGAGATCGGCGATCACCAGATCGGGCTGCGCCGAAGCAACCTGCACCCTCGTTTCGGTGACGCTCGCGGCCATTCCTGCGACGATGGCGCCATGGCGTTCGAGCACAGTCTTGAGTGCCTCGCCGATCAGCCAGTTATCTTCAGCCACCACGATCCTGAGCCCCGCCAGATCAGCATGCGCGTGGTCCGCGTCCGCGCGGGGGTCTGAATCGTGACGCATGGCGGCTCCTGGTTGCTTGAGCCGGAAGGACCGCGCGTCGCCGGCGCGCGCCTGACCGGCCTCGAAAGACAATACCGCTTCCAACACGCACCGTCTGCGCTTACTTTCAGGCGTCCGAGCAAAATCCGGCACGGGCCCGAAACACTCATGACATCAACGCGGGACTTGGCATCGTGGCAGACAAGCACGTCCCGAACCCGGAGCCACTGGCCATCCCGTCCTGGCTCTGGGCCGAGGCCAGTCACGATCTGAGGCAGCCGTTGCAGGCTTTGGAGTGGATCGCGTTTGCCCTCCCCGCCGCCAGCCCAGATGAGCTGCGACGCAGCGCCGACAACATTGTTAAGCTAACGCAGATGATCGGGCGGATGCATGCACTGCTGGCTGGACTTGCGGCCTTGGCGGAGGGTTCCTCCCGTCGAAGCGCGGAAACCGTGACCTCGGCCGTCGCGCTCGACAACCTCAGCCGCGCGGCCATCGCCGACATTGCCGAATTGGCCGAGGATCGAGGTGTCGGCATTTCAGTGACCCTGCCCGCGCTCACACGCACTGTCGCGTTGCCCGGCAACTGGTTGCAGGAAGCCGTCACCGGCTTGTTGCTTCATGCGATCCAGAACACGCGCGGCAAGAACATCGCGGTGACGCTTCACGACGACGGCCGACGGATACGCCTTGATGTCGTGTTTGAGGCGGGCGAGATCTCGCCGCGCCTTTTGAAAGCGGCGTTCGTTGATGTATCGTCCGGCAAGAAACCGAGCGGCTGGAAGCTTGGGCTGGGGCTCGGAATGCTTACCCATTTGGCCCGCGTGCTCGGCATCGGGATCACTCGGTGCGCAACAGGAAACGAGGTTCACACGCTGACCTTGTTGATTGGCGGCGAGCGCTCACCGGGCTGATCTGGCCGCGACGTCTTGTTCCGTTTCCGACATTTGCTCCGAACAACGCTGCGGCGGACGGCAATCATCGGCGGAGAAACAAGAGCGGAGATTTTTCATCCGACGTCTGGTAGCGCGGCCCGCGGCGAGTTTATGGGTCGCAAACGGCGGATGCGCGGCACTACCTCAGCCAACTCTTGCCCAGGGCTGCAGCGTGGGCGCGGTTGTTTGCCTTGAGCACCTGAAACAATTTCGACACGTGCATTTTCACCGTTCCTTCTGAAACGCCGAGATCGCGCGCGATCTCCTTGTTCGTGAGCCCAGCAGCGAGCCCCGCCAGAACGTCCCTTTTGCGTCCGGTTATCGGTTCATTGGGGCCCGGTTCGGGTGTGGCATCAGGCCCAGGCCCAAGTTGGACCACGTGGTCCTCGGCCGGCTTCCCCGGAGCCGCGACCCGCGGCGGCAGATCGGCGATCAGCGCAGGCACAGAGATGCGGCCGCCTAAAACCAATCGAACCTCCGCCAAGATTTCGGCGATTCGTGCGCTCTTGACGATGTACCCGTGTACCCCGGCCTGCAGCGCCTCCAAAACGTGTGTGCGTTCGACCGACCCGGTCACGACAATGACGCGAACATCGGGCCACCGCTCGCGGATCTCGCGCAACTGATGCGGGCCGGCGAGCCCAGGCATGCCGAGATCGAACATTGCGAGAGTAACGCCTCCCCCCGCCAGCGCAGCAATTGCGGTGTCGAGACTGTCGGCCTCTATGATGGCACGCGGTTGCAATTCCTGCCGCAGGACGCGGACGAGGCTGTCGCGGACCAGTTCGTGATCGTCGGCGACAAGGATAGTTCCAGAGAAGCGAGATGAGGAGACTTCGGTCATGGGGCCAACTCGATCTTGAACCTGGACAAGGCCCGCCTCCGTCGAACATGGCGGGAGCAGCGCCCTCTTTTTTGACCAACGTACATCGCGGTTTGCTTCGAGCACACACGAAATCTGTTTCCAAACCATTGGTCTCTGAACTAGTGTACACTCGTCTATTGGCCGTTTGGAAATTTGGATAGCTACTCGGCGACGCTCGGGATGCTGTTTATCCAGTAGCCAGACGGGCTGGTCTTCAAAGGCCGGCGAGCGCGCCTCAAGAAGCCATCGCTCGATCTGCACCACGGGTCTTGTTGTGTGCTTCGGATTGACGGCTTCCCTGACGCGCTCTTATTTACTCGCCGAGCGACGGGTCAACGCTACCCCGCGGCCTGACGCATCGCTCAACGGGTAATGTGGGGGACGTGATCTCCCATCGGCGCCCTCGGCAGTGCCCTCTGCCGGGGGCGTTGGCTTGCCTGGATCGATGGAAATACCAAATCCGAATTCCAAAGCTCGACCGGGCGCGGTGGCCACCTACATCGGCAGACGTGCCAACTGGTGGCTGAAGTAGTTGTCGACCGCGGTGACGATCGAGTCTGCGACCTTGTCGCGCCACGAATCCGATTTGAGGTTCTGGGCGTCCTGAACGTTGCTCACGTAAGCGAGCTCGATCAGGACGGACGGAAACTGAGCGGTTTGCAGAACGCGAAAAGCCGCTTGCTTGTCAGGGTCGTCGCGCATGCTCGTCGATGCGCCCATCTCTTCAATGACCGATCGCGTGAAGACACTGGTCCGGTCTTTCGTCGCATCAACTTCACGCACCGCCAGGTCGCTCAGGATGGACTTGATCGCATCGAGGTCGCCGCTCGCTGCCTTGACTTTTTCGACTTCCTTCGACGAGAGAACCTTTTCGGTAACCTCGCCCTTCGCCGAGCGCTTGAGATCCCTGGCGTCCCGCTCGCGCAGCGAATAGATCGTCGCGCCGCGCGCTTTGGTGCTCGCATAATCAGCGTGAATGGCCATGAACAAGGCGGCGTTGTTTTTCTCGCCAAATGCGCGGCGGTCGTCGAGTTCAACGAATGTGTCGGTGTCGCGCGTCATGAGGATCTTGTATCGACCCGTGGACTCGAGCTTGTCGCGAAGCGTTTTGCCGAAAGCGAGCACGACATCTTTTTCGACCGTGCCGTGTTTCTGCGCACCGCTGTCGTGGCCGCCGTGGCCGGGATCGATGACGATGACCTGCTTGAACGCTTTGGCGGCGCGTATGTTCGGTCGTTCTGCCGGCTTGGGCAATGGCGGCTGAATGCCGGCGGCGCCGAGGCCGGCCGGCCGTTCGATACGTGTTCCGCGGCTGGTACCGGGTTTCACGCTGTCGGCCCGGACAATCTCAAGCGCTAGGCGATACGACTTTCCATCCTTGCCCGCCTCGAGTTTTGCGCTCTCCACGATGACCGGCATGGTCACATCGATCACGATGCGCGACTTGCCCGGAGCCGATAATCCGGCACGGAACGACTTGACGAGCCCGGCTGGCTTGTCACCGTCTTGCGTCGGAAGTTGCATGCGGACGTCCGGCAATTCGACGATCACGCGGTTCGGGTTGCTGAGCGAAAACACTTGGAATTGTGCAGACTTGTCTAGCCCGATGACAAAGCGGGTGGCCGACGGCCCGGCCGATAGAGAGGGCTCGATGAGCGGTGCGGGCGTCGATGCGGCAGAGCCTGCCACTTGGTTCGAAGGCGCGGCCGGAGATTGCGCATAGGCCGCGACGGGCAGGCACAGTAAAGTCGCCAGTGTCGTGAACGCCAAGCCGGACTTCGGCTGGCGCCGGGAATACCCGTCATACATGCGGTCGACCCCCGTCTACGCAAACAGGTCCAAAAGCGGGACAATCGATAGTTGCCCTTCGATGATGGCGTTTCGGGGACGCCATTTGGGCAAGAGCTTGATCCCATTTATGGGGTCATCAAGGTTAGGCAATCGTTAACGGGGCGATGCGCGAGCATGTGCCCGCGGGCTTCGAGCGCTCAACCGGTGCTGGACCAGCGGGCGATCGCCTCGCCGTCGCTGTCGCGGGCGTCGACCCAGTGACCGGCGCTGTCGGCGCCCGTCTCCTTCTTCCAGAACGGCGCCCGGGTCTTGAGATAGTCCATGAGGAAGGCTGCGGCATCGAACGCCATTTGCCGATGCGCGGATGCGGCGACCACCAGCACGATATTGTCGCCCGGTTTCAGATCGCCGACACGATGGACGATGAGGCTTGCGGAGAGCGGCCAGCGGGCGAGGGCCTCTGCCTCGACGCGGGCCAGCTCGGCTTCCGTCATGCCCGGATAATGCTCAAGCGACATCAAAGCGATGGGTTGGCCGTTGGCCTCGCCGCGCACAGTCCCAGTGAACGTCACGATGGCGCCGATGTCGGTGCGGCCAGTGGTCAGGGCCGCCACTTCCATGGAAAGATCGAAATCGGCGGTTTGCACGCGAACGCCCATCACCTAGCCTCCGGTCACGGGCGGGAAGAACGCAATCTCACGCGCGTTGGCGATCTCAGCGGTGGGCTTGGCGTGCACTTGATCGATGGCCGCGCGGATTACGTCCGATCGCGCGAAGGCCAGTTCGAACTCCGGCCCGCGCGTCTTGAGCCACGTCACCAAGTCTGCGACCGTTGCGATCCCGAGCGGTACATCAACCTCCTCGAAAGCGCGCCCGGTCTTCTCGCGCACCCATGCGAAATAAAGGATTTTCAGCCGCATTTCAGCTTTCTCAACAGTCACGCTTCAACCCTCCATGGCGTGCCGGACGCCTGCCTTCAGGTAGTCGTAACCGGTCCACAGAGTGAGCATTGCCGACAGCCACAAGAGCAACGTACCGCCGGCCATGATGCCCGGTACGATCTTCTCCGCCGCTGGCCCCGCGATCAAGACGGCCAGTGCCACCATCTGCAACGTGGTCTTCCATTTGGCGAGTTCGCTGACGTGGATCTTGACGTTGAGCTCGGCCAGGAACTCGCGCAGGCCGGAGACCAGTATCTCCCGGCAAAGAATGATCACGGCTGCATAGATGGAGGCCCCGGAAATCGTGTTGTCGTTGACCAGCATCATCAATGTCGCGCCGACGATGAGTTTGTCGGCAATGGGATCGAGCATGCGGCCGAGTGCCGACTGCTGCTCCCAGGCCCTCGCCAGATAGCCGTCGAGCCAGTCTGTGAGGGCCGCGAGCACGAATAGCGCGAACGCTGCCCAGCGGGCGATGTCCCCCGACAGCAGCGTGAGGCAGACGACCAGACCAGGGACCGCCAGAATACGCCCGTAGGTCAATATGTTGGGCAGGCTCAGCGCCCGCGCGGGTGCCGGCCTGACTGGCCGAGGCATTGCGACTGTTCGAGGGGTGGCTTGGTCCATGCGCCTTGGTACACCATCGGGTCCCACTGGCGTCAATGGGAAGTAGCAAAAGTGCTTTGCCGGCGCGCCGCGTCAATCCGCTTGTCTGCGTCTTTGACCCTCGGGATACGAGGTTATGCATGGACGCATGGGCTCCACAAGTGGCCCCAGAGTTCGGCTTCAGATGCCGACCAGCATCCGGAAGGGTCGTTGTTTTGGCTTCAGATGCCGACCAGCATCCGCCGTCATACCGCCTTCCCCGCGCACCAGCCACTCGACCAGGCCCATTGGAAATTGTAGCCGCCGAGCCATCCGGTGACGTCGACGGCCTCGCCGACGGCGTAGAGACCGGGTACGCTGCGCGCCTCCATCGTTTTGGATGATAGATCGCGCGTGTCGATGCCGCCGCGCATGACCTCGGCTTTCCCATAGCCCTCGGTGCCGCTCGGCAGGAACGTCCAGCCCTTGAGCCCTTGCGCGAACGAAGCGAGGACTTTGTCCGGCACGTTGCCGATCTCGCCCGGCGGCAGACCCGCGGCGGCCAGTGCATGCGCCAGTCGCGCCGGCAGTATCTCGGCAAGTAAGGTATGGGGCGCCGACTTCGGCCGCTGCCGCTTAAGCGCGATAAGATGGGCCGCCGCGTCCAGATCGGGGAGCAGGTCGAGTGTGAGCGCTCGTCCCTCCCGCCAGTAGGACGAGATTTGAAGGATCGCCGGGCCGGAGATCCCGCGATGCGTGAACAAGATCGCCTCGCGGAAGCGGCGCGCGCCGATCGCAGCGATGGCCTCGAGTGACACGCCTGCGAGCGCGGGATCGCAGAGGCCGCTGTCGCTGCCCGCCTTGAACGGAACAAGCGCGGGCCCGGTCTCGGTCAGCCGCAAGCCGAAGTGGCGGGCAAGATCGAGGCTGAAACCGGTGGCACCCATTTTGGGTATCGAAAGGCCACCGGTGGCAAGCACGAGTGCCGGCGCGGTGAAGACGCCGTGGCTGGTCTCGACGCGGAAGGTGTCGGGCCGCGAGACTGCCGTGACAGTGTGGCGGAGACGGAGATCGACGCCGCCCGCCGTGCATTCGTCCAGCAGCATGGCGACGACGGCGCGTGCGGAGCCGTCGCAGAACAATTGCCCGAGCGATTTTTCGTGATAGGCAATGTTGTGTTTGCGGACGAGCGCAATGAAGTCCGATTGCGTGTAGCGGCTCAACGCCGAACGGCAAAAATGCGGGTTGTCCGACAGGAAGCGATCGGGCTGGCAATCAAGATTGGTGAAGTTGCAGCGGCCGCCGCCCGAGATCAGAATCTTCGCACCGGGTTTGTCGAGGTGTTCGAGCACCAGAGCTTTGCGCCCGCGCTGGCCGGCGGTCAGCGCACACATCAGACCCGCGGCGCCTGCGCCGATCACGATGACGTCGAAGGCAATGGGCGGAGCGGTCATGGGCGTTGCGCAATGGTGGCGCGTGCGACCGCGATCAGGTCGAGCTTCTCGGCGCGGGACAAGCGCTTCAAGCGGAATTCTTCCCTGAGTGCGTCCGAGCGGGTAGCAAAGGCGGCCTCGTAGACGAGCACGACCGGCCGTCGGGCGGACGTATAGCGCGCTCCTCGAGGCTTCAGGCCGTTGTGCGCGTCGAGCCGCCGGCCGAGGTCGGCCGCGATGCCCGTGTAAAGCGAGCCGTCCGCGCATTCGACGATGTAGACGGTATAGGCCATCGATCCCCCTTCGGCGGCCTATACCATGCCTGTTGGGGGGCGAAAGGTCCTCGGCCTCAGCTTGAACGCGCGAGGCAATCCTTGAGGCCACCGGCGAGGCTGCGCATCAGTGTGGAGTAAAGGTCCGGGCCAGCCGGTATCAGCCCGCCCTCGGGATCGAGCGTGCCGGGGCGCGCTTTGGTGCCTTCGATGACCGTGTCGATGAGCTTCGACTTGAATTGCGGCTCGGCGAATACGCAGGTGGCCCCCAACTGACCGATCTTTTGGCGGATGGCGGTCAGGCGTCTGGCAGACGGCTGCACATCGGGGCTGACGGTGATCGAGCCCGCGGCCGTCAATCCGAAGTGCCTTTCGAAATACTGGTAGGCGTCATGGAAGACGACGAACGGGCGGCCCTTCACTGGCGCAAGCTCTGTCTCGAGTTCGGCCGTGAGCGCGGCGATCGTGGCCGAGTGGGCTTCCGCATTGGCCTTATATGTCGCGGCGTCGGCCGGGTTGGCGGCGGACAATATGGCGGCAATGTGGTTGGTCATTTTCCGTGCGTTGGCCGGATCCAGCCAGACGTGAGGATCGACACCGCCGGTTTGTTCATCGCCGTGATCGTGAGCATGACTGTGACCGTGACCCGGCTTCTTGGCGTCCGAATGGGCCTCGAATGTGCCGCCCTGACGGCGGTCGAGCAGGGTAAGGTCGGGCGCTTCCTGGAGCGAGACGACGCGGACCGTCTTTGGCAGCGATTTGACCAGTTTCGCCGTGAACGGTTCGAGCCCCTCAGAGACACGGAAGAACACCGCAGCATCTTGCACGGCTTTGCTGTCGGACGGCTTCATCGCATAGGTGTGGGGCGAGGCGTTGCCGTCGACGAGTAGTTTGGGCTGGCCGGTCGCACCCATCACGCTCGCGATAAGCGAATGGATCGGCTTCGAGGTGACTGTGACCTTCAATTCGGCGGCACCCAGTGGGCCGGAGGAGAGCACCAGCGCGAAGGCGGCCGCCAGCCACGTGTGCGTCAATAGTGATGGCAACTGAGCCCGCGGATAGAACGTCGACCGGTGTAGGCCAAGTCTGTCGAAAACAATCATGCCTCAATCCTTGAACCTGATCGATGCCGGCCTGCGCTTTGCTCTCGCGCTCCGGATACTGCACAACTCGCAAAGGAATTTTCGACGCAACTGCTGCCGCAGAAGGCGGATGGCACAGGTTGCAGATTATTACGTTATATTATACGGAATAGTCAGGCCGTAAAGTGGCGGGGTCAAAATCATCGGGGAAGCGCCAACGGGCGATGCCGTAGCGGTCACAACTTCGAGACGGGTGATTTCGAGACGGGTGGTCTTCGTCGCT
Source organism: Hyphomicrobium sp. (assembly GCA_002928955.1). GTDB lineage: Bacteria > Pseudomonadota > Alphaproteobacteria > Rhizobiales > Hyphomicrobiaceae > JAKAML01. The sequence continues at coordinate 33,187 of PERT01000020.1, read as the reverse complement.
CTGATTTCGAAAACTGTTTCACAAAAGGAATCGGGCCCGTTCGGACTTCGAGTTGGGAGCTTGTGCCACGAACCGCCCGTAGCGGTCGGTAAACCTGCGCGATGCCATCATCGCGCCTCACTCTTGGTCCGAGCCTAGACAACGTCCTACGTGAAGGTCGATCCGCATTGATAGCGCGGCCTGGCGTGCCTAAGTTGCGAACCGGAGTACCAACCTGGAGACGTCCATGCTGATCCAAAATGCGGTGCGTTCGACGACGATGCGCGTGGCGGCCGTCGTCGGATTGCCCGCGATGTTCGCGCTGGCAAGCCCGGCTGCTGCCCACCCGCACGTCTGGGTCGCGGTAGAAACGACCGTTGATTACGACAAGGGTACGGTCGCGAGCTTCAGCCATCGCTGGACGTTTGACGAACTGTATACAACCATGGCCATTCAGGGACTTGACGCCAACAACGACGGTAAACTCGACCGCACAGAATTGGCCGAACTTGCCCAGGTCAACATGGATGGCTTGAAGGAGTTCGACTACTTCACGTTCGCCAAACTGGGCGGGCAATCGCTGAAGCTGGCTCCGCCACGGGATTACTGGCTTGAGCATAAGGACGGCGTGTTGACCCTCAATTTTGTGTTGCCGCTGAGCCAGCCTGTCCTGGCCGATGCCGACGGATTGTCATTCGCCGTCACCGATCCGAGCTATTTCATCGCCTTCGATTTCGTCAAAGAACAGCCCATCCGTTTAAGCGCCGGCGCACCGGCCGGCTGCCAGGCCAACATCGTCGAGGCCGATGTGGACAAGGAGCAGTTGACCCGCCTCGGACAAGCTTTCCAGCGGGAACTCGGCGGCGCGGCCATGGGTAGTGTTGGGACGTCGAAGTCGATTGCCTTGAACTGCCCCAAGTCATGATGAGGCGGACGATCCAGGCGGCGTGGGCCGCAACAGTTTGCATGCTTTTCATGGCGATCGCACTGACGTGGTCCGTTGCCGCGCAGGAGCCGGCGCAGCGTTCGCCCCTCGGGGTCGGTCAGTCCGCTCCCGAACGTGGCATCACGGCACTCCGCCCATCGGCGGCGAAGGCGGCGCAACCGCCCTCGCAGACGGGCATCGCCGACCGAGCCTGGGCGTGGGTGCTTCAAACGCAGGCGCAGCTCAACCGCGACCTGGTGAAGGCGGTCAAGCTCATGAAGACCGACCCGCTTTGGGCCACCGCGGTGCTGGGCTGGTTGAGCTTTGCCTACGGCGTGCTGCACGCAGCCGGCCCAGGCCACGGCAAAGCGGTGATCTCGGCTTACGTGCTAGCCAACGAGCGCACCGTGCGGCGCGGTATACTGCTCAGCTTCATGGCGGCGTTCTTCCAGGCTTTGTCCGCGCTGCTGATCGTGGGCATTCTTTCGATCGCGTTGAAGGCCACCAGCCTGACGATGAAATCGGCGGAAGCATGGATCGAAACTCTCAGTTGGGCGCTGGTCGCACTCGTCGGCGCTTGGCTGCTCTATGGACAGCTCAAGCCGCTTTTTAGGCGAGGTGGCGCGTCCCCCGGCCACGCGCCCGTCAACCACGGAAGGCAGGGACGGGCGCATCACCATATCCACGATCACGATCAAGGCCATGTTCACGCGGGCTGTTGCGATGGGCATCACGATCACCACACTCATTCCCATCCACGGTCATCCAGCGCGGCAGCGCCAGCGATCGCCGCGCCCAATCCCAACCACGATCATATTCACAACGCCGACGGCAGCTGCTGCGATCATGCCCATATGCCATCGCCAAAAGATCTCGAAGGCGTTTGGAGCTGGCGCAAGGCGATTGCACTTGCCGTATCGATCGGTATCCGGCCCTGCACGGGGGCTATTCTGGTGCTGCTTTTCGCGTTGAGCCAGGGGTTGTTGCTGGCCGGCGTGTTCGCAACCTTCGCAATGGCCATTGGAACCGCGATCACAGTGTCCGTGCTGGCCGCGCTGGCGGTCGGATCGCGCGATCTGGCGACGCGGCTTGCGGGTGGTGGCGACGGCCGCTGGGCCAACGCGATCGCGTCAGGGGCCGGCATCCTAGGCTCGGGCGCGGTAATGTTGATGGGTGGCGCGTTTTTTCTTGCGTCGCTCAAGACGCCATTGCCGTTTTGATGCCGGATCTGATGCCGGGTCGCCTCAGTTGACGAATACATTGACGCGGCGGCGGCGACGGCCGGCGTAACCGCAGCCCAGCGCCAGCAAGCCGAACAGCATCGATGTCGGCAGGCTGATCAGGCTGCCGGTAAGCCAATCCCAACTCCAGGCGCCGAGCGACTTGGTCATAGCCTGCTTCGCGGTCTGCAGTGTGGCCGGCGCCAGATCCGTCCAGTGCTTGGCGAACGACGTCGCCGAAAATCCCCGCGTGCCCTGCAGCCACGGCGTTAGATCGGCGACGAACGCAACGATGGCCACGAGCAGGAACAGGCTGGCGAAGAAGCGAAGTACCGTCATGTCGTTGCTCCTGTCGATTCACCCATCGTCGCGCATGTTGCGATGAGCCCCGCGGCTCTGACCTACCCCTTGGTGAGGCACGAGGGCAAGGGAGTGTCGGAGGCGGGCCGCCTACCGGAAGGATGCATCATTGCCGGGACCGGCGAAACCTGTTCGCACACCGGTTCGCAAGTTCCTGTGCGCCCGGCGCTCAAGGCGTGTTGCGCGGACCCCTCACATGGCTATAGTGCGTGCCGTTCCAGACATCTTGCGGAGGGATGGCCGAGTGGTTGAAGGCGCACGCCTGGAACGCGTGTAGGCTCGCAAGGGTCTCGTGGGTTCGAATCCCACTCCCTCCGCCATAAACATTTGTAACATGTTGATGCGATTAAATTATTTAACTCCATATCGTTGCGACCCCAGCGCAGACCCCAGCAGATTGTGCCTGCTTAAAGTGGACTTCTCCTAAAAGCCGACAGCAGCAGCAGGAAGCAAAGACTGTATCTTTATGTTTTTCTCTGGTGACAATGGTGACAGTACTTATCTATCTGATTTAGATGGATATTGGTTGGTGACAACCTCTGGTGACGGGTGGTGACACTGGTGACGGGCAATTTGCAGTGCCCGTAGAGAGTGAACTCCCAGCGCAGATCAAGCCACTGATGCGCTTCATGTTTTTGCGGCTATGGTGCTTGTGCGGCCTCACCTAGCAGCTTCCGCTCCAGCTCTGCAACGTGCTGCCGCGTCTCGTCGAGTGTGCCGACGTTGACTGCAGCGTCGGCGGGCGCTGCATCGGCTACATGACGAGCTGCGCAGATGGGGCACCTGCGGCCCCAAACTGCCGGCCGGCGAACCTCCAGGAGCCGCACTGCCGCACGCCAGTCCTTCTCGGTGGCGTCGACGATGCGACCCTCGATCGCGTCGAGCCCCTCTTCCAGCGCAGCATCCCACGCTTCGGCGAATTCGGGATCGGCATCACGCCAGCGGTAGAACGTCGCCGCCGCCGTGCCAGTCGCCCGTGCAGCGAGCGAGACGGGCTTACTCTCGGTGAGCAACTGGAGGAACAGCTCCCGCGCACGCATGGCCTTCAACTGGCTCGGGCTTGGCTGAGCATCTGCGCGACGTTGGTAAGCACCTCGTCCCGGCACTCCGGTCTTTAGCTTGCGGGCCAGACCCTCGTTCCGACGAGGTCGGCCGTTCGCGCGCGCGTGAGGCAATGGTGTCTGTTGCTTCTGCGGTTGATCGTTCGCAGCGTTGAAGGGCGGCATGGTCGACCTCTTTAAACAGCTTCGCCGCGCAACCCAGGCGGACGCCAGCCCGGCACGGCACCGCAATGGCTCCCTGATTGCTGCAATCGTTCGTTGATGTTGTCGAGCCCACGGCCAAGCGGCCCATCGTCTTCAGCTTGTCAGTGTCCGCAGTTCAGCCCCGCGTGTCCGGGGAGCGGCTTCACGACTTCAAGCGCATACGCCTTGTCGTCGGTTCAGCCCTGCGTGTGCGGGGGAGCGGCTGCCGGTACGTTCTTCACGACCCGCGAGCAGCGGTTCAGCCCCGCGTGTGCGGGGAGCGGTACAACCGAGCCACCAAGACTGCCGACGAGTTCGGTTCAGCCCCGCGTGTGCGGGGAACGGGCCAGCACAATCGAAGCATTCGCGCTGGCGTGCGGTTCAGCCCCGCGTGGGCGGGGAACGGGTTTTCGTATGCGCGCCCGTCATCGATTGTCACGGTTCAGCCCCGCGTGGGCGGGGAACGGCCGCTGGTCACGCCGGACGTATCGGGCTCGGCCGGTTCAGCCCCGCGTGGGCGGGGAACGGTCGGCCGGTGCGGTCTGCGCTGTTGCATACGGCGGTTCAGCCCCGCGTGGGCGGGGAACGGCCGCAGCATGTCTGAAATGACCAACGCCGACGCGGTTCAGCCCCGCGTGTGCGGGGAGCAGGCCTTGTCGGCGGCCCGTGCATCGTCGATGGCCGGTTCAGCCCCGCGTGTGCGGGGAGCAGAAGATCAAGAAGGGCAAGGCGGCGTGAGCGACCGGTTCAGCCCCGCGTGTGCGGGGAGCAGGCCGACACCCTCGATGGCCTCGATAGCACGGCCGGTTCAGCCCCGCGTGTGCGGGGAGCAGGTCTGCGGGAACGGCTCGTGATCGGCGAAGTCCGGTTCAGCCCCGCGTGTGCGGGGAGCAGCCAGTAGGTCGCGCCGTCGTATTCTCCAAGCGCGGTTCAGCCCCGCGTGTGCGGGGAGCAGGGACGCCGGATCGGTACCGTCGAGTGGCGATCCGGTTCAGCCCCGCGTGTGCGGGGAGCAGGCTTCCAGCGTGTCCGGCCGGAGCGTGTTTCCCGGTTCAGCCCCGCGTGTGCGGGGAGCAGTGCCGCCTCATGGTCGTAGCTAACTAATGCGACGGTTCAGCCCCGCGTGTGCGGGGAGCAGTGAGGGTGGCGTGCGCGGTCGAAGCGATAGCCCGGTTCAGCCCCGCGTGTGCGGGGAGCAGGGCCCATCTTCTCGGTCGACTGCATCGACTGGCGGTTCAGCCCCGCGTGTGCGGGGAGCAGCCGAACAGCGCGCTTTCGACGGCACGTCCGGCCGGTTCAGCCCCGCGTGTGCGGGGAGCAGGGAACAGGCACCTGGGTGGCCGAAGTCACGGGCGGTTCAGCCCCGCGTGTGCGGGGAGCAGAGGATCGCCGCGACACGCCGGAATTCGATGGTCGGTTCAGCCCCGCGTGTGCGGGGAGCAGCACGCCGCGCGGCGGGTCGAGATGCGGACGGCCGGTTCAGCCCCGCGTGTGCGGGGAGCAGACATTGCCGCCCGAACTGAGGCCCCTCGAAACCGGTTCAGCCCCGCGTGTGCGGGGAGCAGTACAACGGAATTTACAATATCTCCGTCCGGCTTGGTTCAGCCCCGCGTGTGCGGGGAGCAGATGGCGGCCTGCAGCCGCTGGCGCTGGGTGCGCGGTTCAGCCCCGCGTGTGCGGGGAGCAGCCAGTCAGATCGATGAACTCCACGTCCATGACCGGTTCAGCCCCGCGTGTGCGGGGAGCAGATTGCACCTATACCGCATGGGGACCGTGGTGCCGGTTCAGCCCCGCGTGTGCGGGGAGCAGCCGACCACTGTGGACGGTTCATCTTCAGGTGGCGGTTCAGCCCCGCGTGTGCGGGGAGCAGTGTCAGATGCTCGATCGCATCGCGGATTATATCGGTTCAGCCCCGCGTGTGCGGGGAGCAGATCGAGATGACTGTCACCTTGCGATATCCGACCGGTTCAGCCCCGCGTGTGCGGGGAGCAGCTCGCTCGAAATCGAACGCACCTGGCTGTCGTCGGTTCAGCCCCGCGTGTGCGGGGAGCAGCTATGGAATGGAACTTTTAGATTACTCGCCCACGGTTCAGCCCCGCGTGTGCGGGGAGCAGGGCGACTTCCCTGCCATGCAGTGGCGTGCGATCGGTTCAGCCCCGCGTGTGCGGGGAGCAGTCAATCCGCACCAAAACCGGACCAACCACAGGCGGTTCAGCCCCGCGTGTGCGGGGAGCAGAGTTCACGGATCACATCGAGCGTGCTCGGACCCGGTTCAGCCCCGCGTGTGCGGGGAGCAGTTGTCTTTGAGTACCGCGCGAACCTGCTTAGCCGGTTCAGCCCCGCGTGTGCGGGGAGCAGACGGTCGAGGTTGCCAACGGCGATGTGGTCGGCGGTTCAGCCCCGCGTGTGCGGGGAGCAGGGTGTTGCATTGACCGGGGCCGGAACCGCTGCCGGTTCAGCCCCGCGTGTGCGGGGAGCAGGCCCGCTCCTCACGAGCGAGACGAATTAGAAACGGTTCAGCCCCGCGTGTGCGGGGAGCAGCCACGACAAACCCGAGGCCAGCAGCACGCGGCCGGTTCAGCCCCGCGTGTGCGGGGAGCAGGGTGCTCACGAAGCGCTCGGCGCGGATGTGGGCGGTTCAGCCCCGCGTGTGCGGGGAGCAGGATGCCGTGTGGCTGCGAGGTCGTGAGCACGACGGTTCAGCCCCGCGTGTGCGGGGAGCAGGGTCAGCTCGTCAACAAGTCGAAAAAGGGCGTCGGTTCAGCCCCGCGTGTGCGGGGAGCAGTGCGGTCGAGGGTTCAATCAGGTCACGGGCCGCGGTTCAGCCCCGCGTGTGCGGGGAGCAGGCGTACCGGTGGCGGCTGCTGTTGTCGGCGGTCGGTTCAGCCCCGCGTGTGCGGGGAGCAGACTTGCTTACATCCCGTTGATGCTACGATCGTTTTACGATGTCAAAGAGCAGCACCAAGATGAACGACATATCCGTCACGGTGTAACTCAACCTTCTGCAACACTATCGCGACTTGCCGGTCGGCGCAGTGGACACGGGCGGCGGCTTGAAGCGCACGAGGGTCAGGCCATCGAAATCGGCCGGCTCGCGGCGGTTCTCGCCGATGCACTCGAACGCGAAGCCACTGTCGGTGGGCGCCGACCACGCGATCACGGCGTTGCCGGCTTCGATCATCACCTTGACCTCGTCCCAGATGCGTTCGCGCACGCGGCGCCCATAGACACCAACATAAACGCCGGCCCGCACCTCGGCGAGCCACAACGATAACCGCCCCCTGAGACGCGGTGGTGCGTTCTCAACCACGATGACCATCATCGCCGTACACCTCCTCTTTTGGAATGGCCGGATCGGCCGCCTCAGGTGCGTCCTGTGGCGGTTCGAGCCCGCCTGCCTTCAGGATTTCGTCGATGTCGGGAATGATCTTCTCGAGCACGCCGGTCTTGCGAAAGAGATCGCGGCAGGCGATGCGGACCTGCCGCTCGGGTGACGAGCCATCACCCTTGCCCTTCGCGATGCCGGCGGCCGTCTCGAAGGCGGCCGGCACCACGGTATCGAACTTATAGATGTCGGCGACGTCGTAGACGAAGCTCAGCGCCTTGCCGCGATGCAGGAGGCCGATGGCCGGTGCATAACCTGCCGCGAGGATTGCCGCCTCGGACAGGCCATAGAGGCAGGCGGTGGCCGACGACAGGCAGCGGTTGGGGATGTCAGCGGCATCCCAATGTTTGCGGTCGTAGTTGCGCGCCTTCCATTCGACGCCGTATTTCTTTGCGACGAGCTTGTAGATCTCGCGGACGCGCGCGCCCTCGATGCCGCGGAGCTGATCAATCGAGCGGCGGGAGGGTGCCTCTTCGTCGAAGCGGCGGCGGTACATTTCTCTGACCACATTCAAACGGGCATCGTCGTCGATGGCAACGCGGGCCTGATAGAGAAGCTTGTCGGCACGCGCGCCGCCGGGTTGGCCGGAGGCGTAGAGACGAACGCCGGCCTCTCCGACCCAGACCAGCAGGCAGCCGACGCGAGCGGCCAGGATAACCGAAGCGTGACTGACGCGCGTGCCGGGTTCGAGCATGATGCAGGCGAGGCCGCCGACGGGGATCTGGGTCCGTATGCCGGTCTTGTCGACGAGCACGAAAGCGCTGTCGATGACGTCGAGTTCGCCGTACTCGAGGAAGATGATGCCCGCGCGATCCTTCATCGGGATCGGCCGGAGCGGGACGAACGGCGCGTCGCTGGTCATCGGGGGCCCCGTGGTCAAGTCCCTAAGTGCGGCGGATCAGCATGAGGCCGTTTCCGAATGCCTTGGCCGAGCCGAAGCCTTGCGCTAGCTTGCCGAGGAACGCAGCCGGATCCGTGATCTCGATCCGGCCTTCCATGTCGAGAACGGAAAAACCCGCTGGTCGGCCACGCTTTCGTTCGACGCCGATCTGGGTGTAGCCATCAACGGCGAGGTCGCCGTCGACGCGGAACCCCGCCTTGGCACCCTGACCATTGAGCCAGACGCTCGTGGCTTCCCGCGCGATACGGTCACGGTGCTGCGCACGCTGTCCGCTCGGAATATCGTGCAGGGCGGCCATTACGACATCGACCCGCTGACCACGCGTACGTGTCCCCTGCTCGTCTACAGGCCGCGCCCCCTTGAGCGCGACGGTGGGATTGGCGCGCAAAGCGAACCGCAATCGCTGTCCAGAGGCAAGATCAGGCTCGAATGCCTTGGTGTCGAGTTCGAACAACCCGTGCGGATCAGTCGGCAGGCGGCGCGACAAGATCAAGTACTTTCCCCCGCGGTCATCGCGCCACAGGAAGTCGCGCTTCGCATCGGAGACATCCTGAAACAGCATCCAGAGAATGCGGTGGGCATGACCAGCCTGCTGGTTGGGATCATCGGGAATGAGCAAGGGCGCGATGGCCGACAGCGCCTCACCGCGAGAGGATCTCAGTCGTGCGCGAGACAGATACAGCTGCTCCGTCATGCTGGATCTCCGTTGCTCTGGGTGTCCCGCAGCAAGACCTCGGTGCGGAGGCTGAAGCGCCATTTGGCGCGACTTTCTGGAACGTCGCGCCGTTCCTCGATCCGCGCGACGCGGTCGTGTGCCACGGCCGCCGTGTCGGCGAAAATGGGGCGAACAGGGTTTGTGACCATGCGGCAATCGCGCCAGAGATCTTTGACAGCCGCAGGTTCGGTGGCGTCGAATGTCGTGAAGGCTGCGTCGATGGCGTCTGCCTGGACGAGCATCGGCCGCATCGGAAACATCAGCGCATTGGCCTTGCGGCCCGCGAACGGCGCGAAAATCGGACGCTCAAGTGCTGCCTTCACCTCTGCGAGCGGCGGCAGGCCTTCGCCCGTCGACCAGATCGCAACCGTGTAGATCCCCCCGACGCGGTATTCGCGCCGCGACAAGACGGTTTTGAGTTCGGTGTTCCCGACGGCCAATTCGTCGGCGCGGGTTGCAAAGTGGCGATTGCGGCGGGATGGCGGAACTTGGGCAGTGTGAAAGTCGGTCTGCAGGTGCCCAGGATTATCGACGCGCACAGCCAAACCGAGGCTGCGGGCCAGCAGCAGTTGTCGCTGCTCCTCACCTCGCTCGATGCCCAACGCTCCGGCAACCAGACCAACTATTTGCGACTTGCTCGGCCGATCCCAGGTTGGCCGCCGCTCGCCGACGGCGACGGTGCCGAACGAGGCCATGGGCGCCGCCAGAGTGAAGATGAGGTAGGCGGTCATCGTCACGCCTCCCGTGTCGCGAACGCGATCAGCTCTGCCAGAGAGCATTGGCCGGCCGCAACATTCATGGTCAGCTCACTATCGAAGCAGGCGCCATACGCCTTACTCATGGCGGCGGCTAGCTTTTCCAACTCAGCTACCGATGCGGTCAGCAGATCGTTGCCGGACACCGGCTTCAGGAACGCTGCCGACAATTGCCGTGGCTGTTGGGCACCTTTTTCGACGCGGACATAGCTCGCGCGAGCGCGGCTGGCGAAGCTCGCCTGCTTTCCGGTCGGCGAAGCGGTTGCCAGCCCCTCGATCAAGGCCGCGACGGCGGTGGCGGCGAGTGCCTTGTCGCCACCGAGGTTCTTCTCCAATAGCGTGCTGTCGATGCAGGCGTAGATGTAAAACACGCCGGAGCCGAAGCCCAACTCGCCGATGAAGCCGGCGCCAGCGTCCTCGCTCGGCTTCTTCAAGTCGTCCACGGCGGTGTAGAAATCGTCTTCCACCTCGATTTTGTGCGTGGTGATGGCGTGCGCAACCTGGACCGCTGCTTCCCGATTGAACTCAGGAGCTTTTGCGACCATTCGACCGAACATGGCGATGTCGGCCGCCGTATCAACGGTTACAAGTACCTTCTCGCGAAGCTCCTTCAGCTTTTGCTTTGCCTCCTTGCTCAACTTTCCCTTCTTCTTCTCCTTCTTTTTCGGTGCGTCCTCATCGTCTGCTTCGGTTTGTTCGTCGTCCTCGGCGTCAGCAGTTGCCGCGAGTTCAGACGCAAGTTTCGGGTCGCGCGCAATCTCAGCAATCATGCTTGCAAAGTGGGCGCGCTCTTCAGGAGCCATAAAGAACAGCTCTTTATTTCGGATCGAAGTGTCGGTTGACTTCTCCTCGTCGACCTTCCCAACAAACGCCGAAAGAGCTTTGGCTATTGCAGTTGCCTTGTCGGGCTCCACGCTAAGCTTGATCAACTCGGCTCGAAACCACTCGCCAGTACGCGCCGTCCGTATCCCAAGGTGTCCTTCGAGTTGCGTCTTGAAGGCATGACTGGTGCGGATGGCGCGTTTCAGGGCTTGCGATGAGATGCGCAGCCGCTCGGCCCCGCCGAACTTGGCGGTCTTGGGGCGGCCGGTGTCGTCGCGGTTGAGGTTGGAGGGAGCGTAAACGGTCAGGGCGTGGATCTGAATGAAGCGGGTCATGAACATCGGTCCTCTATCGGTTACGTGGCGGGGGCTTCGGGCGCGAACGATGCAGCCCCGTGATATGCGAAGGCGAAACGCGTGCGCGCGATGTCGCCTTGATGGTCGGATGTGAACAGCAGAAGCTGGCGGGCGAGATCCTTGACGTTGGCGGTATTGCCGAGCTGCGCCACGAGCCGCCGGAACGCGATCAGCAACTCATCGGGCTCGCGAGCAGCAACCAATCGCTTGAACCGCAGGGGAGAGACGAGTGCGGTCGCGTCCGCCGCACCGCGGGGCGAACCGATGGCAGCAGCGATGCCTTGAGACTTGTCATCCTTCCGCACATGGGCGAGCACGGCGGCGACGAGTGCCGCCCGCCACAGGTCGCGATCGGCCGCGTGTCGCTGGAACTCGAGCTTCCGAAAGAGTTTGGCGGTTTCCGGCTCTGCCGCCGCATCCAGAACGCTCGACGCGCGTTTGAGGCGCGCCACCGCGGCGCGATCACCCGGAACCGAGCGTCCATTGCCGTCGTGTGGCTGCAAGCTAGCCCACCACGTCCAAGCGGCATCCGCCTGCTCGTCAAAGGTCTTGCTCATGCTGCTTTGCCTTTCCGCGTGGCTCTCTTTTTCGGCTCGGCCGCCGGCAGAGCCAGCGCCTCGAAGACCTTCGCCCCAACCGGGCCGAAGCCGGTCAACGACCGCAGAAGGTTTGTGCGCCCTTCGATGACATCGGCAATGCGATGGCTTTCAACGTCCTCGATCGACACCGTTGCGTCGAAGATCCTAAGGGCGGCTATGTGCAAGGCGGTGCGCCACCGCTCCCCGCTCGCAATGCGCAACCCGTCGACGTGCTCGACCAGATTGTCGCGGCGTTGCTCGACGATGTCGGCCAAAATGCGAAGCTCGCCATAGAACGCCTGCTCCGTCTCGCCCCAAAACCGGTCGCGGACGGGATCAAGCACAGTCGACCCCGGGTCCGCATTGCCGCGTTGCCCGTAAAGAGACCGCTTGACGGAAGACACGAGTTGACTGGCGACTAGCTCAGCCGCAGCAATCCACTGCTGCGCGCGGTCGCGGACGATTTCGTCGCCATCCTTGCTCCCGGTGACGATCAGCGGCAGCAGCGCCTCGCCGAAGTCGAGCGGCTTCATGTTGTCCATTGCATAACCGGCGACGAGCAGCAGCGCCTCGTGCCGTATAACCGCTTCCTCGCCTTCGAAGTCTTCGGCGCGACGACGGAATTCATCGACGCACCGCGCGGGCACACGCAGGCCTGACTGTCCCTCTAGAGACATACCTAGCCATTGCCGATAGCCCACCCGGCTCGATCGCATGTGCAGCGGGAGAAACTCGCCGTCACTTTCCTTCTGCCGGTAGTACGGTGACAGCGGATGGCCGCGGCTCCAGCCGGTGTAATTGGTGCCCCATGGCCGCGTGACGTAGCCCGTCGTCACAATCTCATCGACAATACCGAGCAAGTCGCACGCTCGACCGTCGGCATTATCTACAAATTCCATCCGGATGCGGCGTGGCAAGCCGAAGAATGCTTGAGCCGGGGCGACATCGGCGGGCGTCGTCGCAGCGCCCGACTTGTCGGATACCCGTGTCGGACCCAGCCACGGGAACACCGCTGGTGTTGCCACGGTGATCGAAGCGACCCCGCTCGGAACATTGGCCCACAAGCGTTGCCAAAGTGTCGGCTCGCGAGCGTCAACTGTTCCGGGGACCACCAGTGTGGATAGTGGACCGCCGCCACGGAGCGACGTGCGATGGCCAGCTCCACCTGCGGGCGCGCTCGTTTGCAATGTGGCCAATGCAATGGCAGCACCAGCACGGGAGAGCACGCCCGTCCGTCCAGGCTTGACGAAATGCGCCGCCGGAACATCCATGAACAGCGCCGCGATCTCTGTCGTCGCGCCTTCAAGATGTTCGATGTCCTGAAAGAACCGCGGTCCCGGACCGTTCAGCATCATCGCGGGCTCAAGCTGTGCGAATGCTCGTTCCAGATCGTCTCGCGCGGGTGGTTTGCGATACCGCTTATGCCAGTCCTTGGTGCTCTCAGGCCCGATGGTCACCGCTAGGATACCGATCAGAAACTCGGTCAGACTGATATCGCAGTCGGGTCGCCCCGTGGCGACGCGAACGATCGGCCGTCCGTCGTATAGTTCAGAGATATCGCACGGCCGCACGAACACCCGCCGCCCATCCGAGAGGGCGACTGGGATCCATGCTTCATGAAGCAGATTGTATCGGGAGGGCATCAATGCCTCGACAAATTGCTTGGAGTAACTGCGTGGTCAGATTGTTATAGCTCGCGGCCCGGCCGTCGACGCCGCTCGGACGTTGAAAAATCGGCGTTATCCCCGGTTTTGCAGCTACTGCGGCTCGTCAGTCCACTTGCAACATCCCAAGGCCATGAACGGGGCTGTACCCAACGACTTGCGACACACCGAGGCGTTCGACCCTCCCCCGCCAGACCTCGCCATCCGGCTCCAGGACGAGCAGCGGCATGTCCTGCTCCCACGTGGGCCAGCCCGCTTTGGCGGCTGCAATCTGCCACTCTCCAGCAGCATCGAGTGCTGGCACGCCGGTCGCCTTGTGGCTGCTCAGGCTGACCTCGGACAGTGCCCATGCCCGCGCTGGATTTGCATCGGGATACCACGGCACGATCGCGCTGTTCTCGACCCTGCCGAGCCGGAATACCGTCACCGGATCACCGAGCCGCGTCGGCGTGACGGTATCGCGGCTCCAGATATTGCTTGCACCTCCATAGCCGACCCAGACGTCCAAGAGATTTGCGCTGGCGACGGAGCGTGCGGCACCGCGCTTGCCATCGGCGTCGAGGCAGGCGCGAATGAGTGTGGCGGGGACGTCATCGTAATTTTCAATGCCGTAAACCGCCTCCACAAGATCGCGCACGCCGTCGGGCGTGACAATCGCGCCGCGCTCGAAAAGGTCCTTCGCGCTGCGCCAGACCAAACCGTGATGGGCGTAAACCGCGGCGGCGCGAGGCGAGATTTGGCGATACCAGTCGCGCGTCTCAACTACTGTCGGATCTGGCGCGAGAACACACAACTCGGGGGCGGCTAGAGGGCGCACTGTGCGACCCGGGTGGCGCCACAGACGTCCAGCGCGCTGCACGATGAGATCAACCGGTGCGAGGTCTGTCACCATCGCATCGACGTCGTAGTCCAGCGATTGCTCCAGAATTTGCGAACCGACCACCACGACGCCGCGCCGACCGGTGGGTGTGCCATCACGACCGAGCGTCTCGCGCACGCCTTGCTCGATCGCCAAGCGATCCCCCATGGCGAAGCGCGCATGAAGAACGACCGGCTCAATCCCACGATGGCGAAGAGTATCGGCTGCGTCGAGCACGTCATCCACCGCATTCCTGATCCAGGCTACCGCTGCACCCTGACCAGCCTTTTCCGCAACATGATCGACGGCGGCCTCGAACGAGGCGATGCGTCGAACCTGCAACGAGCGCGCACGATCCGGACGCGTGGCAAGTCGTTGTGAAGAACGCCCATCTCCGGAGACCTGCGTCAGCAACGGATAGCCGGTCTCTGACGAGGGCCCGAGTTGGGCGCCCAATCCGCGTGCGAATGCAGTTTCAAGGTTTCGCCGCTGAACTGCGGGCAAGGTTGCAGAAAGAACGATAGCCGAACCACCTAAGGCCGAATGGAATTCGAGCAGCGTCTCCAACTCGCGGCTCATGTAGGCATCGTAGGCGTGCGCCTCGTCGATGACCAAAACACGGTCTGCCAGCCCCCAGAGGCGCAGCGCCTGATGTCGTGTCGGCAATACCCCGAGTAATGCCTGATCAACTGTTCCGATCCCGACTTCCGCTAAGAACACCTTGCGTCGATCATCAGCGATCCACGCTCGGCAGACGGCCCCGCCACCGTCCTCGTAGCCATCGACCGACCGTGCGATTTCGAGGATCGTATCAGTGAATGCGTCGTTGAGCATGCGCTTGCCGTGGGCAAGAACCAGCGATGGTCGCGAAGCATCTGCATATAGTCGAGCGTAGATGTCACTCAGTCGATCGTACATCGCATTCGCGGTCGCCATCGTCGGCAACGCGAAGAACACGCCATTCGCAAAGCCGCCCGTCATCAGCCGTCCCGCCAGGAGGATGGCAGCCTCAGTCTTGCCGCTGCCGGTTACGTCCTCAATGATCGTGAGCGACGGACCGTCAGGCAACGCCATGGCAGCGACGTGGCGCTGCAGAGGACTTAGCGCTGTGATTTCCGGCATGAGCCGTGCAACACTGATATCTGGCGATATCGGCGCTGGCAGCAGGCCTGACTGGCGAAGGGCAATTGCAGCTCTGTCGCGGGCGTAGCCCCAGTATGCCTCCAGATCGCGTTCCGGTCGTTGGTAAGGGAACCACTCACGGTTGGAACCGATCCAATCGGCAACTGTCGTGAGCCCCGCAACATGCCAACTCAGTCGTGCCAACTGGCTATCGCTGAGTTCGGGGAGCTTTGGCACGGATCCGAACAACACCTCGACTTCATCGAGAAAAGCCGCCAAAGCCTGTCGGCAAACGCTTGTCAATCCCCGCGGGAATGCTACTGGCGCTGAGACGCGTGGCTGACCGTGATGACCGGCAATAGCATGCCAAAGCCCAGCCCGAGCACTCGGTGCCCAATCCTCAAGCGCGCCACCGAACAGCGTCCTCAATCGCAGGAAATCGCGCATCTCTGAACCCAGTTCGTCATGACGAAGCGATTGCCCCGCATATGCACCCCGATCACCGAGCAATTCTCCTGGCCACGCAAACTCGGACTTGGCCTGGAACGCGGCCGAGAACTTACCAACGTCATGCAGAGCGATCAGCCCAGAGATGAGAGCACGTGCTGCGTGCTGTGGGGTGTCGAGCAACTGTGCGATGCCGAGGAGCCTGCGCGGATGCGAGGTCAAGAGAGCATCGGCGACTGCCGCGACATCAAGACTGTGGTATGCGAGCGGATGCTTATCGGGTTCATCGCCAGGCCCGGCGCCACCAGCCTTACCCCAGAAGCTTAGAAAGTTACTCATGAAACAGGTGCCAATCCGCGCCATTTTTAATGGCAAAGCGCTAGTCTGTCATCCGACGGGCGCCACGTCCTGCAGATAGTTCGCGACACTGAGGTAACGTCGGCTATCACCGGAATTTTTTCACCGAACTCTCGGAATAGTCGGCCGCTGCTCTGCACATACTGCGAAAAGTCGCGTCGCTCCATTCGCCACGTGCGAAGTTGGCCCACTGAGTAACAATCCGCGTGTTCGCCACGGTATAGCCCTTAGTGGGGTCCTTGCGATCTAGTGACGGGCGGAAGGGATACCGAAGTACCTTCCCTTTCTTGTTGATAAGCTTGTTACTGAACTTAATCCCTGTGAGGGCGCAAAAGCGACCATTGTCCTCCCAGTTCGCAAGACACTCTTCCCAGGTCAAACAATTTCTCTTTCGCGCCCGCGAGCGGGCAATTGCATAAGTATGGGCTTTCTTGAGCATCTCCTCCTGGCTTCGCCATTCATGCTTGTGGCGCGCGCGAATGCCGTCCACCTGCCTTAGGCTAAGCCGCAAGTCGTCAGCGATCGTCTCACGCGGAATGCCGCTGTCGATCATGTAGCGGACCGATGACTTCTCACTCGTCGTCAATTTCCTGGCCGGCCACCCTCGTTGCTGTGCCATATCGTACCCCTAAACTCGGCTCATCGTTCCGCACCACCCTCGCCAACTACCACAAACGGTGCCCAGACCGACGGGTGCCAGGCCGGACCCCAACCTTCCGGTCGAGTGGTATCGGCCATCACATTTTGCATCGATCGGCGCATGGCCTCGGCGCGGCCGATCGATTTGTCCTTAGTCATGGCGCCGACCGCGCCTGTCACCAACTTCACCGCTGCGTCGCTGTCGACTTCCCAATGCGAAACGAGCAGCGCGCGGGCACCCGCGTAGAAGAACATGCGCGCTAGACCTGACAAAGCCTCGGCAGCTTGCCCTTCGCCCGCACCGCCCGCCGTGTTGCACGCCGACAGGATCACCCAGTCGGCGTCGAGCTTGAGGCCTGCGATTTCGCTGCCTGAGAGAAAGCCATCGTCTTCGGCAGTTGGCGTCTTCGGCGGCGACAGGATCAGCCCCGGCTCCATGGTGCCACTCAGCTGGCCCGCTAGCGTACCGTGGGTGGCAAAATGCAACATCCGGTACTTGGCCAGTTCACCGGATGACGACAGCCGCTTGACCTCGGTCTCGGTCGCCCGCGCGCCGATCCGCACATCCTCGAAACTGCCGCCGATGCTACGCGCGACCTCGCACAGCTCATCGGCGGTCTCGGGCAGCGGCGATTGCATCCGCAGATGGTCGAGGTTCACTACGCGCGAGGACAGCAGCGTCTGATCCAGCGAACGCGACACCGCGCGCAGCGCCCCCGTGCGCTTCTTATCCGACTTCGAGCAACCGGTCTGTCCACGGGCAATCGCGGCCTGCCGCTTGAAGTACGCACCATGCTGCGGATGCGCCTGATCGCCATCGAGCAGCGGGTTGCCGAAGCCGATCATTGGTTTCGGCGCGGCACTCGCCTTGCCCGTTCGGCGGAGAGCAGTGAGCGAGGCGACCGAGGGCAGCACCGTGATGGCATGGTCGCGAATGAGCCAGCGCGCAGCCGCCAAATTCTTGGAATGTGGGGGCTCAGTGACAAGCACCTGAAATGGCAGCGTGGTGAGCGCGCCCGATGGCACGATGAGAAGATGCTTGCCCTTGATCACGTCGCGCACCTCGCCGAACAGCGCGGCGTAGAGCGCATGTGCACGGGCCGCATCGAAGGGCAGAGGCGCGCCATCCTTCAGCGCCATTCCGGGCGGAAGCTTCAGGAGATCAGCGCAGCGTTCGGCTCCGTCGCCGTGCCAGGCCGCGCCATCGAGGCCGCAGCGCAGTGCCGCCACTTCGCGCTTCAGAGCCGACGTCCCGAGATCGCTGCGCACCCAGCGCACAGCCGTCTTTGTCACCACCCAGACGAAGGTCTCCTCTGGCAGCGGCTTGAAGCGTGCATCCGTATCCAGGAATTGCACCAGCGCCTCATCGTTGCGCAGGTTGGCTTGCACGTCCGTAATCGCTATCTGCTTCGGGCTGGCCAGCGCCGCATAGTCTGGGAAGTCACTAGTGATGCGGGCGTCGATCGCCGCGAGGCGGGCGTCGATGGCGGCCAGACGATCGGACAGCGCCTCTTCTTCAGCGGCATTGCGCTTGGTCGGCGGCTCGCTCCGGGCGGCGATCAGCAGCTTGTCCTTGCCCTGCCATTCGGCGACCAGATCCTGCCGTTCGCGGACGAGCGCGGCCAGCGCTGGCGATCCGCCGGCCGAGCGCGCCGCCATCTGCGCGAGCGAAGTGGCAGCCTCTGAGCCGGCAGCCCATTGCGCGGTCTGAAACATCTCCGTCGCCAGTAGCTGCGCATTGCCGCGGCCCTCGGCCGCGAGGCGCTGCGTCGTCTTGACCAGTCCTTCGAAGTACCATCTTTTTCTCTGCGCCTCCCCCTTCGATGTTCCCCCAGTCGCGCCGCCGAGCCCGCGCTCGGCGCGGTGCTGAAGGAGGGCCGTGGCGCGGCGCCAGCGGTCGGCCGCTCCAGCTAGATCGTTTTGGGCAAGTGCGAGCCAGGCGAGGTTGTTCAGCGACTGGCCGACATCCGGATGCTCCGGCCCCAGTGCCTTCTCGGTAATCGCCATGTCGCGCTCGTAGAGCGGCTTGGCCTCGGCGTAGCGGCCCTGGACATGGTACAGTGCGGCGAGGTTGTTCAGCGTCGTGCCGACGGAAGGGTGCTCGGCCCCCAGCGCCTTCTCGACGACCGCCAGGCCGCGCGTGTAGAGCGGCTCGGCCTCGGCGTAGCGGCCCTGGACATGGTACAGCCCGGCGAGGTTGTTCAGCGACGTGCCGACGGAAGGGTGCTCCGGTCCCAGTGCCTTCTCGACGACCGCCAGGCTGCGTTTGTACAGCGGCTCGGCCTCGGCGTTGCGGCCCTGCAACTTGTACAGTACGGCGAGGTTGTTCAGCGTCGTGCCGACGGAAGGGTGCTCCGGTCCCAGCGCCTTTTCGTAAAGCGCGAGGCTGCGCTTGTAGAGCGGCTCGGTCTCGGCGTAGCGGCCCTGGGCCCGGTACACCAAACCGAGGTTGTTCAGCGTCGTGCCGACGGAAGGGTGCTCCGGCCCCAGCGCCTTCTCGGAAATCGCGATGTCGCGCTTGTAGAGCGGCTCGGCCTCGGCGTAGCGGCCCTGGGCCCGGTACAGCTCGGCGAGGTTGTGAAGCGACGTGCCGACGGAAGGGTGCTCCGGTCCCAGTGCCTTCTCGACGACCGCCAGGCTGCGTTTGTAGAGCGGCTCGGCCTCGGCATGACGGCCTTGGGCTTTGTACAGTCCGGCCAACCAATCCAGTCTGGCTGCTGTATCGAGATGCTCCTCGCCCTTTTGTGCGCGGGTCAGCGTCAGGGATCGCTCAGCCAATGGGATCGCCTCGCCAAATTTTCCCTCGCTGTAAAGTTCACTGATGCGCTTGTTGAGCGCAGAGAGTTCATCCGCCCCTTGTGCCTGCCCCGACGCCGAAGGTGCCGAGGTGACTGCAACCATCAAGAGCAAAACGCAGCCCCAACGCATCCACCAACCGCGCATGACCGCTCCCCCATCGTCAGTCCGCTTGAGCGTAGTCTGCTCTGTGCATGTGGCGGACGCAAGATGCCGAGCTTGCAGCCGTGACGAGTGCAGCACGTCAAATGGACGACCCTACTGAAACAGAGGCAGAGCGTTGCATGCCAAGTTTCGGATGTTTGCGTCCACTCGGTTAATTGGCCCCCGGACTATCGGCGTCTGAATGAGAGCGTAGACATTCCGTCCGCATGTTGCGTCAGCTCGTGGTACTCCCAGCCATGCGTTTCACATTGAAAAATGCCGCAATCTGTGGTATACTGACAAGATGTGAACTGTGTGACCATGAGGAGGCAGCATGACGACGGTGTCGACGAGCAAGCTGGCCGAGCTGATCGCATTCAAAGGACGGATCAGCGAGGCCGACGAGGTGATGTTGCTCGGGATCGAGCGCGCAGCGATCGAGGTCGTGTTCATGGCCAGGATGCAGATCGTCGACCGACTGCGCGCACGCGGGTTCGACGAGGCCGCCAGCGATATCGAGATGATGGCAAGTGTTGATCACATGGGCCGCACCGTCGAAGCTCGCCATGCGCTTCTCGGCAAGCTGGAGCGAGATGGCCGCCCCATCCGGTCAGTCGCGGTCGCCGAGGAATTCCCGCCGAAGCGCAGCAGGGCGTGGTTCGCACTCGGTCAGCGGGCGTCGCCAGACTATGAGGTAAAGCGGGCGGCATGGGTGCTGGACGGTGCGAAGGTCGGCGCGCGGCTCGACGATCACTTGTCGGCGGTCATGGAAGCGATGGGCATGGGAACGCCTGACGAGTAGCACCGCGTTCGGCGCACTACCCATCACCGCCGCAACTTAACTGGCTGAGCAGGACACCATGACGAAGATGATTGTCACGACCGTTCTCTCGCTCGCCGTGATGACGGCCTCAATCCTGTTCCGGCCCAGCGTCATGTGCGAGCCGCCAATCACAATGCCGGTCATAAACTGATCGCGCCGCCAAGTTACAGAATTCCTAGGCTGGCCATCGAAAAACGGGGGTTCGATTGTCCCACTTCTCTGCAATTCGCCTTGGCACAGCGCTCCCGGCTGCCCGGACGAAGGGCGACGACATCCGCGCGAGGATCGAGGCTAATCGACGGAAGCGCCTCGCCATCGCCGAGGCGATGAAGCGAGAGGCTGGGGTCACCGGTCACGAGATCAACCGCCACGATCTCGGCGGCCTCGCCTTCATTGGAACCGGGCGGATCAAATCACCCGAGGGGCGCAATCTGCGCCAGCTCTACATCGTCGCCCACGAGTGCGGGCACATCTTCCTACAGAACGAGGGCGAGGGCTATTGGCTCGCGCCGCACGTCAAAGAGTTGGAGGCCGAGAGTTACGCCCATCAGGCATTCCGGGAGCACGGAATGAACTTGCCTCGCGAACTTTCGGACTGGGGGCGGATCTACGTCGGATCGTGGATCGAGAAGGACCGGGCGGCTGGCTTCGCAATCGATCCACGCGCCGAAGCATATGCGAATGGCACCCGCTCGCCTTATGAACCGCTGCGGATGGTGCCGAGAACGTGGAGGCTGCATCGCGGGCATACTCGAGCACCTTTTAAAGTTTCGGAAACGAAGGCCGCTCATTCGTTGAGCAGCCGGCTCGATCGCATCGGTTTGCGCGAGGAGATCACGGTGATCGCGCGTTTGGTTGGGAACGGACTATTCCTCGGGTGGTCGTTGACATACATCGCGCTGAAGTTCGCTCACGGATATGCACCAATGCCTTCGCTTTTCGAAGGTCCCATGGCCCATCCGACTTGGCTCGGCCTCCAGTACACCATTGTCGGCGCAGTCGTCGGCGCCTGCCTCTTCGTGCTCTTGCGGACAGCAACGCGGATGCCGCGGCCCCGGCTGGCACCGCCTACGCTAGACGAGCTACTCGGATTGCACTAAGCGCCACGCTGCTGCCTATTGTGGCGCCCTGCCGGTGATCCTCACAATCAGGGCCGACAGGTTCTTTAGTTTGGCGCTTCCGTGCTTGCCGTTGAAGTCGAAGAACACGACCGGCACCATCTCGACACGCAAACGATGCAGCGAACGAAGTCGAGCCCGACCGTCCACCACTCCCATCGTGTCGGCGCGGACCAGTAGCGGCACCCGTAGACCGTGCTTCTCGAGATCGGCCTTCAGCTTGTCGTCGTACTTGTAGGCTCTGGCGTCGGCGTCGCGAAAGCGTTCGATGGCGGTGCGGCGGGGATGCATCGGGTCGAGGCCAGTACCCATTCAATTTTCGTCGTCATGCCTCCGCCAATGAACAGACGCGAGAGCGTAATTTGCTCCCGGGTCACTGCGATCGTCAGCCTACAGGGGTTGCCAGCCTAGATAAACGACCCTATCCTTCGCAAGGGGACAATTCGGGGGGCGTTCAATGTCCAGGATGTTTATTGGTATCTGTTCAGCCATATTTGCCATTCTGATTTTCCTTCTCTGGCGTGCATGGCCTCACTGGTGGAATGAATTGGGCCCGCAAGGCAGTATAACTTTCAATCTTATTCCAGAGCTCTCGTCGCTTTTCGTTGAGGTGGTGCTAATAGCTGGCGTCGTTGGCTTCCTGGAAGACCGAAGGTGGTTTGCCGTCAGAAAGCTCATCCGTAGGCATTTTGACGATGAAGTAGAGGTGTTTGCGGGTTGCGTGGCGTCAATTTCGAAGTTGCGCGAAGATATGGATCTTGGTCGGCGCACCCACTACAAGAGGGCGCTCAGCAGGGAGTTGAAGGAGTTTCAGCGGTTCTTGGCTTCGGATGAATTGTCTGATCATTTGCAATTCCTCACGCCGGGATTAACTCCAAAGCTTGCAGCCATCGCAGGCGATTACATCGACGCCCGAAAACGCCTTAAGTTCTGCCTGGCATGTCTGCAGGAGGACAATTCAAATCACGCTGAGTTGTTTTTCTACTTCTTGTCCCCTGGGCCGGAGCAAACTCCTGAGGAGATTGCTGTTATCGACAGCGCCACCATTCACTATGCTCGCAACGCCAAGCTGCACATCGGAAAAATGCTCCGCTTAGCCGACGAATTGGGAAGCGCCGAGGTGCGCTTGGTCAGCAGCGAGCACCAGATCGACCTTAAGAAATACTATGGCCCCGACCCACGTCTCGAGGCTGCCGAGAGACTATCTAGGGAGAGGGAGATTGCTGAAGCGCCGGACGAGGGATGAATTTGGGCGAATTTGTCTGGGGGGCCCCCTCCAAGCAATCGACCTTTAGACGGCCTGGCATGCCTCGCCACTCGAAAACCTAACCATCTCAGTAGTTCGTGACCCCAGGGCCGACATACCAGATCTCGATACTTCCGCAGTTTGATGATCGTGCTTCTCGCATTGGTCCAGGCCACCACGACGGCCTAACCGCACGTACGAGCCAGCGCAGATCGCGAGCCACCTGCGCCACCGCGACGCCCCGCTCGCGCACGAGCCGAACTGCCTTGATATTGAACTCACGATTGAAACTCCGCCTATAAACACGCCAGCTCCGGCTTCACCGTGACACCGAAACCTCGTGTTCACGGAACTGGCAGCAGCTCAAAGACCCCAGCATCGAGCAGGAAGGCGTCTCGGCAGTAGAAATCATCCTGGGGTCAAGGGAGCCAACAGCTATGCCCACCAACTCAACTCAAACTTCAATGACGACACTGTTCGCTAGTGCCAGCCTGATGATCGTGCTCGCTTCGGTGCTGTCTCCCGCCGCTCTGGCTCAAGACCCTAAGAAGGGGGGCAGCTGGGACGACAGCATCAGGCCGCTCGATCCGAAGGCGAACCCAAAGGGCGGTGAATTCGACGACAGCGTCAAGCCGATTGGCTCTAAGGGAAACCAGAAGGCGGGTGGCTTCGACGACAGCGTCAAGCCGATCGGCCCGAACTCGAACCCAAAGGGCAGTGAATTCGACGACAGCGTCAGGCCACTCGATCCGAAGGGGAACCAGAAGGCCAGAAACTTCGACGACAGCATCAAGCCGCTCGATGCCAAGGCCAACCAGAAGCCCGGGGACTGAGACGACAGCGTGAAGCCGAAGCGCTGACCGGGGCTGTGACGGCCGAACCTAGCGAACTGGTGGGCGCATCTTTGCGTCGGCGGCAGGGGTGAGTTTGGCCCTGCGGGCGGGGTCTGGCGCAGCTTCCAATCCGATACCGAGGCGCGCGCCGAACTCGACCGCATCGCCGGCACCCCCGATGATGCTGTCATCGAAGAGCCGCCCAGCGTCGATGCTGTAGACCCTGCACTTCTTACCAAGGCCGGGCAGGCTTCTCTGTATCATTGGCCGCCCGTCTGCGCTGGGCGCCAGGATGCCAAGCGCCTGCAGTTTCTTTGCAGCCCCCGCCGGATCGTGCCCAGCGAAGATCAGCTCCCAGGCCTCCTTTGGGACCAGATAGTACTGCTTGCCGCCCCTTTCCTCTCTAAAGCCTAGGCGGTTACCAGTGACGAAATCTCTTGGCGGCTCATCATCAGCGCCCACGACGGGTGGCGGTTCATCGATCTTCTGGAACCGAGAAGCATCCTTCGAAATCACGCCTCGCAGAATGCTGACAGCATCATTTCCCTCCGCAGCTCCGCTGTGTCCCCGCACTTCAAGCCATCGGTCGAATGCCGCTTTCGCTGCCTTGATCGCTCTTCCGGCATTCCACGGCAGCAAGCCGAACCCAATCGCAAGCTCACCGGCTGCTGCAATCAGTCCGAAGTTTCGTGCAACGCGCTGCACCTGCCCGTCGGCCCCAGACGAGACCGACGCAACGAACTCGTCGATGATACACTTCGCAACATCTGACCAGTCGGCGGAATGAATGATGGCGCGCACGAACTCTGGGCCGAGATGTCCGAAGTCGCTTTCCGTCGCAGAACATAGCCGACGGGATAGCGCCGCGCCGCGATCCTGCATCGTTGCATTCGGGCGATCGGGGATCTGCGGTGCGGTATCGAACATTCCGCAACCTTTTCCTGCATCAGCCGGCAGATCGACGAAGCGCACTGCCTGCCCAGCGCGCTGCCTCTGGGGCTTGCGGCCTTCGCGGAGTTTGTCCTCCAGGCTGATCTCGCCGGTCGACAGGATTGCCAGTCGCCAGTTTCTGTTGGCCGCCGCCTCTCCCATCAAACCGGCCCGTTGGCGACCGATACCATCCGCGAGCTGATACGCGACCCTGCTCGCACCATCGGCGTCGAGCAGGCCCAATTCATCGAGTGCGAGAAGCGTGTGATTATGAGCCTCGGCGACCGCTTCGAGACCATTGGCCGTGGCCTGCCAAGAGCGGAGATAGCCAGCCTGCCCACCACCACCCCATACTGAGCCCGCAACGCGAAGGGCGGTCGTCTTTCCGGTTGAACTACCACCTCGCAAATGGAGGATGAAGCCCTGCAGCTCAAGCGGCTGAAGGAGCGGTGAGACCAGTGCGAGACTGATCGTCAAGACGGTCATGTCGTGCTCGCCCGAGGGAACGGCGACGTTCTGCTGCCATCGCTCGGAAGTGCCGTTCGGTCTGATCGCCGTTTCAGCGCGAGTAGTCGGCTGGTATACGGCCCTGACAGAGCCATCGCGACTAATGGCTCCGGAAGGCAACACAAAGATGTTGCCACTCCATCCGATGTTGGTTGCTGCAATTGCGCGAGGCAGTGGTTTGCCCTCAATATCGCACGTCATCATAAGGTATCGGTGAACGGCCGCCCCGGCTTCGGGGCCTGGTTCGATCATGCAGCCGTGACGCGCAAGCAACTTCCGCCACTCGTCGGAACGGGCACCCGCGAGGGCCTCCTGCGGGATCGCAAACTCATGATGATTTCCGTCTGGATCGATGACCTCGACGAGTACGCCCCAATTTTTGCCCTCCTCAGAGCGCGTCAGAGCCACCACCGTGATCGGCGAACACACCCGCCGCCAATCCTGCTTGCCTTCCCTGAATGTGCTGGACAGCAGACCACCGTCCTGAGCCTTGCGGAAGCTCATCGCCGCGCCTTCGCCCCGTTCACGCGAGCGTCCGGGGAGCGCCACGACGTTGCTCGCTGCGGCGCTGGGCTCGACCGGCTCGGCATCGAGCACGAGTTGCCGGATAGTTTGCTCGGTTAGCCCGACAGGCTGAAGCTTGTCCGGATCGCCGAAGTCGGCAAGATCGAAACCATCTGGCCAGCTTGGATCGACGTTGACGACGCGCACGCTGGCCGCGCCGGCCGCATGCAAAGCGGCCACGACTGCGCTCTGAAACTTCAGGCCCGGCTTGTCGTTGTCGCGCCAAAAGGTGACATGACGACTGCGAAGCGGCGACCAGTCGGCCAGGTGTCCCGCGCTTGATCCGGCCGACGACGTCACAACAATGTAATCCGGGAACAGGGTGGAGGCGGCATCGGCCGCCTTCTCACCCTCGACAACCAAGACCAGCACATCCTGACGCTGTTTGAGTTCGTGAAGGTTGTAGAGCGGACGCAGGCCGACGATATTCTTCGGCCGCCAAGCCGTCGTGCCGTCAGCATGTCGGCAGAACGTGTAGGGGATGAATGACTTGCCGTTTCCGGTGTCGTAACGACCGACGAGCATCTGAGGCCGCCCATCCTCATCGGTGTAGAGATAGACTTGCGACGGCTTGCCGTAGAGATGATGTCGTGTGTCCGGCTCATCAGCATCTTCGGGAACTGGCGTGATGGGTGTCCAGTCGTCTGCAGGCGCAGATCGGCCAAGCTTGCGAGCGGGTTTTGAAGGGACACTGATGGGGTTGAAGAAATCGGGGCGCTTAGTCATGGCGCACCCCCAGCATGTCCGCCAGATTGCGAGCGGCGATACTTTGCCGTGTTCCGGTGAGGTAGGCCGCGAGCGAGATCAGGTCGCCGCCCGCATCGCCAGTCGCAAAGTCCGCCCACTTCCCCGATGAGAGGTTGATGCGGAAGCTGCCGAGGTGACGATCGTTGCGCGTTGGGTTAAGTGCGACCCACTCACGACCTTCGCGGCGACCGTTGGGAAGCCAGCGCTGCAAAATGGTATCGGCGTGCAGGAGCGCGGCTGCGTTGATTGCCGCGAAGTTGATGGCCGAGCGGCGGAACCGTCGGGTGTGCATTGGAGAAACGTTCATTGTCAGTCCTTTCGGACCGCAGATGCCTTGACTTGCAAGGCGATGCGCATCACGTTCTGCGTGTCGATGAGTTGTGAATTCGAGGCGGCGGGCCATTGCAGGGCTGCGCCGCCTTTCCATTTTAGGCAGCGGCTTTGGGCTCGCATCCGGTCAGAAACGCGCGTAGATCGTCGGCCATGATAAGCCGCCGGCCGCAGACGACGCGGCTCGCGAGTGATCCGTCCTTGATTTTCTCGTAGAGAGAGGACCGGCCGATACCGGAGACGACAGCCGCTTGCTCGACGGTATAAGCGAGCCTCTCAAGCGCTGAGCTATTGGATTTGTCTGCCATGCGTAGACCCTCTGTGGTTCGCGTGGCTCTCTAATTGAAGTCCATTATTTTCGTTGTCGAGCCCACGAATTTGCGTCCACGCTCATTCATACTGAGCCGCGTGGCTGCGGAGACACAGCACAATTGCGGATGACAATGCGTTACGCATTGTCACCAGCGACAACCCCCGTCACCATGGGCTGTCACCACAGTTTTCAGAGCGATATCAGAGCAGTAACCACAGTCACCAGCGTCACCAGCAATTCTAGGTAGGATGGGGGCACTTTGGGTTCAGCTAGTGCTGCTTCCGGCGCTGGCGAGCGTCGCCTCGACATCGCCTGCAATGGCTTTGAGATCGCCGCCACGGCGCCGAGCAGCGTCGAGCCCGTCCGCCAGTGCGTCGGCATCGAACGCGCCCAGTGCCTCGATCAGCGCCCAGGCCTGCGCGACGTCCTTGGGCGCCTTTTGGCGCTGTAACGTGCGGCGTCGCGCGATCAGCAGCTTGTGGAGCGCGAACCGCGCAGGGCTCGGCAGCGTCACCCGCACGCCGCGACCATAGAGCGCCACAGCGCTGATCGGCTCGGCGATGAGGAAGTCCATGAACGGCAGCGGCACGGCGAAAGTGCCAAGGCCCTTCACGAGCACGGGCTCATCGCGCCGGCCGGGCGTGGTAAGCAGATCGACTGAGAAGCCGGCGCGGTTCCGGTAGCTCTTCGGCGCTTGCTCGCCACGCATGTCGGCACGGAAGCTCGGATCAGCCTCCTGCAGTATCTCCTCCAAGGGGCGACCGAGCGCTGAGAGCCGAGGCACGGCAATCCTCGCGATCGAGAGATCGACGTCCCGGGTCACGAGTGATGCGCTGGGCAGCATGTGCCCGACAATGCACGGATAGCACTGATAGGCCGTTGTCCCCACCAGTACGCCGCCAGCCTCGAACAGCCCAGCGCGAGAGAGCGCTTCGAGCACGCGGCCGGCCTCAAGCGGCGGCGCTGGGATGCCGAGGCGCTTCAGAGCGGACACAGTGCTGCGCCGCTGCCGCGCCTGTTCCATATCGACCCGGTAGCGCTGCGCTGCCGCTTCGGCCTCCCGATCGCCAACAGAGCCGAGGTAAACCTGCCGCCGCCTCAAACCCTCACGGATGGTCGCATAGAGCCGCCGTTGCCCGTTTTCCTGTCGGCGGGAGATCGTACCGGGCG
Source organism: Hyphomicrobium sp. (assembly GCA_002928955.1). GTDB lineage: Bacteria > Pseudomonadota > Alphaproteobacteria > Rhizobiales > Hyphomicrobiaceae > JAKAML01. The sequence continues at coordinate 5,338 of PERT01000020.1, read as the reverse complement.
CACCGGTGCCGCCGGCCAGCGACTGATCGAGGTCAGCATAAAGCGTCAGGGCGTTGAGTGGAATGGGGCGCTGCATGTCCTATCACATAATGCAGATTGTGATAGGACGCCAGCCGTCCGGCTGCCGGTCAGCCTTCAGCGCGCTTGCGGCTGCCGCGCTGAGGCATCTTGAGCACGTTGCCCGTGGCAGTGGCGGCCGGCTCGCAATAGTCGGCCCATGCTTCCATGAGCGTCCTGCGCTTCTCCAGGGCATCCTTGCGACGATAGGCCCGCTCCACGCTGCTCCCGACGACATGCGCGAGCGCTGCCTCGGCAACGTCGCGCGGGAAGTCGGTTTCCTCGCCGCACCAGTCGCGGAACGTCGACCGAAAGCCGTGAACGGTTACGTGGCAATACTTCATGCGGCGCAGCACCATGAGGCACGACATTTCGGACAGGGGATGTCCTGCCTCTTGCCCCGGAAAAATGAAGTCGTCTGCGCGCCGCAGCGGCTGCACCGATTTCAGGATCGCGATGGCACGGGCTGAGAGCGGCACACGGTGCTCGACGCCGGCCTTCATGCGCTGGGCAGGGATCGTCCAGACCTTCGCCTCGAAATCTATCTCGCCCCACGTCGCTCCCAGCGGTACGTCGTCCCGCTTCTTTAGGAGCAGTTCGCCGGTCCGCGCTGCGGTTAGGATCAGAAATTCCAACGCGACGGGCGCGAGCCCCTGCCCCTGCCGCTGTCGCAGCTCGGCTATAAACTTCGGCAGATCGCCGTAGGGCAGGGCAGGATGGTGCCCACGCTGGAGCTTCTGGCGTCGACCGAGCAGATGATCGAGGTGGCCGCGCCAGCGGGCGGGGTTCTCGCCGACGCGGTGGTTCTTTGCCTTCGCGGCGTCGAGCACCTTCTCGATGCGACCACGGACCCGCGATGCCGTCTCAGCCTTCGTCTGCCAGATCGGCTTCAGCACCGCGAGCACGTCCTCAGTCGTGATCTCGTCGACACGCTTCGGCTTCAGCTTCGGCGCGTAGGTTTCCAGCGTGGCCCGCCACTGCGCGCGGTGCTTGTCGTTGCGCCAGGAGCTTTCGAGGGAGCTGATCACTTCCTCGGCCATCTCACCGAACGTGGGAACCTCGCTATCGTCGGCGCGAGCGGCGGCAATCGGGTCATTGCCGGCCTGCAGAGCGGCCCGCGCCTCAGCCGCCTTGACGCGCGCCTGGGCAAGCGTCACCGCAGCAGCAGATCCTAGGCCCATCTCGCGCTGCTTCCCCGACCGCCGATCCCGGTACAGGAAAATCCAACTGCGCCGATTGCCCGCGCCGATCGTCAGGTACAGCCCACCACCATCGCTGTAGCGGCCCGGCGCGCTTAGCTTGGCGACCTCCAATGCCGTCAACTTGTGAAGCTTACCTGCCATCCGACCCCTCCCCTGCCCCAGTGGCCTTGCAGCGTGGACCCTAGCATGGACCCCAGCGCTGACCCCAGCAGAGATAGGTGGCTGCCAGCGAACCGCAATGAACGGCTGCGATCAAATGGCACTGATAAGATTGGCATTATCTAGCAGTCGGCGAACCGCTACGAACTGCTGCGAACTAACTTCCAGCGGACACTCCCTCCGCCACCGCCCCATGCCCTCCCGCTCAGACTGGTCGCGCGATTTCATGACGGCGAGTGCCGAAGTCTGACATTTATTCCACAATAATAATAACGTGGCTCCCAGTGCAGCCTGCGCCGGGCCTGCCTGTGGAACACTGCACCTGCCCTTGCATGCCAACCAATGACTGCTAAATAGGGTGATCAGCAGGGTGGATAGTTTGCGCAGTGGATGAGGCCGCCAAGAAGTCCCGTACGAGGGCACTCAATCGCTTGAGCGCCGTCAAAGTTTCGAAGCTTAAGGATGTCGGCCTCTACGAGGACGGCGGCGGACTGCGTTTGGTCGTAACCGAGGTCGGCACCAAGCGTTGGGTACTTCGGCTGACGATCAACGGACAGCGAGTTGAGCGGGGGCTTGGAGTCTGGCCGTCGGTAAGTCTTGACGACGCCCGACGCAAATCTGAGGACCTGCGGCGGGCCGCGCGCGACGGTCGCGACGCCCAGTCGGAAGCCAAACGTGCGCAACGTTCGACAGGGGTGACGTTCCGGCAGGCGTTCGAGGACTTCTTCGCGGTGCGCCGCCAGCAACTGTCGAATGGCAAGCATGTCGCGCAGTGGTCAACGACGATGGAGACCTATGTGTTGCCGATCCTTGGTCGGCGCCCCGTCGCCGAGATCACAGCGGCGGAGGTGTTGTCGGTGTTGGAGCCCATTTGGTTCGCCAAGCCCGAGACGGCGTCGCGGGTGCTGCAGCGGATGAATGCGATCTTCGACAGCGCCATTCTGCGTGGCAACCGCGAACGGGCCAATCCCTGTATCGGCGTGACGCGCGAACTTGGAACAGAGCATCGCAAGGTAATGCATCACGCAGCGCTACCTTGGCAGGACGTGCCAGGGTTTGTGCGCGATCTGCGGCAGCGGCCGGTGTTGCCGGCCACCAAACTCGTCTTCGAGTTCCTGATCTTGACGGCGACCCGGTCGAGCGAGGCGCGTGGCGCGCTGTGGGCAGAGATCGATCTGGAGCGACGACATTGGACGATACCCGGCTCGGACGACAACACCGGCCGTCGCATGAAGTCCGGCGTCGAGCATGTCGTGCCGCTATCGAGCCGCGCGATCGCGATCCTCCATGAGGCGAGAGGACTGCATGACGGGCCACTCGTGTTTCCCGGCACTAAAGGCCAGCCGCTGTCGGACAATACGCTGTCGAAACTCATGCGGGACGCCGGGCTCGCCGGCACGCCACATGGGTTCCGGTCGGCATTCAAGGACTGGGCTTCCGAAACCGGCGTGCGGGACGAAGTATCGGAGGCGGTGCTCGCGCATTCCGACCCCGACAAAGTGCGCGCCGCCTATCGGCGGACGCGCTTTTTGCAGGAGCGCGTCGAGTTGATGGAGCGATGGGCGTGCCACGTGACGGGGTAGGGCGTGGTTTAAGCAAATGGCTGAGTTTCTGCCCGGGTCACGACCGTCCGCGCTCGTAACCATGCCACGGAAGATCTTCACCGAAACCCGACGCGAGATCAACCTGGTGGGCCGGTACCGAGCATCATGGACTGTCTCTCAACAGAGGAGACAGCCCATGAACGACAACGACACGAATTCATCTGGCACCATCGGCCGTCGACCGCCGTGGAACAAGGGGAAGCTGGTTGGCGCCAAGCCGCCGCTCCGCCCCAGTCACGTCTGGTCCATCAGGACCAAACTGCAAATCGAGCGTCGGACGCGCGACCTCGCGCTGTTCAATCTCGCGATCGACAGCAAGCTGCGTGGCTGTGACGTCGTCGCCGTTCGAGTCGATGACGTGGCCCCGAGTGAGTACTCGATGGACCGCGCGACAAGCCGGCAAACGAAGACCGGCAGGCCGGTGCGGTTCGAGTTGACGGATCAGACACGGGTGGCCATCGACGATTATTTTAAGCCGACCGGTCGAAAGCCCAGTCAGTATCTTTTCGCCGGTCGTGGCGATAGAGGCGTATTGACGACACGACAGTACGCGCGACTTGTCCAAGAGTGGGTTGCGAGCATCTGGCTTGACCCGGCGAAGTTCGGTACTCACTCGCTGAGGCGCACCAAAGCGGTGCTGATATAAAGGCGAACCGGAAACCTCCGAGCGGTGCAGTTGCCGCTCGGGCACACGAAGATCGAGAGCACCGTTCGCTACTTGGGCATCGAGATCGACGACGCCATTGAAATCGCAGAGAAGATCGACGTCTGAAGCACCCGGGCAGAGCTGCCGCGCTCTGCCCGACCTCGATCCGGCGATGAGGGCCAATACCAGCCTTCGATGATCGAGCAATCCGGGCTCTGTAGTTCAGCAGCTGCCGGTTCGACAGCGGACGGTCGTTCAATGACGACCACCCGCCAATGAGCGACCCGCCATCACTCGCGGAAGCAACGAATGGGATCAGCGGTTCGGATGACGCGCTTGTGACCGATCGGTCGGATTGGAAAAGAGAGCTCGCTTCGTGGCCGGATCGAAGTAGCGCGCAGAGTTGATCTGCATGCCTATTCTTCCGGGTGATGATCGAGCCAGCTGTGGCGCCATTGACACGACGACCGACGAGGAAGGCCGCGTCACCAAATATTTGCGCGATACCAGAGGCCGCCCCACCAGCATAACGAAGGGCTTCGGCACCCCCGAGGCAACGACCACCACCTACACTTATCATCCGACGTTGCGCGCCGTGACGCAGATGGTCGAACCCGGTCGCACCACCAACTATACGTGGGACGCCGCCACCGGCCGACTGACGTCTCGCTCCGAGGTCGACACCACGACACACACGCTGCCCTATTCGACCAACGGCCAGACGCGGACCTGGACCTACACCTACGCCACGGCCGCTGGATTGCTCGCCACTGTTGATGGCCCGCTGGCCGGCGCCGGCGATACGATGACCTACGCCTATGACGCCAACGGCTACGTCTCCAGCGTCACCAACGAAGTCGGCCACGTCACCACGATCAACACCGTGAACGCGCGTGGGCAGCCGACGCGCATCACCGACCCCAACGGCGTCATCACCGATCTCACCTACGACTTCCAGGGCCGCCTCAAAACCACGACGGTCAATCCGGGCGTGGGTGCCGCGGTCATCAGCTTCGACTACAATGCCGTCGGCGATATCACCAAAATCACCCGCCCCGACGGATCATCCTTCGACTATGCCTACAACAATGCGCGCCGCCTCACGTCCGTCACCGCGCTGGACGGCCAGAAGATCGAGTACACCCACGATTTGCTGGGCAATGTGCTCACGACCACGATCAAGAACAGCGCGTCCGCCATCACCTATCAGATGACGCAGACCTATGACGAGCTGGGCCGTCTCCTGAAACAGATCGGCGCCAACACCCAGGAAACGCGCTTCGGTTACGAAAAGAACGACAACCTGAAGACGGTCACCGATCCCCGCAACGAGGTCTATTCCAACACCTATGATGCCGTTAACCGGCTGATCCGCGAGACCGATCCCGACGCGCATCAGGTCAACCTGACCCGCGACGGCAAGGGAGATGTGACAGCCTACCGCGACCCGCGCAACATCATCACGAGCTATGTCCGCAACGGCTTCGGCGAGACCATCCGTCGATCGTCTCCCGACAGCGGCACCACCGATTACGTCCGCGATGCGCGCGGGCTTCCGACGCAGATGACGGACGGCCGCGGCATCATCACGAATATGACCTACGACAATGCCGGCCGGACCCTGACCAGGTCGTTCCCGTCGGCGCCTGCCGAGAACATCACGTTCGTCT
>PERT01000019.1 GCA_002928955.1 Hyphomicrobium sp. | reverse complement strand
GCAGGTCTTCCAAGATGACGTCGACGGTTGCGAGGCTACATCGAACGGCTCCCACCGCATGCGCCAAATTGCCCCGTCGCTTCTGCCTTTCGCCGCATTGAGAGAGATCGAAAACGGTGCCAAAAGAACCCAACACGTTTGGGAGGATTAAGGCTGGGCGCGATTCGGCGCCGCCAATTTCCCTGCCAGGCAGAGTGTTCAGACACGGTAGCAGGACAACGTGACGCCCTTTTCGGCCCGATCCGGGCGGCGCATGGCGACGTTTCCAAGTTGAGAATTCACGCGGCTGCCCGACGCTGTCGCGCAAAAATTGGAGGCACACTTGGCAGCCGAAACCGAAGACCCCAACCGCCGCGATGTTCTCGTGATGACCGCCAACGCCTTCGCAGCAGTAGGTGCCGCGTCGTTGTTGTGGCCGTTCATCCACCAGATGAACCCTGATGCCGGCGCGCAGGCACTCGCCTCGATCGAGGTCGATCTCGCACCGGTCAAAGAGGGTCAAGCCATCACTGTGATGTGGCGCGGCAAGCCGCTGTTCATCCGCAATCGCACCAAGGACGAAATCGCAGCCGCCCGGAAGACGGCTCTGGCCGAACTTCCAGATGTCATCGAACCCGCTGCAGATACGGCCCGCGTCAAGGCCGGAAAAGAGAACTGGCTGGTTCTAGTCGGCATCTGCACCCACCTCGGCTGCATCCCGAAGGGCCAGTCGCTCGCCGACACGAAAGGTGACTTCGGCGGCTGGTTCTGCCCCTGCCACGGCTCGCACTACGATACTTCGGGACGCATCCGCAAGGGCCCTGCGCCACGCAACCTCGACGTGCCCCCCTACGAGTTCGTCTCCGATTCCAAGATCAAGATCGGCTGAGGGATCTGACCGCCATGTCAAACCATGTTTCAACCTATAAGCCGCAGTCGCGGATGGCCAAGTGGTGGGACGATCGCCTGCCGATCGCCCGGCTGATGCACGATAGCTTCGTCGATTTCCCGACGCCGCGGAACCTGAATTACCTTTGGACATTCGGTGGCATCCTGTCGTTCTGCCTCGTTGCGCAGATCGTTACCGGTCTCGTGCTGGCGATGCACTACCAGCCGAGTGGCGCCGATGCATTCAATTCGGTCGAGCGCATCCGTCGTGACGTGAACTTCGGCTGGATGATCCGCAATTTCCACGCGGTCGGCGCATCGATGTTCTTCGTCGCCGTCTACATCCACATCTTCCGTGGTCTTTACTACGGCTCATACAAGGCACCGCGTGAGATCCTCTGGATCCTCGGCGTGCTCATATTCCTCGCGATGATGGCAACAGCGTTCATGGGCTACGCGTTGCCGTGGGGCCAGATGAGTTTCTGGGGCGTCACCGTTATCACCAACCTGTTCTCGTCGCTCGATGGCGTGGTGCCGGGTGTTGGCACGGCAATTGTTACGTGGTTGTGGGGCGGTTTCTCGGTGTCCGGAGCGACACTGAACCGCTTCTTCTCCCTCCACTACCTGCTGCCCTTCGTGATCATGGGTCTCGTCATCCTGCACGTGTGGGCGCTACACGTCGCCGGCCAGAACAACCCAACCGGTCTCGACCTCAAGCACAAGTCCGACTCAGTGCCGATGGCGCCCTTTGCGGTAATGAAAGACGCGGTCGGCCTGTTCGCCTTCCTGATTGTCTTCGCCTGGTTCGTTTTTTTCTTGCCTGACTATCTTGGTCACGCTGACAACTATATCGAGGCCAACCCCCTTGTGACGCCGCCTCACATCGTGCCGGAATGGTACTTCCTGCCGTTCTACGCGATCCTGCGAGCCATTCCTTCGAAGCTTGGCGGCGTGCTTGCCATGTTCGGCGCGATCGCCGTCCTGTTCTTCGTGCCCTGGCTCGATACCAGCCGCGTGCGCTCGACCAAGTACCGTCCGATTTACCGGTGGTTCTTCTGGCTGTTCGTCATTTCGTGCCTCGCACTCGGCTACCTTGGGGCAAAGCCGGCGGACGGGATCTATGTATTCTGGGCCCGCGTGTTCACGTTCTACTACTTCGCCCACTTCCTGATCGTGATGCCGATTGTCGGTCTGATCGAAACGCCCAAGCAGTTGCCCCGGTCGATCACCGAAGACGTGCTCGGGCCGGGCAAGCAAACTGGCGGTGGCATGGGCATACCGGCAGGCGCGGCTGCAGCTCCTGAAAAACGTTGAGACGAGGAACGACGACGATGATTAAAACGTCTCTTCGCGCGGCCTCGGTGGCCCTGGCCGTGGTGCTGGCGCTGGCGCCACTCCCGGTCATGGGCGCCGGTGGCGAGCATATCGTGATCGACAAGCAGCAGTGGCCCTTTGCCGGTTTCCGCGGACAGTTTAATGCGGGCCAGTTGCAGCGTGGTTTCCAAGTCTATCAGGAGAACTGCTCGTCTTGTCACGGTCTGAAACGGCTCGCGTTCCGCAATCTCGTGCAGCCGGGTGGACCGGAGTTCCCCGAGGACAGCGTCAAGTCGCTGGCCGCAGGCTGGCCAAATAAGATCACGGACGGGCCCAACGACAAGGGCAAAATGTTCGAGCGGCCGGCGAAGCTGTCGGACCCGATCCTTGGGCCCCATAAAAACGAGGCCGAAGCGCGCGATGCGTTCAACGGCGCGTTGCCGCCAGACTTTTCGGTCATTGCCAAGGCTCGTGGGATCGAGCCGACCGCGCCCTGGTACACCCATATCTTCCTGATGATGCGGGACATCGCCACCGGGTATCAGGAAGGTGGCCCCGACTATATTTACGCGCTGTTGACTGGCTACAAAAACGCACCCAAAGACTTTAATCTGTCCGACGGCATGAACTACAACGCCGCCTTTCCAGGTCACCAGATCGCAATGGTGCCGCCGCTGGCCAAGGACAATTTCGTCAAGTACCAGGACGGCAAGGGATCGCTCGAACAGAACGCCAAGGACGTGGCGGCGTTTCTCGCTTGGGCCGCCGACCCGTCACTCAATGAGCGCAAGCGCATCGGCTGGCAAGTGATGCTCTATCTTCTTGTGACGACCGTGTTGTTGTTCCTGGCCAAGAAGCGCATCTGGTCTCGGATCAAGCACTGACAATCGGGCGTCGCTTGAACGGACTATCGCCAATCGTGGTGACGGCGGGTCCAGTCAGGCGGCACGCCATCGGCTCAACGGTTCAAGGAGAACTTGGACGCGGCAGAGAGGCACCGCGCAAGCCGACAAGCAGCCCAATCAAGATCAATCCGCTGGCCACCACCTCCAACGGTGCGAGCCGCTCGCCAAACGCCATGTGTGTGCTCAATAACCCCACAACAGGGATCAGAAGCGCAAACGGGGCGACCACGGGTGTCGGATACCGCGACAGCAGCGTCGTCCAGATCGAGAAGGCCAGAAGCGTGGCGGGGTAGGCCATGAAGACCACCGATGCGACAGCCGACCAAGCTGGAGGCAAAAGCGCCGCCGCGACGGCTTCCGAGCCCTCGATCAGCAGCGACAACCCAATGAGCACCGGCGCAGCAACGAGGCTTCCCCAGACCACGAGCGCCAAGCGATCCGAGGCGCCGGCGCGCTTGCTGACGAAGTTCGCAAAAGCCCAGAATCCGGCTGCGGCGAGCACCAGAAAGAATGGTAACGTCGCCGCGCCGGCGAAGCGCTGCCAGCCGATCAATCCCATGCCTACGAGCGCGATTACCGCGCCTGCCATCTGCTCGTGGCCGGGCCTCTCCCGGTCCAGCAGCCACGCGAGCCCCATCGTGAAGAACACCTGCAATTGCACGACAATCGCAGCGAGTCCGGCGGGCATCCCCAGTTTGATGGCGATGAACATCGCGCCGAACAGGCCCACTCCGAACGCCAGTCCGAACGCCACCACGAGCACCGGGCGGGTGCGTGGTGGCGGCACGAACAGGATCGCCGGTAAGGCGGCGAACAGAAAGCGCAGCGCGGTCAAGAGCAACGGCGGCATATGCTCGACGCCGGACTTGATCGCCACGAACGATGTGCCGAAGGCCGTCACGGCGACCAGCGCCGCGAGCATGTCACGCAGCGGCATGATGGACCGCCGGCCAGTAAGGTGTGCTCAGTGGTATCCCTCGCCGATCCTGACCTTGCCGCGGAATGTCCAATAGACGAAAGCAGTATAGCCGAGCACCACCGGTAGCATGATCGCCACGCCGATGATCGAAAACATCTGCGAATTGGCATCGGCGGCCGCGTCCCAGACCGTCATCGACGGTGGCACGAGATAGGGCGCATTTGAGATCACGAGACCCGTCAGCCCGAGCAGGAACAGCGAGATCGCCGAAACGAAGGGCAGCGTGTCGCGACGGGACTGCAAGGATCTCCAGCATACCAAGGCGACAAGCGCAGTCAGTACCGGCACTGGCGCGAGATAAGCAATGTTCGGCCATGTGAACCAGCGCTCGGCAATCCGCGGCAGGGCATAGGGTGTCCACAGGCTGACCAGCGCCATGCCACCGATCACGACCGGTAGGGCTGCCAGCGCCTGGTAGCGCGCGGCTTCTGCGATCTCGCCTTCGGTTTTCATCACAAGCCACGTCGCGCCCAGTAGCGCGTAACCGAATACCAGAATGATGCCCACCGCGATCGGGAAGGGTGTCAGCCAGTCGAGTGGACCGCCCGAGAACGCGCCACCCTTGATCGCGACACCTTGCAGCAGGCCGCCGAGAATGACGCCCTGCATGAAGGTGGCGACGATCGAGCCCCAGGCAAATGCGAAATCCCACTTCCTGTGATGGGGTTTGGCGACCCACCGGAACTCGAACGCTACACCTCTGAAAACGAGCGCCAGAAGCATAGTGATGATCGGCAGATAAAGGGCCGGCATGATGATGGCATAGGCCTTCGGAAACGCCACGAACAACCCGCCGCCACCCAGTACCAGCCAGGTTCCGTTGCCATCCCAGAAGGGTGCCACGGAGTTCATCATCACGTCGCGGCGTTCCTCTTCGGGCGACAAGGGGAACAGTATGCCGAGCCCGAGCGTGAACCCGTCCAGCACCACGTAGAGGGTGACCGCGGCGCCGAGCACAAACGCCCACAACGGCGGCAGCCAAAAAGCCGGTGCGTACATGTCGACAGTCGCAAGATCCGGCATTGATCTACTCCCCCGGCTGCATGGCAGATCCAGCCGCCGACAGCGGGCGCGATGGCAGCGCGCTCGGCGTCGCCGCAGCCTTGCCGCCCGGTCCTTTCTCGATGAGAGCATTGATATAGTAGATGCCGATCGAGAACACGACCGTGTAGACCGCGACGAACAGCGCAAGTGAGGTTGCGACGACCCAGAAGGCCAGGGGCGATGCAGCATCGGCCGTGCGGAGAATACCATGCGCGATCCACGGCTGGCGGCCGGTTTCGGTCACCCACCAGCCCGCCAGAATGGCGATGAAGCCGAGTGGCCAGCAGTGTTGCACGGGCCTCAGATACCAGCGGGCCGCGAACACTTGCCCGCGCATCCACAATACCGCGCCCACGAGCCCGATGCCGATCATCAACATCCCGATGCCGACCATGGTCCTGAAGGCGAAGAACACCGGCTTTACCGGCGGTCGGTCCTCTGGGCTGAAATCGTTCAGCCCTTTGAACTTTCCATTGAAGTCGTGCGTGATGACGTAGCTCGCGAGACCAGGTATCGGGGCCTTGATCTCGTAGTCGTTCCGGCCGGTCTTCTCGTTCGGGATCGCAAACAGCACCAGATCGGCCGGCTTGCTGCCATCCCAGTGCGCCTCCATCGCGGCGATCTTGGCCGGCTGGTACTTCGCCGTGTTGAGGCCGTGCAAATCGCCGATGACGAGTTGCAGCGGTGCCAGGACTGCGACCATGCCGAGACCCATGCGGACCATCGTGCGCGCTTCTTCGAGATACCGCCGCTGCATCAGATACCGCGCGCCGACCGCCAACACGACCAGCGACGTCGTGAGGTAGGCAGCGGTGAACATATGGGCGAAGCGGTAGGGGAAACTGGGGTTGAAAATGATCGCCCACCAGTCGACGGCATAAGCGATTCCGCCACGCATCTCGTGACCCTGTGGGGTATGCATCCAGCTGTTGGCCGCCAGGATCCAGAACGCTGACAGCGACGTGCCGATCGCGACGAGCACCGCGGCCGTCACATGCAGCGCCGGAGTGACCCGGTTCCAGCCGAACAGCATGATGCCGAGAAAGGTCGCTTCGAGGAAGAACGCCGTGAGCACTTCGTACCCGAGCAGCGGGCCCATGACGTTTCCGACCACTTCCGAGAATCGGCTCCAGTTGGTGCCGATCTGGTACGAGAGCACGATGCCGGATACCACGCCCATGGCGAAGCTGACCGCGAAAATCTTGGTCCAGAAGCGCGCCAAGCGATGCAGATGCTCCTCACCCGTCATGCGCCAACGGACGAGAAGGGTCGCGATGAAGGCAGCAAGACCGATGGTGAACGACGGGAAAATGATATGGAACGCGACCGTGAACGCGAACTGGATGCGGGCCAGTAGCAGGGCATCGACGTCCATGAGACAAGGCCTCCGGTCGGGGGGCGGCGGCGAATGGTCGGCCGAGTTCGACCCGCTTGATCGATATAGACTGTCAATATCGGCTTGCCACGTCGAGGACTATAGGTCGAAGCGCCACTGCGCGTCTCGCCGCATCGCGCCGAGGTGCGACCCAAAATGAGAACCCAAGTGCCGCCGAGGCCAACAGAGGGTTCGGTCCGAACAGCCATGATCGCCTGCGCTTAGCGCCGTGGACAGGGTGCGCATGTCGCGCCCCATGCCCGCGAACGAAGATCGGCATCTCTCTCAAACATGACGGCCGTTCCACGATTGGGGGCCTGCACAACTCACCGCGCCATCGAGACATGGAGGGTCAACGCGAGAAAGTGACAATACGTTATTTCAGATTTGGCCGTCGTCAGACTATCAAAAGAAGACAGTAGCTGAACCGCCAATCGGATGATATTTTTCGATTATTGGCATCGAAAAATGAAAATCATCGAAAAGACCAGCTGTTCCGGGCCCGGGTTCTGGGCCATCCGCTCGCCTCCATGACGTTTTACCGCACGATCGAAGTCACCGACCAGCACATGTGGATCAAGAATGAACGCGCTGAGCGACTCGACCATTCGAAACCACCCCGAAGGAACAATCGTCGCTGAGTCCGTTCATTTCAGTTGGGGGATCTACGAGCGCGTTGTTGCCGCGTCGGGCGCCTTCAGCGAATCCTATGGACAATATGCCATCGTGATGGCCAACGAGCCGATCCACGGCCACATCCAGCTCAACGGCTCACGGCCACATCATGGCCCGACGGCCCCCCATTCCTACAGTGTGCTGCGCCCCAACGATCACGTCTCCGGGGCTTTCGATGCGGCAACCTCCTACGAGGTTCTCTTCCTCTGCCCTAATTACGTCGAATCGTTCATCCAGTCGGAAGTCATGTCGAACCGGGTGTTTCTCGGATCCTCGATCAGGGTCGAGGCACCACCCCTGGTGCAGAGCCTGTGGCGGCGCCTACGAGACGCCGCCAATCACTATACGCCTGTCGCCGAACCACTTGTGGGCCTTTGCGTGGAAATGCTCATCGTCAAGCTCGTCGAGAGCCAAGTCGGTACGCCGAACCCGGCTGATGCCAAAGACAATCTCGAGGCCGTCAAGCGCGCGGTTCAATTCATCGATCAGCGACTGGCCGAACCCATCAACGTCAAATCCATCGCCGACGCCGCCGATCTTTCACCATACTATTTCAGCAGGATTTTCCGGGCCACCTATCAGACCTCAGTGCACCGGTTCGTCCTCGAGCGGCGATTGGATCGGGCCCGGCAGTTGCTGGAGAGTTCGACGATGGCCATTTCGACCATCGCCTTCGAAACCGGCTTCAGCTCCCAAAGTCACCTCACAACCGCCTTCCGAGTACGGTTCGGCAACACGCCGGCGCAGTTCCGATCCAATAGCTCTCGGACCGCCAAGAGCTCCTGATCCCGCGGAATTCCCAAATCTTCTCCGTACTTTGGCCCGTACCCTGGCGATCGCGATCCGGTGCCGGCCTCGCCGGTCACAGCATCGTGTTTTGACTTGTTGGCGGCGCAACGCCGCGCCTCCAGAACCGCGAAAACTCAGCTGATTACGCCGCCCAATCCCGTTTGAGGCGAATCTGCCACAGCGTACCCGATTACATTAAAAAAGCACGATTCTGAAAGAACTGGCGGCCAGCCTCTGTGCAAATGTCGATGCACGATTGCAGCGATCCGGCTGTACATCAACCTTTCTAATGGTCGACCCAATACTGGCAAGGCCGCGGCTGGTTGGGCAGAAGTACTTTCGGGGCGAGACAGGGGACACACACATCATGCTTACTAAGAGAACTGGTTATCATCGTATCATCGGAGCTGCCACGGCGGCCCTACTGGCGTCGGTCGCACCATCCTACGCGGCCGACCTTGGCGGCGACTGCTGCGCAGACCTCGAAGAGCGCATCGCTGAGCTTGAAGCGACCACGGCCCGCAAGGGTAACCGCAAGGTCTCGGTCCAGGTTTCGGGTCAGATCCACACCGGCGTATTGTTCTTCGACGACGGCGATGAAAGCAATGCCCTCGTTACGGACCAGGACAACACCGCATCGCGCTTCCGGTTCATTGGCAGCGCCAAGATCAACCCTGAGTGGAGCGCAGGTTTCTGGCTCGAGGTCGAGGTTGATGTATCCGCTTCGAACTTGGTCACGCAGTTCAACGACGATGTTGTTGGAGCCGGCGGCGCGCTCAATCTTCGCCAGGCCAACTGGTGGATCGAGAGCAAGCAGCTCGGCCGAATCACTGTCGGTCAGGGTTCTCCGGCAAACGACGACATCATTCTGGCAGACGCCGCTGGTGCCGGCCCGGCAGCATTCGCCGACCAGCTCATCGGCAACGCGCTGTTCTTCCGTCAGAGCAACGGCGTGATTACGAACCTGCAGTCCAACCTTGTAACCGGCGGCTCTCTCGACACCGCGCGCCGTAACCTCGTCCGCTACGACAGCCCGATCTTCCAGGGTGCCAAGTTCGTCGCGACGTGGGGCGAAGATGATTTCTGGGATGTCGCAGTCTGGTATGCCAACAAGCTCGGCGACTTCAAGATCGTTGGCGGCATCGGCTACTCCCAGGATACGGATGGTTTCGCGCCAAGCCTGAGGACGGAAGAGTTCAAGGGTTCTATCTCGATCCTGCACGAGCCCAGCGGCTTGTTCGGCTCGTTCGCCTTCGATCGCCGTGAACCGGCTCGCGTACATGAAGCCCTCGACTACTACTACTTCAATGGTGGTCTCGTGTTGCCGAAACTCCTTCCGGTTGGTAAGACCGTATTCTACGGTGAATACGCCAATGGTCAGGGCTTTGGTGGCCAGGCTGCGGCTGTCGCAGGAAACGCCCCTGTCGCAGCAAACGGTTTCACTTCGGGCATCGTGCTTGATGCAGAGCTGACGATTTGGGGCTTCGGCGTGGTTCAGCACATCCCGGCTGCCGAGATGGAAATCTACGCGCTTTACAAGACCCTCGATCTCGATGCCCGCACGACGAACCAGGGCGTTCTCGACCTTGACAGCATCGACATCGTCTATACCGGTGCGCGAATCAAGTTCTGATCACTGGCCTCTCTGGCTCGGATAGAGCTGGATTGACCGATATCAAGAAGGGGCTCCGGGCGACCGGGGCCCTTTTCCGTTGTGCGCCCGACCGACCAAGTGTTGGAGGTATGCGGAACACGAGCAACTCTTTGATTTTATTGTTTTTTTGTCTCGAATTCTCGGGATACTACCTCGCGGCCAGTGGGGACCAGGCGTTCGAGATGCAACACCGGGACGGGGCACGGGGCATCACCCAACGTTTATTCGCATGTGATTGGGATCCGACGTACTGATTCCCAGCGGCGTGCAGAAGCGGCGCGCTCCCAGGACCAATCATTCGAGGGCGTCCCATGCGAATGTCACCGACGTTGACTGCTCTCGTTTTCGGAACGGCTTTGGCCGGCAGTGGCGCGTCTTCAGTGCACGCCGAGGCGGCCGCATCCCGCGCGGTTACGGTTCTTGAGTTGTTTACGAGCCAGGGTTGCTCCTCCTGCCCGCCAGCGGACGCCCTGCTCGAGACCTACAAGACCCGCGACGACGTTATCGCGCTCAGCCTCCCAGTGGATTATTGGGACCGTCTCGGCTGGAAAGACACGTTCGCGAAAAGCCAATACACCGACCGGCAGCGTGACTACGCCCGAGCCCGCGGCGACGGCGAGATCTACACGCCTCAGACGGTGGTCAATGGCCGCACCCATGTCGTCGGCAGCTCGGCCCGAGCGATCGATAGAGAGATTGCCGCGACCGGGCCTCAGAATAAGCAATCGCGAATCGCGTTGAAGCTCGAATTGAAGGGCGGTGATCTGATCGTCGATGTCGGCAAGGCCAATTCGGCAAGCGTTCCGAACGAAGCGCACATTTTGCTCTTGGCCGTCCAGGATAGCGGCAAGGTGGCCATCGGCCGGGGCGAAAATTCGGGCCGGCAGATCACCTATCACAATGTGGTGCGGGATCTCAAACAGCTCGGCCCCTGGCGTGGTCAGCCCTTAAGCCTTCGGGTTCCCGGTGCCGATCTCGTGAGGTCCTGCTGCGAGACAGCGGTCGTCATCCTTCAACAGGGCAAGGGCGGGCCGATATTGTCGGCTGCGAAGATTGACATTCGTAAGTCCGGGACGTAAGCCGTTGACGTTGACAGAAAGTGTCTCGCGCCGGCCGACGCGTTCGGCAGGCCGGTCATCGAGGGGCGTTGATTGAGCATCGACGCAACGATATCTCGGGTTGCCCGTGGCGGGCCCCACTGGCTTTCGCGTCCGTCGAGTAAGATGGACATCGCCAAGCGTATCTCGATTGTGATCATCGCCTTCGTGACCAGCATGAATGTTGCCTGGGCCGGCGAGTTTCTCCTCTCGGCCGAGCAACGCGCGATTCTGAACGCCGGGGAAGCAGTGGTGGTCGTTGGCCCGGACCCGCGCGGTGCAGCGGGATTGATCATGGCCGCGATCGACATTCCTGTTGCGCCGCGCCAGCTTTGGACCACTATGCTGGATTGCGAGCGCGCGAGTCAGTTCATCAGTGGGCTGAAAAGCTGCCGCATCATCGATCGCGACCCGCAAGGCACGTGGGACGTGCGCGAACATCTCGTGCAATGGCTATGGGTGATGCCGACCACACGCTCGGAATTTCGCTCCGAATACACTCTTGATCGCCGCATTTCCTTCCAGCGGACGGGCGGAGATCTGAAAACCTTGGAAGGCGAATGGCGGTTGGCACCCGTGAGCGGCAGGAACGCAACGCGGCTGACCTACATGGTGCGTATCGACCCAGGCGTATCGTTGCCGGGGCCGATGGTGCGGGCCGCGATCGAGACCGATCTGCCAAAAACGCTGAAGGCTCTGCGCGATGCCGCCGTCTCCGGACCTACAGTGCGCTGATACGATTGCCGTCATCATTCCGACATTCAACGAGGAGAGCTCGTTGAGTTCCATCCTTGAAGGCTTGTTGTCGGGAGGAACGTCGAACAGGTTCGACGAAATCGTTGTCGCCGATGGCGCAAGTTCGGATGGCACCGGTTCCGTGGCTGCTCAGCATCCGGCCGTGACCCTTGTCCGGGGCCCGCGCGGACGGGGCCGGCAGATCAACGCGGGGATTGCGGCGTCGAAGTCACGGTTCATCGTCGTGGTTCATGCCGACACGCATCTACCGCAAGGCGCCGCAGCCGCTGTCCGGACGACGCTGGCACACGCCTCTGTCGCTGGCGGCTGTTTCCGGCTTCGGTACGATGCCGCATCGCGCGCGTTGAAGACTTATGAATTCTTCAGTCGCTTCGAGACGTCGTGGACCACCTTTGGAGATCAAGGGTTCTTCTTTCGACGCGCCGACTACGATGCGATTGGCGGACTGCCGGACTGGCCGCTGTTCGAGGACGTCGAACTGCGCCGGCGGCTCAAGACGCGCGGCCGCTTCGTGAAGCTGGCCCAATCCGTTCAAACCTCCGCCCGTCGGCTTCATCAGCGCGGACATGTTCGGGGCCAGGTGTTGAACGCCATGCTGCTTTGCGGCTACTGGTCCGGCGTTTCGGTGGAACGATTGGCGGCAATCTACGATGCCGATCGCCAGAGCGCTCGTGATCGATGAATGCGGTTGTCCGGACGCGGGCCGAGCCTGCGGCCTGCTGCGCTCATCGGTCTGTCCCGAGCCGCCAGAACGGGCGACCTTCAAGCAGAAGTGCGAGCCCCGTATTGGCTCCGATGATCACACCCAGAATCACGATGGGTGCCGAATAGGCGAGCGCACTCGCGGCACTCATTCCCTGGCCGATTGTACAGCCCCTCGCCAGCACGCCGCCTATTCCCATCAGCACGCCGCCAATCATGTGCCGGCGCATCTCCCGCGGATCGTCGAAGGCTTCCCACCGGAGTTCGTCCTTCCAGGCGGCGACCAGGAATGCGCCGAGCGCGACGCCTCCAACAGAGGCGATGCCGAAGCTCGCGTACTGCACCGGCTCGCTCATGATCTGCAAGAGGAGCCGGCCGACGGGTGCGACGAACGACAGGCTTTCGACGCGGCTGGGCTCGAGCAACGCCTGCGCCGATATTCCGTTCACGGTCCAGCCGGCAATGACCGCCAGCCCCAGTCCTAGCGCCGCGACCAATAGCCGAAGCCGCCGGCGGACGCGCCGGTCGAGAAGGGCCGGAAGCGCAAGCGCGATGGCGATCAGCGCTGCCGCGGCCATGGACCAGCCGGGCCCGAGCGTCTGCGTGATCGCCGTTTCGAGGCTGGCGCCGCCCCACGCTTCGAGGTCAATCGCGAAGTGCCCTGCCACCAGTGAGCGCACGGGCTGCAACGCGCCGGCCGTGAACGCGAACGCGGCTATTCCGATGATCGCAGCCACGACCATCGCGCGCAGGTCACCGCGGCCGGAGCGGACGAGAAGGCCGAAGCTGCAGGTGCCGGCGAGCGCCATGCCGAAACCGAACAGGATGCCGCCGGCGAGTGCGGCGAGCCAATCGAACTGCGGCGCGAGGAAGATGCTCTCGCGCAGATCCAAGACGCCGAACCACTGCAGCGTCTGCGTGCCGAGGAGTGCGACCGCCGCCGCCAGCGCCCATGCCTTCGCGGCCCGATGATCGCGCGCGACGATGGCGTCCTCGATGGCGCCCATGGTGCAGAGCCGCCCGGATTGTGCCGCCGCGCCAGCCAGAATTCCGCAGGCCAGACCTCCGAGCAGCAGAATCATCGGCCACGCACCTCGTTGGCGAGTTTCGTCCGCGCGCTCAGCGAAACGTCAAACCGGTCACCGGAGTTCGACCAGAAATTTGCGATCAGCAGTCGCGGCAGAACTTGTTGTAGACCGCCTCGATGAATTTGCGCGTAGCCTCGTCCGCCAACTGATAATAGACGGTACGGCCGTCGCGCCGCGTTTCGACCAAGCCATCGAGACGGAGCCGGGCAAGCTGTTGCGAGACCGTCGGCTGGCTGAGTGACAGCAGGTTCTCGAGTTCGGTGACCGACCGCTCGCGCTCCGACAGGAGGCACAGGATGAGCAGGCGGTTCTCGTGGGCGAGCGCCTTCAGGAACTCGCTCGCCTTGCGCGCTTTCTGCACCAGGCTCTTGAGCTCGGGCGACACCTCGCCGTCGCTTTCGAGCGCCGCCACGATCTCTTGCGATAAGAGCTTGTTCATAACGGCTGGCCCGACTTTCCTAAGTAGGTTCCGTGGAGCCGGGCTCGCCGCCCGCCTCTACTCCAGATCATAGATCGCGACCGCACCGCGATCTGCGTCAAGCGCGCGGGCTATTTGTTCACGGGACTCTCGGGGTCGAACAGATAAGCCACGACGTCTTTCATCTGCTGTTCGGTCAGCACCTTGTGGAAGCCGAACCGCGGCATGTTCGAGCATGCGACCGCTGACTGGGCGTTATAGATTTTTGCATAGGCCGCCTTGACCTCGGCTTCCGCGTAGCCTTTGGACCTGCCGTAGTTGAGCAGGCTGGGCCCGATCGTCCCATAAGACAGCTCTTTCGGCGCCATCTGGTGGCAGGCGTAGCAATTGCCACCGCTCACCGTGCCGGGCTCGTCGCTGAACTGTCCGCCGCGGCCATTCTGGGAGATCTTCTCGCCGTCCTTCCAACTGCCGATAAACTTGCCGTCGGCGGGGTATTGGACCGTCGCGGCTTCCCGCGCGAGGATCTTGGCGGCGTCGTCTTTGGAGGGCTTGTTTCGGGTCTCCGAGCAGATCCGCTGGGTTTCGTCTTGCGCGACGCGCGCGTCCCACGTCCAGCCTTCGGGCAACTTTTTAAAGGTGGCCTTGAGGTAGGTGTCCAACAGCGCGGGCGAGACCGGGTCGGCGGCGTCGGTCGCCGTTGGCAAGGTTACGACGGCAATCGCCGTTGCCAAGGCTGTGACGAGGCCCATGTATGTCGTGAATGTCGATGTCATCGGGGATGTCCTCCGTGTCCGGTCAGCGCTTGATCGATGGGACGTTGATCACGCCGCCCTCGGCGAGCGTGTTCATGTAGAGCGTCAGCGCTGTCAGGCCGTCGGAAGCGTAGTCCGGAGGCGGCGACCGCATTTGCCGGTAGCAGTCGAACAGGCGATGCTGCATCGTGCGCGACTGGCTTTGCGATACGCGATAGGCTGGCCACGAACCCATGGTCTGCTGGACTGTCTTGCCCGGCTCAGAGAGGTTAGGTAACGCCTGCAGTCTGATCCGCGTTCCATCGACGGCGTGGCAGGTGGCGCAGGAAAAATCCATGATCGAATGGCGCGCATAGAACATGGCTTCGCCGACCGCCAGCATCTCCTTCTCCTTCGGATGCGCCACTGCGACTGCAAATTTCAAGCCGTTGGACTTGTTGGCGATGAAGGCCACCAGATCTTCCATGTCGGAGTACTTGCCAGGAGATCCGAATTTACGGCTCTTCACGTCGGCGGTGTCGAGGGCTTGCAGCTTTTCCATGCACCACAAAAGCCGCTGCTCGAGGTCCATGACGCGGTCCGCGTCCTTGAAATGCCGCGGCAGTTTCGCGAACGCAGCCTCGAGCTTGCCAGGGCCTTCGCCAAGGTCGCAGGTCTCGAGCGAGATTTTGTTGGCGCCGCGGGCAGTCTTCCAGAGAATTTCGCCACGATCGACGTTGAGGTAGCCTGGATTGGCCAGCGGATCGTTAATCATTTCACGATAACGCTCGATCTCTTTCTCGCTATCGACAGCAGCCGTTTGTGCCGAGGCAGAGTTTATCGCAGGTGCGAGAACTGCAACCGCAAGTATTGATACGATAAATACTATGTATTTCCGCACTCTGTTCCTCCCGTTTATTGCGGCGCAACATATATTTGGGTCGAGATTGCTGCGCTGGCGCCTCCAAAAGAGGTTGCGAAACGGACTTTAGTCTGCGAATTCTTATGTTGCAAGCATTGATCGTAATATGCTAATCTGAATATGTATTAAAGAAGGATACGCGCAACCGCCTTTGCACATCACTTCGCCCTATGACATGAAAGAGTGTCGCGATGCGCGAGTGCAAGACCTATGACCGGGTCCGCATTGGTCTTTTCCGGCCTGCCAATCTCGCCGCGACCAGCTTCGAATTGAGACTTCGGTCGCTTGATTAATTGCCGCTTCAGACGACCGGTCGGCACGACCGGTACCCGACCACGACGACACGACCACGACCCAAGAAAATGAAAAAGGGAGACGCCGGAATGGACATGACAACATCCGCGCAATCACGCCGGGATTTCCTGGCTACAGCCACCGCCGCAGTGATCGCGGGGACGATTGCGCCGTCGTCCTTGCTGGCAGCACCCGAGCAGGTGGCCACCGAACTCAAGAAGCTGTTCGGAGACACGAAGCTGATCGAAGGCAAGATCAAGCTCGACCTGCCCTCGATCGCCGAGAACGGCCTCGTGGTGCCGCTCAATTTCGAAGTCGAAAGTCCGATGACAGAGAAGGACTATGTGAAGGCTGTACACTTCTTCGCAGAAGGCAACCCCAATCCGAATGTCGCCAACTATTTTTTCACCCCGATGAGCCCGAAGGCATCGGCGCAGCTGCGCATCCGCCTCGCCCAGACACAGAACATTGTCGCGGTGGCGGAGATGTCGAACGGCGAAATCTACACGGCCAAGAAGGAAGTCAAGGTGACGATCGGCGGATGCGGCGGCTGAAGCCCGGCCGCAACCCTATAGTCACACGGTTTCATTCGCACAGGATTTCCGTTCATGACCACACAGCCAACCCCGCGCGTCAGAATGCCCGCCACCGCCAAGGCCGGTGAAGTCGTCGAAGTCAAGACGCTGATCAGCCACGAAATGGAAAGTGGCCAGCGCAAGGACAAGGACGGCAAGCTGATCCCGCGCAAGATCATCAAGCAGTTCACCGCGACCTTCAACGGCAAGGAAATCATGAAGGCCGACTGGCACGGCGCGATTTCCGCGAACCCGTACCAGTCGTTCTTCGTGCGCGTGCCCGAGAGCGGCACGTTCGTCTTCTCTTGGACCGACGACGACGGCTCCGTCTACAAGGCCGAGCAGAAGGTCACCGTCGGCTGATCGAGCCGGGTCCGCTCATCAGCTGGCCCGGTGCTTTTCATTGTCCATCGCCTGAGCAGCGCTGCGGTATCGTCGCAGTGAACGGGAGACGCTTGCCATGATTTCGAGGCGAGACTTCGTGACGGCAACCGCCGCGGCGGCCGCGATCATGGCGGGCGGCGGCGCGCCTATTTCTCGAGCGGCTGCGCAAGGCAAACTTTCGGAAGCCGAGCTCCTCCGCTTCGAGCCGCTCGGCAACGTGACGCTTGTCCACCTGACCGACATCCACGGACAATTGGTTCCGCTGCACTTCCGCGAGCCCTCGGTCAACATCGGTGTCGGCGCAGCGCGCGGACAGGTGCCCCATATCGTGGGCGCCGAGTTCCGCAAGCTGTTCAAGGTCGTGGACAAGTCGGCCGACGCCTACGCGCTCACCCATGACGACTTCGAGGCCCTCGCCCGCACCTACGGCCGCATGGGCGGGCTCGACCGTATCGCGACAATTGTCAAATCGATCCGCGCCGAACGCTCGGGGAAAGTGCTACTGCTCGACGGCGGCGACACCTGGACCAACAGCTGGACATCGCTCAAGACCCAAGGCCAGGACATGGTCGACTGCATGGCGTTGTTGAAGCCCGATGCCATGACCGGGCACTGGGAGTTCACACTCGGCGAGGCCCGCGTCAAGGAACTGACGGCCAAGCTCGGCTTTCCGTTTCTCGCGCAGAACATCCGCGACACCGAGTTCGAGGACAAGGTGTTCGAGCCCTCGAAGATGTTCGAAACCGGGGGTGTCAAGATCGGCGTCATCGGCCAGGCGTTCCCGTTCACGCCTATCGCCAACCCGCGCTGGATGATGCCCAAGTGGAGCTTCGGCATCCGCGACCGCGAGATGCAGGCCGAGGTGGACGCCTTGAAGGCCAAGGGCTGCGACTTGATCGTGGTGCTCTCGCACAACGGCTTCGATGTCGACAAGAAGATGGCCGGGCTGGTCAAGGGCATCGATGTCATTCTCTCCGGCCACACCCACGACGCCGTGCCGGAGGTGACCAAAGCCGGCGCGACGCTCATTGTCGCCACGGGCTCGAACGGCAAGTTTGTCTCGCGCCTCGATCTCGACGTCCAGGGCAAGGCCATCAAGGGCTTCCGCTATCGCCTGATCCCGGTGTTCTCCGACGCGATCACGCCCGATGCCGAGATGGCCGCATTGATCGCCAAGCACCGCGCGCCGCACGAGGCGGACCTGAACCGCGTGCTGGGAAAGTCGGATTCGCTGCTCTACCGGCGCGGCAACTTCGACGGCACGCTCGACAACGTCATCTGCGACGCGATCCTTGCAGAACGGGATGCCGAAATCGCGTTGTCGCCCGGTATCCGCTGGGGCACGAGCATCCTACCCGGCCAGGACATCACATTCGAGGACATCACCAACGGCACGGCGATGACCTACCCCGCCTGCTACCGCATGAAAATGACCGGCCAGCGGCTCAAAGAGGTCCTCGAAGACGTCGCCGACAACATCTTCAATGCCGATCCCTACTACCAGCAGGGCGGCGACATGGTCCGCACCGGCGGCCTCGGCTACACGATCGACATCGCAAAGCCGATCGGCAGCCGCATCTCAGGCATGACGCTCTTGAAGTCGGGCACACCCATCGATGCGGCCAAGGACTACGCGGTGGCCGGCTGGGCGAGTGTCAACCAGGGTGCTGAAGGACCAGCCATCTGGGACGTGGTCGCCACCCACATCCAAAGGCAGAAGTCGATCAGCGCCACGGCCCGCGCGGCCGTCAGAATCGTCGGCGCGTGAGATGCCTGCAACGTCCGCAAGGAGCACGAGTGTCATGACACGAAACATCGCAGCCTCCACAGGCTTGGACAGAGCTGGCGCGTCACGGCGCAGCTTCCTCAAGTCAGCAGCCAGGACCGCCGCAGCCGGAGCGGTCGTCGCCGCCGGTGGCGGAACCGCGATCGCCGCCGAGGGTGCGAGGCACAAAGGCCCCAACCCCGCGAACGTACCACCCGAAGTCGCCGAATGGAGCCGCCACCTCGGCGCAGGCGTCACCGATTTTCCCTACGGCAAACCTTCGAAACACGAAGCGCACGTCATTCGCCGCAACGTCGAATGGCTGACGGCCGACAAGCAGAGCTCAATCAATTTCACCCCGCTGCACGAGCTCGATGGCCTCATCACGCCGAACGGCCTTTGCTTCGAACGGCATCACGGCGGCACCCCTGACGTCGATCCGCACGACTACGTTCTGATGATCAACGGCCTCGTCGATAAGCCGATGATCTTCACGCTCGATGACCTGAAGCGCTTCCCCCGCGTCAACCGCGTCTACTTTCTCGAGTGCGCCGCCAATTCCGGAATGGAGTGGCGCGGGGCGCAGTTGAACAGCTGCCAGTTCACCCACGGCATGGTTCACAACCTGATTTACACGGGTGTGCCGTTGAAGGCGCTGCTCGAAGAGGCGGGGCTCAAGCCCAAGGCCAAGTGGCTGCTCGCGGAAGGCGGCGATGCCGCCGGCATGAACCGGTCTATCCCGCTCGCCAAAGCGCTCGACGACTGCCTGATCGCCTTCAAGATGAACGGCGAGGCGCTGCGGCCGGAACAGGGCTACCCGGCGCGGCTGGTGGTGCCAGGCTGGGAAGGCAACATGTGGATCAAGTGGATCCGGCGCATCGAGGTCGGCGACGAGCCGTGGCTGGCGCGCGAGGAAACGTCAAAATACACCGATCTCATGGCGGACGGCCGCTCGCGGCGGTTCACGTTCATCATGGACGCCAAGTCGATCATCACCAATCCGTCTCCCGAGGCGCCGTTGAAGCACACGGGCCGCAACGTACTGACCGGACTAGCCTGGTCGGGCCGCGGCATCGTCAATCGGGTCGATGTCACACTCGACGGAGGGCGCAACTGGCAGGCAGCGCGGATCGACGGCCCTGCGCTCGACAAGTCGTTGGTCCGCTTCTACGTCGACTTTGACTGGTCCGGCCAGGAGCTGCTGGTGCAATCACGTGCCCATGATCAGACAGGCTACGTGCAGCCCACAAAGAATGAACTGCGCATGGTGCGTGGGCTCAACTCCATTTACCACAACAACGGCATCCAGACTTGGCTGGTGCGCGCCAACGGGGAGACGGAGAATGTCGAAATTTCGTAAGACCTTCACGGGCGCACTCGTGGCCGGTTCTGCGGTCGTCAGCCTGGTGTCCGTTGCAGTTGCCGGCAAGCTCGGCCTCGGCCGCGAAGCTTCGCCGCAAGAAATCGCGGGCTGGGACATCGACGTCAGGCCGGATGGACAGGGCCTGCCTCCGGGCAAGGGAACCGTAGCCCAGGGCGAGAGCATCTTCATCGAGCAGTGCGCGGCCTGCCACGGCGAGTTTGGCCAGGGCGTCGACCGCTGGCCGGTGTTGGCGGGCGGTCTAGGCAGCCTGACGCACGACCGGCCGGACAAGACGATCGGGTCGTTCTGGCCAGCGCCGTCGACGATCTACGACTACGTGCGCCGGGCCATGCCCTACGGCAACGCGCAGTCTCTGAAACCTGACGAGATCTACGCGCTGGTCGCCTATCTCCTCTATCTCAACGAGGTGGTGAAGGACACGGGCTTCGAACTCAACCAGAAGAATTTCGCGTCCATCAAACTGCCGAACTCTGGTGGATTCTATGATGACGACCGCGAAACCAGCGAGAAGCAGTTCTGGCAGAAGGACGTGTGCATGAAGGATTGCAAGGTGGACGTGAAGGTGCTGAACCACGCTCGTATGCTCGATGTAACGCCGGATCGCAAAAAGAGCCCGAAAGTGGAATGATTATAATACGATCATGGATTGACGCAGCGGTTCGATAGTTGAGACTGGTATCCAGTATCGGTTCGTCGGTTACGCAAATAGCGTCGCCGCGCCTGCACCCTCGCCCTGGCGTGGAGCGTGGCGTGAAACGCCGGGTGGGGCGCGCGATAGGCGATGTCGAGAAAGGTCGCGCTGATACACTCCCCAACCCTCGACCCCTCTCCGCAAGTGGCAGGGGGGAGTGAGGAGGAAGCTGTGACGAGGACGCTGTGACGAGGCTACGAGGAACCGGATGGGTCAGCGGAACATGTGGTCGAGGACGCGGGCGCTGACGAAGGTGCTGTGCGCGGTGTCGATCGCCCTGACCGCGGTGCCGGGTAGGGTGGTCGCGGCGGATGCAGCTTTCGGGCAATATCTTTCGTCGGAATGCGTGACGTGTCATCGTACCGACGGCCAGGATGTGGGCATCCCCTCGATCGTCGGATGGCCTGCCGACCAGTTCGTCTCGGTGCTCAAGTCGTACAGGAACAAGGAGCGCTCGAACCCGATCATGCAAAGCGCGGCCGGGCGGCTCAGTAACGATGAGATGGAGGCTCTGGCTGCCTACTATGCGGCGCTCCGTCGCGTGCCCCAAGGGCAGTCATGCGAGCAGCAGTCTGGCGCGGCCGCGGCGGGCAAGCCATGTTGATGACAAGGTGGGGACGAGCGAGGTAAATCAGGGTCATCGACAACAGGGAGACTGCACGATGATCACCCGCCGGACATTCGGAACAATCGCCGCAAGTGCCGCTGCGACCGCAATCATGACCAAATTGCCGATGCCGGCTCTCGCCCAGGCCAAGGCCAAGGTGGTGGTGATCGGCGGTGGTCCAGGTGGCGCAACGGCCGCCAAATACATCGCCAAGGACAGCGCGTCGGCCATCGATGTGACGCTGGTCGAGCCAGCGAAGCAGTTCGTCACCTGCTTCCATTCCAACCTCGTGCTCGGCGGCATCAGGCCGCTCGACAGCATCACCCACACCTATGACAAGCTGGCGTCCGGCTACGGCATCACGATGAACCACCAGATGGCCAAATCCATCGACCGCGACAAGCGCGAGGTGTCGCTCGCCGACGGCACTAAGCTCGCCTATGACCGGCTGGTGGTCTCGCCGGGGATCGACCTCAAGTACGACAGCGTGCCGGGCTGGGGCCGCGAGCACGAGGAGGCGATGCCGCATGCCTGGAAGGCTGGGCCTCAGACCTCGCTTTTGAAGGCCAGGCTGGACGCCGTGCCGGATGGCGGCGTGATCGTGATGCTGGCGCCGCCGGTTCCCTACCGCTGCCCGCCAGGACCCTACGAGCGCGTGTCGATGATGGCGCACGTCCTGAAAAAAGCCGGCAAATCGAAGTGCAAGATCATCATCCTCGATCCCAAGGACAAGTTCTCCAAGCAGGCTGTGTTCCAGGAGGGCTGGGACAGACAATATCCAGGCATGATCGAGTGGATCACCAGGTCGATCTACGAAAGCGTCAAGTCGGTCGATCCGAAGTCGAACACGGTGGTGACGGGCTTCGAAACCTACAAGGCGGCCCTCGTCAATGTGATACCGGCTCAGAAGGCGGCGGCGATCGTCACCGACGCGGGCCTTGCCAATGAGACGGGCTACTGCCCGATCATGGCCGACAGTATGAAGTCGGCGATGGACGCCAACATCTACATCCTGGGTGACGCAACGATCGCGGGCGCGATGCCGAAATCGGCGTTCTCGGCGAACAGCCAGGCCAAGGTGGCCGCGATGATGGTGCGGGGCGAACTGGCCAAGGCGCAGACCTTCCCGGCCCGGTACGCGAATACGTGCTGGAGCATGGTCGACGCTGATTACACCATCAAGATCGGCGGCCGCTATGAGGCCAAGGACGGCAAGATCGCCGAGGTCGAAGGCTTCGTGTCGAAACCCGGCGAAAGTGCCGACATCCGCAAGCAGACCCAAATCGAGAACATGGGCTGGTACTCGGGCATCACCGCCGACATCTTCAGCTGAAGCCGATCCATGACCGGCGGGGCGACCGGAAAGCCAAAGGACGAACGCCCATGCTGAAATGAAATCAGGGTCGGGGCAGCTTTGGATCGGCGGTGACGTGCTGAGCAGCCCGGTCGTGTCGTTCGCCAAGCCCGATTGGCCCTGGGGACCGGACGACGACCGGGACAAGGCTGTCGCCGCCCGCGGCCGGACGCTGGACATGCTGGCCGCCGACAAGATCGCGCTCGTCGGATACCACCTGCCCTGCCCTGCCCTGGCCCGGCTTCGGCCGCGTCGAACGCAAGGACGCGGCATTCAGGCTGGTGATGCAGGGCCGGGGCGCTTGTCAGACCGCTCCGCGCCATTTTTGGACCGGCCCGAACGAATCCGGCTTTGCGACCAACAATTCGTCCACCCGCCGCGTGTTTGGGCAGTAAGCCGCGACCTTCTCGCCTGCGTCGGGCTCCGCGAAATCCGATTGGCAACGATCCCCGCACTGGCAATCGCTGCAGGTGTCGACCAACTCGGCGAAGAGTTCCGGTTGGGCCGCCCGCACGAAGCCCGGATCGAGGTCCGCGCACGCAAGCCGCTTTATTACCAGTTCCTTCGCTTCGGGATTGCGGGGATTGTCCATGGCACTACTCCGATCGAGACGCCTGATCTGAAGGCAATGGCGCAACCTATGGGGCCGTCGCGAGAGCATCTTTGATCGAGATCAATTTGTTCGAAGTCGCATTCCCGGCCGGGCCGTGCCATGGATGTGCGGCTCAGTTGCGCATTCGGCGGCATGCGCAATCATCAATTGTCGCTCCGTCGCCCGAGGCCGACACGGTTTCCCTCTGCCGTCGCGGCGGGAGAGGCGGGTTCTTGCCGTTTCGCTCAGGATCGGCACCATCCGCATGTGACGCCGCGACATGAGAACGAACGCGATAAGCCTGAAGGTCGAATTGCCGGTTGATCGCAACCCAGTTAGCGGACAGGCCGGGTAACAGTAATCAGAACTTCGAAGCCGAGGATTTGGACCGAGCCTCCCCAACCCCACGTCATGGCCGGGCTCGATCCGGCCATCCATCATTTGGGGCGGTTCCGGCAGCAGGACTGGATGACCGTGTCGAGCACGGCCATGGAGTGTAGGAAACCAGACCGTATGTCCTTCCTCGAATGAGGCAGCTAACCCTCGATGGGTATTCGAGGAAGGACATACGGTCTAGGCTGCAAAAGACTGAAAATCGGGAGGGGACGAAAATGCTCGGAGGCCAGATATTCGAATGCCCGCAACCGCTGCTGGCGGCGGCTCGCGGCTCAAAACCCGTGCGCACGATGGTTGTCAACGCCGTCAACGACGTGGTGCTGGAAAGCGCACGTGATGCGACCGTTGCCGGCATCATCGAGCCGGTGCTGGTTGGCAATCTTTCCGAGATGCGGCGAGTGGCGGAACGAATCGGCTGGGACATCGCGACCTTCGAGGTGATCGAGGCAGATGGCGAGGAGGCAGCGGCCCAGGCTGGCGCCTTGGCCACCGGTCGCGGCCGCGCGGAAGCACTGATGAAAGGACACCTCCACACCGACGTGTTCATGAAGGCAGTGCTCAACAAGGAAGCCGGCTTGCGCGTTGGCCAACCGCTCACGCACATCTCGCACCTGACCGTGCCGGGGCGCGCAGGCTCGCTGATCATCACCGACGGCGCACTCAATCCAGCCCCCGACGTAGAGCTGAAAAAGGTCATCATTGCCAACGCGATTGCGCTCGCCCACGCACTCGGCAACGCACGACCCAAGGTCGCGCTGCTGTCGGCAACCGAGGTGCTTTCGCCCAAGATCCCGTCGACGACCGAGGCGGTCGAACTCACCAAGTGGGCCAAGGATGCCGTTCAAGACGCCGACGTCGACGGTCCTCTGGCGTTCGACCTCTGCGTCTCGCCGGAAGCGGTGAAGGTGAAAGGCGTGGTCTCGCGGGTGGCAGGCGCGGCCGATATCCTCATCATGCCCGAGATCGTCGTCGGCAATGCGCTGATGAAAATGATGACCCAGTACATGGGCGCGTGCATGGGTGGCGTGGTGCTCGGCGCGAAGGTGCCGATCCTGCTGACGAGCCGCTCCGATCCGGCAGCCGCGCGATTGGCCTCGGCCGCGCTCGCCGCCGCCATGCGCAACTGGGAAAAGCGCGAGAAGGTTTGAGATGTTCACGGCGATTGACGGTACCGAAATTCCTCGGATCTCCTGGAAACGCCAAGGCCCGCATCGCGGGGAGAAGTGATGAGCACGTTCTCCCTTTCCCCATTGCCCGGTGCTGCAATGGGGAGAGGGGTCACACCAGCGGCCTGCTTTCAGCACGGCGTGAGGGCCGTCGTTGCCCACCTCACCGGTCGTCGCTGCCTCTTACCCTAACCCCATCCCCGTGAAGGACGGGACGAGGGGTTGCTCGGGTGCTTTCCCGTAAACAACCGGGACCGGGCATGACGGCCGCTCCCGTCGGGGCATGCGCATCACCCCGAACCCCTACGTTGGCTGCTGCGGCCGCATGTCGGCAGGGTCGATGCCGGCGACGACGACAGGGGCTTTCATGGCGTCGCGGCGGAAGGGCTCACCCAACTCCTGATTCAACACCACCTCGATGAAGGTCGTTACGTTGTTCGTCATTTGCGCGTCGATCGCCGAGCGGAGTGTGGACGTGAGCTGCTCCATCGAACGGACCTGCACGCCCTTGACACCACAGCCTTCGGCAACCTTGGCGTACTCGACACCGAGATTGAGCTCCGTGCCGACGAAGTTGTCGCCGTACCATAGAGTGGTGTTGCGCTTTTCGGCGCCCCACTGGTAGTTCCGGAAGATGACCATGGTGATGCCGGGCCAATCGTTGCGGCCGCAGGCCGTCATCTCGTTCATTGATATGCCGAACGCGCCATCGCCCGCGAAGCCAACACACGGCACATCGGGCTGGCCGATCTTGGCGCCGAGAATCGACGGAAAGCCGTAGCCGCACGGACCGAACAGGCCGGGCGCCAGGTATTTCCTGCCCTCTTCGAAGCTCGGGTAGGCGTTGCCGATGGCACAGTTGTTGCCGATGTCGCTCGAGATTATCGCATTCCGCGGCAGCGCATCCTGGATCGCGCGCCAGGCCATGCGCGGCGACATACGTTCGGGTTCGCGCTTGCGCGCGCGCTCGTTCCACGTGGTCCCGGGGTCGTCATCCTCGTGGTCCATCGAGGCGAGCGTCTGCCGCCAGGCCGACTTGGTCTGATGGATGAGTGCCTTGCGCTCGGCGCGGCCGGCGTCTCCCGCGCTCGAAGTCAAGCGCGCGAGGATGCCTTCCGCCACCTTCTTCGCGTCGCCGCAGATGCCGACAGAGACTTTCTTGGTGAGTCCGATGCGATCCGGGTTGATGTCGACTTGGATGATCTTGGCATTTTTCGGCCAATAGTCGATGCCGTAGCCGGGCAGCGTCGAAAACGGGTTGAGCCGCGTGCCGAGTGCGAGCACCACATCGGCCTTGGCGATCAACTCCATTGCCGCTTTCGAGCCATTGTAGCCGAGCGGGCCGCAGGCGAGCGGATGCGAACCGGGGAAGGCGTCATTGTGCTGATAACCGCAGCAGACTGGCGCATCGAGCCGTTCGGCAAGCTTGCGGCTCACATCGATAGCCCCGCCGATGACGACGCCCGCGCCATTCAGGATGACGGGGAATTTGGCGCCCGACAGCAGGCGAGCGGCTTCGGTGGTCGCGTCGTCGCCGCCAGCCGGCCGTTCGAACTGCACGCGCTGCGGAAGTTCGATATCGACGACCTGGGTCCAGTAGTCGCGGGGCACGTTGATCTGGGCCGGCGCCGAGAAGCGCCACGCGCGCTCGATCACACGGTTCAAGACCTCGGCGATACGCGAGGGATCGCGCACCTCCTCCTGATAGGCGACGCAATCCTCAAACAGCGCCATCTGCTTCATTTCCTGGAAGCCACCCTGGCCAATGGTGCGATTGGCGGCCTGCGGCGTGACCAGCAACAGCGGGGTGTGGTTCCAGTAGGCGGTCTTGATCGGCGTCACGAAGTTGGTGATGCCGGGGCCGTTCTGGGCGATGGCCATGCTGATCTTGCCGGTTGCACGCGTGTAGCCGTCAGCGATCATGCCGGCCGAGCACTCGTGCGCGCAGTCCCAGAACTTGATACCCGCCTTGGGGAACAAATCCGAAATCGGCATCATGGCCGAGCCGATGATACCGAAGGCATGCTGGATGCCATGCATTTGCAGCACTTTGACGAAGGCTTCTTCGGTGGTCATGCGCATGCGGCGGTTCCTTTTTTGAATTCGTGGCAGGCGACGCGTATTGGTATCGAAAAGCCCATTGGATCGCTCTAGTGTTCCGGCGCCGGCATTTGAATCCCGTTGCAACTCGCTCCAGATCAAATGCCGGCGCCTAAGGAACACTAGCAAACCTATGGTTCTCGTGTGGCGTCGCGCCTTAATTGACCTGTGCGGGCGGCAAGCTGGTCGTCAATCAAGGCGCGTTGAGCGCCACACTAAACCATTGTTTTTGCTAGTGGTATTTATGCCTCGCCTAAATCGTCAGCGGTTGCCGCCAGTACAGCGATTTAGGCGAGACAGACCACTAGTGTAGCTTTTGCATCTGGCGTTTGGTTTCTAGTCCAGCCCCGAGTGGGGACCAAACGTCAGACGCAAAAGCTACACCAGCAACTCTAGCTTGGGGTTCGAGCTGCGTTGTTCGAAGCCATTGCGGTGAGCCGCCCGGCGATGAGGGCCGGGATCTGGCTGGGCAGGTCTGCGACGGTCACACCCGCATCTTCGAGTGCCTTCCGCTTCGACGCGTAGTCGCCTTTGCCCCCGGACACGATGGCGCCGGCGTGCCCCATTTTCTTGTCAGGTGGCGATTGGCGGCCTGCAAGGAAGGCGACCACGGGCTTTGTCATGGAGCGGGCGTAGTCGGCGGCTTCCTCCTCGGCACTGCCGCCGATCTCGCCGCAGAGCACGATGGCCTGGGTGCCGGCGTCCCCGTCAAGGATGCGAAGTGCGTCCGCCGAGTTGGTGCCGATCATGGGATCACCGCCGACCCCGTAGAAAACGGATTGCCCGAGCCCGGACTGGGTGAGGTTGAGGCTGACCAGCGTGCCAAGGCTACCCGAGCGCGAGATGACGCCGACGTGGCCAGGGCGGAAAACGCGGTCGTTGAAGGCCGGCATGATGCCGATGAAGCATTCACCCACCGTGACGAGACCCGCCGTGTTGGGGCCGACGATGCGGGTGCCGGTGGCGCGCGCGGCGACGTGCATTTCCATGACGTCGTGGGCAGGGATATGCTCGGTGAGGCAAACGAGAAGCTTCGCACCGGCTTCGCAGGCATCAATGGCGGCGGCCTTGGCGAGCATTGGAGGGATGAACATGCACGCGACGTCGAATGGCGTGTGCTTCGCGGCCTCGCGCGCGCTTGCGAACACCGGTACGCCGAGGTGCTCGGAGCCGGCCTTCGCAGGATTGACGCCGCCGACAATGGTCGAACCGTAGTCCTGCATGGCCTTCGACCAGAACGAGCCCTGCTTGCCGGTGATGCCTTGTATAAGGATGCGATCGGCTCTGCGCGGGATCATGGCTGGACCCTTCCGGCTGCGGCGGCGACGGCCGCCTTCACGGCATCATCCATGAGATCGAACGGCTCGATGCCGAGGCGCGACTTGACGAGCGCGACGGCGGCGTCGGCGCCGGTGCCGTGGATCGAAAAGAAAATCGGGATTTCAGGCTTCAAATCTTCCCAAGCATTGATGACCCCTTCAGCCATCACATCGGTGCGCGCGAAGGCGCCGCAGAAGTTGACGAGCAGGCTCTTCACGTTGGGGTTCTCGAGCAGAATCGAAAGGGCGACCTTGGACTTGGTGTATGCCTCGCCACCGATTTCGAGGAAGTTGGCCGGCTGGCCGCCGTAGTGGGCGATGACGTCCATGGTGGTCATGGTGAGCCCCGCGCCATTGGCCAGCACGCCGACCTCGCCGCCGAGCTCGATGTATTTGAGGCCGGCTTCGGCCGCCTTGGCTTCGAGCACGGTTAGCTGCTCGGGGGCGGCAAGTGCTGCGGCTTGGACCTGGCGGGAGGCGGCGCTGTCGTCGATGGTGAGCTTGCAGTCGAGCGCGATGACGCGGTTGTCGGGGGTCACGACCAGTGGATTGATTTCGATAAGCTCGGCGTCAAGGGAACGGTAGGCGCGGTAGAGGTTGAGAAGCACGTCGACGAGGGCCGGTGCGACGGCTTCGAGGCCGAGGCCGGAAATCGCCTCGTGCGCGGTCGCGGCGCCGAGGCCATGCGCGATGGCGATCGGAAAGCGGCGCATGGCGGCGGGATCGGCGGCGGCGGCTTCTTCAACGTCCATGCCGCCCATCGGCGAAAACAACAGCATCGGCCCTTTGGAAGCGCTGTCGTTGACGATTGCCGCGTAGAGTTCGCGGGCGATGGGCGTTTGCGCTTCGATCAGCACCTTCTCGACGGGCCAGCCGCCGATGACGAGACCGATGATCGCTTCCGCGTGGCGGCGTGCCTCGGCGGGATTGGCGGCGAGCTTGATACCGCCGGCCTTGCCGCGCTTGCCCGCCGGCACCTGTGCCTTGACCACGCATGGCCCGATCGCGGCGGCAGCGGCTTCGGCTTCGACTGGATCAAGCGCCAGCCGGCTCGGCGGCACGGTGATACCGTTCAAAGCCATGAGCGGTTTTGCGGCGTGTTCTTCGAAGTTCATTACTACTTTCCGTACTTTTGCCAGAACGCACCGAACAGCGCATGCTCGGAGGGTTTGTCCTCGGGGATGGTCGTCACAAGGTGGGTGATGTTCACGAACAGCCGCCAGTTGAGATTGTCCGAGAACGAGTTGGCCTGCCAGCTGCCGCAGCCCATCGTAAGTGTGAACGGCAGGCCGTTATCGAAGCCGCCGCCATTGCCGAAGGTGTGCGGCTGGTTGACGAGCACGCGCACCACGTCGATGTCGCGGGCGAGTTCGCTGGCGTGTTCGAGGTCGGCCGTGTGGATGCCGCAGGAATGGCCGCGTCCCTGGTAGGCGAGAATGTCTTTGACGATGCGCTTGGCGTCGGTGAAATCCCGCGCCCGATAGACGGCGAGCACGAGCGAGAGTTTTTCGCCCGACAAGGGATGCGCGGCGCCGATACCTGTTTCCTCGGCCAACACGAACTTGCAGCCGGCCGATGCCGGCGCGAGATCGAACACGCGGACCAGCGCGTCCGGCCCCTGCGCGATGACGTTACGATTGAGCTGGCCGCCGACCCACAGCCGCTCGACGATGCGCTGGCGCTCTTCGGCCGAGGCGAGATATCCGCCCGCACGCTCGAGAGCGGCAATCGCGGCATCATAGACGCTGTCGACGATGACGATGGCGTTCTCCGACGAGCACGATGTCGCGTTGTCGAAGGTCTTCGACAGCATGATTTTGTGGGCGGCTGAATCGAGGTCGGCCGAGGCATCAATGACGACCGGCACATTACCGAGACCGACGCCGAGGGCCGGCTTGCCGGAGGAATAGGCCTGGCGCACGTTCTTCTGGCTGCCGGTACAGACGACGAGATCGGCTTGCAGCATCAGCTCGTTGGTGGTCTCTCGCGTGACCGGGTTGGGCAGGATCTGCACGAGATCGGGCGGCAGGCCGATGCGGGCAAGCTCAGCGCGCATCCCGGCGACGGCCGGTTCCGACGCGGCCCAGGCCGACGGAGGCGGCGCTATGACGATGGCGTTGCCGCCCTTCAACGCCATCATCGCCTTATTGACCGGCGTCGCGGACGGATTGGTCGATGGCGTGATGGCCGCGACCACGCCGACGGGCTTGGCCCATTTCACGAGGCCCCGCTCGGGCAGTTCCTCGATGATACCGGTCGACTTGACACGAAGCAGGTCGCGGAGTGTGCCGAAGGTCTTGCGGGTGTTCTTGATGACCTTGCTCTCGACATTGCCGAGCCCCGTCACCTCAACCGCGATTTCGGCCAAACGCCGCGCATTGTCCGGTTTGTAGATGGACCACGCGAGCGCGGTAACGGCTTCGTCGATGCGGGGCTGACCAAGCGTCGCGATCTCGGTTGCGTAGGTCGCCATGGCCGCACGCGCCCGCGCAACCGTCGCTGCGATGATCGGGACGGCATCGGTGTCTGATTTGGCGAGGCGACGGGCAGGGTCTGTCATGGCTCGGGATCACTCTCATTCGCGGGGTCTGCGCGCATGCGCGATGGTACCAATTGGCTTTGTTCTCTCGGTGCTGTCAGAGCGGTGCGGCAGCATTCGATCGACCCTTCAAGGATGCGATCACCGGCAGCAGCAGGGTCAGGATCGTCAACGCCATGATCGACCCCGAGATGGGCCGTGTGAAGAACACGGTCCAGTCGTTGCCGAAGCTGATCATTGCATTCATGAAGCTTTCTTCGGCGATCGGTCCGAGGATGACGCCAAGAACCAGCGGCGCGATCGCAAATTTCAGACGCTCGAACAGGTAGCCGATCAACCCGAACCCGATCATCAGGTAGAGATCGGTGATGTTGCCGCGGATCGACAGTGCGCCGACGAAGCAGAGGATCATCACGAAGGCGGACACCACGGCCTCGGGGAAGTCGAGGATCTTGACCAGCGGGCGAATGGCGAAATAGCCGAGCACGCACATCAGAAGCGTGCCGATCAGGAGTGAGGCGAATATGGTGTAGATGAGCGGGCCGGAGGTGATCAACACCTGCGGGCCGGGTTGGATGCCGTGCAGCATGAAAGCGCCGAGGATGACCGCGGTTGCGCCGCTGCCGGGCAGTCCGAGCGCAAGCAGCGGAATGAGAGCGCCGCCAACCGATGCAGTCGCTGCGCATTGCGGCGCGACGATGCCCTCCGGAATGCCGGACCCCATCTTGGCGCGGTGGCGGCCGAACTGCGATTCGACACCGTAACTGACGAACGACGCGATGGTCGCCCCAGCACCCGGAACGATTCCGATGATATTGCCGAGGATGGCGGAGCGCAGGAACATACCCTTGAGCGCCCCGATTTCCGCGAGCGTCGGCAGCTCGGTCTTGGCGGTGGCAACACCCTCGATCGGCTTGCCGGAGAACCCGGTTTCGAGCCGCGTCAAGACCTCGCCGACGCCGTAGGCGCCGACCATGACCACGAGAAATTCAATGCCATCGGCCAGCAGCGGCAGCCCGAACGTGAACCGATAGGCGCCATAGGTCGCATCCGTGCCGACGGAGGCGACCAGCAGGCCGAGGGCTAGGCTTATAAAGGCGTTCGCCAGCCCGCCCTTGCCGAGCGCGATAACGCTGGCGAGGCCGAAGACCACGATGGCGAAGTATTCCGGCGTCGAAAACTTGAGCGCGAAGTCGGCGACGGGCTTGGTCAGCAATACCAATATGACCCACGACAGCAGTCCGCCGCCGAGTGCCGCCACCAGCGTCCAGCCCAACGCCTTGGCTGGCTTGCCCTGGCGCGCCATGGCATAGCCGTCCCACAGCAGCGGCACATGGATCGGCTCACCTGGAATGCGGAACAGGATCGACGTGAAGGCGCCGCCGTAGGTGCCGGACACGTACATCGCCGTCAACAAGACGATCGATGGCGTGATCGGCATCTTGTAGGTGAAGGGCAACACCAGGATCACGCCCATGACGAGTGTCAATCCCGGCAGCACGCCGACCAGCAAGCCGACGACTATGCCGACCACGATCATCAACAGATTGAGCGGCTCGATGCAGTGCAGAAAGCCGGTGCCGAGCTGGGCGAGGATGTCGAGCATTCGAGAACCTTCTATGCCGCGTGAACCGGCTCAGAATTTCGCCAAGAGATCGACAACCGCTTGCGTCACCTGATCGAACGGCGCGGTGCCTCGCGGCAGCGACACGTAGACGACCTTCAGGAAAACGATGGCGAACACGAGGGTGCCGATTACAGCCGAGAGCCAGATCACCGCGTGATTTCGGTATCCGCCCAGGTACATGAAGACAATCAGGAAGATGAGGGTCGACAGCAGGAACCCGAGCGTCGTGACGAGCCCCGCGAACCCAAGCGTGAGTGCCATGCCGCCGATAAGGAGCAGCGGTCGACGCTGGAGCTCGCCTTCGTCCGTTTCGTCGTTGTCGGACCGCTCGAGTGTCCGGCCGATCCCGGCAATGGTCGATACCCCGTTCTTGGCCAGTGCCAAGCGCGCCATCTCGACCAGAGCGGAAATCGCCATGAGGCCGATAGCCAGCCGCGGCCAGAACGTCGGCGACAGTTGGCCGGGTTGGGCGTCGAAGGTCACGTCAAAGGTCAGCCGCCACAGCGCCGCTGCGGCGGCCAGCACGAATAGATAAGGCACGCAGGCGATGAGCTTTCCGTACGGGGTCATTTCGATGCCGCCAGCGCCTTCATTTCAACCAGCTGGGCATCGAGGTACGCGCCTGCCTTGCTGGCGTCGATGAAGCTGTCCGGATCGGCAAACTGCTCCGCGAGAAACGCTTTGTACTCCGGCGTTGCCGCGATCTTCGCGAGCGTCGTGGAGAGGGTGCTGATCTTGTCGGTCGGCGTTCCCGCCCGCACCACGATCGAGCGGAACTGCGGCAGCGCGACGTTGTAGCCGAGTTCGTGCGACGTCGGCGTGTCCTTGAAGGAGGGATGCCGCGTTTTGCCGAATATCATCAACGGCCGCATCTGCTTGCTGGTGATGAAGGACGCCACATCGCCGGCCTGCTCGTAAAGAGCGTCCGCGTGCCCGCCCAGGATCGAGACATAGCGCTCGCTCGGCTTAGCGAAGGGAACCTGCACGACCTTGACGCCCTTGGCATCGAGGCTCTTCAGCGAGAAATCGTCGACGCTGCCGAACCCGAGCGTCGCGACTTTCAACGTGCCGGGCTTTTCCTTGGCGGCCTTCTCGAAGTCGGCCCAGGTCTTATATGGGCTGCTTTCGGGCACGAAAATGAATGACGGGCCTTGGAGCATGACGGCGACGGGCGCCACGTCGGCCAATTGCCAACGCGGATTGTTGCCCGCGAGCAAGGCATGGCTGTCGGCGATGTAGATCGCCATGGCATAGCCGTCGGCTGGCGCGGCCAAAAGCTTGGCCATACCCGTTGCGCCGGTTCCGCCAGCAACATTGACCACCGGCAATCCTTGCCCGAGCATCGGTTCGGCGAGCTTGCCGACGAGCCGCGCCAGCTGATCGGCGCCGCCGCCCGGCCCCCAGGGCACGATGAATTCGACTGCGCGCGCAGGATATTTTTCGTCCGCCCGAGCCGGCGGAACAAGTACCGAAGTGCTGACGAATGCGGCGGCAGCGAGCCCCGCGACGACGCAGGCGATGTGACGTTCGAACACGGCAACTTCCTCCCGGGACACGGCTTCGAACCGCAAGTGTGCTGAATTATATTTTTGCTGACGATGTTGTGTTTGATAATTGGGACGTCATGTCCTAGAGTTTCAGCACCCGATCCGATTGTCAAGACGTCTCGGCCGGGAAGCCTTCCGCATCGGGCGTCAAATGTGCGCCCGTTCCGCGTGAGCGGTACGGCATTCGAGACGGAGCAGCCGCCAGTGCCAAAACCATCGCATACGAGACTTCCGCTCAAAGCCCGGGGATCACACCGGGTGCTGGAGAAGCAAAGCCCGACACGCGCGGCAAAGCCAGCAATGGCACCGGACTTCGATATCCCGTTACCGGACTCCAACGATCGATTGTCGGCCTTCGAGAAATCGCTGGTGGTGCTGGAGGCCATCGTCGGCCATCGGACGCCGGTTGGACTTCCGGACCTGACGGCCGAACTCCGGCTACCGCGCCAGACCATACATCGGGTGCTGCAACAGTTGAGCGCTGCGGGGCTCCTCGTTTGTGATCCGTCGCGCGACCGGTATGCGATCGGACCACGGCTCAATCGTCTGGCGCTGGCAGCGATGCTGACCCGCAATCAGGGTGCGCCAGTACGAGCAATTCTGGCGGCGACCGTCAGCAAGGTAGGGGAAACCTGCAACATCGGCGTCCTGGAAGGGCTCGAGTTCGTCTACCTCGACCGCATCGAGGCCGAGTGGTCGCTGCGCGTGCACCTGACGGCAGGAAGCCGCGTTCCATCCTACTGCACATCAGGCGGCAAAGTACTGCTCGCATGGATGGAGCGGGATGTGCGCGAGGCGCTGATA
Organism: Hyphomicrobium sp.; assembly: GCA_002928955.1. Lineage (GTDB taxonomy): Bacteria > Pseudomonadota > Alphaproteobacteria > Rhizobiales > Hyphomicrobiaceae > JAKAML01. The sequence goes on along the minus strand of PERT01000019.1, from coordinate 18,475 downwards.
AGGTCGACGAAACTTGCCGCATTCACGCCAACGACGATCACGTCGGCGGCCACGCTCTGTCAAGAGCTCGAGCGGATTCGCAAGGAGGGATATGCGATCAACGACGAGGAGTTCACCGTGGGCATCGTCGGGGCCGCCGTGCCGGTTCTGGATCGTAGCGGTCGAGCTCTCGGCGCATTGGCTTTGCATGGTCCATCACCAAGGCTGTCGGTGCCAGGCGCGCGCGACCGCGTCCCTATTCTCAAGTCCGCAGCCCGGCAGCTCGCGGAGGTGTGGGGCGTTTAGTCGCCAATCACCACGCCTTTACGGACCGCGCCCTGGCGGGTGCCGGCTTGAGTACCTACTTCGTCATTTTCTTGATGACCGGAACCAGATTGCCCGGCCGGTAGGTCTTCGTGCGCGCACGGCCGGCGGCCAGTTCGATGATGCGCGCACCGAACCGCTGCTCGACGCTTTCGTGAATCCGCTCGTTGATCGAAACCTGTCCGCGCTGCAGCGCGCCGGACCGCCAGGAGCCGATCAGCATGCGCCGCAGCGGCGGAATTGCATCCTTGGCCTGCCTGATCAGCCGGATGAACGGGAACAGCCCGCTCCAAAAAAATATGGATCCTGTTGCGGACGAATGCTGCGGGCCGAGCGGATCAGGGCGCGTCGTCCTTGCGATCAGCGCGTCGTCGAAGGCAATACCCGTGGTCGCCGTCGCACGTTCCGCCATCCAGCGAAGCGCGATGTCGGATAGCGCCGTTTCGGAAAAGCCGCCGCCGACATCGGCATGACTGCCTGCGAACCAGACCTGCTCGATGTGCTGATTGGGCGCGAGCACTTGCCCCTCGGGCAGCGTCCATAGCGACGGCCGGAAGGGACCGCGCACATCGTCAATCGAAAGGGCGTGCAATCCGATCTCGATATGATCCGCGAGGCGTACGTCGTGGAAGGCGAACTTTCGCGACACGAACGCGGAAACGAACGGATTGCCCAGATTGCCGACCGTATCCCAGACGCCCACGCACTTGATGCCAACCGGGTAGTGCGCCGCAGACCGCAACGCGGCAACGTCGGTGTCGTTGCGCCGGCTCTCCCAAGTTCGATAGAGCGCCCACGCCCTGGCAGGATCGAAGCCCGCGCCGTGCTTCGGCACTCCGAACAAGTTGATGAACGACGCCAGACTCCGAGACTGGTATGCCCCGCGCGAGAAGCCGAAAATGTGGATCTCGTCGCCCGGCTCGTAGTCCGCCGCCAGGAGCCCATATGCCCGCTGGATCCGCTCCTCGACGCCGTAGCCGACGGCCCCCTTCAGGAATTGCGCGGACTCGCCCATGGACGAGGCGATACCCTCGACGTAGTGCCCGACTTGCCTGAAACGGTTGCCGTCGGCAGTTAAGAGAGCCTTGTGCAGCTTTGCGACATTCGTGAGTGGCGCGTCGCCGTCGACATCGTTCCAGGTTCCATCGAAAAAGATGGCGATCCGCTTCATCATTGTCCCCGCGCGCGATCCACTTCCGACAGTCACGACTGGTTACCGGCCGATAGACGGGCCGAATGTGCGGCGAGCACCGAAACGAACGACGCCAAACAAAGGCCCCGCATGGGTGACCGAATGAATGGAACGCTCACCATTACGCTGAAACATCTCCCATTGAGACTTGCAAATCAAATCCGTGAGACAAGCTCCCGCCACTCCCACCCGCACGGGCACAGGCTGGCACTCTCATCAAGGGCCGGAAGCGTGTGACAGTGGCAAATGAGATAAGGTTCATTCGACAAACGTCGCCGAGATTTTTGCTGCGGCCGCGGTGAGCAGCGGAACTGCGGCAACAGCGGATTTGAGATTCAACCGGGCAACGGGTGCATGGCAGGCGACAGCCGCGATGACCGTGCCCGAGCTGTCAGTCACCGGCACGGCGACGGCGATCAGCCCGGCCAGGAACTCCTCGTCGTCGGTGCTGTAGCCGCGCCGCGCGATGCGATTGAGATCTCGCTCAAGGCTGAGCCGATCAGTGAGCGACCTTGGCGTATGCGCGGGCATGGGCAGCGCATCGAGAAGAGTGTTTCGCGCCGGTTTTGGCAGAAACGCGAGGAACAGCTTGCCGCTGGCCGTGCAATGGAGCGGCACACGCGACCCCGGCTCCAAGCTCAATCGCAATGGCCAACGGGTCTCGACGCGATCGAGATAGAGCACGTCGCTGCCCGCCAGCATCGTCAGATTACACGTTTCGCCTATGCGCTCGACAAGGGCCTTCAGAACATCGTGCCGCACGCTCGATGCTCCACCAGCACGCATGATCGCGATCCCGAGCCGCATGAGCCGGGCACCGGGCGCGTACCGCCGCGACCCGCCTTCGCGCACGATGTAGCCATCTTCCTCGAGCCGTTGGCAAAGGCGATAGACGGTCGCGGGCGGCAGCGCCACCCGCCGGGCCAGATCGACGAGTGCGACCGGTTGCTTGACGCCCGCGATGGCTTCGATCACCGCGAGCGCACGCGTCAACACCGGCCGGCTCTGCTGGCCAGCTATCGTGCGCTGCGTCGCGGCACCGCGCCTTGGTGTTCCTGTGCGGCGTTGCAGCATCAGACTGGTCGGGGGCTCGGGGTTCGAGGTGACGGTGTAAGATTATATGATGTATTTTCGTTAAACGGAATACTCTGTTTCATTTTTGTGTTGACGGTCTGTCCGGCATTGGAGGATGTTCGTGAAGCGACCCGTCCACAAGAACGGGCGCTGGGAGTGGCCCCGCATGAACAAGACGAGCTACGATTTCATAGTCGTCGGCGCCGGGTCGTCTGGATGCGCGGTCGCAAGCCGCCTTTCAGAGAGCGGGCGTTTCACCGTCGCGCTGCTCGAATCCGGCCCCAAAGACAGCAATCCTTGGATCCACCTGCCGCTTGGCTACGGCAAAACGATGTGGGACGAGCGGGTCAACTGGAGATTCAAGACCGAGCCGGAGCCCGAGATGGGCGGCCGCCAGATCTATTGGCCGCGTGGTCGCGTCCTCGGTGGATCGAGCTCGATCAACGGACTGATCGCAATCAGGGGCCAGCGGGAGGACTACGACCGCTGGCGCGATCTCGATTGCGCGGGCTGGGGCTGGGACGACGTGTTCCCGTACTTCCTGAAGCTCGAGACCAATTCCGAATTCACCGGTTCGCAACATCACGGGCTGTCGGGCCCCGTGAATGTCAGCAGCATTCCGCGCAAGCACGAGCTGATCGAGGCGGTGATCGAAGCGGCGGGGCGCCTGGGCGTGCCGCGCACCGCGGACTTCAACGGCGCACGACAGGAGGGTGTCGGCTATTACCAATTGACAACGCGCAACGGACTGCGGGTCAGTGCAGCGAAAGCCTATCTGAAGCCGGCACGCGGCCGCCAGAACCTTGCGGTTCTGACAGGCGCACACGCGAGCCGCGTTCTATTGCAGGGCAGGCGCGCAACGGGCGTTGAATTCCGTCACAATGGCACGAACCGTCGGCTGACGGCGCGGCTTGGCGTCGTGCTTTCAGCCGGTGCGCTGCAATCGCCGCAGCTCTTGATGCTGTCCGGCATCGGGCCAGCGGAGGAGTTGCGACGGCACGGCATCGCCGTCATCGTGGACCGTGCCCAACTCGGCGAGAACCTCCAGGATCACCTGCAGATCCGGCTGATCTACAAATGCACGAAACCGATCACCACGAACGACGAGTTGAACTCGGTATTCGGCCAGATCAAGATCGGCGCCCAATGGCTGCTTGCGCGGGCAGGCCCCTTGGCAATTGGCATCAACCAGGGCGGACTGTTCACGCGCGTTCTTCGTGACTCGAAGACGCCGGATATCCAATTCCATATCGCGACCCTCAGCGCAGACATGGCCGGCGCCAAGCCGCATTCCTACTCGGGCTTCACGCTCTCGGTCTGCCAGTTGCGGCCGGAAAGCCGCGGCCGTATCACCCTGTCGAGCAGCGATCCAACTGCGGCGCCGCGCATCCAGGCAAACTACCTCAGCACCGAAGGCGACCGGCGTTGCGTCGTCGCCGCCATTGCGTTCGCGCGGCGGCTGGCGGGTACGGCGCCGCTCTCGGAGTATGTGTCGGAGGAGATGCTGCCCGGCGCTGGCGCCGTCACCGATGACGCACTCTTGCAGTTTGCGCGAGACCATGGTGCGACGATCTTCCATCCGTCAGGGACCTGCAGGATGGGCGCCGACAAGGCAGCGGTGGTCGATTCCCGCCTCCGCGTGCGGGGGGTCGAGGCGCTGTGGGTGGCCGATTGCTCAATCATGCCGGCGCTTGTCTCAGGCAACACCAACCTGCCGGCGATCATGATCGGCGAAAAGGCCGCCGACATGATCCAAGCCGATGTGGCGGGCACCGGTCCGAATTCAGGGAGGGTCCAAAGCATTGCAACAGGATAAGCTTCAACGGTTCGGCAAAGACCGGGCAACACGAAGGCCGAATGGCCAGTCAAACGAATATGGGACGAAAACGTCGAAAAGACCGAAGGAGGAGACTTCCATGTTACGACGACTGCTCAGTATCTGCTTGATGGCGCTCGCCGTGTGCGCGGGCACGATGAGCGCTTGGGCGCAGCAGAAGGTGCGGATGCAAACCGCGGTGCCCTCGGCGAGCATCTATTTCGAGCTTTTGAAGCGCTACGCCGACCGGGTCGACAAGATGTCGAACGGGCGATTGAAGATCGAGGTGTTGCCGGATGGCGCGATTGTGCCGGCGTTTGAGATCCTCGACGCCGTGGACAAGGGCATCGTCGAGGGCGGCTATGCCTGGACGCACTACTGGTCGGGCAAGAACCCGACCGCAGGATTGTTCTCCAACCCGATGGCGGGCGCCGGTGCCGGCCTCGACCAGATCTCGCACGTCGCATGGCTGTTGGAAGGCGGCGGCAATCAACTGCTCGAGAAGTTCTATGCGGACATTCTGAAGCTCAAAGTCGTGCCGCAGATGGTGCAGCCCATGGGCCCTGATCCGCTTGGCTGGTTCAAGCGCCCGATCAAGGACGTCGCCGACTTCAAGACGTTCAAGTATCGTTCGCCGCCCGGCATCACGGGCGAGATCTTCAAGGAGATGGGCGTGGCCGCGGTTGCCATGCCCGGCGGTGAAATCGTGCCCGCCGCCCAACGCGGCACCATAGACGCAGCCGAGTGGATCGGCCCCGCAGACGACCGCAACCTCGGCCTGCACACGGTCTGGAAGTACTACTATTTGCAGGGCCTGCACCAGTCGACGGACGTGGGTGAGCTATTGTGGAACAAGGATTTTCATAACAAGCTGACGCCTGATCTGAAGGAAATCCTGAAGACTGCCGCACTCGCGTCGATGACGGAAACGTACTCGTTCAACGTCTGGCGCAACGCTCAGGCCGTGATCGAGCTGCGAGAAAAGCACGGCGTGCAGATTCTCGACACGCCGAAGGACTTCTTCCCCGAGTTCGTCCGCGCCACCAACGTGGTGCTCGAGCGGTACTCGGCCAAAGATCCGTTCTTCAAGGAAGTGCTCGACAGCCAGCGGAATTTCGCCAAGACCGTGGTGCCTTACTGGACCAAAATCATCGATCTCTACTCGCAACTCGGCAATTCCGCGCTCGAGAAGAAATGACCACCAAAGCCGGCGGCGTACGTTACACCCGCCGCTGGCTTTGACCCTTGCCGCGCATGTCCTTGAACTATTTCCGCAGTTGTACGCCCGGGCCGGATAACGGCCCCGCGAAGCAAGAGGTACGACGATCGCCATGACAGCTGATGGTCGAGCCGAGGCCCCTATCGTTCGCGCGGTCCACACCCTCGACAAAGCCGGGCTCTGGTCCGGCACGATCGTGGGCTGGCTGATCGTGCCGATGATCATGAGCCTCGTCTATGAAGTCATTGCGCGCTACGCGTTCAATGCCCCGACGATCTGGGCCTACGACATGACCTTCATGTCCTATGGCGCATTCTTCATGCTGGGATCGGCCTACACGCTGATGCGGGGCGGGCACATACGTACGGACTCGTTCTATGGCTCCTGGTCTCCGCAGACGCAGGGAACCGTCGATGCGATCTGCTATGTGCTGTTCTTCTTCCCGCCGCTCCTCTGCTTTCTCTACGTCACCTGGGATTACTTCCTCGTGTCCTACGGCCGCAACGAACGCAGCGTGACTTCACCCTGGCTTCCACTGATCTGGCCTCTGAAGGCGACGATGCCGCTGACCTGCCTGTTGCTGCTCATCCAGGGATTGAGTGAACTCTTGCGCTCCATCCATGCCGCCAGGACCGGCTTGTGGATCACCCGTCCGCACCCCATTCCAGCCGTCGCGGCCGAGGAGAGGCCCAGTGTCTAACGAATGGTACGGACTGATCGCGCTCGGCATACTGTTCATCGCGATCTTCATCGGCTTTCCGATCTCATTCACGTTGATCGCCATCGCGCTCGGTGTCGGCTACTGGGCGCTTGGCGACGTCGCGTTGCATCTGATGACGCTGCAGTTCTTTTCTGTGATGAAGGAGACGTCGCTCGCCTCTGTGCCGTTCTTTCTGTTCATGGGCTACCTGCTCGAACAGTCGGGTCTCATGGAACGGCTGTTCCGCGGCGTGCAGCAGCTGCTGGCCGGCGTCAGGGGTTCGCTGTATCTGGCCGTGCTCATCACCGCGACGATCTTCGCGGCGGCGACCGGCATCGTCGGCTCGTCGGTGACCCTGCTCGGCGTCATGGCGGCGCCTTCGATGAAACGTTCCGGCTATGACATCCGGCTTTCGGCTGGCGCGATCACGGCTGGCGGAACGCTCGGCATCCTCATTCCGCCGAGTGTGATGCTGATCGTCATGGGACCGGTGGTGGGGGTGCCGACGACGGACCTGTTTGCCGCCGCAGTATTTCCCGGTCTGCTGCTGGCCACCATCTACATCGCTTATTGCCTTGGCCGCTGCCACCTCGACCCCTCGCTCGGGCCGCCGCTGCCGATGGAGGAGCGCACCGAAAGCAAGTGGGAGGTGGTGAAAGAACTCTCGGTCGGCGTGATCCCCGTGGTGGTGGTGATCCTGGCGACGCTCGGCGTTATTCTCGCCGGCATCGCGACACCGACGGACGCAGGCGCCATCGGCGCGTTTGTGGTATTCCTGCTGACGTTGGCGACCCGAACCATGAGCTGGCTCAAGCTCAAGCGCGCGGTCTACGCGACGCTGGAAGTGAGCTGCATGATCCTGCTGCTGGTCGCGGCGTCGAACTATTTCGGCGCCATCTTCGCGCGGCTGGGCACCGCCACGATGATCGCTGACGCGATGCTGGAATTGCCGTTCTCGCCGATGGTGATGCTGTGGCTCATACTCGGCTTGATTTTCCTGCTTGCGTGGCCGCTGGAATGGGTGCCGATCGTACTGATCGTCATTCCGATCATGCTGCCTTTGGTTCAGAAGCTCGGCATCGATCTGGTGTGGTTCTGCACGCTGGTGGCCATGTGCCTGCAGACTGCATGGCTGTCACCACCCGTGGCGCTGTCGGCCTACTTCCTCAAGGGTGTGGTGCCGGAATGGAAGCTGTCAGACATCTACGCCGGTATGGGGCAATTCATGATCCTGCAGCTGATCGGGCTCGCCATTGTCTTCTGCTTCCCCGAGATCGCACTCTGGCTGCCGCGATATCTGAGGAACTGACGCTGGGGATAGAGCCTTGCCGGCTGCGGCCCAGCACCCGCCTCGGCCTACCGGCAGAGCGTTCGTGTCCCGGCCGCGACGTTCGCGTCATTCTGCAGCGGGCATTGAGCGAGCATTGCGGCCGAGTGGACACGAGCAAACCATTGAGACCCGTGTGCTTCAGATCGCGAAGTCCGGCTCCGAAGGCGCCGCAAGAATGAAACGGACTTCGCGATCATCGCACACGGTCAAATGGTGCCTTAGGGCATCGCGAACCCATCGACCGGGATCAACCACAACTTCCGCAGGGGTAGCCACGATCGGCGATCGAGTGCCCTGCAAACCCCACCGCGTGCCCCACCGGGTTGCGCTACGCGAAAGGGCCCCGCCAGCAATGGCGGAGCCCATCGATTCGTTCTGACGTTCCAGCGCCCCGCGCAGTTTATGCCTGCTGGATTGCGCTGAGCTCCCAATCCGACGGCTTGCCGTTCTGCGAGCGCCGGAAGGTCCAGACCTCGACAACTTCTTCGGGGGTGGTTCGGCTGCCAGAGAGAACGTGGCCGGTCGCGGCATCGACCATGGCATCGAGCACGGAATAGCGCATCGCGACCGACGCGTACTCGCCGCTTGCCTCGCGCCAGGATTCCGCCAGGTCACCCTGCAGAAGCGTGGCGTCCGAAACTTCGTTCCGCACGCCCTTCTGAGTGTTGGCCGACAGCTCCTGCGCGAAGTAAGACAGCATTTCCGGCGTGACCATATCCCCGAGTGCCGCCACATCATTGCGACCGTAGGCGGCCTGGATATCACCAAGCCGCGCCTGGAATGCATCGAAGTCTGCCGGGCCGATATCCAGCACCACCCCCGTTCCACCCGCGGCCGTTCCGGCGCGGAGGTTGACATTCTGGGCGGCTTGACGCGCCCGCGGCGGTGATGCCGCGGCACCGGCCATTGCCGGCTGCGGTGTCCCGCTCCGGCTGCGGAAGAAGCTGTAGGCGAGCCAGATCAACCCGCCGATGAGCAGGAACTGGAGCATGAAGCCAAGCGCGCTGGCGAGAGCGCCGACGCCGAAAATGCTGGCGAGTCCCGCGGCGAACAATCCGCCCATCAAAAGGCCGCGCATGCCGCCGAACCGCGACGCCTGTGTCGCCGCACCGGCAGCCGCACCTGCCCCAGCGGCACCCTTGCTGGCCGCTGCTGCCGCGCCCGGCTGAGCGATCGACTTGTCGATGGGCGCCGCCGCCTTGGGTGCGGTATTGGTCGCGGGCGGCGCGGAGAACGTCCGGTCGCCCCGGCTACCGATCCCGCCGCCACGGCCGGGTCGAGCGTCCGCCACGGTGGCCACGAGGGCCAGAACCGTCGCGACCGCAACGGCGTAGAACCCCAACCTCGTCAGCATCGGCTTGGACATCGCAAAGACCCCTGGTGGTTGTCGCGCGAGCGCGTGGGCGCCCCTTGTCGATCAATATAGTCGTTGGGTGGTCAAGGTCCAAGGGTCGTCGTCTTGTCGCCGCCAGAAATAAAGCGCGCACCGGGACGCTTGCCCGTTGCGCGCTTCGGTCTTCGCTGCGCAGAAACCTGGAACTGATGAGTTATTTGTCTTTCTTGACGCTTACAACAAAGTCAATTTCGGCCTTCTTTTTCTCGAGACCAGCGCGCGAGATCTTCGAACCGCAGCGATAGCCATTCGAGAAGCCTGCGACCCGGCAGCTGCTCGTGTCGACCGTGAACTCGAGCAGTCGCTTCTTGTCGACCCGGTTGATGTCGATCAGGTCATCCGGATTGAGGACATCCTTGTCCAAAAGCTCGAGCTTGATGTCGGTTTTGCCGCGGGGCACGACCTTGGTCAGCTTCCAATCCGGTTTTGACTCGGTCTGTTGCTTGACGACCGGCGACTTGATGGCCTCGCCGGCGATGGTTGCACGGGCAAAGAAGTCCGGATTACCGCCGCCCACGTCAATCCGGTCGAGCGCCTTGATGCGCGTAATGGTGATGGTGATCTCGTCCTTTTTGCCCTTCGACTGCGCCAGAGCCACGCCGCTGACAAGAATGGCGGGAAGCGCGAGTGCGGCAACAGCCGCCATCAGATTGCGGCCATGGACCTTCGTGCGCCGAATGTCTGACATCTGAAAAATCTCCATTTACATAGGGTTACGCCGTCAGCGGCCATTGAGAGGATAAATCATCACGGTCATTCGGCGGTTTGCGCCGCCCAAAGCCTCGCCGTTGCAGTATTTCAGCAGAATGATCGCGTTGGAACGAAAACATTGACCGGCCACATGCTCGCTGGGGACTTGTTGCAAAGCGGCACTACTGTCCCTACAAATGGGAATAAGGACCACGTACCAGCAGATAACTGTGGCAGTGCGCGAGTGACGCGAGTAGGGGGCCCTGCGCCTGCGCCTGCGCCTGCGCCTGCGCCTGCGCCTGCGCCTGCGCCTGCGATGCGTTCCGCTTTGACTTTTGGTTGGATGCCCGTTGTCAAGGCCTGAAATCCCTATCCGTGTCGAAATTTCGACTTCTTTGTGAAGTCAAGCGGGCGTAGAAGCCGACGCAGCTTGCTGCTCCGCAGCGTCATAGCGAGATGCCGTAATGGCACGCACCGAGATTGCCGGTCGCCGAAACGACGCCTCGGCACCCGACGAAACCCACTCCAACAGTTTTTGGGCACTGACACTTGGCTCCGTTGGGGTCGTCTATGGCGACATCGGCACCAGTCCACTCTACGCTTTCCGCGAAGCGGTGGCCGCCGCGCACAACCAGGGCATTTCCAATCGTGAGATCGTGCTCGGCGTGCTTTCGCTGATCCTCTGGGTGCTCGTTCTGATCGTCACGCTCAAGTACGTATGGATTCTGCTGCGCGCCGACAACAAGGGCGAGGGAGGTACGTTCGCACTGATGGCACTGGCGCAGAAGGCCGCGCCACAGAGTGCACCACTGCTCATGACGCTGGCCGTTTCAGGTGCGGCCTTCTTCTACGGCGATGCCGTAATCACACCGGCGATCTCGGTGATCTCGGCGGTCGAGGGCTTGAAGCTCGTTCATCCTGGTTTCGCCAAGGCCGTCCTCCCGATTTCGATCGTCATTATCTTCGGGCTGTTCTGGATGCAGGCTCGCGGCACGGAAAAGGTCGCCCGGCTATTCGGGCCGATCACCGTTGTGTGGTTTTTGGCCATGGGACTGGGCGGCCTGGCCCAGATGATCAAAGAGCCCAGCGTGCTCGCCGCGTTCAATCCTGTTTACGGGATCGCCTTTGCCGCAAGCAACGGGCTGGTCGGACTGACCGTGCTGGGCCTCGTTTTCCTGGCCGTGACTGGAGCCGAAGCGCTTTACGCCGATCTGGGACACTTCGGCCGCAAGCCGATCCAGGCCGCATGGTTCGGGTTGGTGTTCCCGGCGCTGGCGTTCAATTACCTCGGACAGGGAGCGCTGGTCCTGGCCGAGCCCACCGCCATCGAGAACCCGTTTTTCGGGCTTTATCCAGAATGGGCGCTGATCCCCATGGTTTTGCTGGCGACCCTGGCGACGGTGATTGCCAGCCAGGCCGTGATCACCGGCGCGTTCTCGCTGACCCGGCAGGCAATCCAGCTGGGACTTCTGCCTCGGCTTGCGATCACGCACACCTCAGAGAGCATGAGTGGCCAGATCTACATGCCCGGAGTCAATTGGCTTCTTTTGATCGGCGTGCTCATCCTGGTCGTCGTGTTCAAGACCTCCAGCAATCTTGCTTCCGCCTACGGTGTGGCCGTCACCGCAGATATGATCATCACATCGGTGATCGCATTTTTCGTGGTCTGGAAAGTCTGGGGTTGGAGCTTGTGGAAGGCCGCCGCGATCATGCTCCCACTGCTGCTCATCGAGCAGATCTTCTTCATCGCCAACATGCTCAAGGTGCTGGAGGGCGGCTGGGTGCCGCTGATGCTGGCCATGTTCCTTGCGACGATCATGTTCACCTGGGTGCGCGGCACCAAGCAGCTCTCCAGGAACAGTCGGACGATGGAAGCGGACTTGCCTTGGCTACTGCGCAAGCTCGAGGCCAAACCACCGACCCGCGTTCCCGGCACCGCCATATTCTTGACCGGCGATCCCGATGCAGCGCCCGTCGCACTGATGCACAACCTGAAACACAACCGCGTCATTCACGAACGGAACATCATTCTTTCCATTCGCACCGAAGATACGCCGCGGGTCCAGCGGCATGAGCGGATCGTGATCGATCGGCCATCCGACACGTTCGTTCGGGTCATCGCGCGCTACGGCTTCATGGAAACACCGAGCATTCCGAAAATCTTCGAACACTGCAAACGCAAGGATCTCAACATCGATATGGGGGGCACATCGTTCTTCTTGTCGCGGCGTTCGATCAGGCCGACGCTGAATTCAGAGCTTTATCATTTCGAGCGCCAGTTGTTCATGGGGCTCGCGCGTTCCGCGCAGGATGCGACGACATATTTCAAGATCCCGACCGACCGCGTGGTCGAGGTTGGAACACAGGTCTCGATTTGACGGGGACGTCGGGTTAGGTCCCGAGCGGCCTGCCGCGCACATGGGCGACCCAACGCGCGGTGACTTCCATGGCAATGATCGAGAACAGCGACGCGCCCATCAGCACCCACAGTCCGGCGCGTGAGCCGAATGTGTCGACGATCGCCGCGAACACGAACGGCGACACCGCGTTCATGAAGAGCTGCGGCGTCGCAAGAATGCCGATCATGGTCCCGTAACCGTCACGGCCGAACAGCGCGAGCGGAACGGCGCCGCGCACGATCGTGACAAGGCCGTTCGAGACCCCGAGCAGCAGTGTGAACGCCAGCGCGGTCTCATAGCTGCTGCCGAGAAACATCAGAACTGCAAATGAAAGAGGCAGCAGCACGATAGCGAACCGGCCAAGGCCGACCGGGCTTATTCCTTGCGCGAAGCACAGCTCCCAAAAGCGCCCCCCGACCTGAGCAACACCCTTGAGTGACGCGAGCGCCACGGCAGCACCCAACGCCAATCCCGACGCCTGCAAGACCGACACCAGATGCGCCGACAGCGCGCCGAACACGAACGAATTCGACGCCAAAACCGAACCGAACAGCACGACGGCGACGAGCCGCGCCGACCCTGTCAATGGCGGCTGGTCGTGATCCGGGTTCGTCGCTGGCGGCATGGTTCCAGGAGGGGCATCGGCCGCCTCCGGCTCCCGCGTCGCGAGACCCCACCACGTCAGCGGTGCAGCGACGAAAAGGTTGAGGCCGGCGAACACCAGCAAAGTTTCGCGCCAGCCGATCGCGCCATTCAGCCAATGTCCGATCGGCCAGAACACCGTGGACGCGAGACCGCCGAACAGCGTGAGGTAGGAGATTGCGCGGCGGCCTCGCGTGGGCGCGACCTGCACCAGAGCCGCGAAGGCGGCATCGTAGAGACTCATCCGCATGGCCGGGCCGAGCACTACCCAACTCGCCAGATAAGCCCACTCGTGCCGGGCGACGGCAACCAGCGACAGACCAAGCGCGCAAAGCAACAGTCCGAGCACCATCACCGGCCGCGCGCCATAGCGGTCGATCAACTGGCCGATCCACGTCGAAACGACGCTCGATGTGAGAAGCGCCACCGTCATGCCGCCGAACACGAGGCTCTGGCTCCACCCCGTTTCAGCAGCTATCGGACGTCCGAGCACGCCGAGGGCATAGAATGTGGTGCCCCAGGCGATGATCTCGGCGATGCCAAGCGCGCAGACGGCGCGCATCATGGGATTGGGCCTGTTGCCGTCCCCCATCCTGGCGCCATCCCCGCCGGGCACCGGTGCGGAACCTTCTTTCATTTTGTATTTCGTCCCGCACTTTTTGATGTAAGGCAGTTTAGCGATTTTCACGCCCGGCGCCCGGCTGGCGTCAATGATCCGCGACATTCGTGCTGCGTAGTGATCTCACAGATACTACTCCCGCGGGTTCCCGGCGGCTCCAGCCGTTGACACCGCCACCAATCGAGGACATCGCACCCGTGTCACAGAACGAGGAAAACCGCTTCTCGGCTCGCGCCAACCGTTACATGCGGGTCGGCACGAACGTGGGCTCGGTGGCGGCCAAGGTCGCTGGCCAGCGGCTGTTCGGCATCGCGGGTGATCAGACAAAAAACGCGGCTGACCTTGCCGCCGCACTCGGTGGACTCAAGGGCCCGATGATGAAGGTCGCGCAACTGCTGTCGACGATCCCGGAGGCGCTGCCAAAGGAGTACGCCCGCGAGCTGGCTCAGTTGCAGAGCCAGGCGCCGGCCATGGGGCCTGCCTTCGTCAAGCGGCGGATGATGGCCGAACTTGGCCCCGGATGGATTGAACGTTTCCGTGATTTCGAACCGGCGGCTGCGGCCTCTGCGTCACTCGGCCAAGTCCACCGAGCGACCGGCCACGACGGGCGGAAACTCGCGTGCAAACTCCAGTATCCCGACATGCAGTCGGCGGTCGAGGCCGACGTCAACCAGCTGAAGATCGTTTTCGGCATCCACGCGCGGATGTCGCCCGGCGTCGACACCACGGAAATGCTGAAGGAGATCGCCGACCGTCTCAGGGAAGAACTCGACTACGACCTCGAAGCGCGTCACACGAGGCTTTATGGCTCGATCTTCAAGGACGACAGCCGTATCCGCGTGCCGGATATCATCGCCGCGCTGTCGACCAAACGGCTGCTGACGCTCTCTTGGCTCGAGGGTCGCAAGCTGCTCGACTACAAGACCGCTTCGCTCGAAGACCGCAATGAGATCGCGCGCGCCATGTTCCGCGCCTGGTGGTATCCGTTCAGCCACTTCGGTGTGATCCATGGTGACCCGCACCTCGGCAACTACACGATTTTCGAGCGCGACGGCCATGCGGCGGGCATCAACCTGCTCGACTACGGATGCATCCGAACGTTCCCCGTGCCGTTCATTCAAGGCGTAATCGACCTTTACACCGGCCTGTTGACTGGCAATCGCGAACTTGTGGTCCACGCCTACACGAATTGGGGCTTCAAGGGGCTGACCAACGAACTGATCGATGCGATGACCATATGGGCCAAGTTCATCTACGGCCCTCTGCTCGACGACCGCGAGCGCACGGTGGCGGACGAGGTCGCGCCCGGAGAGTATGGCCGCCACGAGGCGTTCTCGGTGCACAAGATCCTGAAGGAGAAGGGGCCGGTCACCATTCCGCGCGAGTTCGTGTTCATGGACCGGGCTGCAATCGGGCTCGGCGGCGTGTTCCTTCACCTCGACGCCAAGCTCAACTGGTACAAGCTGTTCAACGAGACGATCGAAGGCTTCCAGATCGACAGCGTGGCCAAGCGCCAGAAGTCCCTGTTTGAAACCGTCGGCGTGCCGTTACCCAGGTGATCCAGGGCGATCCAACGCCATTTCAAAGCGGCGCGCGACACTTCGCGCGCCGCGGACTGGCTTACTTGGCGCCGTATTTCTTGGCGCACTTCTCGTGAACGAGTTCGTTGATTTCACCGATCAGTTCGGCATGGAACACACCGAACGTGTCCTCGATCTGCGCCGCCGTCCAGATCGCACCCTTGATGACCGTGGGGGCGTCGATCGTGGTGACGTTGAGCCACACCTTGTCGGCCTTGCCGTCCTTGAAGGCGATCTTCGGCTGGAGCGTTACGCTGACGGTGGTCACTTCCTTCTCGCGTTCGATCTCGCACTTGGCGGTCTCGGGCTTGAATTCGAGCGTATGCGTGGGCTTCGACAATGCCGACAGCATGGTTTCCCGGGGGAGCGTGAAGTTTACGCCGCAACGCGCGTCGCCGAATGCCCACGACAGTTTGCGCTTCTCGCTGCCTTCTTTGAGTTTGTTCTGTGCCCAGGTCTTCCCGACCTCGCAGGCGATGTCGCCACCTGCCGCCTCCTTCTTGAGCACCACCTCGCAAAGCTTCTGCTCGCAAGTTCTCAGTGCGTCCTTCTCACCGGGCTTATCTTCGAGGGCTTGAGCCGGCGTGATGGCCAGACCAGCCGAAATTGCAAACCCTGCCCCGAAAACCATTCTCAGACCCGAAAAAACCACGTGCCCGTCGTTATGCTTCCGCATCGAAACCCCCGAGTAAACTTGCCTCTTCCGAACCACCACATCCAATCGTCGTCGCCGAGGTTCGGCCGTGATCGTGCCACCACGCTATTGAGACCGAACTTGGACAGCCAACGTCGACTCCCTCGCGGCGTTGGAATTGCGCCACACTCGCCAATTGAATTCCGTGGGCGATGATCGAACGATGGGTCGATTGGGGCGGCGTGCCAGAATCCGGCCAACGGCCTTGCAGGCCCATCCGACTGGTGCTCTCCAGACATTGACTCCGCCCCTTTCAAGCTGTTCCATCGTCCGGCCGCAGCCGTCACATGCTATTGCCGCTGCTGGCTGATTTGTTTTGGGGACGGCATCGTGAACAGTGATCAAGCGAGTTCCGGCGGCGTACTGACCAGCGTGCTCAGCTTTCTATTGAAATTGTCCTGGATCGGCCGCGTCATGACGCTGGGCGTGGCGGGCGCCATTAGCTTTGCCGCGCAGGACTTGATCCGCAATCCTGATGAGTTCACCAATCGAGTCGGGCAGGCGCAGGCGTACCACCGGCTCGGCAGTGCGGCGCCTGGTGAGATGCCGTTGTCGGCCGAAGCCGAGGCCAATCTCGACCGGATGATCAAGCAGATCGCCGATCACATGGCTTACGAGCTCAAAAACTCGAAATGGACGGCTGCGACCGGCTTCGTTCCGTGGACGGTGGCGCAAATGACGGTCGCCACGGCGGGACTCGTGGAGCTGAACAAGCCCGTCATCGAGAACTTCGTTCTCAAAACGATGGATACGGCCTGCGGGTGTTGGCACGAGCTGGGCGACAAGCCAGAACACATCGGGGTCAGCGGCTGGGTGCTTTACAGCCTAGGGCAAGTCAACCTGTCGGTGCCCGAGCCGGCGGTCGGTTTCCTGCTCGCCAATCAATCCGAGGATGGCTGGTGGCCAATCTATCCGTCGCTGCCGAACGACCGTCATGCTTCGACGTACGCCACGGCCTGGGCGCTGCTCGGCCTTGAGAAGTACGTGGCGCGCGGCAAAGCCGGACTGCAGGGCGACGAGAAGACGATCGCGGCGGCCACGGCGGCCATTCAGCGCGGGGTGCGCTGGTTGAAAAAGACGCGCGTTGCGGGCGAGGCGCACTGGTACGACTACCCGAGCTATCACACGAAGATCCAGGCAATCGGTGCTGCCGGCCATGTTCTGTTCGTGCTCCACCAGTTCAGCCGGGAAGACGAGCTCACGCAAGTCAACCGGCTGTGGATGAAGACGCTCGATACCCGGGTCCTGACGGCTGAGGAATCCGACAGTTCCGACGGCTATATCCAGCGCAAGGCAGGCGAGATGGCTATCGATGGGACGCGGCATCTGCGGCTGCCTTGGAGCCTGATCGCGACCGTGAAGGCTTTCCCGAGCGGCACAAGGTGGGAGCAGGCGCGGGCACTCGCGTGGATCGAACGCGTTCTGCGCCGCGATTTGTTGACTGAAAGCGTGCTGTCGCGGACCTGGGTGACCAGCGAGCTGTTGCTCGCGTTGCGAGAACTGCGCGGCGTGGCGCTGAAAAAGCGAAAAATCTCCTAGCCAATCTGGCCACCGTCGGGCTTATTCCGTCCGCGCGAAATAGGAAAGCTCTTAGCGTTGCGGGCACAAAGGGACAGATGGCGATGACACAATCGGTGCTTGGCATCATCGGCGGCAGCGGGTTCTACAATCTGCCGGGGCTCGAGAAGTCGCGTTGGGAGACGGTGACGAGCCCCTGGGGCGAGCCGTCGGACCAAGTGCTGTTCGCCGAGATCGACGGTCTGCCGATCCGCTTTCTGCCGCGCCATGGGCGGGGCCACAAGATCTCGCCTTCAGGCATCAATTACCGCGCCAACATCGACGTCATGAAGCGCGCTGGCGTCACCGATCTCGTTTCGATCTCGGCCTGCGGCTCGCTCAAGGAAGAATATCCGCCCGGACATTTCGTGCTCGTCGACCAGTTCATCGACCGCACGTTCGCGCGCGAGAAGTCGTTCTTCGGCAACGGCCTCATAGCCCATGTTTCGGTCGCAGATCCGGTCTCGCCGCTGTTGGTCGATGCGGCCGAGGCGGCGGCCAGGGCCGAGAAGATCGACGTCACGCGCGGCGGCACGTACATCGTGATGGAAGGCCCGCAGTTCTCGACGCGGGCGGAATCGAACCTCTATCGCAGCTGGGGCTGCTCGGTGATCGGCATGACCAACATGCCGGAGGCCAAGCTCGCGCGCGAGGCCGAGATTTGTTACGCCGTCGTCGCCATGGTCACCGACTACGATTGCTGGCACGAGGAGCATGCTCACGTCGACGTGGCGTCCGTCATCGCGGTCATGAAGGGCAACACCGAGAAGGCGCAGCGGCTCGTGGTGCGGCTGGCCCGCGATTTCCCGAAGCAGCATCCGAAGTGCCCGATCGGCTCGGATACCGCGCTTGAGGTCGCGCTGATCACGGCGCCCGAGTCGCGCGATCCGAAGCTCGTGGCCAAGCTCGACGCGGTGGCTGGGCGCGTATTGGCAAACAAGGGTGGCCCCGGCTGACTAGTGGCCTGTCGCGCCTAAATCGCTGTTCCAGCCGCACGCGTCGACGATTTAGGCCCGACATGAAGGCCACTAGCCATATCATTGCGTTAGTGGGGCGTTCATCGCGCCTTAATTGACGCCCACGATGCCCCACCCACCAGTCAATTAAGGCGCGACGCCCCACTAGTGTAGCGCATCTGACGTTTGGTCCCCGCTCGGGGCTGGACTCGAAACCAAACGCCAGATGCAAAAGCTACACTAGAATCATGGAGTTGCTAGTGTTCCTTACGGCGCCGACATTTGATCTGGAGCGCGTTGCGATGGGAACC
>PERT01000018.1 GCA_002928955.1 Hyphomicrobium sp. | reverse complement strand
CTCGAAACCAAACGCCAGATGCAAAAGCTACACTAGAATCATAGGTTTGCTAGTGTTCCTTAGGCGCCGACATTTGATCTGGAGCGCGTTGCAACGGGAATCATATGTCGGCGCCGGAACACTAGAAGAATGGTGCAGCCGAACCCAAAGACCGACCGAACGCCCGACGCCAGCGCCTCTGCCATTAACGCCGCGAATTAACCGCGCGATTATATCTATTTTTAGAACAACAAATTTCTACCATCTCGAGCGAGCTCACTGCCGAATGTTTCTTTGAATTGTCGGCGTCATTGACCTGAGGGAGTTGTTTATGGTGTTCAATCGCAAGCCCGAGCCGAAGCCGTTCGAACCCGTCCAAGTCGAGAAGCGTTCTCCGTCGTTTGCTGCCGATACGGCCGACTTGAGAACGACGCCCTCCGACCCCAGACCCGAACCCGCGCTTGTCGAATCGGTCATCGGCAGCGATTTGTCGATCGAGGGCCAGTCGATCACCATTCGCTGCAAGGGGCTCTTGCGCGTCAATGGCAACATCCAAGCGGATCTGCACGGCAAGAAGCTGATCGTCGGCAGCGAGGCGACCATCACCGGCGCGATTGCTGCTGAAGCGGTCGACGTCTATGGCAAAGTACAGGGATCGATCGAGGCGACCAGCGTGATGCTGCGCGCCAGTGCCGACGTCGAAGGCGATATCATGAGCCGCACGCTTTCGATCGAGCCTGGCGCGTCATTCGACGGCCGCGCGCGCAAGATGAGCGATCGCACGATCCCGGAGAAGGCCCGCGAGCCCATGGTTTCCCCACTGCCCGCGTTCCATTCCTGAAGCACGCCGCGATTTAAACCGCAGGCGGCGCCGGTCAGCTCGGCGCTCGCCTGCCGTTGATCAGATCCCACGCGACATTGATGATCTTGATGCGTTCCTCGCGTAGCGCGAGGTCGGCGGCGTTCTTCGCAAGATCCGGATGCCAGCATACGCGCAGCGCATCAACCAGCTTCTTGAGCGTGGCGTCACCGATTTCGGCGTTGACGCCAAGAACACCATAGGCCTCGCTCTTGTTCCGCGGCAGCCGAACCGTGCTGTGATCGGCTGAGAAGCTCAAGGCAGCGCTTTCGGAAATACGCCGGACGCGTTCGAGATCACGCACCAGGGTCCGGAATGCAGGCGCGGCCTTGTGAGCGGCCTCGGGCCCGTCGCTCGCCTGTGCCTTCACGATGGCCAGCCGTTGCTGGATGACGCCGATTTCTTGCTCCAACACCTCTCGCAGTGGCGGCGCGCTGCTCAACAATCCCAATGATCCGTTGGCCTGCTCGATGAGGGCCGACACAGACGCGGCGGCATTCGCGAGGCTGGTCTCGGCAGGCCGCGGCGGAGCGGTGCTCGCGCCGAAACCGGAGGCAGCCTTGCGGAGTGCATCCCGCACATCCTGACCCAACCCGCCACCGAGGCCGCTACCACCACCGGGTACGTCGCCGTCGGACCGGGCCTTTCCGTCTTGACCGTTGCGCGGATCTGCCGTCGAAGCGAGCCGTGGCCGCACGAGACCACGCTTGAGCAGGGTTCGGGCGAACATCGCCATCATCGCAGCGAGCATCAGCGCCATCAGCCACACGGTAAGCGACGGAGATCGCGACGCGAAGACCGGCTCGGCCGAAGCCGGCTCGGGGCGGACGAGCGTCACCCAAGACCGCGACGCGTCGGCCACCGTCAGAACGGCCGGGATCGATGTCGACTGTGACAGCGGCTCGACAATGACGTCTGCTGACGCGACCCGCGCTTGCTGGACCTTGGTATGTAGCACTGGCGTCAACGGGCTTTGGCTTTCCGCAGGGTCGGCGGAAATTGTCTGGCTTACTGACGCCTGCGGCGACGACGGCACGGGTGCCATTGGTGCTGGTGCTGGTGTTGGCGTTGGCGTTGGCGTTGGTATCAACGGCGCCGACGGAGACGACCGGGTCGCTTCAACAGCCGAAGCCTGCGGCCCCGACCGAATACGCGCGCCAATGTCGCCGAGCGGCGCAAACCCCGCTGGAAGTACGATATGCGAAACGCCGCTGTTGCGATCCCAGGGCAGGCATTCGGCGAGCGGCGGCTCGAAGTAACTATCGGGACCATCATCCAGCCCGCTCCGGCGAGCCCGTACGCGCGACCCTATACGGCAACCGGATTCGCGCCCTTTCCGCTCCAACCCGAGATGCAGGCGCCCGGCATCAATCCAGATATCACGCTCCAGGGTAGAAGGGACCGCCGCGACCACGCGCATCCAGGATACCCGGCGTCCGCCACATAGAATCTGGAAACGGTGCGCCTTGAGCGTGCGGCAGTCGTTGCCATTGGTGTTCTTGCAGGTCGTCACTTGCCGCTCTTCGCGGCCGCCCTGGATCGCGTAGCCGCGCGGCTCGGAAGGTTTCAGTATGATGCGCGGGCCGTCGACGCTGCAGTCGAACGGCATGGTCACGAATTCGAGGGCTGTGGCCCTGGCCGGCGCAAGGGCCGCGAACGTCGCCCAGCACAGGACCCAAACCAGTATAAACTGCCCATAGAAATGGCGACGCACCACGCAAGGCCCCCATGCTCGCCCCAGATCCCGCGACAGCCGGTGTCCACCGGAACAACGGCGCCACTGTGGCGAATTCGGCAACTTCCCCCCAGCAGGACGACCTCAACCGCTATCGCGCTGCGGAAATTCTGCTCAGTTTTCATTCCTGAGAAGACCAGTGAAGCCCGTAATTGCGAGCGACGTCAACACCAGGCCGAGCAACATTTCGATTACGACGAGAACGTACAGTATACCGCCGAACGTCAACGTTACAGTGCGGCTTTTTTCGAGCGAGACCTTGTAGTCGGCGAGAGGTTTTCCGCGCAGGAACGCGCTCACGTCCGGGATGGGCACTTCGGCAAACGGACCCCAGTTTACATTCGGGCGCCAGTGGTCCTCGTAGCCGAACGCCACGAACGGTACAAACACGTCGAACGAGTAGGCTAGGGCGTGAAACTCGGGGTAGCCCCGGTAAAAGCTCTCTTGAGTGTAGGCGTCGCGGTTCGAAACCACGAATACGCTTTCGTCCAGGCAGCCGTCGCGCTGGCAGAACCTGTGCGCTGTCGCGAATACGGCCGCGAATGCAACGACCATCACCGCCATCCACAGCACCGTCCGCCACGGGTTGTACCCATAAAGAGCAAAGACATCGAGGATGCGTCCCTGTAACCGCTGGCCGAAGGTCGCTGCGTGGCTTTTGGTCTCGCGCCGCCTGCGGGCTACGGCAACCGTGCGCGCATCGTCGTGGTAACCCTGCGCGACCAGCCGCTCGCCGAGGTGCACCCAGGCCTGCGGCTTGAAATGGTCGTCCACATCGCAGCGCTGCTGGCCCTGCAGCCATTCGATGCGGCGCTCGCCGACCCGGTCCTCGTTGTGGGCATGACGGCCGCGCATTCCACCGGCGCCCGATGGATTGGCAAGGTGCTCGTAGGTGAAACCGTCGAGCACGAGATGATCGATGTCACGGCCGTCGGCCGACTTCGGCCGCAGGGTGGACGATGGTGGCCAAGAGGCTGCATAGTCTTCGAACGAACCCACGTGCGCCCGTGTCAGATCGACGATGCCGCATGGTCGCTGCTCGGCCTTCTCCGGCATTTCGAGGCGATCGATCTCAGCATCGATCAGGCTCAGCGCGCGCTCGTCGAGGCCTTCGTGATGTCCTTCGCGCGCGCGTCGGGCGGCGATGGCCTGCGGGGTCGCCTGCGTGAGAGCCACGCTGACGATGCGGCTTTCCTTAAGATCGAGCAGTCCGCGGATCTTGACCTGGTCGAGCACGACCGCGCCGACCGACTGGAACCCACCGTTAAGCTCGACATCACGGCCAAAGTCCGAACCGCTCGCGAACAACGCGGCACCACGGTCGACCCTAAGCGTCGCCCCCCGCAGCCGGAATTGATTGCCGATCTCAGATGCCGGAAAGCGGACCAAACCGAACACGATCGCGCGCGACATGAAACATCCGCCGCGGATGCGCGCGCCGTCACCGCGAATGGCGAGATCGGTGCCATAAACCCGTGCTTCGGTGAGCCGCAGTTGACCGTGTATGTCCGCGCCCGGCAGATTGACCTGGCCCACCAGCCGCGAGCGCGCGAGATCCCAGTTGCCGCCGATACGGATGACGTCCGCAACGATCGCCGTCTGGCCGCCTTGGATTTCGAGGCCCTCGGCACGGAACATTTTGCCAATTTCCGCACCCTCGAGCCAGACCGATCCGGTTACCTTAGCGCCCGCCAGACTCATTCCCTGCGAGACGTTGAGTCCACCGGCCAGAATCGCATCGGGGACCGCGGTGATCGACAACCCGTCGGCCGCAACCCGCCCACCGATGCGGGCATTGGAAAGCTTGAGCGCGCCGGCAATATCGGCCCGGTCGAGCAGGATGTCCCCGGCGATGCGCGCGCTCTCGCCGTTGATGGCGGTCGCGTCGCAGACGATGGCGGCGTCCTCGGCATAAATGCCGGCCTCGAGCAGCGCCCGCGGAAACGCGACTTCGCCCTTGATCCTGGCCCGGCGCAGGATGAGCGGCCCCGACAGCTTCAAACCCGCCGCGAGGAGAGCCGACTTGCCGTCGCCGATCTCGGTACCTTCGATCGCGAGTGCGCCGGTGATGTCCGCGCCGCGGACCTGCAGCACGCCCTTCACCATGCCGCCGCCCAGAAAAATCCCGCTTTCGACTTGCGCCCGGTCGGCGACGATAGAGCCTTCAACTGTCGACGAATGGATGCCCAGCCGCTTTATTTTTGCGTCGCGGATCAGTATGGCGCCACGATCGCCGCCCCCTTGGAAGCGGGAATGCCAAACCAAGAGCGGCTTGGTGAGGTTGCAGCCCTCAAGGTCGAGACAACCATCGACGATCACCCGCGATAGCCGGATACCGGCGTGCGGTACGGTCCAGCCCGGTCGCGCCTCGAGGATCAGATCGCGCAACACGACGGCACGGATCACCTGCCGGTTCATTTCGGCCATGCCGCCGGCGGTGACCAATTCCAAAAGCATCCGCTCGGCGTCGGTCAAGTCGACGAACGTGGGCGCGTATGAATGGGATTGGTCTGACTTGGGTTCGCCAGTCTTCGACGCGTCGTGCTCCGTCATGAATGTTCCCTTGTTCCCGTCCGACAGCCGCCACAATCCCGGGAAGCGACCACCGCAACCTTGAACCATGTCCCCGAAGGGACAGACAATCGCAGAAACCATAGTCGGCGGCCGGTCGAGGGTCGAGCGCAGATCCGGCCGAAAATGACAAGGCGCCGTTTCGCCCTCGCAAATCAGATTGGGCAGTCAAAATACTGATCCAATCGGGCACTATTCTCGACAAAGAGCGCTTTTCCGCCTTAAACAATCGGGCTGGAAGAATAAGGGCGGGGACGAAATGGGACTACCATGCCCCTTTGCCGATAAACTTGGTCGATTGGGACCGTAATGGGAGTGGAGCGATGACCTTGGCGAGCAACGGATCAAATGCTGTTGCCGGGAACCGAACGGCAACATCCGGGGCCACGGGCGTCCCTGAGGGCGGCCCGGCAAAATCAGCCCAGATCGCCGCCGAAGCCAAGGCCGTGGACGCGGTGCTGAAACTCGACGCCGACAATACGAATGAAAAATTCATCCCCGTCACCCGGTTCGCACTGATGGACCGGCTCACCGTCCCGAGTGCCTGGGCAGCCGGCGATGCTCAACATGTGCGGCGCTTTTTCCGCTTTCTCGATTACTGGAGGCAGCAGCAGTACAGCGCCGATCTGCTCGAACTCGAGCAGACCTACGAGCCGTTCAATCCCGACACCGATCTGTTGCTTACGCGCACGTTCACCGATGCCGAGCGGCTGGTGATGCAAAAGCGCGTCACCGGGCAGATGACGGCGATACTGGAACAGGCCAACTATCGTCGCATCGATCCGACCGACGTCGAGCTGATCATGACCCGCGATACGCATTATGGCCTCGACCTTCACGTCGACTTTGGCGCATTCGAAGAGTGTCTCATTTTTTACCGCGGAGCGAGCACCGAGAAGAAGGAGCGCCGCAGCCTCCGGAAATTCCTCCGCAAGGAGGAGTTCGTGGTGCCGATCTTCCAGCGGCTGTTCCTGCTTTTCAAGCTCAAGCCCGTCGAAGCTCGCGTGCGCGAGATCATGGCCAAAGAGAAGATCACCCGCGGAGAAGCAGAGACGCGCGTGAACAGGTTCAGGGCCCTGCTGCCGCCGCAGGTCAAGGAGGGCAACATCTACATGAAGCTCTTCAAGAACATCCCGCGTAGCGACATCGAGATGGTGTTCCCGAACACGCAGGTCAAGTTCCGCCTTATGGACAAGCTCAAGCTTGGTGCGACGGCGACCGGCGGTCTCGGCATGGGTGCGGTGGGTGCGGCCGGCAAGCTCGCGCTTGTTGCATCCAACCCCATCGCTGCCGCGGGAGCAGCCTTGGGACTCGGCGCGATCGCGTTCCGGCAGGCCATGAACTTCACCAACCAGAAGCAGCGCTACATGGTGATCATGGCCCAGAACCTCTACTTCCACTCGATGGCCGACAACCGGGGCGTGATGTTGAAAATCGCCGACCGCGCGGCCGAGGAAGACGTAAAGGAGGAGATGCTGCTCTATACAGTGCTGCTCAAGGAGAAGGCCAGCCGGCGCGATCTTCCAGCCATCGACGCGGCAATCGAGCAGTACCTTTATTCGAGCTTCGGCGTGCAGGTGAACTTCGATCTCGAGGACGCGCTAAAGCGTCTCATACGAGACGGCCTTGTAGCCGAGGCCGCTGACGGCACGCTCCAGGTACTCCCGCCGCGCCAGGCCGCGGCCCACCTCGACGAGAAGTGGGACCGTTTCCTGGACGACTTGCCAGACCCAGTCAGCGCCGAAGGTTTTGAGTTCGACGGATTGAACGGCGCGAGCCCCGTCGCCCAAGCGGGGCCTGCGTAAGCGGGCAGAGCATGCGCGCTAGTGTAGCGCATCTGGCGTTTGGTTTCGAGGCAGCCCCGAGTGGCGACCAAACGTCAGATGCGCTACACTAGGGCTGCACGTGCCGTCAGCGGTCAAACCAGAAGAACCACCAACCCCTATGGCTCAGACCAAACTGACCGCCGTCTCATCCAACCGGAACGCGGCGCGCACGCTCGCTGGTGCCCTGCAAGATCTGATCGATCCGCCACCTGAAGCTTTGACGATGTTCGAGGCTGGCCCGGAATCGTGGCGCGTCGACGCGTACTTTCCCGAGGAGAAAGACGTCGACGCGCTCAATGGCGCGCTGGCGTTGTTGTTTGGTGACGGCCTTCCGCTGTTGGTGGCCGAGCAGATCCCGGATCTCAACTGGGTGGCCCTTTCGCAAGCCGCATTGCCGCCAGTCTCGGCTGGCCGTTTCACGATACACGGCAGCCACGACCGGCACCGGGTTCCGCGCGGGCCCAACGCCATCCTGATCGATGCCGGCGAGGCCTTTGGCACAGCTCATCACGCGACGACGCACGGCTGTCTGACCGCAATCGACCGCTTGACGCGCCGCACGTCGTTCCGCAACGTTCTCGATCTCGGGTGCGGATCAGGCGTTCTAGCCATCGGCATAACGCGGGCGTTGCCGGCCGCCAGAATTCTGGCAACCGATATCGACGCGCAGTCGGTTATCGTCGCCGCTGCCAACATGAAGTTCAATTCGGCGAGCAGGCAGGTGCGGGTCGCCTGCGCAGACGGCCTCGCACATCCGTTGATCCTGAACCGTCAGCCGTTCGATCTGGTTGTGGCAAACATACTCGCGGGACCGCTGATTGCGCTTTCCGGCGCCATCGCGCGGATCTGCGCCAACGGCGGATCACTCGTGTTGTCCGGCCTGCTGACACCTCAAGCACCAACTGTCGTCGCAGCCTATACCGCGCACGGTTTCGCACTCCAATCTCACACCCGCGACACCGGGTGGTCGACGTTGACGATGAAGCGAACAGCGTTCGTGAAAGCCAAACAGGCTAGCGGCGCCCGGCCCAGGCGCGGGGTGTGAAGGACACGCCCGCGCGGATCGACGGAACTTCATCGAGCGCGATTCCGAGGTCGACCAGCAGGCGCTCGTCGAGTTCGGCGAGCTTGGCCCGATCGCGACTCGAAATGGCCGGTGATTGGAATGTCTTTGCGTCGACCGTTGCGGGACCGACGGCGAGGGTGCCGTTATGGCGATCCGTCGAATGCCCACCGATCAGAAACGCGTGCGATGCCGTCAAAATATTCGCAGTCATGGTCGAAAAAGCTCCCATGCGACAGCCGGAAACGGACAGTTGGCCGCAATTGAATGGTGAGGTTGGTTGATGGGAACAACAAGCGGGTCCTGGCCGGACAGCGGCCCGGGACCCGGCGGTTGTCTTCGCTCTAGTGTAGCTTTTGCATCTGACGTTTGGTACCCACTCGCGGCGTGGCTCGAAGCTAAATGTTATATGCAAAAACTACAATAGTATCATAAGCTTGCTAGTGTTCCTCATGGTTCCGACATTTGCTCTCGACGGTGCTGCGACGGGAAGCAAATGCCGGAATCGTTACACTAGTGGGGCGTCGCGCCTTAATTGACTGGTGGGTGGGGCATCGTGGTCGTCAATTAAGGCGCGATGAACGCCCCACTAACCCAATGATATAGCTAGTGGCCTTCATGTCGGGCCTAAATCGTCGACGCGTGCGGCTGGCACAGCGATTTAGGCGCGACAGGCCACTAGGCTTACATCCAAGCGGACGGAACGTTGTGCGCCGTCGACCGGATGCGAGCGATGTCATCGCGCGTGTATCCAAGCCCCATGAGCCGCTCGTCGCTATGGCGCGCCAGCAGCGCGTTCACGTAGGGCTCGGCACGGCGCGCGCGCCAATCGAAGTAGCTCTGGGAGAAGGCAAGGAAGAGTGCCGAAAGACTGAAGCCTGCCGGCTGGCGATCCCGCATCGTACCGCGAGGTGTCGAAGCGTGCGACGTTGTTCCCGCGCGAGCGGGCCAAAGGAGTGTGCTCATGATCAAATCAACCCTCGTTTCGAGGCGCCCGGCCGCCGCCGGTTCCCGGCATGTCGGCGCGAAGCAATTGATCCAGAACATATGCGGCAGCCCGCAAAAGCGGTAGGCGCGATGGGGCAGCTCAGCCCTGCAGCGCGCGCATGATTCGGAACATTTGACCACTGCTGCCAAACGGTGGTCATACTTTGATCAACGCGCGACTCGTTCGGTGGTCGCCCAACCGGCATCCTTGCAAGGCTCATGTTCCAGACCTTCGACACACCCGCGGCAGGCGCGGCAGCCTCGCACCGGATCCGCGATTTGCGCTCCGCACTCGCCAAGTTGAAACTCGACGCGTACATCGTGCCCCGCGCCGACGAGCACCAGGGTGAATATGTGCCGCCCTCGGCCGAGCGGCTGGCGTGGCTCACCGGCTTCACGGGTTCGGCGGGCAACGCTGTCATCGGCCTTGAACGAGCCGCGCTGTTCGTCGATGGGCGCTACCGGGTTCAGTCGCGCGCGCAAGTCGACACCCGTGCAATCGAGATCGTCGAACTGCCGGGCAACTTGACCGAGTGGATGCGCGGAGCGCTGGCTTCCGGCGCGACCGTCGGCTTCGATCCGTGGTTGTTGACCGCCGCTCAAGTCGAGCGCACGGCCGCCTTCCTCAGCGAAAAGGGCATCAAGCTCAAACCCGTCACCGGCAATCTTGTCGACCGGATTTGGGGCCGCGACCGACCCGACCTGCCGGGCGGGCTTGTGATGCCGCACGCGGATGCCTTCGCCGGACGCCCGGCCTCCGACAAGATCGACGCCGTGCAGAAAATTCTGAAAGCCGACGGCCACGATGCCATGGTGCTGACGGTGACCGACAGCATCGCGTGGCTGTTCAACATCCGCGGATCCGACGTGCCGCACACACCCGTCGTGCTCGCCTTCGCGATTGTGCCAGCAAACGGCAAGCCGGAGCTGTTCGTCGAGCCCAGGAAACTCAGCCCAACCGCCAAGGCGCACCTCGCCCCCATCGCCAAGCTGTCACCGCCGGGCGCGCTGGCCGAGCGGCTCGACGCGCTGAAGGCCCAAGCCAAGAAAGTCCGCATCAACCCCGCCTCGACCGCCTACTGGATCGAGCGGCGGCTCGGCGGCAAATCGCGGGTGGCGCGCGGCTCCGATCCGATTGTCGCGCTCAAGGCGGTCAAGAACACGGTCGAGATCGCGGGCGCGCGCGCGGCGCATGTCCGCGATGGGGCGGCGATCACGCGCTTCCTCGCCTGGCTCGATGCCGAGGCGCCGAAAGGCCGGGTCGACGAGATCGGCGCGGTCCAGAAGCTCGAAGAGTTGCGACGCGAGACCGAGGCGCTGAAGGAGATCTCCTTCGACACCATCTCCGGCTCCGGCCCCAACGGCGCCATCGTCCACTATCGCGTCACGGCCGCGACCAACCGCAAGCTGCAGAGGGGCGAATTGTTCCTGCTCGACTCGGGCGGCCAGTACGACGACGGCACCACCGACATCACCCGCACCATCGCCATCGGCAAGCCCACCGCCGAAATGCGCGAGCGCTTCACGCTGGTCCTCAAGGGTCACATCGCCATCGCCACGGCCCGGTTCCCAAAGGGCACGCGCGGCGTCGATCTCGACCCCTTCGCGCGGCGGGCGCTGTGGGAGCGCGGGCTCGACTACGACCACGGTACCGGCCACGGCGTCGGGAGCTACCTCTCGGTACACGAGGGGCCCCAATCGATCAGCCGCGCCGGCATGGAACGGCTCGAGCCCGGCATGATCCTCTCGAACGAGCCCGGCTACTACAAGGACGGGCAATACGGCATCCGCATCGAGAACCTCGTCCTCGTCACCGGCCCGACCAGACCGGACGGCGGCGATCGCGACACGATGGCGTTCGAGACGCTGACGCTCGCGCCGTTCGACCGGCGGCTGGTCGTCAAGGAGTTACTCACGCCCACGGAACGTGACTGGCTCAACGACTACCACGCCCGCGTCCGAGCCGAGATCGGCCCCTTCGTCGACCGCGAAACCCGCGCCTGGCTCGACGCCGCCACGGCCAGGATTTGACGAGTTGCTCCGAAAGCCTCCACTCACGCCATGGCCGGGTTGACCGGGCCATATCGTGGTTGCTGCATCCCTAGCCGCTTGGCTCGCCCCACTTCCCCATGCCGGCCGCGGCGCGGGCCATTTGGCAGGCGTCGTCGCCCGGCAGGCAGTCGCGGCAGACGATGGGACGGACCGCATAGACCCGGCAGGTCACCGCCTTGCCGATTTCGCCGGAGAGTGCCGCGCAGCGGTTGCCGTCACAACGCATGCCGGAGAGGTCTTCCGCGACGAGTGCCGCCGGAATGAGCGCGAGCTCGTCGTCGGATTCGAGCGAAAAGCGCGGCCACGCAGTCGAATGCCCGCAGCACGCGCCGCATGACTGACACTCGGATACGTCGCGGGGGTCGATTGCCGCAGCAGCGCTCATGGGAACCCCTTTCCGCGATGCTGAAAAGAGAGGAGCCGCCCGCGGGGTGCGAGGGCGGCTCCAATATTCGAGGCAAAACAGCTGAGTGTGTCACAGTGAAGTCAGGAGCTAACGCCCCCGGCGTCAAGTTCTCAGGCGGCCTGGATGTTGCCGACGGCGACCTTGCCGGTGCGACGATCCTGCTGGGTGTCGAACGAAACCTTCTGGCCCTCGTTCAACGTGCGCATGCCGGCGCGCTCGAGCGCCGTGGCGTGCACGAAAACGTCGTTGCCGCCGTTGTCCGGCTGAATGAAGCCGTAGCCCTTCTGGGCGTTGTAGAACTTGACAGTGCCCATTTGCATGGGGATTTCCTTTCGAAGACAGATATACATATGAGACGCGTTCGGCTGGCGCCGCGCGACATCTCGCTCAGTCGATTAAGGGGATTATTCTAAGCGCCTGCTTGGCAGCGCCAAAGCGAAACGGCCTGATTGTCCGGCCAAAACCGATGCAGCCTTTTAAGCGAGGAGGCCTGAGTTGGCAAGACAAATCGCCGCGGTTCGTTACTGCTCAAGTGCTCGAAATCAGTGCAATCCACTCGTCTTCGCTCAGCACCGCCACGCCGAGGTCGCGGGCCTTGTCGAGCTTCGAGCCGGCATCTGCACCTGCAACCACGTAGTCGGTTTTCTTGGAGACCGAGCCCGCAACCTTAGCCCCAAGCCGTTCGGCCTGGGCCTTGGCCTCCGGCCGCGACATCTGGGCCAGTGTGCCGGTGAATACTACCGTCTTGCCGGTCACGGCGGATTGCACGGCGTGAATTCTCTCAAATGGCACGATGGTGACGTGCTTCAAAAGATCGTCGACCGCGTCGAGGTTGTGCGGCTCGGAGAAGAATGCCGACAGCGCGTCGACAACGGTCAGACCAATACCCTCGATGTTGTCGAGGTCGCGATACGCCTCGCTCTCCCGGCCCCCGGCGGCCGCTGCGCGCACCGCCTCTTGGAACGCCTCGATGGTCCCGAGTGACTTTGCAAGATCCCTGGCCGTGGTCTCGCCCACGTGGCGGATACCGAGCGCGAAAATGAACCGGTCGAGCGCGACCTTGCGCCGCGCGTCGATCGACTTCCAAAGTTTCTCGACGGATTTCTCGCCAAAGCCTTTCTGATCCTTGAGCCGCTTGAGACTGCGGCTGTCGCGGGCTTGCAGCGTGTAGATGTCGGCCGGCCGCATGATGCGGCCGTCGTCGTAGAACACCTCGATCTTCTCCTCGCCGAGCCCCTCTATGTCGACGGCGTTGCGGGAGACGAAATGCTTCAAGCGCTCCTTGGCCTGCGCCGGGCAGATGAGCCCGCCAGAGCAGCGGCGCACGACATCCGCCGTGCTGCTCCCCCCGTCATGGTCGCGCGCCGCATGACTGCCGCAGACCGGGCACGCGCTCGGAAAAACGTAACGCACGGCGTCGGGTGGTCGTTTTTCGAGGATCACGCGCACTACCTGCGGGATCACGTCGCCGGCCCGCTGCACCACCACGGTATCACCAACACGCACGTCCTTGCGCGCAATCTCGTCCTCGTTGTGCAATGTCGCATTCGACACAACGACGCCGCCAACGCTCACGGGCTGGAGCTTGGCGACCGGAGTGAGGGCACCCGTGCGCCCAACCTGGATCTCGATCGCGTTCAACACCGTCGTGGCCTGTTCGGCGGGGAACTTGTGGGCGATAGCCCAGCGGGGCGACCGCGAGACGAAACCGAGCCGTTGCTGATAGTCGAGCCGGTCGACTTTGTAGACGACGCCGTCGATATCGTAGCCGAGGGCCGCGCGCCGTTCACCGGTTTCGCGATATGCCGCAAGCAACTCAGCCGCGCTCGCGCACACATTGGCCTGCGGATTGGTCGGCAGGCCCCAGCGCGCAAAGGCCGCAACCACACCGCTCTGTGTCTCGGCCGGCAACTTGCTCGCCTCGCCCCAGGCATAAGCAAAGAACTTGAGCGGCCGCGACGCGGTGATCGTGCTGTCGAGCTGTCGGAGCGACCCGGCCGCGGCGTTGCGCGGATTGGCGAACACCTTATCGCCGGCCGCCGCCTGCGCCGCGTTCAACACCGCGAAATCGTCGTGCCCGAGATAGATTTCGCCGCGCACGTCGATCACGTCGGGTACGTCGCGGCCTGACAACTTGTGAGGGATCTGCGAAATGGTCTTGACGTTGAGGGTGACATTCTCGCCCTCGGCGCCATCGCCGCGCGTGGCTGCCTGGACGAGCACGCCCTTCTCGTAGCGGATCGAAATCGAAAGGCCATCGATCTTCGGCTCGGCGGTGAATGCGAGCGGATCGCCGGGCGTCAACGATAAGAACCGCCTGACCCGGGCCTCGAATTCTGCCACAT
This sequence comes from Hyphomicrobium sp., assembly GCA_002928955.1. Lineage (GTDB taxonomy): Bacteria > Pseudomonadota > Alphaproteobacteria > Rhizobiales > Hyphomicrobiaceae > JAKAML01. The sequence continues at coordinate 41,254 of PERT01000018.1, read as the reverse complement.
CTTCATTGGCGAAGGCATTTCCGAGCGACAACATCGGCACCGCGTGACGGATCTTCCCGAACCCGTCGCTCGGAGCGGTACCAACGCGGGTCGCCGGTGTATCGGCACGCACCAGCGCCGGAAATCGCGTCTCGATATCGTCGTTGCGCCGACGCAGTGCATCATAGTCGGCATCCGGGATCTCGGGCGCATCGTGCTGATAGTAGAGCGCATCATGGCGCGCAATCTCGACGGCGAGCCGCGCCAGTTCGATCGCGGCCTCTGGCTCGTTCAAGGTATCGACAGACTTCGTGGAAAGTTCCAGATTCTTCATCGTTCACGTCGGCTCGCCGATGAGTTGGTGGTTCTCCACACATCGCGCGCGCAGGCAGTGTACGACAACCGGAAAAATGATACCGGCGGGCTGCGTAATCCCCTCGTCGCACGCCAGCGAAAGCTGCACGATATCAGAGATGCCGCACGATGCGGAAGCGCAGTCAACCGCACTCTCGCTTCAAAACCCGTTCCTCGCTTAACCTGGGCCGCCGAGCGTCAGCTTGGGGAAGTTTTTCCAGGTCTTGGCGATCCACGATCCGCCATCCTCACGAGGGGCGAGCCCCCCCGACTGCAGAAGCGCATAGGCGTCCTTGTACCAGCGCGAATCCGGGAAGTTATGCCCAAGCACGGCGGCTGCGTTCTGAGCCTCGTTGGTGATACCGAGCGCCATATAGGCTTCCGTCAGGCGCATCAGGGACTCTTCGACGTGGGCGGTTGTCTGGTACTCGGCGACGACCGTCTTGAAGCGATTGATGGCAGCGACGTACTGCTTTTTCTTCAAGTAATAGCGCCCGACCTCCATCTCCGCGGCGGCAAGCGTATCCTCGGTGATCTTGATCTTGTTGTCGGCGTCCTTCGCGTAGGGACTGTTCGGATAGCGGGTCTTGAGTGTCTTGAGTTCCGCCAACGCCTTGCGGGTTTCACCCTGGTCGCGATTGGGGCCCCGCATTTCGTCGAAATGCGACTGCGCAATGATGTGGTGCGCGAGGGCGGCTTCTTTTGTACCGGGGTGTAAAGTGGTGTAACGCCGCGCGGAAGCGACCGCCTCGGGCAGCTTGCCGCCCTTGTAATAGGCGAATGCCGCCAGCACCATTGCTCGCCTGGCCTCGGGCGCGTAGGGGTGATCGCGATCAAGATCCTCGAATTTCTTTGCCGCGTCATCGAACTTGCCCTTGCTGAGCAGGGCGTCAGCCTCGGCAAACATCTTCGACGGGGGATCAGGGTTGAGAGCGCTTGTTGCGTCCGAGGTTGATGCGCAACCTGCCGCGATCAACGACAACCCCATCGCAGCACCCGCCAGAAAACGAGTCGTACCCGCTCTCGACGGTCGAACAGGCAAAGCGTGACTTTGCGGAAATGTGCGGATCATGCGCGTGCCTTCTTGCCTTGATCGGACGGTTTGCATTGATCGAACAGTGCCTTCGCGCTCGCCGCACTGCCACCGCATCTTGGAGCAACCCGGAATGCCCAGTTCAAGCTAACCGATTATCCAATCATCCAGATCGGTACCAGGAGAATGTGGTTGATATCGGGCATCACGCACGCCGCAAACCAACCCGTCAGATACGCTGCCCGCAACTTCAGCTTTCGGGGGCCGTCCCTCTGGACGAGAAACGCCACTGATCGCCAAATAGTTGCCGGATCGATGTTCGCACTATTCAGCGGCGCCGGCCGAAGCAGCGGCACCATATCCGAGATCCATCGGCAAACCTTCGCGAACCCGCGGCGCCTGCACGACTGTCCAAGCTGTTGCGTCAGCGAACAGCGCCTGCAGGACGCTGGCGTTGAGACGATGACCACCCCGCACCGAGCGGAACGAACACAGCAGCGGATGTCCCGAGAGCGACAGGTCGCCCACGGCATCAAGCATCTTGTGACGAACGAACTCCTGCGGATAGCGCAGGCCTTCTCGGTTCATCACCTTGTCGTCGCCGATGGCGATCGTGTTGTTGAGGTTGGCGCCCAGCGCCAGTCCGGCCTTCCATAACCGCTCAACATCACTCATGAAGCCGAACGTGCGAGCGCGGGAAATTTCGTGGCGGAACACGCCTGGGCTCATTTCGAAGGCCAGACGCTGACGTCCAATCACCGGGGTGCTGAAGTCGATCTCGACGTCGAGGTGGAACCCGGAGTGCGGCGCGATCTCGCCCCAGCAATCTCCGTCCTGCACGCGAACCGGCTTCAAAACCTTGATAAACTTACGTGAAGCGTTGAGCTCCTTGAGCCCAACCTCGTCGATCGCTTCAACGAATGCTGCGGAACTACCGTCCATGATCGGGAGCTCTTTACTGTCGATCTCGATATAGCAGTTATCGACAGCGAGCCCTCTCAGAGCAGCCAGAAGATGCTCTACTGTGCTGATGGTGACGCCTGCGTCATCACCGATGACGGTGCAGAGTGTCAGGTTCTTTACGTTGCGAACACTGGCTGGGATGTCCGCCGTGACCCGACCACGCTTGGTCACGATAAACCGGAGTCCAGTGTCGGGATCTGCCGGGTGCAGGATCACCGACACTGGAGCTCCACTGTGCACCCCCGTGCCAGACAATTCAATTTCGCGAGCAACCGTCGTCTGCCGCGCGCCAATAAAGCGATTCGACATGTTTCGCCGTCCCTCGATATCTGCCCCAGCAATCTCGCCAGTTTTCCCAGCCCCGGCGAGCCTGCTTCACCCCCCGACATACAGTCAAATCGAGTCGCTTTGGCCTCTTGAAATCCGGCACTCAACGCTTCTCATAGCGGAACGGGAGTAGCCACTTAGCGAATCGAAACTGCATTCGTTAAAAAGACGATAGTTCGGTCACACCAGCCGGACAAATCACGGTTTCTTTCATTCTGTTACTGCGTGTTGCAATTCGACACTCGGCCCCTGGAGGCAGTTAGCGGCGACGTTTCGCCTACTTCAGCTCGCGATTGAAAAACACTGGAAGATCAACGCCATGAGTGGATTTGCTGGCGGCCGAATCGGGATGATCCGCCCTCTGCGCATCTGGCTGGCGACCCCGCCCGCCTGCTCCGGTCCCGTCGGCTCCCGCGCCTCTGGCCGCGGCTCCATACGCCGAACGGGCATCCGAATCCGCTGCCAAGTCGTTGCCGCGACGCCCCATGCCGGTCAGCCTCTGCAGCAACCCGGGCTTCCGGCCAATGGACTGGCCAACTGGCTGTCCGCTCTGTCCGCCCCATCCGCTCCGTGACGGATCGCTGGTACCGCGAACCGGCGGCAATCCGTCCGACTTGGCCCGATAGTCGCGCTGGCCGACCACCGGGAATTCCTCGAGATCGGGCATTCGTGGCGACTTGCGGCGGATTTCGGCCGATGGTGCCGGGACGAAGTCATCGGGATGCATGCCCGTATCGTAGCCAGAACCCGAAAGTTCGCGGCCGTAGACTTCGCTGGCCGGACCAAGCGCCGCATGGTCAGCCGCATAGGGTGGCATCGCGCCCTCCTCGATGAGCACGTTGCCCGGCGCGCGCCAAGTCTGACCGCCGCCCCCCGGTGACTGACGCGGCGGATCATGCCTGTGCGGCATAACCCCAGGGTACGGCTGGGCGGCTTCTCCGCGCGTGAGCTCGGAAACCGGGTGGACGACCGCGCCACCGGGCGGGCCGGACTGCATCGCGTTCGTAAGACGGCGCTGCAGATCCTGCGGATGCGAATCAGGCCGCGCGGCGCGCGCCGATTGCGACTCGGTGCTCGGGTGTAATGCCGGGTAGGGAGAAGCCGATGCCTGGACGGCCTGCGGCGGGTTCGGCTGCGAAGGGCTCTGCGCTGGTGGCGGCTGGGCGCTCGGCTTCTTGGGCCAGGCAACTTGATCGGCCGCCGACTGAGACCGTCCGGCATCGCCGCCCGCTCGCGCCATGCCCGACGCGACAATCGACACCCGCACCCGGTCGCCCAGACTTTCATCGAAGGTTGCGCCAACAATGATGTTGGCTTCGGGATCGACCTCTTGCCGCACGCGGCTCGCGGCCTCGTCGACCTCGTAGAGTGTAAGGTCGCGACCGCCCGTGATGGAAAGCAAGAGGCCTTTGGCGCCCTTCAATGTGATGTCGTCGAGGAGCGGATTGGCGATCGCTTCCTCAGCGGCCATGATCGCGCGACGATCCCCCGCAGCCTCGCCGGTGCCCATCATCGCCGTGCCCATGCCACTCATGATCGTGCGCACGTCGGCGAAATCGAGATTGATGAGACCTTCCTTCACGATCAGGTCGACGATGCAAGCGACACCGGAATATAGCACCTGATCAGCCAATACGAAGGCTTCGGCGAACGTCGTCTTGTCGTTGGCGATACGGAATAGATTTTGGTTCGGGATGACAATGAGCGTGTCGACACTGGCTTTAAGCTCGGCGATGCCGGCTTCCGCGATTCGCTGCCGCCGTGTTCCCTCGAACTGGAATGGCTTGGTGACGATACCGACCGTCAGCACGCCAAGTTCCTTCGCCGTGCGCGCAATGACTGCCGCCGCACCTGTGCCGGTGCCGCCCCCCATGCCGGCCGCGATGAACAGCATATGCGATCCGGCCACGTGCGCGCGGATCTCCTCGATCGCTTCCTCGGCCGCAGCTTCGCCGATTTCAGGCTTGGACCCGGCCCCGAGACCTTCCGTCAGATTGGTGCCAAGTTGGATTCGCTGCTCTGCGCTGGAGGCCGCGAGCGCCTGCGCATCCGTGTTGGCCACGATGAATTCGACACCGGTCAGGCCGGCAGCGATCATGTTGTTAACGGCATTGCAGCCCGCGCCACCGACACCGACAACCGTCAATCGGGGCCTGAGATCCAGGATTTTCGGAAGCTGCAGCTTGATGCTCATGCGGCCCTCGTTTCACTCTCGGTTCGTCGAAGCCACCAGAAAGTCCGGGCCTCTGATCGTCGCCGCTGCGGCTGGATCGAGGCGCCAGTCTCGGCCTTGTCTTGGCCTAGCGTAGCGTCGCTGACGTTTGGTCCCTACGCGCGGCTGGTCCAGGCACCAAACCCCAAATGCAAAAGCTACGCGAGAATTATAGAGTTGCTCGCATTCCTTACGGTTCCGACATTTGCTCCGTACCGCGCTGCGGCGGGAAGCAGATGTCAGGACCAGAACAAGCGGAACACCAGGCCGCTCTCAGAACCCCTCGCGCAACCAGTTACCAACGCGCTTCAGATATCCACTGTCCGAACCCGATCTGTCCATGAAGGCCACCGAACGAGTTGCCGGACGCGCGGCTGAGACCAACAAACCGGCCGCGACAGCAAACGCCGGTTTAGCGACCCCGCCCGGTAGTCCGGCGACTTGAGGTACTCCGGCGACCCTCACCCGTCGTCCGAGAGTAGACGCCGCCACATTGGCCAACCCGACGAGTTGGCTGGTACCGCCGGTCAGAACAAGCCGTGAAACCGCGTCTCCGCGAATGCCACTGCGATCCAGCCGTTCTGCGATCAAGGCAAGCAGCCCGGAAACGCGGGGCTGAATGATGTTCCTAAGTTGTGCCCGCGTCGCCCGGTTCGACGATCCCTCGTCTTCGGTGGTCAACGGGTAGGCGAACGACTCGTGCTCGTCTGAATTCGCTTCAACCAGTGTGCCATAAAGCGCTTTGATTCGCTCGGCTTCTGCAACCGGTGTCTGCAACGCCCGCGCAATATCGAAGGTGAGATGATTGCCGCCAACAGGAATGGCGTCGACAAAGATCAAGTGGCCTTCGGCGAACGCCGCCAGGGTTGCAGCACCACCTCCGATGTCGATACAGGTGACGCCCAGCCGCCGCTCGTCGTCGGTGGTGGCGGCCAGACCGCTGGAATATGGCGCAGCAACGAGGCCCCCAACCGCAAGGTGGCAGCGCTCAACCGCCATCATCAAGTTGCGCACGGTTGCATCATCCGCGGTCACTGCGTGTAGGTCGGCCGACAGAGTGTGAGCGGCCATTCCACGTGGGTCATGCACCTGCGCCGCCCGATCGAGCCGGAAGCCGAGACGGTTGAGATGAACAAGCGTCCGGCCGTCGCGCTCGGCGTAGGCGCGGCCGCCGTCCATCACGCGTTGAACATCGCCATCGCCGACGACACCTGTTTCGACGTCGCCGTTCGCCGTGTAGGTGCGCGACTTGAGCCGGCCGCACGAGACGGCGACCAGCACGCTGCTCAGGTTCAAGCCAGCCATCCTCTCGGCCTGGCCAACGGCGGCCCGCACCGCCTCCTCGGCCTCATCGAGGTCGGTGATGACACCCGCCTTGACCCCGCGAGAACGTTGATAGCCGACACCGAGAACGCGGGCCTTGGGTACTCCGCCATGGTCTGGTCCGCGCGGCTCGATGGAGGCAATGAGACAAGCGATCTTGGATGTGCCGATATCGAGCACTCCAATCGCGCCGGCCGTCTCGCGACCCGTTGGGCCGCGATAATGAAGGCCGTGCTTCGTCGGGCCGCCGTGCTTGGTCGTCGTCGTGCTCATCGGCATCACTCCCCGGCCTTAACGAGGCGCCCAACCGCCTGGAGGGGGCTCGCGGAAAGAGCACTGGCGGAAGACTGCGATCGGATCGCGATGCGGCCCGGCGCCCTGAGATCGACCACCCGGCCCGGCTCGGTAACGAGCCGCAACAGCCGCGTGCGCGACAGCAAGCCGTCGAGAACCAGTGCCTCGCGGTCTGGTGGCAAGTGCAAAGTGGTTCCATTGTCGAGGTGCAATGACCACCGCCTGCCGGCGACGCGTTCCGCGACTTTCATCCGGCTCTGAACTTCGGGGTGGCGCGCGACAACGGCTGCGAGGGCGGCGGCCTCGACGTCGGCGCCTTCGCCTTGGTAGCGCGGCAAACCGGCGACTGTGCCCGGCCGGATGTCCGACAGGTTTCGCCCCGTGATATCGATCAGCGTCTCTCGGGATCCGTGCTGCCAGACCGCCACGGCCTTGCGCTCGACCACCTTGACGTCGAGCCGGCCAGGATAGCGTCGGGTCAACGTGGCCGTTGCAACCCATGGCAGCCGCTCGATGCGCATGCGTGCTTGTTCGCTGTCGAATTGCGCCCATGTGCGGGCATTCGGCAGGTCGAGTGCATCGAGAATGTCGATGTCGGTCGTGAAACGGTGGCCGGCGATAGCGACTTGATCGAGGCCGAACCCAGCCAAGCCAAGGACGGCGTCGAGCTCTGGGAGTAGCGGAGACACCACGCGCGCCGTGCGGCCGCCATCAGTGACGGTGGTAAAGGCCAGCGCACCGCAAATTGCGACCGCGACCAGTGCCGCCCGCCCGCGCAGGATACGAGCCCAGGATCGTGACCGGGAGGAACGGCGCGATCCGTCGCGTGCCGGCGACCGAGCCGAACGTTCGCGGCGTATGCCTTTGGCCGTCGATGGCCGGTCAATCCGGGGGGCGGGTTCGGCCGGTCTCGAGGGCAGGACGGCGGTTTCACCGACGCCACGATAGACTTGCGCGGGCACATAGTGCATCCGCGGGCGATCCCCTACCTCACGTCCGACCTGTTGCAACTCGCATCCTCGACGATCCAGCGCGCGAGCTCGCCGAACGACCAGCCCGCGTATGCCGCAAGTTCCGGCACGAGGGATGTTCCCGTCATGCCCGGTTGCGTATTCACTTCCAGACAAATCAGCTCGCCCGTACCGCCCGCCGTATCGTCGAAACGGAAATCCGTGCGCGACACACCCCGGCAGCCGAGCGCCTGATGCGCCAACAATGTGTATTTCCGGATCATTTGGTAAACATTCGGTGAAAGTTCGGCCGGAAGCTGATGCCGAGATCCACCGGGAGCGTATTTGGCCTCGAAATCGTAGAACACGAGGCCCGCTTTCGGCACGATCTCGATCACGTCTGTGACAACGTCGCCGATAACCGCCGCGGTCAGCTCGCGGCCGCCGATATAGCGCTCGGCCATCAGCAGGTCGTCTGGAGCGCCACCAGCCGCGATCGCATCCGGCGGACGGTTGGCGCCCGGCCCGACGATCACCACGCCGACGCTCGAACCTTCGGCCACCGGCTTGACCACGTACGGCGGCTCGATCGCATGCCTCGTCGCCGCCTCGTGCCGGGTCAGAAGCCGGGCATTCGCAACCGGAACGCCTGCGATTCGCATGACCGCCTTGGCACGCTCCTTGTGCATGGCCAGCGCCGACGCCATCACACCCGAGTGCGTGTAGGGGATGGCGAGCGTTTCGAGGATACCCTGCATGCAGCCATCCTCTCCAAAGCGGCCATGCAGCGCATTGAAGCAAACGTCCGGGTTGAGGTTCATCAGTTGCCCCGCGATGTCGCGGCCGACATCGATTTCGGTCACCCGATAGCCTTCGCCCGCCAGTGCAGCGGCAACGGCGGCGCCCGATTTCAGGCTCACCTCACGCTCGGCCGACAACCCGCCCTTCAAAACCGCAACATGGCCGAACGTGCGCGGTGGTGGCGAACCGAACTTGCTCATGACGTCACCTTGCCGGCCAGCGCCTCGCCCTTCTCGCGTCCAGGAAGCGGCTCACCCAAACGGATAATCTCCCATTCGAGTGTCACGCCCGAGCTGTCTTTCACGCGCGCGCGCACCGTCTCGCCAAGCCGCTCGACATCCTCGCCCGAGGCCTCGGCATCGTTGATCAGAAAGTTGCAGTGCATCTCGGACACCTTCGCACCACCGATGCGCAAGCCCCTGCAACCCGCCGCGTCAACGAGCCTCCAGGCGCTGTGGCCAGGAGGGTTCTTGAATGTCGAGCCGCCGGTACGTTCCTTGATCGGCTGATTTTTCTCCCGGTAATCGGCAACCACTTCCATTTCTCGCACGATATCGGCGGTCGCGCCGGGCTCACCCTGGAACAGCGCTTCAGTGAAAATCCATTCGGGTGATACGCCACAGTGCCGGTAGGTGAACCCCATGTCGGCGTTCGCGAGCACGTGGATATCGCCGAAACGATCGATGGCGCGCGCCTCGACCAGCACGTCCTTGGTCTCGCGGTCATGGGCGCCGGCGTTCATTCTGAGTGCGCCACCGATCGACCCCGGAATACCGCGATAGAAGGCCAAACCCTTGATCCCGGCCTCCGCCGCGGCTCGGGCAGCCTTCACATCGGGCACGACCGTACCGACGCGCAGCCGGTGTCCCGGCTCGGCCCTTATTTCGCCGAAGCCGCGGCCGAGGCGGACGACAATACCCCTCACGCCGCCGTCGCGGACCAGAAGGTTCGAGCCGAGCCCGATGACGAAGACCGGCCATTCCGGCCCGATCGACTTGAGAAAATAGGCGAGATCGGCTTCATCGGCCGGCGTGAAGAGAACCTGGGCGGCACCACCGACACGAAACCATGTGATGTCCCGTAACGGCGCATTTGCCATGAGGCGCCCGCGCAGGTCCGGCAGCGCCGCCTTCAATTCGTTGGTTCGATCCGGAAACATCACGTCGGCACCTCGCGCTTTGTCCATCCGTCGAGGAGAAGCAGCATTGGACGGCGACCGGCCCTTATGCGGCCTTTTCTCCCCATGCCCCTGCGCTTGGCATGGGGAGAGGAGAACACAGTGCTACTCAGCGGCCTCGGCGCCGAGCCAGTCGGGCAGGGCGTGTGCCCACTCGGTCGACGATCCTGCCCCCATGCAGACCACCATGTCGCCGGGACGGCCATAGCGCCGGATCAGCCCGACGATGTCGCGCGGACTGTCGATGGCGATCACGGCACGGTGCCCCGTCGACCGGATGCCTTCGGCCAGCGCGTGCTGATCGATCCCTTCGATGGCGCTTTCGCCCGCCGAGTAGAGCGGCGCGACGATCACGCTGTCGGCGTCCTTGAAGCAGGCGCAGAACTCCCCGAAGAGATCACGAACGCGGGAATAGCGATGCGGCTCGACCACGGCGATTACAGCGCCCTTGGCTCCTGCCCGCGCCGCCGCCAGGACCGCGGCGATCTCGACCGGATGGTGGCCGTAGTCGTCGTAGATCTCGACGCCATTCCAGGTGCCGGTCGGCTGAAAACGTCGCTTGACGCCCGAGAAGCTTGCGAGCCCGCCGCGGATCGCCGCATCCGGAAGCCCAGCCTCGGACGCGACAGCGATGGCCGCCAAAGCGTTGAGCACGTTGTGGGTGCCGAGCATCGGCACCGACCAGCCGCGGAGAGCACGGGCGCCACCCTTCAACCGGGCACCGATATCGGCGTCGAACACGGTGCGAGAGCCGACCACACGCATGCCTCGCAGCACGATGTCGGCATTCTCGTGGGTACCGTACGTGATCAGCGGCCGACCGTCGCGCCTCAGTTCGAGCCGATCAATCATGTCACGCACCACCGGATGGTCGATGCAGGTCACGGCGAGCCCATAGAAGGGGATCGATCGATAGAACGCCTCGAACTCGCGATGCATGTTCTCGACCGTCTTGAAGTAGTCGAGGTGCTCGGGATCAATGTTGGTGACGATGCCGATCTCAGTCGGCAGGCGTACGAACGTGCCGTCCGACTCGTCGGCTTCGACAATCATCCACCGGCCCTGGCCAAGCCGCGCGTTCGTACCCCACGCGTTGATAATGCCGCCTGTGATCACCGTCGGGTCGAGCCCGCCCTCGGTAAAGATGTGACTGACGAGAGAGGTGGTGGTGGTCTTGCCGTGGGTTCCGGTGACGGACACGGTCGAATAGAGGCGCATAAGCTCGGCCAACATCTCGGCGCGGCGGATGATCGGCAGCCCCTTGGCTCGTGCCGCGTCGAACTCCGGATTGCCGCGCTTGACCGCCGACGAGATCACCACCTGGCGCGCGCCGATCAGATTGACCGCATCATGGCCGATGAACACGCGCACGCCCTTCGACCTCAGCCGGCGCACGTTGGCGCTGTCTTTCTGGTCGCTACCCTGGACCGTATAGCCTTTGGCCATCAGGATCTCGGCGATCGCGCTCATGCCGATGCCGCCGATGCCAATGATATGAAAAGTCCCGGTGTCACGGGGCATTTGCATGGTCTGTTAGTTCCCTCGGAGTTCTAGGCCCTCGGCATTATGTCAAAAACGCGCCTTGCATCCGCCCGCATGAGAGAGGCTACCGGATACGTCATCGAACCCTGTCCTTGGACTCGTCAGCGAGCCAGCCCCCCCGTTCCAGCCAGCGTCTCAACCAGATCGGAGAGCCGCTTCACTGCGTCGGGCCGCCCCTGAAGTTTGGCCGCTGCCGCGGCTTGCTGCAACTCCAAGGGTGCCCCCGCCAGCCGCGCAATTTCGCCGCCAAGCCGATCGATCGTCAAATCCTTCTGCTCGATACACCAAGCTCCGCCCGATTCGGCAAGTCTCGTCGCATTCTGCAACTGGTCGTTGTCGAGGGCATGCGGAAGGGGCACCAGGATCGATGGTCGACCGATCACGGTCAATTCGGCGACTGACGAGGCGCCGGCACGCCCGATCACCAGATGGGTATTGGCCATGCGCTCAGGAAGATCCCGGAAAAACGTCGCGAGGGTCGCCTGAATTCCGGCCGCTGCATAGGCCTGCCGCACCCGGTCCAGATCCTCGACGCGAGTCTGCTGGACGACGTCCAACCTCGCCCGCAGCGGCGCGGGCAATCGCGTCAGTGCGTCAGGTACAGTATCAGAGAAGAAGCGCGCGCCTTGGCTGCCGCCGAACACGACGAGCCGCAGCTGACCGTTCGGTTCGGGCGGCCGGAACGGTATTGCCGACGCACGGATCACCACGTCGCGTACCGGATTTCCGGTATATGACGCTTTTTCCAGCAGCGGGCCATCCAGAAGCTTGGTGCGCTCGAAAGACGTGGCAATGGCGCCGACCCTTTTGGCAAGCATCCGGTTGGCGCGGCCGAGCACCGCGTTCTGCTCATGAATGGCGGTCGGAATGCCGCGCATCCGAGCCGCCAACAGCGGCGGGAACGTCGGATAACCGCCGAAGCCGACGACGACGCTCGGCCTGACCTGGGCGAGCAGCGTATGCGCCGCTGCCACCCCGCGAGCCAACGTGACGGCGGCCCGCGCCAGCGTCAGCGGATCGCGGCCTGATGCGGTCGCCGAAGGAACCTTGTGGATCGTACGGGCTGGAAAGCCTGTACCGTAGCGGTCGCCGCGCATGTCGGTGACGAGGTCGACGATGCGGCCACGCCGATCGAGTTCTTCGGCCAGCGCGAAGGCGGGGAACAAATGCCCGCCCGTGCCTCCGGCTGCCAACATGATTACGCGTGCGTCGTCTTTCACGATTGTCTCACGGTACTTTCCGGCCCCCACGTTCGAGATCGTCGATGCTCACGTTCAATCGCGGCTTTTTCAGGCGCTGGTGATCCGGGCGACGGCGCGCGAGTGCGACCATCATGCCGAGCGTCAGCGATACCGCCAGCGTCGAAGAACCGCCAGCCGAGATGAAGGGCAACGTCATGCCCTTCGCCGGCAACAGCCCGACATTGACGCCCATGTTGATCAGCGCCTGCAAGCCGAACAGCAGTGCGAGGCCCTGGATGGCCAGCCGTATCGCGGCATCCAGCTCGCGGGCGGCGAGGTGGAGAGCGCGCAGAACAATGAACCCGAAAAGCATCAGAAGGGCGAGGCAGGCGAGGACGCCGTACTCCTCCGCGACGACTGCAAAGATGAAATCGGTGTGCGCATCCGGCAGCACGGACTTGATGGTGCCTTCGCCCGGTCCGCGGCCGAGGAACCCGCCTTCCGCGAACGACTGCATCGCCCGCTCGATCTGGCCGTTCTCGCCGGACGCCGGGGCGAAGTAGCGGTCGACACGCGCCTGCACATGCGGGAACGACAGATAGGCCGCCGCGCCACCGAGTGCACCGAGCGCGGTCAGCAACGCAGCACCCGCGAGCGGCTGCCCTGAAAGCACATAGAGAACGCCCCACACTGCCGTCACCAGGAGAGTCTGGCCGACGTCGGGCTGCATGACCAGAAGCCCGGCCACCACGACAAGGCCGGCAATCGCCATGGACATGGCGGGCATGTCGCGGCGCGCCTGTGCTTCCGCGAAAATCCAGGCCATGAGCACAGCAAAGGCAGGCTTGATGAACTCCGAAGGCTGCAGGGAATGCCCACCGAGATCTAGCCAGCGTCTTGCGCCGTTGATCTCGCGGCCAGTCAGATAAACAGCTACGAGGCCGGCGAAGGCCGCCACGAATACCCCGAGCGCCAGCCGCCGGACGTCTTTCGGGTCGAGCAGAGAAACCGACAGCACGACTGCGACGCCAAGGGCAGAGAACAGGACATGCCGCTCGACGAAATGATAGGTCGAGAACCCCTTCTTGATGGCCACGGCTGGGCTCGCGGCCAGCGAAAGCACGAGGCCAGCGGCGACGAGCGCGAGAATTGCGACCAGCAGCATATGGTCCACCGTGAACCACCACTCCGACAGTCGTGAGCGATCGGTCCGCGATATCCTCATGAGCGATCCGGCACCCCGATCAGCGCCTGGACAAGCGCACGGAAACGATCGCCGCGCACTTCGAAATTCTTGAACTGGTCGTAAGACGCGCAGGCCGGCGACAGCAGCACCACGGGTTCCCGCTCGCCGGATCGGGCCGCGTCCCTCGCTGCCGCGGCGACCGCGATCTCAAGCGTTCCGGCCCGCTGGAACGGCACGCGGCCAGCGAGTGTCGCAGCGAAGACTTCGGCCGATTCGCCGATCAGATATGCTTGCGACACACGCGGAAAATAGGGGGCGAGCAGCCCGATGCCGCCCTCCTTGGCCTTTCCACCGAGTATCCAGAAGATTCCGCGTTCCCAGCTGCCGAGCGCCTTCTCTGTGCTATCGGCGTTCGTGGCCTTGCTGTCGTTGATGAACAGCACCGCGCCGGCACGCCCGACCTCTTCCATCCGGTGCGGCAGACCGGGATAGAGCGCAATCGCCGCTTGCATTGCCTCTGGCCGCCACACGTTCATCGGTGACCCGTGCCGGTCCAGCTGGTCCTGGAGTGCACGCAGCGCGGCCAGCGCGGCCAGCGCGTTCTGCGTGTTGTGGCGCCCCCGCAATGTGCCGATACCGTCGAGCGAAGCGAGTTCGATCGACGACGCATAAGCCCCGCCCGTCTCGTGCGCGAACAGCGTCGTGCCGATCGCATAGAGCCTGGGGATGACGGCTGCTCCTTTGCCGCAAGTGAATGGAAAGACAGCCCCCCCGCTCGCAATGCGCCGCTCGGCGACCGCCCGTGTCATCGCGTCGTCGACGCCAATGCAGGCTGCGTCCGACGCTACGACCAACCGCTCCTTGACGGCGGCATAGCGGTCGAGCGTGCCGTGGCGATCGATGTGGTCGGGCGTGATGTTGATGAGGACGCCCGCACTCGGGGCGAGCGACGGCGTCAGATCGATCTGGAATGACGACAGTTCCAGAACATGGACCGTATCTGACGCCGGCGGCGCGAGCGTCAACACGGCCCTGCCGATATTGCCGCCCATTTCGACCTTGTGGCCGAGTTCGCGAAGAAGATGCGCGACGAGCGCCGTGGTCGTCGATTTGCCGTTGGTGCCGGTGATGGCGATGATCGGCGCGCGCGGGCAATGCGCTGCGCGCTCGCGAAAGAACAGCTCGACATCACCGATGATTTCGATGCCCGCCGCTCCCGCCTTTTCGACGGTCCAATGCGGCTCCGGGTGCGTCAGCGGCACACCCGGAGCCAGCACCAGCGCCGAGAACTCGCTCCAGTCCGCAGCCATAAGATCGACGATCGGAATGCCGAGTTTGGCGGCGCCCTCGCGTCCGCCGGCGCTGTCATCCCAGGCGGCGACGTCCGCGCCACCGTCCAGCAGGGCGCGCGCGGTTGCGTTGCCCGAGGCCCCGAGCCCGAACACCGCCACCGTCTTGCCGGAGAATGTGGTGCAGCGAATCATGATGCGAGTTTAATCGATCCGGCCAACGCCTGTGCTACGCTCGTTCATGTGTCACTTCTGGAGCCGGATCAGAACTCCACCGATCGTCAGGCCGCCAAGCAGAATTCCCACAGACGCCTGGCGGACCAACCCCTTGATCCGTTGATCGAGCTTGTCGATCTTCGATTCGATCATATCGATCTTCGAACCTGGCTTGGTCTCGACCGTCGTGATGCGCTGGTCGAGCCGCTGATCGGTGGCCATGGCAGTCTCCGCAGCCCGCCCGATCAATAGAACACACCATGAACCTGCCGCGATCGAAGTTCGCAGTCACGCGAAATCTTCACCACGCGCTCGATCGAATTCAACGCAGCTTGAGGGTGGCCAATCCGATCAGCGCCAGAACCACCGAGATAATCCAGAACCGCACCACGACCGTGCTTTCCTGCCAGCCCTTCTGTTCGAAGTGATGATGCAGCGGCGCCATTCGAAATACGCGTTTGCCGGTCAACTTGAAAGACACGACCTGGATGATCACCGACAGCGTTTCGAGCACGAAAAGCCCGCCGACGATCGCCAGGACGAACTCGTGTTTGACCGCAACCGCGATCGAGCCCAGCGCACCCCCCAGCGCCAGAGACCCCGTGTCGCCCATGAAGATCATGGCCGGCGGCGCGTTGAACCACAAAAAGCCGAGACCAGCGCCGATCAGCGCGCCGCATATCACGGCCAGTTCGCCGGTGCCGGGCACGAAGTGGATCTGCAGATATTGGGCGAACTTGATGTTGCCGGAGAGGTAGGCAATAAGCCCGAACGTGGCCGCTGCAATCATCACCGGCACGATGGCCAGGCCATCGAGACCGTCGGTGAGGTTGACCGAGTTGCCGGCTCCAGCGATCACCAGAACGCCCATCAGGATGAAGGCCGGCCCCAGGTCGATCAGCAGCGTCTTGAAAAACGGTACTGCCAGTTTGCCCGACAGTTCGGGAATCGACAATTTCATGATGGCGTAGGTGGCAATGGCGGCGACCAGCACCTCAAGACCGAGCCGCACCCGACCGGAGAAGCCGTCGGTCGTGCGCTTCGTGACCTTGAGGTAGTCGTCGTAGAACCCGATCGCGCCGTAAGCGAGTGTGACGCCGAGCACGATCCAGACATACAAGTTGGTCAGGTTCGCCCACAGCAGCGTCGAGACCGACACGCCGGCCAGGATCATTAGCCCGCCCATTGTCGGCGTGCCCTTTTTGGAAAAATGCGACTTTGGCCCGTCCTCTCGGATCGGCTGGCCCTTGCCCTGCTTGACGCGAAGGAGGTCGATCATCACCGGCCCGAACAACATCACGAACAGGAGTGCGGTGAAGATCGCGCCGCCTGTGCGAAACGTAATGTAGCGGAAAACGTTCAGCGGGCCGATCTGGTCACTGAATTGCACCAGCTCGTAGAGCATTCGTTCTCCCTCCCTCGACGGCGTTGCCTGCCGTCCCCGTCACGCGCCCGCAGGCAAGGCCGCGCCGTTCTTTTTCAGTGCGTCGACCAGAGCCCATGTCCTGGAGCCGTTCGAACCCTTCACCATCACCACGTCGCCGTCCCGAACTTCCGCCAAGAGAGCATCCCTGATCCCGCTTGCTGCCTCAGCCCATGCGCCGCGCTGAGATTGTGGCAGTTGTTCGTAGAGCAACCGCATATTCGACCCCGCCGCAAAGACCAGATCAACACCGGCCGCGTCAATGGCTTCCTTCAGGCTCACGTGCAACCGTGGCGCATCGGCACCGAGTTCCAGCATTTCGCCAAGCACGGCAATGCGTCGTGGATGGGTGTCGCGGGGCGCCAGGGCCATCGTTTCGAGCGCAGCCCGCATCGAGGCCGGGTTGGCGTTGTAGCTTTCGTCGATCAGCAGCGCCGTCCCGCCCGCCACCTGGATCACGCTACGCGCGCCGCGGCCCTGGGGAACGCCGAAAGTCTTGAGCGCCTTCAATGCGTCCACCACGTCGGCACCGGTCGCTTCGAGTGCGGCGATCACCGCCAGCGCGTTCACGACCATGTGGTCGCCGACCGCACCGACCTCAAAATGATAGCCCGTGTCGCCGCGCGATGTACCGGCATGGACAAGCGTGCGATCGCCGTGAGGATGGGCCCTTGCCAGCCAAACGTTCGCCCCATCACGGGTTGTGCCCTCGGCTTGGTCCGGTCGGCCATTGAAGGTGACCAACGCAACACCGGGCCGCGCACGCGCAGCGGAGATGAGCCGTGCAATATGCCGGTTGCCGGCGTTGAGAACAGCCGTGCCGCCTGTTTCGAGCCCGAGCAGTATCTCGGCCTTCGCGTCCGCGATCGCCTCTTCGGTACCGAAATGCTCGAGATGCGCTGCCGCCACCGTCGTGATCACTGCGACGTGCGGCCAGACCATCCGGGTCAAGGGCGTGATTTCGCCCGCGTGATTCATGCCGATCTCGAAAATCGCGAACCGCGTGTCCACCGGCATCCGGGCCAGGGTCAGCGGCACACCCCACTGATTGTTATAGGATTTTTCAGACGCATGGGTGGCGCCCAGCCGTGCGCAACACGTCCGCAACATCTCTTTGGTCGTGGTCTTGCCGGCCGAGCCGGTCACCGCGATCACCCGCGCGTTGGCGGCAAGCCGTGCCCGCGCTGCCCGGCCGACGGCTTCGAGCGCACACAGGGGATTGGCGACCCGGAGCAGCAGCCCATCACCCGGACCCCGCACATAGCTGTCCTTGACGAGTGCGGCGGCCGCGCCTTTGGCAAAAGCGGCTCCGACGAAATCGTGGCCGTCGCGCTGATCCTCAAGTGCCACGAACAGGTCGGCAACCGCGATCGTACGGGTGTCGATCGACACACCATCGACGCTGCCCACGGTCGCCCCATCCGCGTGAGCCCCACTCGCAGCAAGCAGATCAGGCATTGTCCAGAGTGGTGTGGCCATGGCCGTCATGCCCTTTCGAGCGCCGATCGCAGCGCGTCATGGTCCGAGAAAGGCAAAGTTCTGTCGCCGATGATCTGGCCGGTTTCGTGACCCTTGCCGGCCACCACCACCACATCACCCGGACGCATCATCGCCACTGCCGCGGCAATCGCTTCGCCGCGATCACCAATCTCGGTGGCTCCGGATGCCGCGGTCAGGATCTCGGCGCGGATCCGAGCCGGCACCTCGGAGCGCGGATTGTCGTCGGTGACGATCACCACATCGGCATTGGCCATCGCGATCTGCCCCATCACCGGCCGCTTGCCGCGGTCGCGATCACCGCCGCAGCCAAACACACAGATCAGCCTGCCGGTGGCAAACGGCCTGAGTGCATCGAGCACGGCAACCAGCGCCTCCGGCTTGTGGGCGTAGTCGACGACCGCGAGCCCGCCGCGCGCCTCGGCGACGATCTCGAGCCGTCCCGGCACGCCGATCAACGTTTCGAGTGCACCCAGCACCCCATCGGCCGGCTCGCCTGTCGTGATCGCGAGCCCGGCAGCCACCAGGGCATTCTCAACCTGATAGGCGCCGACCAGCGGCAAGCGGATGTCGTAGGTCTTGCCGCAATGCATGATCGACAGCCGCTGCGCGAAGCCATCCCGCACGGCGCGAACAAGCCGCAGAGTTTCGCCCGTTGTGCCCACCGTCAGGACGTCGAGTCCGCGCGCAAGCGCCACAGCCCGCGCCTCGGAAGCGAACGCGCCATTCGAATTGATCACGGCGGGCTGCCCCGGCGCCAGCAGCGTACGGAACAAGCGCATCTTGGCTGAGAAATAGTCGTCGACCGTTGCATGATAGTCCATATGGTCGCGGCCAAGGTTGGTGAACGCTCCTGCCGAAAGCCGCACACCATCGAGCCGCCGCTGATCGAGCCCATGCGACGACGCTTCGAACGCGAGGTGCGTCACTTTTTCGCCCTTGAGTGACGCCAGTGTCTTGTGGAGCGTCACCGGGTCCGGCGTGGTCAGCGAACCGTAGCCGCTGCCATCCGGCCTGACGACACCGAGGGTGCCGACCGACGCACTGCGCCTTCCGAGCGCTCTGAAGATCTGGCGGGTGAATTCGGCAACCGACGTTTTGCCGCTGGTGCCGGTGACCGCGACCGCAAACTCCGGCTGCCCGGCGTAGAACCGCGATGCCATAAGCGCCAGGGCGCGCCGCGGATCGTCCGCGCGGATCAGCGCTATTCCCGGCGGCACGTCGATCACCGCGGTTCGGCGGACGACAACGGCTACCGCGCCCTTGGCTATTGCTTGCGGCACATAGTTCGCGCCATCGGCCTTGCCCCCCGGCAGGGCAATGAACAACGATCCCAACCCGACTGTCCGACTGTCGGCCGTCACGCCGGTCACGGAAATGGCGTCCATGCCGGGCGGCGCAGAAAAGTCACGCCCGAGAAGATCGGAAAGCAGCATGGCGCCTCGAATTCGTCCAATCGGAAACGCGCGAATTCTCTGCGCGAACCGGAGACGTTAATATTTGGCGTCGCCGCCCCCGTCAAACTGGCCGTTGGTGGCGGCTTCCGCCGCGACGCCCGGCTCACCGGTTTCTTTCGAGTCTTCCAGCGGTTGAGCCGCGCCCTGCGGCAAAACCCCGAGCATCGGTGCGATGCGGGCAATCAGCCGGCCGGCGGTCGGCGCCGCATTCGCGCCTGCCGCCACCTGGCCGCGGGTCTCGGCGACGGGCTTCGGCTCGAACAGCATCACCAGCACGACATATCGCGGCGCGTCCATCGGGAAGGCGGCGAGGAACGAGCTGATGACGGCCGTCTGCTTGTAGCCGCCGCGATCGGGCAGTTCGGCCGTGCCGGTCTTGCCGCCGACCCGGTATCCTGGTGCGTCGGCCCGACGCCCGGTACCGTGAGGGTCGGTCACGTTGAGCCGCATGAGAGCACGCATCGCGCGGCTTGTCTCGGTCGAGATCAGCTGTGAATTCGGAGCGGGCGGCTGCTGCTTGCCGCCCTTGGCCTGTTTCAAAAACGTGGGCTGCACGCGACTGCCGCCATTCACAAGCGCTGCCGCCGCGGCGGCGAATTGCAAAGGCGACACCGCCACGCCATGGCCATAGGAAATCGTGATCGTCTCGGCCCGGTCCCAGCGGTCCGGCACCAGGGGGACGGCCACCGGACCGGCTTCGGTCTTCATGCCAGCCGTCAACCCGAGCCGGGTGAGAAACGCCTTCTGACGGTCGGCACCGGCTTCCAGCGCGAGCATCCCTGCGCCTACATTCGATGAGCGGACAAAAATCTCGGACACGGTCAATGGCCGGCCAGCAGGATGCGGGTCGCGGATCGTAAAGCGGCCAGCCGTCAGCGGTTCGCGAACGTCGAGCACCGAATCGGTTTTCACCCGGCCGCCATCCAGCGCCATGGCGACCGTGACCATCTTCATGATCGAGCCGAGCTCGTAGACACCGCCCATGAGCTTGTCCGGGCGCGCGGGATCGACGGACTCCGCCGCCCGTGCCGGATCGGCGCCCGGCAACGACTGCGCGGCCAGGATTTCGCCCGTCTCGACATCCAGCACGAGGCCTGTCGCACCCTTGGCCCCGTAGCGCCGCATCGCGGCGCGCAACTCGTCGTCGAGCGAATGCTGCACGCCGAGATCGAGCGAGGTGCGCAGCGGCGCACGATCAGACAACGTGGCGCCATGCACGGCTTCCACACCCACCACGTCGTCGAGGTGGCGCTCGAGCCCGGCCAGGGCCTTGTTGTCGACATTGACCGTACCGAGTGCGTGACCTGCAAGACCGCCGGCCGGATAAACGCGCTTCAGTTCGCGGCGGAAGCCCAAGCCAGGGAGCCCGAGGTCATGTACCGCTTGTGCAAGGGCAGGCGGCAATCCGCGTCGCAGCCACACGAAGCGCCGCGACCGGTCTGCAAGCTGCCGCCGCACCTCGGCTTCGTCCAGCTCCGTCAACAGGTGGCCAAGCTTCTCCGCAACCTCGTCGCGGTCGAGCACCAGGCCCGGATCGGCGTACAGCGAGGGTACTTCCAGGTCGGTCGCCAGCAGCCGGCCGTTGCGGTCGACGATATCTGGGCGAGCGAAACTCGTCGCCACCGGCTGTGACATGGTGGTCGTCAGCTCTTGTTGGCCGCGCACCGCGAGCCGGACGAGTTGTGCGCCGACAATCAGAAACGCCAGCGTGACGCCGAGTGCCGCGGCGGCGGACCTGAGCCGCAATCGGGGCTGTCTGGAATCCTTTGACATTGACCCGACGCGGCTCATCTTGAATCCGCTCAGCGCGCTGCGGGCCGGACTTGGTCACGGTCTTCGAACAGGTCCGTGTCGCCCGACTGGGCGAACTGCCTGGGTCCCGCTGGCACCAATCCCTGCGCACGGGCCAACGGCTCGATCCGGTCGGGACGCGCCAGATGGGCCCGCTCCGCCTTCAGAATGGCGATATCGCTCTTGGCTTTTTCAGTCGAGCGTTCGAGCGAGTGCAAGCTCGATTCGATGCGGCGGGTGTCGTAGTTGAGCCCGTAGAGGAGGAAGGCGCTGGCGAGTGCCAGGAAGGCGGCGGAAACGATGAGGGTACGCATGTTGAAACTCCCAAGGTTCGGGCCGGTCAAACCGGCGGCTGATCGAGACCCAGCGCGTCCTCGTCGATGGCGTGAGGCGGGGCGTCGGTTCTGATCGCAGCCCTGAGCCGTGCCGATCTGGAGCGCGGGTTCAGAACCAATTCTCCTTGAGAAGGTGTTAACGGACGCAAGTTAACAAAGCGGAAACTCGGCAATTCGCTTTTTATCGATTGCTCGGGCAAATGCCGCGACGTGCGGGCCGTCTTGCCGCAGCGGCTTGCGAGAAACCGCTTCACGATGCGGTCCTCCAGGCTGTGGAAGCTGACCACCACCAGCCGCCCGCCCGGCTTCAGGATGCGCTCGGCGGCCGCGAGCCCGGCCACCAGCTCTCCCAGTTCGTCGTTCACGTGGATGCGCAAGGCCTGGAACGTCCGCGTAGCCGGGTGCTTGCCGTCGGGCTTGCAGCCATGGAACACGCGCAGCACGAGGTCCGCGAGCTGCCGTGTGGTGGTGAGCGGCGCGACCTGACGGGCCTTGACGACAGCACGTGCGATAGCGCGCGACCGGTGCTCTTCGCCGTAGGTGTAGATGACGTTGGCGATCTTCTCTTCTTCGGCGAAGTTGAGAAAATCCGCGGCGCTCCCGCCGACGTCCAGCGCGGAGCCGTCGATCGGGTCGATGGCCGCCGACATGCGCATGTCGAGCGGACCGTCGTGCATGAACGAGAACCCGCGCGCGGCCTGGTCGAGCTGCATCGACGACACGCCGATGTCGAGCACCACGCCGTCGGCGAACGGCCCCTCGACCGGAAGCGTCCCGTGCGGCGTCACCTCGATGCGGGCGAATTCCTCCATGCGCGAGAACGGCTGGTTGATGACGTTGAGCCGGTTTGGAAACGCAGCGCATACCGGCGCCGCAGCGCGCACCGCCGTGATGTCGCGATCAAACGCCAGCACCCGGCAATCGGCCGCCTGCAGGATCGCGCACGAATAGCCACCCGCTCCGAACGTGCCGTCGATATGCATTTCCCCATCCGCTGGCGCCAACGCGCCGAGCACCTCCGCCAGCATGACGGGAATATGTTGAGGCAGGAGAGCAATCGACGGGTCGCGCATCGTTCGGGTATGCTTCAGCGGGCCACGCTCGGCAAGGAGAAGGGGACGGGGAAGGGGAAGGGGAAGGGGAAGGATTGCGCGCCCCTGCCCGGATCGAAGGTTACTCAGTGATGCCGCGGCCGCGAAGCCGTCTCCACCGGCAATGGCCGACCGGCAGCGGACGTGGCGACCGTGACATCAGCCGCTTTCACTCTCTCCCGAAGGCGGAGGCCTCCCCGCGCCGAACAGGCGACGATGCTGATGAACCTTGTCGCGTGCAAGCTTGCGGCGCTCTTCGAAACGGGCAGGCTCCCAGATCTGAAACTTGTCGCCAAGTCCGACAAACGTGACGCTGCCAGAAACACCGGCGTGCGTGCGAAGGCCTTCAGGAAGCACGATGCGGCCGTCGCCGTCGATCGACAGTACCTGGACGTCGCCGTAGAGTGCGACAGAGAGTTCGTCCCGCTCGTCCGAATAGTCCGGGAGGCCGCTGAGAAGCCCATCGATTTTTTTCGCAAGTCTCTCGCCACCTGCATCGAGCGCAGGAGCATCGAGCGAGGGGTAGCAGTAGATGCCGCGAACATCGCCTGAGGCGAACCCGTCGCGTTCGAGCACGGCTCGGAAGGATGCCGGAACGGAAACCCGCCCTTTGGCGTCGATCTTGTTGGTGAATGTCGAGACAAAGCGATCCATCCCCTTCTCGTTTCCCTCGACGCACGAACGAACCTGGACACTTTGACTTTTGAAATTCTCGACAACCCCGCCCGGCCCTTCCTGTCAGTCGCACCGGCGGGGCATTTTTTGTGCGGGCAGGTCTCGATGCACCGGCGGGGCCGTGGCGGTCGCTCTGGCCCGGGCCCTCTCTCCGAACCGGCGCCGCGCCACGAACCCTGCCCGGTGCGGTCGGGCATTCATGGGATCGCATGGAATTTTATGGGCGTCAATGGATCCTTAAGGATTTGCACAGGGCGCACAGGGTTCGAAGTGCAGCGTGACGGGCGGGACACAGGCAGCAGGGTGCACAACCGCGCCGCAGCCGCCCAATCTCAGTGGTTGCGATGAAGCCTTGACGCGGCAGTGGATTATTGTTCAATTAATCCGATCTATCGATTGAAGGCCGTTACGGATGTCGTGAGCGGCTCGCCTCGATCGATGGTGCGTATCGCTTGTCGATTTCTGCGGTACGATTTTTTCATGCTCCGCCCTCGCAGGAGACATCATGTTCATTCCTTTTCGCGGATCTCGCTTTGCCGCGCTCACGCTCGCACTTCTGATCCCTGGCGCATTCTTCAATGTGTTGCTGGCGCAAGGCGGTCCACCCCCCGCACCGCCCGTCACCGTTGCGGCGCCCGTCACCAAGCGCATATCGACGTGGGACGAATATTCCGGCCGCTTTGTCGCCGTCGCGAGCGTCGAGGTGCGACCACGCGTTTCCGGCTTCATCAATCACGTGCATTTCAAGGATGGCCAGATCGTGAAAGCAGGCGATCCGCTGTTCACGATCGACCCTCGGCCGTTCCTTATTGCCGTAGA
Source organism: Hyphomicrobium sp. (assembly GCA_002928955.1). Lineage (GTDB taxonomy): Bacteria > Pseudomonadota > Alphaproteobacteria > Rhizobiales > Hyphomicrobiaceae > JAKAML01. The sequence continues at coordinate 17,339 of PERT01000018.1, read as the reverse complement.
GTCGGCACAGGCTGACATCGCCCGCACGAAAGCTCAGGTCGATCTCGCGGAGAACGAGGTCGAGCGCGCGCGTCCGCTGGTGAAAAGCGGCGCTGTGACGGAACGAGATTTCGATCAGCGGCGGGCAAATCTGGCCGTGACGCGCGCTCAACAGTTGTCTGCCGAGGCATCCCTTAAATCGGCCGAACTCAATTTGGAATGGACCGAAGTCCGGGCGCCTATTTCGGGCCGAATCTCGGACAAAAAGATCGACGCCGGAAACCTCGTCACGGGCGGGCAGCAGGGCGCCACGATCATGACCTCAATCGTCTCGCTCGACCCCATCCACTTCGAGTTCGACGTCTCGGAAACCGACTTCCTCAGGTATTCGCGGCTTTTCCTGAGTGGGGATCGGCCATCGTCGCGCGAGGTGTCGAACCCGGTCCGCATCCGGCTCGCCGACGAGAAGGTATGGACCCGCCAGGGCCGCATGAACTTCGTCGACAACCAGTTGAACCCACGCTCAGGCACACTGCGAGGCCGCGCGATCATCGACAACAAGGATCAACTTCTGCAACCGGGGCTGTTCGCGCGCCTGCAACTGTTCGGCGGAGAAAGCGACGCCTTGCTCATTCCCGATGCCGCGGTGGTGTCCGATCAGACGCGAAAAATCGCCTTCGTGGTCGGCACCGACAATGTGGTGAAAGCAGCACCGCTCGAACTCGGACCGATCTACGAAGGCTTGCGAGTCGTGCGCGGCGGATTGAAGCCCGACGACCGCGTCGTCATCGAAGGCATCGCCAATCCCGCTGTCCGTCCGGGCGCCAAGGTGACCGCGCAACCGGGAACCATCGGCGTGTTTGATTCGAATTGAGCTACACTAGAATCATAGGTTCGCTCGTGTTCCTTACGGCGCCGACATTTGATCTGGAGCGCGTTGCAATGGGAATCAAATGTCGGCGCCGGAACACTAGCCGGCCAGCCGCTCGCGCCGAGCCAAAGCGGCTCGCCCTCCGTTAGTCGAAGTCTGGATTCATTCATGCGCTTCTCGCATTTCTTCATCGACAGGCCGATCTTCGCCACGGTGCTGGCGTTGATCATAACCATCTTCGGCATCATCGCCCAGCGCGCGCTGCCGATCGCCGAGTACCCGGAAATCGCGCCGCCTACGGTCAACGTTGTCGCCACCTATCCCGGCGCATCGGCGCAGGTCATTGCCGAGACGGTCGCGACTCCGATCGAGCAGGAGATCAACGGCGTCGACAACATGCTCTACATCAATTCGCAGTCGACCGGAGACGGACGGCTGTCGATCAACGTCGTTTTCAAGCCGGGTACCAATATCGATCAAGCCCAGGTTCTGGTTCAGAACCGCGTCGCCGTCGCGGAGCCGCGATTGCCTGAAGATGTTCGAAGACTCGGTATCTCGGTGCGAAAGGCGTCACCCGACCTGATGATGGTCGTGCACATGACGTCACCCGACGGCACCCGCGACCAGCAGTACATTTCGAACTATGCGACGTTGAATGTGAAAGACGTTCTCGCGCGCATCGATGGCGTCGGCAACGTCAACATCTTCGGCGCGCGCGACTACTCGATGCGCGTCTGGCTCGATCCTGCGCGCGTCGCGGCACGCGGACTGACGGCGAGCGAAGTTGTTGCCGCCATGCGGGCCGCGAACCTCCAGGTGGCCGCGGGCTCCATCAACCAGGCCCCGGCCACATCGCCCGGCGCATTCACTCTGTCGGTCCAGACGCTCGGACGGCTCTCTGCACCCGAACAATTCGGTGACATCGTCATTCGCGCCGAGCCGGACGGTTCGGTGGTGCGTGTTCGCGACGTCGCCCGTGTCGAACTCGGCTCGCAGGATTACACTGTCAACGCGTACTTGAACAACAAGACCGCCACCGCGCTCGTGATCTTCCAGCGCCCCGGCTCCAATGCCCTGGCCACCGCGGCCAACGTAAAAGCGGAAATGGACCGCCTGAAAAAGGATTTCCCCACAGGCGTCAGCTATTCCGTCGTCTATAATCCCACTGAATTCATTCAATCCTCGATCGACGAGGTCGTGAAGACGCTCCTTGAAGCCGTCCTGCTCGTCGTCATCGTCGTGATCTTGTTCCTGCAGACATGGCGCGCGGCGATCATCCCGATCATGGCCATACCGGTATCGCTGATTGGCACCTTCGCCGTGATGGCCGCCCTCGGCATATCGTTCAATACGCTCTCGCTATTCGGACTCGTGCTGGCGATCGGCATTGTCGTCGATGACGCGATCGTCGTGGTCGAGAATGTCGAGCGCTACCTTGCCGAGGGACTGAGCCCTCGAGATGCCGCTTACAAAACAATGGATGAAGTAGGAATGGCGCTCATTGCCATTTCACTGGTGCTCATCGCCGTGTTCCTTCCGACCGCGTTCATCACCGGTCTGCAAGGCTCTTTCTACAGGCAGTTCGCGATCACGATCGCCGCCTCCACGGCGATCTCGGCGATCGTCTCGCTCACGCTCTCGCCGGCCATGGCGGCATTGCTGCTAAAGCCGCACACTCAGCACCAGGATCACGCTCGGCACGGCATGCTTCACACGCTCGGTGCGCCACTGCGCTGGTTCTTCGATCGGTTCAATCGTGGCTTTGAGTGGCTCTCCCAAAGCTATGGCGCGCTCACAGCGCGTCTGGTGCGCATCGGCGCCATCCTCATGGTCGTGTACGCGGGACTATTGTTTGTTACATATGATCGGCTGGTCTCGACACCGACCGGTCTCGTGCCGCAGCTCGACCGCGCCTATTTCATCGCGGCGTTCTCTTTGCCGCCCGGCTCGACACTCGACCGTGCCGACGCCGTCGTCCGTCGCGCGTCCGACATCATCCTGACCCGCCCTGGCGTCAAGGCCGCGGTCGCGTTCGTTGGTTTCGACGGCGCAACCTTCACCAACGCGCCGAACACGGGCGTAATCTTTGTCCGCCTCGAAGACTTCGAGGATCGCTTGAAAAAGAAGCTGACCAAGGACCAGATCCTCAGCGATCTGCGCATGCAGATGTTCCAACTGCGCGAGGCTTTCGTGTTCGTGCTCGAACCTCCTTCGGTGCCTGGCATCGGCACCGGCGGCGGCCTCAAAGGCTACGTGCAGGATCGCTCGGGCCGCGGGCTCTCCGCGCTTGAAGCCGCGACATGGGCCGTCGCCGGAACGGCCGGGCGAACCCCCGGCTTCGTGCAGCCGTTCACTCTGTTCAACACGCGCACGCCGCAAATCTACGCCGACATCGACCGCACCAAGGCCGAGCGGCTGGGCGTACCTATTGGCCGCGTGTTCGAGACGTTGTCGGTGTACATGGGCTCGGCGTTCGTCAACGACTTCAATATCCTGGGCCGCACGTTCCGAGTCACCGCCCAGGCTGACAACCCCTATCGCCTGACGCTGCGCGACGTCGCAAATCTGAAAACCCGCAACGTCACCGGAGAGATGGTGCCGATCGGCGCTGTCGCCACGTTCTCGGACACGACAGGCGCCTACCGCGTGCCGCGCTACAACCTTTATCCAGCGGCGGAGGTTCAGATGGGCCTCGCGCGCGGGTTCTCGTCCGGGCAGGGCATTGCCACGATCGAGGGTATCGCCGGGAAGGTGCTGCCGTCCGGATTTGGTTTCGAATGGACCGAAATCGCGCTCCAGGAAAAGCTCGCCGGCAATACGGCGACCTTGGCCTTTGGGCTTGCGGTGGTGTTCGTTTTTCTTCTGCTTGCAGCACTCTATGAGAGCTGGCTGCTGCCGCTCGCCGTCATCCTCATCGTGCCGATGTGCATTCTGGCTGCGATGATCGGCGTCAATCTCCGCGGGCTCGACCGCAACATCCTGGTCGAGATCGGCCTTGTGGTGCTCGTCGGCCTTGCCGCGAAGAACGCAATTCTGATCGTCGAGTTCGCAAAGCAGGCAGAGGAGCAGGGCAAGACGCGCTTTGAGGCCGCGGTGGAAGCCGCCCGCACACGATTGCGCCCGATCCTGATGACCTCGCTCGCGTTCATTCTCGGCGTTGTGCCGCTGGTGATCGCGTCGGGCGCCGGCGCGGAAATGCGCCAGTCCCTAGGCACTGCCGTGTTCTCCGGAATGCTTGGCGTGACGCTGTTCGGACTGATCTTCACGCCGGTGTTCTATGTATTGTGCCGCGGTCTCGCGACGGGCCGCCAGAAGCCACCAGCCACTGTACCCGCAGCAGCGGAGTAGACGGCCTCGACAGCGGAGCGAGCCTCACGTCCAATCGACAGTCAAGCGCATCGAGAGGTCGTCGAGTTTCGACCTGAACCCGGCATCCTCGATTGACGCGGCCTCCTCTCCGAGGCGGCGGCCGATCGCCTCCCACTTCTTCCAGCGCAGGTCGAAGTGCGTCGTGCCGATCAACCAGCGTTCCGGCCGCATGCCGACCCCGCCATGCCACATCTCGCGTACCGCGGCTTCTTCGGTGATTGCCCAATCGATGAGGTCGGCGATGAGTTTGCGATTGGCTGTCGATACGCCGTCGCGGATCAGCGCCCACACCAGCGCCACAATAAAGAACGCGCGCTCCGGCTCATGGCTCGCCAGTCTGGTCAATATCCCGGCGATGAACGCTGGTGTCTCAGTCTCAGCCTCCGTGCCCACGGCTTCGATGCTTTCGAGCAGTTGGACCACGGTCGCATTGGTGCCGTCGAAGTTCCCAGCGTTCCCTGCCACAACATAGGCGTCGAGAAGCGCCGCACAGCAGAATGCCCGCATCAGGTGGAATTCATCTTCCGAGCGCTGACAGCGGTTGGACCGGTTGTCGCCGAACTCCGACCAGCGAAACAACTCCAGCACTTCCTTCGGCACCCACGCCATCCGGACCAAGGGGCGGTCCGGCGTCCGGTCACGGGCCCGGATTTGTTTGAGCGCGGCAAAATGCTCGGCTTGATCCATTCCGTAGTCGCAGGCGGCGATCTCGTCGAGCATGCCGTCATCGATGCGCCGGCAGAGCAAGGTCATCAGCCGCTCGTGCCCGCGTGACGTTTCCTGAAGCCTGGCCTGATCGAACGGGGGAGCCGCCATACCGCACCTCGTAACGCCGTTCCGTCAAAACCTGCGCCCTCAATCCGGCAAGAACGAGACACGGCGAGGCCTGCCCCCCGCACTCCACTTCAGACCGGCGCGCGGCACAATCGAAGCGGCAACCAAAAGAAGTATCAGCCGGCCTGTAAGCCGGGTTCTGTCTGAAGGTTTCCCTTCGCGACGGCCATTCATCTGGGACGCGGATTGCTCCGCGCCTCGAGCAACCAACCCGGGCGGCGGGCCTGAAGACGGGCTTGAAGCCATGCGTTGCCGCATGCTTGCGGCCGCCCCTATTTGGTCTTGCTCCCGGTGGGGTTTACCATGCCACGCCTGTTGCCAGCCGTGCGGTGCGCTCTTACCGCACCCTTTCACCCTTACCTCCTGGCCTGAGGGCCAGGTGGCGGTTTGCTTTCTGTTGCACTTTCCCTGGGGTCGCCCCCGGCGGCCGTTAGCCGCCACCGTGTCTCCGTGGAGCCCGGACTTTCCTCCACCAGAGCTTGCTCGCCATAACGCGAAGGCTCCGGCAGCGGCCGTCCAACCGGCTGATGAGCAACCACATGAGGCCGCGCCGGCGCGCCGTCAAGCGACACGTCGCGCCCAATGATTCGTTCTGGTTCAAGCCGCCGGCACGCGCCGCGCGGATGCGATCAGGCGTTCGAGCGTTTCGCGGGACGAGCGATCTATGCGGCCGTCGACGCGCGCTGGCCGGAAATGGCGCTGGAACGCTCGCACCACGGCTTCGGTCTTGGGATCGAGCAAGCCATGACCGTCGCAATCGTAACCATAGTGCCGTAGCATCCGCTGCATGTCGGCAACCGCGGGATCGGAAGCGCCGCCGGCGAGCCCCGCGTCCAGCTCGTCCACGGGTTGTGGCTCCACCCAGTGTCCCACGCCCCGCAGGTTCAGCCACCGCCAATCGAACTTCTCACCCGGATCAATCTTCCGCAGCGGCGCCACGTCTGAATGTGCCAGCACCCGGACGGGCTTGATCCGGCGACGCCGGACGATGTCGGCCGACAGTGCGGCAACCGCCGCCATTTGACGTGCTCCGAACGTCGCGTAGCCGTCAGCGTGTCCGGGATTTTGTATCTCGATGCCAATCGACAGGGAATTGATATCGGTCTCCCCAGACCAGTTCGAGACTCCCGCGTGCCATGCGCGCAAGTCTTCCGCAACGAGCTGCGTGATGCGGCCGTCGACGTCGATAACGTAATGGGCCGAAACTTTGCTTTCTGGCCGCGAAAGCCATTCGATGGCCTTGCGGGCCGAGCTCATGCCGGTGTAGTGCAGCAGCAATAGGTCTGGTGTCGAGCCCGACTTGCGCAGCTCGATGTTGGGCGAGGGATGCAGATCCACCACCAGCGTGCTATCCGGCAGGCTCAGCAGCGGTGATGGCGCCATCGGTCCGTTCACAGGGCCGGCGCTTTCGCGCCACGTTGCGCCTTGACCTTATCGTAGGCCGCATTGATCACCGCGAGTTTGCGGGTCGCGAGACAGACGAACTCGGGCGGCACGCCGCGGCCGGCAAGCTTATCCGGGTGGTTCTCGACCACGAGCTGCCGATGCCGCGCCTTGAGTTCGTCGTCCGTCGCATCGGGAGACAGCCCGAGCACGTGGTAGGGGCTCTCCGGGTCGCGCACATGATAGCTGCGGATCGTCTCGAACGCGGGACCGTCAAGGCCGAACTTCTGGGCGACCGTTCTGAGGAACGCCTCCTCCGCCAGATGCAACACGCCGTCGGCACATGCGACATGGAACAGGCATTCGAACACGTCGTTCAACAGATCCGGATCTTCCTCCAGGAAGCCGCCAATGGTTTCTGCATAAGACTCGAACCCTGCGACGTCCTGCCGTGCAAGATCGAAAAGCCGATGGACGTTTTCGCGCTCCTCGTCGGGCACGTGAAACGTGCGATCGAACGCCTCGCTTTCAACCGCGACCGAAACGCCATCGGCCTTGGAGAGCTTCGCCGCGAGCGCCACGAATGCGATCGTGAAGGCAACCCGTTGGCGCACGGGCCTCGGCTGGCTAAGACTGTCCAAACCCAACGCCGACCGAAGGCCGTCGAGTGCGTTCCACATCGCGCCGCGGTCCACCATTCCGACCGACTCAGAGATTTTTTTCCAAGGCATGGCCTGAGCTTATCTGTATTCGGCGTGGCTTTGAAGTCCCCTCCCAGTCCGGACGTCGATCACCACCATAAGTCCACGGCAAAGCTATCGTGGACCCGCGAACGGCGCATCAACCCCAGCTGATCAGCCCGACGATCGATCCCGACAACAGCGTCGTCAGAAAGCCGACCAAGACCGAGCGAGGCGCCAGCTCGGCGATTTCGGTGCGGCGGTCAGGCACCATGGTGGCGAGGCCGCCCATCAGTATCCCGAGGGAGCCGAGATTTGCAAAGCTGCACATCGCATAGGTCAGAATGAGCCGCGAGCGGTCTGACAACTCGGTGGCGGGTGTCTTCGCGAGTTCGAGGTAGGCCAGAAATTCGTTCAACACCACTTTCTGGCCCAACAGCGCCCCGGCCGTACCGGCCTCCGACCAGGGAATGCCGATCATCCAGGCCAGCGGCGCACACACTGATCCGAGGATGCTCTGAAGGGTCACCGCTACTCCGAAGGGGGTCGCGGCCAGCGCGATGATCGCATTTGTCAGCGCAACCAGCGACACGACAACGATCAGCATGGCGATGCAGGTCGCCACAAGATTCAGTCCTTCAAGCGTGCCCTGGGCGACGGCGTCCATGCTCGACCGGCTCTCGGTCTCGAACGACATGGCCGCGTCGTCAGGTCCGCCCTCGAAGCCGCGCGGCACCATCAATCGCGACAGCATCAAGGCCGCCGGCACGTTCATGATCGAAGCGGCCAGCAAATGTCCTGCCGCACCTGGAACCAGAGGCGCCAGGATCGACGCGTAGAGCGCCATCACCGTTCCGGCGACCGTGGCCATGGACACGCACATGGTCGCGAACACAGCGCCGCGGCCCATGCCCGCGAGATAGGGCCTGATCATCAACGGCGCCTCGATGATGCCGAGGAAGATGCTGGCGGCCGACACCGTCGACAGCGGCCCCCCGGTGCCGAGCGTGCGGCGCAGCAGGTAGGCAAAACCTGACACCACAAGCTGTAGGACGCCCCAATGGTAAAGCAGTCTCACGATGGCCGAAAGCACCAGGATCATCGGGAACACCCGAAACGCCAAGACATAGCCGTTCTCGGGCTTGGTCATGTCGAAGGGAGATGGGGCCCCGGCCAGATAGCCGAACAACAACTGCGCACCGGCATCCGTCGCCTTCTGGATCGCGAAAACGCCTTGTCCGAGTGCGTCGAATACAACCGCAGACGCGGGAATTTTGAGCAGTACCAGCGCGATAATGATCTGTACGACGATCGCAGAAAACACGATGCGCAGCGCCTTGGACGGAGCCAGAAAACCCCGCTCTTCCGACAGTATCCAGGCGATAGACGGAACCACGAGGATCCCGACGAGACTTTGCAACGCCAGCGCCATGTTGCTCCTCGAACCACATTTTCCGGGGCAGACTACCTATTCATCCGCAAAGCACCATATACCGAAGGCTCGGTATGCAATCACCGCAAGCGTGGAAAAAACCGTTTCACAACTGGGAAATCACGACCGGGGAGTGACATAATCCCGTTCTACTACAACGTGCGATTCCGTGGCACGCGACAGACCCGCCGCGCCAACGACGTAGGACCCGATGACCGACCGCCGACCACCCAATCTGCCACCCCCACTGCCGGCATCGCAGCCCGGACCGCAGCGCCATGAGACGCAGCGGCAACAGCCGTCGCGCCCGGAACCGCCGCGCAACAATACCCATCCGCCCAGCCAGTATGTCCAAGACCATGCTTCCGCAGGCTATCCGCAAACAACAAAATCACAGTATGCACAGCATCAGCAGGCGCAACATCCACAAGGACAGAATGCGCAAAGACACGGCGCACCGCGCCCTCCGGCAGCACCCGGGGCTCGGCCGGCGACCAGCGCGCTCCGTGCCAATCGTTCAGGACCAGGCGACACGCCGAGGCGCCGTCCCGAAGAGTGGGGCAAGCGCCCCAAGGATGCCGACGACGGGCGCGGGGTTATGGCTTATGTCGGCATAGGGTTGCTGGCGATCGGGCTGATCGTCGGCGGTGGTGTCGGCTATCTGGCACTCAATCCACCGGTCGAACTGATCCGCAACCAACTCGTCACACAGGTCAAAGCAAGCACTGGGCGCGAGCTCAAAATCTCCGGACCGACGAAATTCAGATTCTATCCTTCGCTCGGCGTCAAGCTGGCCAACGTGCAGCTTTCGGCACCAGCGAGCATGGGTGGCCCGCCTCTGCTGACTGCAGTGGGCCTGGATGTGAGCCTCAAGTTGCTGCCGCTGTTGCAGCGCAACGTCAAAGTTGAACGGCTCGTGCTGCAGCAACCGGTGATCGAATTTCGCACCGACAAAGCAGGGCGCCGCACGTGGGATCTGACTAAAAACCTCGCCGACGTGGATCAGATCCGGCCGCGACGGGTCGCGTTGGCGCAAGCCGCGCCAGCAGCGACCACGCCCAATCGCGCGACCGATGCCCAGCCGCCTGCATGGCCATCGTCAAATGGCGATCCGCTTGACTTCCTTTCGAACATTTCATTGGAGGACGTGCGTGTCGTAAACGGCGTTTTCGTCTGGCACGACGAGCGATCGGGCGTCCGCGAAGCTGCATCGGCGGTCAATCTGAATGTTGGCATGCGATCGATAGCGAGTCCGATGGAAGGCAGGGGTGACCTCGTCTTCAAGGGCGAACGGTTCGAATTGACGTCGAGCCTTGCCTCGTTGCGCACGATCCTCGACGCCAAGCCAGCCAAGCTCGCGTTCAATGCCACAAATCGGCTGATGAACGTCAGCTATGACGGCAGCTTCGGCACCGCGGGCGGCTTAGAAGGGGCCGGCTCGGTCACCTTCAAGTCTGGCAACCTGCGCGCGTTGGCAAAGCTTGCGGGGGCCGAGTTGCCAGCGGGCACGGGCTTCGGTCCGGCCTCGCTATCGGGCAAGCTCAAGACCGACGGGCGGAGCGCAACGCTGCAAGACGCCACTTTGAGCCTGGACGGTGCGACAGCCACCGGCAGCCTGGGTGTCGAAATTGGCGCGGCTCGCCCGGTTGTTCGAGGCAACCTGAAACTCAGCGCGCTGGACCTCAACAAGTATCTGGGCGGGACCGCAACAGATGCGGCCCCCGCCGCGTCTCCTGCGTCTGGTCCATCGGCCCCGCCTCGTCCGTCGACCGCGACCAAGAGCGCCGGCGCACCCGCCTTGCAACCGGGCTCAATCGACGACCTGTTGAGCCCGCCAGGCCCCCAGGTCAAGGGCTTTTCCAAGCGCGCCGGTTGGAGCGAAGATCCGATTGCGATCGCGGCGCTCGATACGCTCGATGCCGACGTCAAGCTCCAGGTGCAGAAGCTGGCCTATCAGGAGCTCAAGGTCGGACAATCGCAACTTGGGATCAGTCTCAAAAACAAGGTTCTGAAGACGACGTTTGACGACGTGCAACTTTATCAGGGCCGCGTCCGAGGATTCGTGACGCTCGACGGATCGGGCGCAGTCCCGACCCTCGGCGCCAATATCTCCGCCGACGGCATCGCCACGCAGCCATTGTTGAAGGACGCCGCCGACATGGATTGGCTGGCCGGCACCGGCAAGCTCGCCATCGCCATCGCCGGGCAAGGGACGAGCCAAAAAGACATCATGGAGAGTCTTAACGGTAAGGCCGAACTCATTTTCAACAATGGCGCGATCGTGGGCTGGAACGTAGCGCAGATCATCCGCGGCCTGAAACAAGGCCAGATCACAGGCTTGGAGCGCGTCGCCACCTCGAAGACGGATTTCAGCGAGTTGAGTTCAACCTGGGCAATAGCCTCGGGCGTGGCGCAGAACCAGGACCTCAAAATGACCACGCCGCTATTGCGCGTCACTGGCATGGGCAGCGTGGCCATCGGCGCGCGTCAGGTCGACTATGTCGTGAAGCCCAAGGTCGTCGCCAGCCTTGACGGGCAGGGCGGGGCACAGGGTCTCACCGGTATCGAGGTTCCGCTGCGGGTGCGCGGTCCCTGGGAGAAGCCCGAGATCCAGCCCGAGCTTGGCGGCATCCTCAAGGACCCGGGCAAGGCGATTGGCGCAATCAAGGAGATTGGCAAGCAGTTCAAGGGCAAGAAGCCGAACGAGATCGTCGATCAGGTACTTGGCGGCAACACGGACGCGGCAAAGAAGGCCAATGAACTGCTCAATCAGTTCACCAAGCCCAAGAAGCAGGCTCAGCCGTCGGGCGCGCAGTAGCGGGCATTGTGTCACCCACCATTCAACGCCCGGCGGTAGAAGAAGCGCTTGCGTTCGGCGAGTCCAAGACGCCGCGCTCGGATCTCGACTGATCTCCGCTGGGCGTTCTGGGACATCGATCTGGTTCGGGCAGCGTTGGCTGCCTGGTCGGCAGATCGCTGAGCCGCCTGGGTCGAAGACGCCTGGTTCGATGTTAAATGGGGTCCCATCAGCGCGACGAGCCGCTCGATCCTCCGCTCACGAATGCCGAGCAGCCGGAGATGGCAGGCCGTGCTGAGCATATAATCGATGTTGTTACCGGCCAAACCTGCCGCCGTGCGCATGAGCCGGACCTGCCGCCGGAGATCGAGATCGCCCGCGTAGGCCGGATGCGCGCGTTCGGCGATGAAGGTCAAGGCCAGCACCATTGGCTGCCCTTCGCGATGCACCCTGACCGGCACGATGGCCTCGCGATAGACACCCGTCACCAGCTCGCGAGCGCGGAGGTAGTGCCGCACCCGCGCGGCGGTCTCGGACAACACACGAAACGCAATACCCTCGCATGCACCCCCGCGATCGAGCCCGAGCACAAGCCCTGGCGCACGTGGCGTTCCGCGATAGTGCATCGAGTAGATGCAGAACGCGCGGTGATAACCAGCGAGCCGCGCCGGCACCGCCTCGGTGAATTCGAAGCCCGGGTTCCACATCAGCGAGCCGTAGCCGAAGACCCACAGATCGGATGCGGGCGTCGTTGAACCGAACATTGCGGCCAATCTCCTTGAGTGGACCGGGCGGGCCAGCGACTTCCCCCTATCAACCCCGCTTGACCGCTTCTTCGGACACGCCCGCGACGTCTGCGCCCGCCGCGCGACCACGGCCGAAATCCGGGGCGGCTGTATCTTGTCCAGCCTTGATGATCCCCCGGCGCAGGGAACGGGCGTCGGAGAACTGCCGGTGCAGCGTATCACCGTCGCCGAAGCGGATGGCGCGCTGAAGTTCGACCAGATCCTCTGTGAAGCGGCCGAGCATTTCGAGCACGGCCTCCTTGTTGTTCAGGAATACGTCGCGCCACATCGTCGGATCGGACGCAGCGATGCGGGTGAAGTCACGGAAGCCGCCAGCCGAGAACTTGATCACCTCGCTGTCGGTGACGCGGGCAAGGTGCGCGGCCGTATTGACGATATTGAAGGCGATAAGGTGCGGCACATGGCTGGTGATCGCCAGCACGAGATCATGATGCTCGGCTGTCATAACCTCGACATCGGAGCCGAGACGCTCCCAGAACAGCTTGAGCCTAGCGGTTGCCGCGGGATCGGTGTCGGCACTCGGCGTCAGGATGCACCAACGGTTATCGAACAGCTCGGCAAAGCCCGACTCCGGGCCCGACTGTTCGGTGCCGGCGATAGGGTGGCCAGGGACGAAATGCACGGCGGCCGGGATATGCGGGGCGACGTCGCGCACGACGGCAGCCTTCACCGAACCGACGTCGGTCACGATTGCGCCGGGCGCGAGGCGCGGTCCGATGTCCCTGGCAATGGCGGCATAGGCACCGACCGGTGCACACAGAATCACGAGGTCAGCGCCAGCGACCGCGTCGGCGGCGTTGTCGAACACAGCCGTAACCAGCCCGAGCTCGATTGATTTCTGCCGCGTCGCGGCGGTGGCGGAGCTGCCGACGATCTCGTCTGCAAGACCGGCGCGGCGCACAGCATGGCTGATCGACGAGCCTATCAGGCCGATGCCGATCAGGGCGATGCGCGCGAACATGGGCCTCGCGCCCTCGTGCGCCGAGGCAGCATGGGTGCTGGCGCTCATGTTGCCGGCTTCCGCATGAAGTCTGCAAGCGCCGCGACGAACGCACGGTTCTCGGCTTCGGTTCCGATTGTCAGCCGCAGCGCGTCCGGAAGGCCATAGCTTGCAACCCGCCGCAGTATCAGGCCCTTCGAGCGCAGGAACATGTCGGCGCCCTCGGCGGTGCGGCCGTCCGATCGATTGAAATGCATGAGCACGAAGTTCGCGACGCTTGGCGTCACTTGCACGCCGAGCATCTCGATCTCGGCAGAGAGCCACGGCAGCCAGCGTTCGTTGTGCTGGATCGCCGCCTCTTCATGGGCGCGATCCTCGATTGCCGCCACACCCGCCGCAATCGATGGCGACGACAGATTGAACGGCCCGCGGATGCGATTCAGCACGCCGGCAACCGCCTCGGGGCAGTAAGCCCAGCCGATGCGCAATGCCGCCAGTCCATGTATTTTCGAGAACGTGCGCGTCATCACAGTGTTGTCGGTGGTCGCGACGAGTTCAAGCCCAGCCTCATAGTCGTTGCGGCGGACGTATTCAGAGTATGCGCCGTCGAGCACCAAAAGCACATGACCAGGCAAGCCCACGCGTAGCCGCCGCACTTCGTCGATCGGGATGTAGGTCCCGGTCGGATTGTTGGGGTTGGCGAGAAAAACCATCTTGGTGCGCGGCGTCACCACGGCCAGGATCGCGTCGACGTTGGTCTTCAAGTCTGTCTCGGCCGCCACCACGGGCGTTGCGCCATTGGTCAGAATCGCAATGCGGTAGACCAGAAAACCGTGCGCCGTGTAGATGCCCTCGTCGCCGGGGCCCAAGTAGGCGTGCGCCAGCATGGACAGCAATTCGTCGGAACCCGATCCGCACACGATCCGCGAGGAATCCAGTCCATAGCGCCGGGCGATCGCGGTGCGCAACGCGGTCGCCTGACCGTCAGGGTAGCGGGCGAGATCTTTGACGGCCTGATTGTATGCCTCAATCGCATGCGGGCTCGGGCCGAGTGGAGTCTCGTTCGATGACAGCTTGATCGGCTCGACCCCTCCAGGCAGCTTGCTTTCGCCCGGCATGTAAATGTCGATGTCGAGGATGCCGGGGCGCGGGACGGGCGCCGGGCTGGGCACAGATCTGAGCGTTGCGGACACGGCGATTCCTGTGGTTTTCAAGACCCGTTTTTCTAAGGTTCTAACCTGGCGAAAGCAAAGGAAAGATTGGAGCAACGCCAACCGTTGGGACCTGCCACTCTTCCGCCTCGGCGATGCCCGCCCTTGACCTTGCCGCCAGCCTTCCGATATTGAAAAGGACCTCGTGGTGATTTGGCCGGCCGGCTTGCAGCCACGTTAAAGAACTCGCTAAACAGGCCGTGTCCTCGCCCTCAGCGGAGCCGGCCCCTCGTTCGAGAGTGCTCTCCCGCATGGCCGATCCCGCTGCCAGCACCACCGCAGACACGATTACCGATACGGCGGTTGACCTCACCCGCGAGGCCGCAGCCCGCCTCGTGGAGGTGCATCGGCCGTCGAGCGAGATCGTGCATTTCCCCGAGACCGCACCACTGCGGCTCGATTGCCAGCAATTGCTCGGGCCATTCTCGATCGCCTACAAGACTTACGGCGCGCTCAACGCCCAGAAATCGAACGCGATTCTCATCTGTCATGCGTTGACAGGCGACCAGTACGTCGCGAGCGCCCATCCGGTTACGGGCAAGGCCGGTTGGTGGGAAACACTGGTTGGCCCCGGCAAGCCCATCGATACCAATCGGTTTTTCGTCATCTGCTCGAATATCCTCGGCGGCTGCATGGGGTCGACCGGTCCGGCCTCGACCAATCCCAAGACAGGCAAGGCCTACGCGCTCGATTTTCCCGTCATTACCATCGGCGACATGGTCGACGCGCAAGTCCGGCTCATCGATCACCTCGGCATCGACCAGCTATTCTCGGTGATCGGCGGCTCGATGGGGGGCATGCAGGTGCTGGAATGGGCGGCGCGGCACAAGGATCGCGTGGCCACCGCCGTGCCGATCGCCACGGCGCCCTGGCATTCGGCGCAGAACATCGCGTTTCACGAGGTTGGCCGCCAGGCGGTGATGGCCGACCCCGAATGGCGCGAAGGCAGCTACCTGGACAAGGGTACGCGGCCGGCGCGCGGGCTGGCGGTGGCGCGCATGGCCGCGCATATCACCTACCTGTCTGAAAAAGCCCTGGAGGAAAAGTTCGGACGCAACCTGCAGAACCGCACGGCGCGCTCGTTCTCGTTCGACGCTGATTTCAAGATCGAAAGCTACCTGCGCCACCAGGGCTCAACGTTCGTCGACCGCTTCGACGCAAATAGCTATCTCTACATCACGCGCGCCATGGACTACTTCGATCTTGAGGCCGAGAACGGCGGCCGGCTCGCCCGCGCCTTCGTCGGCACCAAGACGCAATTCTGCATCGTGTCGTTCACGTCCGACTGGCTCTACCCGACCCGCGACAGCAAGGACATCGTGAAGGCGCTCAACGCGGTCGCCGCCAACGTCTCGTTCGTCGAGATTGAAAGCAGCAAGGGCCACGATGCGTTCCTGCTGGAGGAGCAGGAGTTCTTCAGCACCATCCAGGGCTTCATCAATGCCGCTGCTCAGAAGCGCGGACTCGGCGGCGGACCCCGAGCCGAGTTGAGACCGAGAGAGGCGCAACGCTGATGCAAAAGCCTGCGGACACCAACCGGGACAATTACGACAGTATCAGAGGCCTGGCCTATCCTGCGGGCACCAAGCCGCGCTTCGATCATCTGCTGATCGCGGAAATGGTAGCACCTGGCTCTCGGGTACTCGATGTCGGATGCGGCGACGGCGCGTTGCTGCAGCTGTTGACCGAGACGAAGGCCGTCGACGGCCGCGGCATGGAATTGAGCCGTGAACGGGTCAATGCGTGTGTGACGCGCGGACTTTCGGTGATCCAGGGCGATGCCGACCGCGATCTTGCCGACTATCCCGACCAGGCTTTCGACTACGCTATCCTATCGCTCACCATTCAAGCCACGCGCTATCCGAAGACGGTAATAGAGAACCTGCTGCGGATAGGCCGCTACGCGATCGTTTCGTTCCCCAACTTCGGGCACTGGAAGATCCGCGCGCAATTGCTGCTCACCGGCCGCATGCCGATGACCGAGAACCTGCCCGAGCCGTGGTATCTGTCGCCCGACGGCCACCTATGCACGATCAAGGATTTTATCCACCTCGTCGGAATCGCCGACGCTGAGGTCGAGGACGCGGTCGCATTCAATAGCTCGGGCGGCCGCATTCCGATCAAGAACGCGTGGTCGCTGCAGAACCTGATGGGCGAGAAGGCCGTGTTTCTGCTCAAGCGGCGACACTGAACAACGCGTCCTTGCTGTGGGACTCCACTGATCGGCACGAATTCCCGCGCGTGCAGGGGTCGATTAAGGTGAGGGAGGCTACGGAAGTCGCGCTGTCGACGCGACCACCCTCACCCGGCGCGGAATTCCAATTGCCGAAGAAAACCCAACGTTGTTGGCCGCGCCGACCTCTCGCCATGGGGGCAGTGCCGCATTCCGCGCGGACGGGAGAGGCGGAGCCGAACGCTGCAGGGATGGGAGGATCTGAACCGCGCAGAGCACAATCACTCCGCTTTTGCGCTCGATCGGATAAGCGCGCGGCTCGCGCCTCAGCCGCGGCCACCGCCACGACGGGGGCCGCCACCACCGGGTGCTTGGCCACCGGGGCCACCGGGGCCACCAGGTCCACCGCCGCCGGGGCCAGAGCGCGCATCCTTGTGGCGGAAATTGATACGGCCCTTGGTCAAGTCATAGGGCGTCATCTCGACGGTCACACGATCCCCGGCGAGAATGCGGATGCGGTTCTTCTTCATGCGGCCGGACGTGTAGGCGACGACCTCGTGCCCGTTATCGAGCTTCACGCGGCAGCGGGCGTCGGGCAGAACTTCGTCCACGACGCCCTCGAATTCCAGCATCTCTTCCTTGGCCATTCAAACTCCGGTTTTTGGGGCGCGCCGCGGGGCTTCGCCACAGTGTTAGGTCGCGGGCGAGGAACACCACGCCACTCCAGCGCCCAATAGACACAAATTTCCCGATAAACAAAGGGCACAGCGGCGCTGTTACCCGAAAACCGAGGTCCCCGGCCCGTGGTTCCCTAAAGGTTTCCTACATTTTTTAATACACTGGGAGCAGACGGCGCTGCTCCCT
>PERT01000017.1 GCA_002928955.1 Hyphomicrobium sp. | reverse complement strand
GCACCGGCAACCGCACTTCCGAAGTGACACTCCGAGGTGACCGGCCTTGACTGCGCACCCTCTCGTCAGGATGATTGATTTGGTCAACATCGCACGTCAACCCCATTCCGAGCCACAAGAGCTGGACGCCGCCGATAACGCCGATATTCCGCAGACGACTAGTGGCCTGTCGCGCCTAAATCGCTGTGCCAGCCGCACGCGTCGACGATTTAGGCGAGACATAAAGGCCACCAACAAAAACAATGGTTTAGTGTGGCGTTCAACGCGCCTTAATTGACGCGCACGATGCCCCACCCACCAGTCAATTAAGGCGCGACGCCCCACTAGCCTGTTGGGATCGCGTGGCGGCCCTGGTCGCCGAACCGAAGGGCGTGCAATGCCGATCATTCCTCGCGGGCTCGATCGCCGGACATATGCGATCGCCCTGCCTGGCTGTGGGGTAGAATGCCCAATTGCCGACGGGTTCCCGGGGTTGGCGATGATCGGGTGGTCGGCCATAAGTAACGCTCAGTCGAGTTGCCGCAATGGACGATAACGCGACTTGACACCGATCGCCTATCGCAGCAGGGAGCCTGATCGACGTGAGGCATTTTTTTTCGGCACGCGATGAGCCCGCGTTTCCCAATCAGGACGACAGCCGGCTCAGACTGCAGACCATTATCCGGTTGAGGTGGTTGGCCGTTCTTGGACAGCTTTTCGCCGTCAACGTCGTGTTCTTCGGGTTCGGCTTTCCGCTTCCCATCGGCTACTGCCTGAGCTTCATCGCGCTTTCAGCCTGGCTGAACGTTTTCCTCTCGATCCAGTATCCCGCGCGGCACCGGCTGAGCGCCGAGTTCGCTACCGTGCTGCTCGCCTATGACATTCTTCAACTCGGGGTCCTGCTGTATCTCACCGGAGGCATCGAGAACCCGTTCACAGTGCTGATCCTCGCGCCTGTGACCGTGTCCGCCGCCACCTTGCCGCCGCGCAATACCGTGTTGCTCGGGCTTGTTGCCGCTCTTGTGACGGCCGTCATCGTGTTTCATTACCTTCCGTTACCTTGGTATCCCGGCATGCGCCTCGACATGCCGTTCCTTTACAAGGCCGGGATTCTGGCGGCGATCGTTTCGTGCATGATTTTCCTTGCGCTTTATGCGCGGCGCTTGTCCCAAGAGGGACGCCAGATGTCGGCCGCGCTCGCGGCCACCGAGCTCGTCTTGGCCCGGGAGCAGAAGCTGCATGCGCTCGATGGACTCGCAGCCGCCGCCGCTCACGAACTCGGCACACCGTTGTCGACCATCGTACTGGTGTCGAGCGAACTCGCCCGCGACCTCGGCCCGGAGGCCAAATATGTCGAGGACCTTGAGCTGCTCACGTCCCAGGCCCGGCGCTGCCGTGACATCCTGCAGAAGTTGACCCGTCGCTCAAGTGAGGAGGAAGACCCGCTGCATGCCAGTCTGTCGGTTCGCGAGATGATGGACGAGGCGGCTGGTCCGTACCGGCATGGCCGCGCGACTGTTGCTATTGCCGCGCGTGCAGCCGAAGGTCTGCCGCCCCCTGCCGCCCGCGAGCCGGTCGGCAACCGCCGGCCGGGCGTAATCTACGGTATCGGCAACATCATCGAGAATGCCGTCGATTTTGCCGCTTCGAGGGTCGAGGTCGGTGCCGTCTGGAGTGCACATGACGTGGTTGTGACGATTGCCGACGACGGTCCGGGGTTTCCGGCCGAGGTCATGGACACGCTGGGCGAGCCTTATGTGACGACCCGCCCCCGACGATCCAAGCGGGGTGGCGACGCAAGCGGACTAGGACTTGGCTTCTTTATCGCCAAGACGCTACTGGAACGATCGGGAGCAAGCGTCCATCTCGAAAACCGGACGCCACCGCTCAGCGGCGCCATCGTGCGGCTGTCATGGCCACGCGCGAACTTCGAGCGAAAACTCGAGCGGGCGGCGACCGAGCTGCAGAAAACCGCACAGCGGCGCGACTGAACGGACTGCCGGTCTCTGTCCGGCGTTGCGCCGTTAACCATTCGTCCGGCTCAAAACCGTCCTTCTGGAGCTTGAAATCCTCCGTAAACCCTTGGCGCGTGCATCCAGCGTCTATATTATCCCCCGACTCTGGAGTGAAAAAAGTGACAGAAGATCTTTCATTTCGTCAAGACGAGCTGCCCGACGACCGGTCCCTCGTGATCGTCGATGACGACAAGGCGTTCCTTTTGCGCCTCGGTCGGGCCATGGAAACCCGTGGCTTCGAGGTGCGCATGGCCAGTTCGGTCGCGGAGGGCGTTGAACTGATACGGCAGAAAGCACCAGCCTTCGCCGTGGTCGATATGCGTCTTGAAGATGGCAATGGCCTCGACGTGATCGCCGAGCTGGCACGGCTGAAACCCGACGCTCGTGCCATCGTGCTGACCGGCTACGGCAACTTCGCCACCGCGGTCACCGCCGTCAAGCTTGGCGCCGTCGACTACTTGGCCAAACCAGCCGACGCCGACGAGGTTACCGACGCGCTCCTGGCTCCAGCGAACTCAAAAGCGCCGCCGCCCGAGAATCCGATGTCGGCCGATCGCGTGCGCTGGGAGCACATCCAGCGGGTCTATGAGCTGTGCAACCGGAACGTGTCCGAGACCGCGCGCCGGCTCAACATGCATCGCCGCACTTTGCAGCGCATTCTGGCCAAGCGCGCGCCGAAGTAGCCGAGCGCGCAGGGGCGGCCGTCGCCCTTTCAGACGTCGAGCAGTTGCGCCCGCGTCTCGGGGTCTGGATCGATCGCCGCTGCCAGCCGCAAGGCGGCCGCACGGGCAAATCGCAAGTGCATGGCTTTCCGCCTCTGCGGCTGCAAGGCGGCGGAAGGCGCCGCGCGGGCGATTTCTCCGCCATAACGATCGGCGATGATCAACCCCGTATCGAGGGGAATGATGTCGGACGGGAAGCGAGGGGCCACGGCAAAGAAAAACCGATCACAAAATTCCCGGTATTCCGGCCACTTGAAGTCGGAACGAAAATCCTCGATGCCGGACTTGATCTCGATAATCCACAGTTCTCCGCTGGGCGAGAGGCCGGTGATGTCCGCGCGGCGCCCATTAGCCAGCGGCAGCTCCGCGACGTAAGCCATTCCATGGGCGCGGAGCACGCGGCCCGCGCCACGCGCGATCGCGGCCGCTGCCTCTGATTGCCGGCCGTCGACGGGTGGCACCGGCCCATTGCCGCCCTGGTTTCCAATTTGTTCCGTCATTCTACCGCCACGAGCTGCTGACATGCCCGGTGTGATTTAGCTGGCTTAGCCCTGGGGCGCTCCTCGTCACCGCCCGAACCAAAGAGGGCTGCGCCTGTCATTCGCTGCTCTCACCATTCTGAACCACAGCGGGGCTACGGCAAATGTTTTTCAAACGCGCGAACCGTGACAAGCCGAGCGGCCCAGTGCAGCCAGCCCTGGTAAGCTTCGAGTTGGCGACAGGATCCGCGCAACCCGAGCCCGATCGGGTTGCCGATGTCGGCGCTCCTGCGGCAGATCAGACTGTCGCAATGCCTGTTCGACCGGAGATAAGAGCCGACACCAGGCTTCCCGCGGGCGAACTCCGGCGGCGTGTCGACCCCTCGACCCTCGGGTTCGATACCACCACCGATGACCTCGACCCTGCATCGGGGCTGATCGGGCAGAATCGCGCATTGAAGGCGATCGCATTCGGCGTGGGATTGAAAGCGCCCGACTACAATGTTTTTGTGTGCGGCCCTCCGGCATCGGGAAGGCGGACGGCCGTCAAGGCTCACCTTCACCGGGTGACGAAGACAACGGCGGCGCCAGCCGACTGGGTCTATGTCCACAACTTCGAGCAGCCCGGCCAACCCAAGGCCATCTCGCTCCCGCGTGGCCGGGCGTCGGTCTTCGCCCGAGCCATGGTCGCGGTGATCGACGAACTGAAAGTTGCCCTGCCCGGACTGTTCGAGGGCCACGACTATCAGGCGCGGCGGCGGGCGATCGAAGAAGAGTTCCGCGGCGCGCATGACGACGGCATCGAAGCGCTGAACCGAAGGGCGGCACAGCAAAACGTCGCAATCCTCAGGACCCCGATGGGCTTCGTGATGGCCCCCATGCACGAAGGCAAAGTGGTCAAGCCCGAGGTGTTCGCGGGGCTTCCGGAACGGCTCCGCAAGGACGTGGAAGCCAAGGTGCAGGACCTGCAGAAGGATCTTGAACTGCTGCTGACGCAAGCACCGCGGGCCGAGCGACTGGGCCGGCAGAAGCTCGCCGAACTTGATCAAGAATTCGCCCGCCGCGTTGTGCGGGCCGCCTTCGACGATATTGAGGCCGCACACACTGATCTGCCGAAGGTGCTGGCGTTTCTCGCCGCTGCCGAGGGCGATCTCTTGCACAACATCCGCTTATTCGCCTCTCCCTCGGCCGAGGCCGGAAACGCGCCGGCCGGTTGGCTCGATACGGTCCGCGATCCGCGATTCGGGCGCTATATGGTCAACGTCCTGGTGACCGGCGCATCAGAGGATCAGGGCGCACCCGTCGTCGCCGAAGACAATCCGAGCCACGGCAATCTGATCGGCCGCATCGAGCACGTCACTCACATGGGCGCGATGCTCACCGACTCCCTGCTTGTGAAGCCGGGTGCATTGCATCGCGCGAACGGTGGAGCGCTACTCATTGACGCGCGCAAACTGCTGTCGGCGCCGTTCGCGTGGGATGCTTTGAAGCGGGCCCTCAAGTCCGGCCAGATCCGCATCGAGAGCCCTGCAGATGTGCCCGGCCGTCAATCGACCCAGTCACTCGATCCTGAGCCTATTCCACTCGATGTGAAGGTCGTACTGTTCGGCGATCATTCACTCTACCACGAGCTTGCGGCCCTCGATCCTGAATTCCAGCGCCTGTTCAAGGTGCAAGCCGATTTCGACAACAGCATAGAACGCTCGGCCGAGAACGAGTTGGCCTATGCGCGGCTCATCGCGTCGATCGTTGCATCGCACGAGTTGAAGCCGGTTGATCGCGAGGGCGCGGCCCGGCTCATCGAGGAGGGCGCGCGGCTGGCGTCGGATCGCGAAAAACTGTCGATCGAGATCGGGCGGCTTGCCGATATCTTGCGCGAAGCCGATTACTGGGCCGCCCAGGCTGCACGCCCGACCATCACGCGCGCCGACGTCACGCGCGCCATCGACGAACATATCCAGCGGTCGAACCGGCTCAGCGACCGCTCCCGCGAAGCCATTGGCCGCGGTATCGTAGAGGTTGATACGGCGGGTGAGAAGGTCGGCCAGATCAACGGTCTCTTGGTGGTCGAGCATGGTGGCTTCGCGTTCGGTCGGCCGAGCCGCATCACGGCGCGCGTCCACATGGGCACGGGCCGCGTCACTGACATCGCGCGCGAAGCCAATCCCGGTGGTGCGCGGACGTCGAAGGGCGTCATGATCTTGTGGGGTTATCTCGCAGGGCGCTATGCACAGGACATGCCGCTGGCCATGGCCGCGAGCCTGGACTTCGAGCAGTCCTTTGGGGCGGTGGATGGCGACAGTGCGTCATCGGCCGAACTCTATGCCTTGCTCAGCGCGCTGTCGGATGTGCCGCTCAGGCAGGGCATCGCAGTCACCGGCGCGGTCAACCAGTGCGGCGAATTGCAGGCCGTCGGCGGCGTCAACGAAAAGATCGAGGGCTTCTTCGACATCTGCGCAGCGCGTGGTCTTGACGGCACGCATGGCGTGCTCATCCCGCAGTCCAATGTGCAGCACTTGATGCTGCGCGAGGAGGTCGTCGAGGCGGTCGAGGCGGGGACGTTCTCGGTCCATGCGGTGAAGACCATCGACGCGGGGATCGAGGTGCTGACGGGCCGGATCGCGGGCGTACGCGGCGCGGATGGGTTTTTTGACATGGGCTCGGTCAACCGCATGGTCGAAGACAGGTTGCTGCACTTCGCCGACCGGGCGCGGAAGGTCGGGCACCCCGACCGGGACGGCGGCTCTGAAAGAGTGACGTCATGATCGCGCACGTCGCCGAGGCTGGCGAGGAGCGCGGACGCGTAGTGTTGCGGTACGACGTCGGCTCGCTGCCGAGTACGATGTCGATCGCGGCCGCGGTTCGCGTCGCGCAGGCCTTCCAGTCGGGAATCGAGAGCCTCGTCATTGCGGACCGGCAACTCTACGAACTCGTGGCCTTTCCGTTCGCGGCCGAGGTGTCGCGCGCGGGCCGCACGACGAGGCTGTCGATTGAGGCATTGGAGCGGGATATTGTGACAGCTGCTGGCGGGCTCAACCGGGTCGTGGGCAAGTTGGCGGCGCAGGCGGGCGTCAATGTACGCAAGCGCCTCGTTCGGGACGAGCCGTTACTGGCCGTCGCGCGGACCTGCGCCGAACTCGGACCGTGGAACGTGGTGGCGCTTGCGGAACCGCTCGCGGCGGGACATCCGCCGGCTCTCCGGGCGTTGTTCGACATGGTGCATGGCGCGACCGGCATAGTCGTCGCGGGCCCCAAGGGTCGCAACCGCGCCGGCCCGGTTCTGGTCGCCATCGAGGATCTGGACCGGCTGCCGCCGATGCTGCGGGCGGCCGAGCGGATCGCGGACGTGACCCGCGATGAGGTGAAACTGTTGCTGATCGGCGAGGATCCCCGAGAACTCGACTGGATGGAGGATCAGGCACGGCTGGTTCTGGGCGAGATGGGGCGGGTGAGCCTCGAGCCTTCGGTGCCGGCGCGAAGTTCCGCCGAGATCGCCGAGCGACTGCGCCGACTGTGCGGCGGATTTCTGATCGCCCAGTTCGGCGGGGTCGTGGTGCCCGGATCGAGTGAGAGGACGGGTGACCTCGGGCCGCTGCTGGCCGCGCTCGAATGCCCGATGCTGCTGGTCAGATAGCCGTCCAGCGGTCTAGCCGTTCTGGCGTTGCTTGTCCTCGGGTCGAGCCCGATCACGTTTCAGTGATGGACGCCAGGAACATGACTCCGGTTACATACCTTCGACTATAGCCGACGCCCCGGCAAACCGGTCATGTGGTCCTTCGGCCCGTCATGTCCGCTCGCCAGATTCTCCGCCCGCCGCCCGCACGATCGAGGAGCCAATTGTCATGAGCCGATTTCGCCGCGTCCCCCTATCTGTGCTGGCGGCTCTCGCCATGACCGGGCTTGGCCTTTCGGGGAACATCGCAGCTCAGGACCTGATGACGGGCCTCGATCTAACATCCGACGCTTTCACCAAGGCCGAGATGACCCGTGCCGATCTCGAAGCCCAGATCGCGAGGCTGGCTCCCGGAGAGGTTCTCGACCTCAGCGCCAAAAGCCTCAACGGCCTCGATCTGTCGAGAATGGACCTGAGGCGGACCAGGCTGCAAGCGGCGCGCATCAACAAGGTCAAGCTCGTCGGCGCCAATCTCGAGGGCGTGGTTCTCGATCAGGCCTGGGCTCTCGATGCCGACATGACGGGCATCACGCTCAAAGGCGCGAGCCTGTTCGCCACCCAGCTCCGCGGCGCCAAGCTCGATGGAGCAGACTTCACCAACGCGCGCGTCGCCGGCGACTTCACCGGCGCCAGCATGAAGGGCGCCAAGCTCGACGGCGCCGATCTTTCGGCGGACGAGAAGAACCAGTCGATGGGACTGATGCGCGGCGCCTTCAAGAGCGCAGACCTCGAGGGCGCGTCGTTCAAGGGGGCTAACATGGCGAGGGTCTACATGGAGTTCGCGTCGCTGAGGGGCGCCAATCTCACCGGCGCGAATCTGCGTGGCAGCGAGTTGGCCGCCGCCGACTTTGCGGGCGCCGACGTGTCGGGTGCCAACTTCGATGGGGCCGACGTCAACTCCGCGAAGATCGGGGCCATGAAGAATGCCTCCGAGTCCAAGAATTTCGACAAGGTCAAGAACCTCGAGCGGGCCAATCGCAACCAGTGATCGAGGGACCAACGCCGGCCAATGGTTGTCTCGGAAATGGACTGCGAGCAGCCCACTACCGGATCCGGCTCAGCGCATCCTGGATCAGGCGGTTAGCGTCCTCGGTGGCGCGTCTAATCTGCTCTTCCTGCTCGCGTGTCGGGCCGGCGCCGGCAGCGGCTCCTCCTCCGCCTCCACGTGCTTGCCGCCCCAGCTCTTCGAGCGCGCGTGCGACGTCGCTGCTCGCTCCGCGGCTATCGATCGATTCCAACTGCCTGGCGAGCTTGCTGGGGGGCTCTGCCACGCGCGCCTGACTGGCCGCGCGTACCGTGAACTTGTCGAACCGAAGGAGCCCGATCAGCGATGTCGAAATGGTGGTCTCAACCCGCACATCGACAACTCCCTGCTTGCTATCGACCGTCAGCTCGAAGGCCATGCCCTTGAGATCGTCAGGCAGCTGCTGGTCGAGGTACTGGCGGGCGGTTGCTTCCACTTCAGCAGGCCCCAAGGCGATTTTGCGTACGGCGGCCGAGGTGGCGCTGTCGACCGCGGACTGCAGCCGGCTTTCCAACCGGATGGCGCGGCCATAATCGATTGCCGTCAGCGTCAATCCCAGCATCGGCAGCAGCAGCACCGCGAACAGGATGGCGATCGCACCGCCTTCGTCGCGCCCCGCATCGCGAAGAGTATTCTGCAACGCCCGGTACATTCCTGCCCCATCCGAATTGCCGCGTGCCCACCATCGCGCGGCCGGCGTCGGAGTGTGCAGGCCTTAGGATCAAAGAAGAGTTGCGATCGGCTACATCCGCGGCAGTTGGCTGCGCGCGTCGCGCAATCTGGTTAACGATCACCTGCCGGCCGTTCCGGACTGCGACGGCTTGCCGGCCGCCGGCGCGTCATTGGCCGTAGAAGTACTCAGGCCCGGAGCCGACGATGCGAGGGTCCGGGGCCGCAACGATTCTAGGGTCTTTGCCCTCGTAGTCGAGCGTGGACAGGATCACCCGGATCGCTTCGAGCCGCGCTCGCCGCTGATCGTTCGCGCGGATCACCGTCCATGGGCTCGTGGCGGTATGCGTGAAGCGGAAAAGATCATGCTGGGCCTTGCTGTAGTCGTCCCACTTGGTCATCGCTGCAAGGTCGATGTCAGTGAGCTTCCACTGCTTCAAAGGGTCGTGCCGCCGCTCGTGGAACCGTTTGAGTTGGGCCTCGCGTCCGATGGTCAGGTAGAACTTGAACAGATGGATGCCGTCGCGCACCAGCATGCCCTCAAGCTCCGGCGCCTCGCGCAGGAAATCGGCCAGCTGTTCGTTGTCGCAAAAGCCCATGACCCGCTCGACGCCCGCGCGATTGTACCAGGAGCGGTCGAACAGGACCATGTCACCGCGTGTGGGCAAATGAGCGATGTAGCGCTGGAAATACCATTGTCCGCGCTCGGCTTCGGTCGGCTTGGTCAGAGCGACCGAGCGGGCGTGCCGGGGGTTCAGGTGCGCCATGATTGCGGCGATCGAGCCGCCCTTGCCGGCGGCGTCCCGGCCTTCAAACAGCATGACGACGCGCGCGCCGGTTTTTTGCACGTGGACCTGGAGCTTCAGCAGCTCGATCTGCAGCGGCAGCAGCGCGTCCTCATAGTCGGCGCGCTTGAGCTTTTCGGCGTAGGGATACCCCCCAGACTGCATGGCACCATTCTCGATCCAGTCCGGCAGCTCGGCGCTATCGATGTCGAACATCAAGGCTTTCGCCTGGGCTTCCGCCGGATCGGTCGCGCTCGCTGGCCTGGGTTGCTTGGCACCCCTGCCGGGCTTACCGTTCTTCTCCTTTTTTGCCATGGCGTTCGCGTCCTGATCTCGCATGACGTCCTGTTGTCATATTGACACGTGACATTGGTCGACGACTGTTGGCAGAAGCAAGTCTATTCGAATGCCCGGGACGGGCGACCCGACAGGTTCGTTCGTTGCCAGGGGTTGGACGTAGAATTGATGCGATGGCGCCGCGAGAGGGGACGCCGCAAGGAGCGACATGCTCGAATCAGACGACGATCCACGTACTGCCGCGACTGACCGCGCATTGCGGGGCGTCGCACCCTGCTTGGGATGGTCGGATCACTCCAGGCCGCGACCGCTTCGAAAGAATTGCTTGGGATCTCGATCCGGTCTTCAGCAAGCCAGACTGTAACTGTCGCCCCCAGAACCCGAGCGCCCATGACCCGAGTTGTCGCCATGCCCATCATAGACCGCACCGAGGCCGACGGCTGGCGCCTCGTCATCGATGCCCTTCCAGAGCCTGCCGTCGCCCTCGACAGGGCAGGCACAGTCGCTCACTACAATGCCCAGATGCTCGAGCTGTTCCCGAAGGTCCGGATAGGCCTGCCGTTCAGTCATGTCTCGCGCAATCCCGAGCTTATCGACGCGGTGGACAATGTCCATGTGGTGGGCGAGCCGATCATCGTACAGTTGATCGAGCGGGTGCCTGTCGATCGCCGCATCTCCGTTTCGGTCTCGCGCCTCACGCAGGTGGGCACGCAGTCGGCGATACCCTCACTGCTGATCACGTTTCGTGATCTGAGCGAACAGGACCGCCTCGACCAGATGCGCGCCGACTTCATCGCCAATGCCAGCCACGAGCTCCGGACGCCGCTCGCCTCGCTGCGCGGATTTGTCGAGACCCTGCAGGGCCCCGCTCGGGACGACCCCGTGGCGCGAGAACGGTTTCTCGGCGTCATGGCTAGCCAAGCGACGCGCATGACGCGGCTGATCGACGACTTGCTGTCGTTGAGCCGTGTCGAGATGCGGGCTCACCTTCCGCCGCGCGGCGTCGTCGATCTGAACGAGGTGGTGGCATATGTCTCGCAGTCTCTTGAACCGTTGGCCAAGGCGGCGGGCGTCACGGTTACAATCCACCGGCTTCCCGTCCCGGCCCGCATCCGAGGCGAGCGCGACGAGATGGTGCAGGTGCTGCAGAACCTCGTGCAGAACGCGATCAAATATGGCCGCGAGGGTGGCCACGTGGACGTTCGCGTCGAGCGCGCGGCGCATGGACCGAACATAAGCCCGCGGTTCAGTGCGACGGTTGTCGACGATGGCCCTGGAATCGGGCCCGAGCATTTGCCGCGCCTGACAGAGCGGTTTTATCGTGTGAACGCAAGTTCGAGCCGTGAAAAGGGTGGTACGGGTTTAGGCTTGGCGATCGTCAAGCACATTGTAGCGCGGCACCGCGGCGACCTGAAAATTTCCTCTCAACCAGGGGTTGGCTCGCGGTTCGGTGTGCTATTTGACGAATTGCCGCCGGGCAGCGCCGCCGGGACGGATCAGAAGTAGAATATTTATGAAAAACAATGCAATAATATGTCATAAAACAGAAGCCATGGTGGCTTAACAAGTAGTCACCCGAGCACCGTGTGCCGGGTGGGGAGCTTCAGCGGGTGTCGATTGAGCTTCCCTCGTACACGCCATGACATGGAGATCAGCGTGACCACCAAGTTCATCAGCCTGTCGACGGCCGTCGCCGTCGTGGGCACTATCGCGTTTGCCGGTGCGGCTTCGGCGCGCGACCAGATCCGCATCGTCGGCTCGTCGACGGTGTATCCGTTCACCACCGCTGTTGCCGAGCAGTTCGGCAAGTCGGGTGCCGGCAAGACCCCGGTCGTCGAGTCGACCGGTACGGGCGGCGGCTTCAAGCTGTTCTGCGCCGGCGTCGGCGTGGGCCATCCGGACGTGTCGAACGCCTCGCGCGCCATCAAGAAGGGCGAGTTCGAGGATTGCGACAAGAACGGCGTCAAGGACATTGTCGAGATCCGCATCGGCATCGACGGTCTAGTTCTGGCCCAGTCGAAGGCTGGCCCGAACCTCTCGCTGACGCGCAAGCAGGTCTTCCTCGCCATGGCCGAGATGGTCCCGGACAAGGACGGCAAGCTCGTCGCCAACCCTTACAAGAACTGGTCGGACATCGACGCCGCTCTTCCGGCCGTCAAGATCGAGGTTCTCGGCCCACCGCCGACCTCCGGCACGCGTGACTCGTTCCACGAACTTTATCTTGAGAAGGGCGCCGAGGAATTCCCTTCGCTCAAGGACCTCAAGAAGGCCGACGGTAAGGCTTTCGACAAGGTTTGGAAGTCGATCCGTAAGGACGGCGCCTACGTCGAAGCTGGCGAGAACGACAACGTTATCGTCCAGAAGCTCGAAGCCAACAAGAACGCGGTCGGCGTGTTCGGCTTCTCGTTCCTCGAAGAAAACCTGGCCAAGCTCAAGGGCGCCAAGATCGAAGGCGTCGAGCCGGCCTATGATGCCATCTCGTCGGGCAAGTTCAAGGGTGCCCGCCCGCTGTTCGTCTACATCAAGAAGCAGCACGTCGGCGTGATCCCCGGCCTCGACAAGTTCGTCGCCGAGTACGTCTCCGACAAGGCAATTTCCAAGGACGGCTACCTCGCCCGCAAGGGACTGGTCGCCATGCCGAAGGAAGAGGCCACGAAGGTCGCTGAAGGCGCGAAGGCGATGAAGGTTCTCACCGCTGCCGACGTCAAGTAATCTCGAGCGGGCGGCTGCCGGCATCTGCTGGCAGCCGCTTCGCCTTGCCGGTTTGCGTCGGACGCAGTAACGGCATTGCCCGACACAAGATCCCTAATACTCTGTAGTTCAATTTCTCACGCCAGGACGTGTTCGATGTCGGGAATCTATTTCGGAACGATCGCACTTCTGATGATTGCAGGGTTCGTCGCCGTTCGAGGCAGGGCTCACGCCTTGGCCAGCACCGGCGCGGTGGGCAGCAGACTATCGATGCATTCCCTGCCGATGTATCACGGCCTCCTGGCTGCGACACTGGTGCTGTTGCCGATGTTGATCGTCTACCTGTTCGGCTCGACCATCGTGACCCGGTGGTCCGAGGCCCAGGCGCTGAGCAAGCTGCCTTCGGAGGTGGCGACAAACGAACTCGCCCGCGGCGCGGCGCTGCGCGACGTCTACAACATTCTGACCGGCAAGTTCCAGGGCGAGCCCTCCGCCGTACTCAAAGCGGCGGCTGAGGCACTCCGGAACTCCAGTTCACTCGGCGGCTGGCTCGTCTATGGTCTCGGCGTGGCCCTGGCCGGCGCCGGCCTGCTGTTCAGCTTCATCCGGGTGAACGGCGAATTCCGGGCCCGCAACATGTTCGAGCGGATCGTGAAGGTGATCCTTCTGCTTTGCGCGACGGTTGCCGTTCTCACCACCATCGGCATCGTGTTCTCGGTGCTTTACGAAACGATGCGGTTTTTCTTCGATCCCGCCCTCAAGGGCCGGCCGACCGTCTCCGACTTCCTGTTCGGCACGGAATGGAACCCGCAGGCGGCGTTGCGTGCGGATCAGGGCGACATCAAGACCGCCTTCGGCTTCATTCCTCTGCTCACAGGCACGTTGCTCATTACGTTTATTGCCATCTGCGTAGCTGGTCCGCTCGGATTGCTTTCAGCGATCTACTTGGCTGAATACGCGTCGCCGGCGTTCCGTGCCTGGGCCAAGCCGATCCTGGAAATTCTGGCCGGCATCCCGACTGTGGTGCTCGGCTTCTTCGCAGCCTTGACCGTCGCGCCGCTGATCCGAGGCTGGGGCGAAAGCTTCGGGCTCGATATCGCATCCGAGAGCGCATTGGCCGCTGGCCTCGTCATGGGCATGATGATCATACCTTTCATCTCATCGCTCTCCGACGACGTCATCAACGCCGTGCCGCAGTCGATGCGCGATGGTTCCTACGCACTTGGCGCTACGAAGTCGGAGACCATCAAGCAGGTCATCCTTCCGGCTGCGCTCGGGGGCATCGTGTCTGCCTTCATGCTCGCGATCAGCCGCGCCATCGGTGAGACCATGATCGTGGTGATGGCCGCCGGTCTTGCCGCCAACCTGACATTCAACCCGCTCGACGCGGTGACCACAATCACAGTGCAGATCAAGACGATCCTGGTTGGCGATCAGGAATTCGACAGCGCCAAGACACTCGCAGCGTTCGCACTCGGTCTTGTGCTGTTTTTCTTCACGCTGATCCTGAACGTCATCGCCCTCATCATCGTCCGTCGGAACAGAGAACAGTATGACTGATATCTCAGCACCAAACGCCATGGGCGTCGCAAAGCAACGCCGCGTCGATGTGACATCGGCAGCGGCACAGGCGAGGGTCCGGGCCCGCTACCGCTCCGAGGCGCGCTTCAAGACCTATGGTCTTCTGGCGCTCGGCATCACCACGGTGTTCGTCGGCGTGTTGCTGTCCGACATCCTCCTGCGCGGTCTGCCGTCGTTCTGGCAGCATCGTCTGGTGCTCGACGTTCCGGTGGCGGCCGATGCGTTTGGCCCGCCGGGCAAGGCCGATGTTGCGGCCATCCGCGGCGGCGACTACTTCCCGATCACGAAGGCCGCCTTGGCCAATGCCATCCCCGGCATCGAAAGTCGCAGTGCCGAGAAACAGTTGAACCGGCTGTTGTCGACTGGCGCGCCGGACGAGCTGCGCGAGCGGCTGGCCGCCAACCCGGCGCTGATCGGCAAGACCGTGAAAGTTCCGCTTCTGCTGTCGGATGACGCCGACCTCTACTTCAAGGGCGGCGAAACCGCGATCGTGAAACGGGCGCCGCGCGGCATTGCTACGCCGTCGGGTGTGAACGGAGAAATCACGGTTCTTACCGCCTCCAACGACTTTTCCGATGAGTTGATCACCATCAAGCGCGCTCTTGCCGCCGCCGCCGCGCGCACGCAATTCGAATCCAACCGCCTGCTCAAATCGCCCGACAAGGCCAACCAGACACGCGGCACCGAGCTTGCCGCAGAAGCAAAAAACCTTTCGACCCGCGCTGAGCTGTCGCGTGGTGAGGAAGTGCTCGATGACAAGGTGCCGAGCGTTCTTATTGAGATCAATGGTGGTCTCGTGAAGGCCAACAAACTCGGCGACAGCAGCATCACCGGCGAGGTGTTGCTGCCACTCAAGTCAACGGCCGAGGCCAAGCCCGCGGACTGGAAAATCGTGACTTTCGTCACGCCAGAGGCCAACCGAAAGGTGACCGATCAGGAAGTGGCGTTCCTGGAACGGCTTCGTTCCAACGGTGCGGTCGAGAACGTCTTTAACTGGCGCTTCTTTACGGCCGGTGACAGCCGTGAGCCCGAACTCGCCGGCGTCCGCGGCGCACTCGTGGGCACGGCATTGACACTGTTCGTCACGCTGATCCTCTGCCTTCCGATCGGCGTCGGAGCAGCGGTCTACCTCGAGGAGTTCGCTCCGAAGAACCGCTTCACGGATCTGGTCGAGGTCAACATCAATAACCTCGCCGCGGTGCCATCAATCGTGTTCGGGTTGCTTGGCCTCGCCGTGTTTCTCAATTTCTTCGGATTGCCGCGCTCGGCCCCGCTCGTTGGCGGTTTGGTGCTCGCACTGCTCGTTCTGCCGACCATCATCATCGCTGGCCGCGCCGCACTCAGGTCGGTGCCGCCGTCGATCAAGGAAGCCGCATTGGGCGTGGGCGCCTCGCATCAGCAGGCCATCTTCCATCACGTCCTGCCACTGGCGATGCCAGGCATCATGACCGGCACCATCATCGGCATGGCGCACGCGCTGGGCGAGACGGCGCCGTTGCTGATGATCGGAATGATCGCATTCATCGTCGACGTGCCCCAATCGTTCGTCGAGTCCGCGACCGTCATGCCGGTGCAGATCTACCTTTGGTCGGATCTGCCGGAAAAGGCTTTCCAGGCAAAAACGGCCGGCGCGATCATCGTGCTCCTCGGGTTCCTGTTTCTGATGAACGGAATGGCGATTTGGCTGCGGAAGCGCTTCGAGCGCCGCTGGTGACCCCTGTTTGGCACCCGACTGTCACCGAGAATTCCAACGTAAAAGATCACTGTTCCGAGGATATTTATCATGGACGCTCAAGTCGCAACTTCGACACACACTGTTCCGCGCATGACAGCAGGCGTTGGCGCCAAGGTTGTCGCTCGAGATTGCAACGTCTTTTACGGCGAAAAGCACGCCATCAAGATGTTGAACGTCGACATCCCGGACCGCAGCGTGACCTCGTTCATCGGCCCCTCCGGCTGCGGCAAGTCCACGTTCCTCCGTTGCATCAATCGCATGAACGACACGATCCCGATCTGCCGCGTGACCGGCACGATCAACATCGACAACCGCGACATCTACGATCCGTCGCTCGACGTGGTGCAGCTTCGCGCCCGCGTCGGCATGGTGTTCCAGAAGCCCAATCCTTTCCCAAAATCGATCTATGACAACGTCGCCTACGGCCCGCGCATTCACGGCCTCGCGCAATCGAAGGCGGAAATGGACGAGATCGTGATGACGAGTCTTGAAAAGGCCGGCCTTCTGAAAGAGGTGAAGGATCGCCTGCTTGAGAGCGGTACCGGTCTTTCGGGCGGCCAGCAGCAGCGGCTCTGCATTGCGCGCGCGATCGCAGTCAGTCCCGAAGTGATCCTCATGGACGAGCCGTGCTCGGCCCTCGACCCGATTGCAACGGCCAAGATCGAGGAACTGATCGACGAACTTCGCTCCAACTACTGCATCATCATCGTCACACACTCGATGCAGCAGGCCGCCCGCGTGTCTCAGCGTACGGCGTTCTTCCATCTCGGCACACTTGTCGAAGAGGGCGAAACCAGCCAGATCTTCACCAATCCGCAGGACAAGCGGACGCAGGACTACATCACCGGACGCTTCGGCTAACTCTTGAGTAGAGTGTCTGTGCCGCTTAACGCGCTACACTCTGCCCGCCTGGCGTCGCGGAAAGGAATGATCATGAACGAACACATCGTCACCTCGTACGAGGAAGAGCTCGCCCTACTCGACAAGAAAATCGCACACATGGGCGGCTTGGCGGAGCACAATCTCGGCCTGTCGTTCGACGCGCTCGAGCATCGCGATCCGCGGCTCGCCGAGACCGTTGTCAAGAGCGATAAGCAGATCGACCAGCTCCAGCGTGAGATCGAGACGCTGGTGATCTCGATGATCGCCCGGCGGCAACCCATGGCTGACGACCTGCGGCGGGTCATGGCGGCGCTTCGCATCGCTGGCGATCTCGAGCGGGTCGGCGACCTGGCCAAGAATATCGCCAAGCGCGCCCTCGCCATTGCGCACGAGTCCCATCCCAAGCCCCTGATGACGGGCCTCGGACATATGGTCGAGCTGGCGCTGAAGCAGCTTAAATCCGTACTGGACGCCTACTCCGAGCGCGACGCCGAAAAGGCCATGGCCGTCTGGCGCGACGATGAGCAGATCGACGCGATGTACAATTCGCTGTTCCGCGAGTTGCTCACCTACATGATGGAGGACCCCCGCAATATCGGTCTTTCGACCCACCTCTTGTTCGGCGCCAAGAACATCGAGCGCGTCGGCGACCACACCACCAATATCGCCGAGACGGTGCACTTCCTGGTCAAGGGTATGAACATAACCGACGACCGTCCGAAACTCGATCAGACCAGCACGACGTTGATCTCGAAGGATTGACGCCGGTTGGTCGGGTTCATGAGGAGGCAGTTCAATGACGGCTAAGGTTCTCATCGTCGAGGACGAGGGTCCGCTCGCCGAGTTGCTCCGCTACAATCTGGAGTCCGAAGGCTTTCGCGTTTGGCATGCCGAAACCGGCGAAGAGGCGGAGCTGCTTGTGCGCGAGGAACGTCCAGACCTCGTGGTGCTGGATTGGATGTTGCCGCAGGTTTCCGGCATCGAGATCTGCCGCCGCCTTCGCGCCAAGCCCGAGACGCGTGCCATCCCGATCGTCATGCTCACCGCGCGTGGCGAGGAAGCCGACCGCATACGCGGGTTGTCGACCGGCGCCGACGACTATGTCGTAAAGCCATTTTCGCTTCCCGAGCTGATGGCACGAGTGAAGGCCATTTTGCGACGATCGTCGCCGGATCGCCTGGCGGACGTGCTCAAGGTCAGTGACATCGAACTCGACCGCTCGGCCCACAAGGTGACCCGCGGGTTGCGGGATGTGAGGCTTGGGCCGACCGAGTACCGGCTACTCGAATTCCTCATGGAAAGTCCTGGCCGCGTGCTGTCTCGGGCGCAACTGCTCGATGGCGTCTGGGGGCGGGATGCTTTTGTCGACGAGCGGACCGTCGACGTCCACATTGGCCGGCTGAGAAAATCCCTGATCCGCGGCAAAGAGAAAGACCCGATCCGTACCGTGCGCGGTTCCGGTTATGTGTTTGGCGAGCCGCCGAGCCGCTTATAGTTGAACGGGACCAGGGCCGACTTCATCTTCCCATCCGCGCACGTTTCAGCACCGCTTTTGGTTTCCGACGCATGATTATGTGGCCGGCGCTTGGTGACCTGGTGACGCGGGCCACAAGCTTAACCCGCTCGTGTCTTTGGTGGTGTGTCGCCGACGCGACCCCGAAGCTTTAAAAAAAAAGGCCGGACGCCACAACCGTGGCCTCCGGCCCTCTCCCCCTCGCCTGGAGCTCTAGAGCTCTGGCGCATCTTGTACAATTGAAGCCGTCACACCGTCTCTTTGTCGGTATTGGCCACTGTCTTGGCGATTGCGGGGATGGTGCTAACCTCACGATCACGCCGTCGAGCCTGCGGCGGCTGGAATGCCCGGCGCGCATGGAATTCGCAGTAGGGCAGGCCTGGAACCTTGTCTTTGCCGCAGAAGTGGAAGTCGGCCAGCTGCGGGTCGCCGATCGGCCAGCGGCAGCTGCACTCGACGAGAGTCTGGATGGTTTTGCGCTCGGCCAGCGGAATGACCATATCTTCGATCGGGGAGACATAGGGTTCGGAGTCGGGTTGGTATAGTGCCCTAAGTGCTGGGTTGCCAAGCTGCGCAAAGCGCGACTTCGCGGCAGGGCGTTTGGCGTTTGCCAACCGGGCGCGCGGGCGATGGCTCTTCATGCGTGAAGTGGTTGCGCGGCCGGAAAGGCCGAGGCGGTGGACCTTGCCGATCACCGCATTTCGGGTCACGCTACCGAGGCGGCCAGCGATCTGGCTGGCGCTCAGTCCTTCGCCCCAGAGCTTTTTGAGTAGCTCAACTCGTTCATCGGTCCAGGCCATGTTTGTCACTCCATAGGCAATCGCGCGAAAACGCGAAGCCAAGTAGGCTTCGGATCGCAACTGATCGGACCGGTTCCAGAGCGCTCGACGCAGCAAACTATGCGCGTCGATCTGCAATGAAGCCGACCCGGGCTACTGACGCTTGACTGGGGACGCAGGACTTGATCACGCGGACTGGCGATCGGGCAAGACACATCCCAACAGGGGGCCCGTACTCGGATCCCGCTACTCGGGGATCAGACGCGTGTCGAAACCAACGGTAAGAAATGCGCTCAACTGGCGACATCTCGTGGCCCGACGTCGATAAGCTACAACATCCAGAATCTCTGATACAAGCTGAAGCCGAACGTGAGAGCGCCATTGACAAGCCGTCGTGGCTCAACAGCCACATCTCGATTCGCGTTCGCTGTATGTTGCTGGGATAGGTTGAATTATGTCCTTGGCTTCGTGTCCATGATCCTGGCAGGCGAGGGCGTTGACAGATGGGGCAAGGCGACGTAACGAATTCAGCTTGGACAGCCGCCACGAGGCGGCTTTTTGTTTTGAAGCCAGGGTGGACCCGCGATGTCCAAGCCCTCGTCGGCGAGCCGGCCTGAGGCCACAGTTGCTCCTGTAACGCCCCTCGGCTACGCGCCTGCGGTGATGGCGACCTATGCGCGGCAGGATGTTGTGTTTGAGCGCGGCGAGGGTTCGTGGCTGATCGCCACCGATGGTCAACGCTATCTCGACTTTGCATCCGGCGTGGCGGTCAATGCGCTCGGGCACGCGCATCCGCTGCTCGTCAAGGCCCTGACTGATCAGGCCGCAAAGCTTTGGCACACCTCCAATCTCTATCGTGTCGCAGGCCAAGAGCGGCTTGCAGAACGTCTGGTTGCGGCCACGTTCGCTGACCGCGTGTTCTTTTGCAATTCCGGCGCCGAGGCTTGTGAGGGAGCGTTCAAAGCTGCGCGGCGCTACCACTACGTCGCGGGCCACCCTGAGCGATGGCGCATTGTCACCTTCAAGGGCGCTTTCCATGGGCGCACGCTGGCGACGCTCGCAGCCGGCGGCAACGAGAAATACCTCGAGGGCTTCGGGCCCGCATCGGATGGCTTCGATCAGGTGGCGTTCGGCGATCACCGTGCGCTCGAAGCGGCTGTTGGCCCCGAAACCGCAGCGATCATGATCGAACCCGTGCAGGGCGAGGGCGGCGTGCGGACGGTGCCCGGGCCGTGCCTGCGGGGCTTGCGTGATCTCTGCGATCGCCATGGCCTTTTGTTGATCTTCGACGAAGTCCAGTGTGGCATGGGACGCACCGGTAAGCTGTTCGCTCACGAATGGGCCGGCATCACGCCCGATCTGATGGCGGTGGCCAAGGGCATCGGCGGCGGCTTTCCGCTGGGTGCGGTGCTCGCGACAGAAAGAGCGGCGATCGGCATGACGGCTGGCACCCACGGGTCGACGTTTGGCGGCAATCCGCTGGCGATGGCCGTCGGCAATGCCGTGCTGGACGTCATGCTGGAAGATGGTTTCTTGGAAGCCGTCCAATTGAAAGCGCTGCGGCTCAAGCAGGGCCTCGAAGGCCTCAAGGATCAGTTCCCGAGCGTCGTCGAGGCAATTCGCGGTCACGGTTTGCTGATGGGTATCAAGTTGAAGCCTAATGCAGCCGAGGTCGTCCGGGCGGCCGCGTCAACCGAACATTTGCTGCTGGTCGGCGCCGGCGACAACGTTGCGCGCGTGTTGCCGCCGCTCATCGTCGAGGACCACGAGATCGGGGATGCGCTAAGCCGCCTCGCCCGCGTGTTCGCCCGGTTCGATGCGACGCTGCTGAAATCATAATCAATCTCACAGGAGAAATGGCTTCACGCCATGGGCATCAGGCATTTCATCGATCTCGATTCCATCGACACCAAAACGCTACGTCAGATCCTCGATGCAGCGCACGCCATGAAGCGCGCGGGCAAGCGAACGCCTTTGAAACACAGGCCAAAGGGTATCAAGGATGCCGTGCTCGCGATGGTATTCGAGAAGCCGTCGACGCGGACGCGGCTGTCGTTCGACGTCGCCATGCGGCAGCTCGGCGGTCAGACGATCCCGCTCAACCACACCGACCTGCAGCTTGGTCGTGGCGAGAGTATCGCCGATACCGCGCGCGTGCTATCGCGCTACATCGACGTCATCATGATCCGCGCCAATGCGCACGAGACGGTGATGGAACTTGCCCGTCACGCGAGCGTGCCGGTGATCAATGGATTGACCGAAAAGAGCCACCCCTGCCAAGTGATGGCTGATCTGCTCACCTTCGAGGAGTTCAAGGGGCCGCTCAAGGGTCGCGCTGTGGCGTGGATCGGGGACGGCAACAACGTCGCTGCGTCCTGGATGCATGCGGCTGTGAAGTTCGGGTTCTCGCTCAGGATCGCATGTCCGGCCGAGTTGAGGCCCGAGACCTCCGTGATCTCCTGGGTCAAGCGCGAGAAGGGTGATGTGGTCATCACCGACGATCCGGTGAAGGCCGTGCGTGGCGTCGATTGCGTGGTCACCGACACCTGGGTCTCGATGGGCCAGACCGATGCCGCCCACCGTAAGCAGCTGTTGAAGCCTTACGCAGTCGGTAACGAACTGATGGCCAAGGCGGGCAAGGACGCCATTTTCATGCATTGCCTTCCGGCCTATCGCGGCCACGAGGTGTCAGCCGAAGTGATCGACGGCCCGCATTCTGTGGTTTTCGATGAGGCCGAGAATCGGCTGCATGCCCAGAAGGCGATCCTCGCGTGGTGCCTGGGCGGCGGATGAAGCGCGCCGCGCACGATCCGACCCGTCATCGAAAGGCGTCCCATGGACGAAGATCAGCGCGTTGAGATTAGCCGGACTGCGCTCCCAGGCGATGACGCCGTGCTGCCGTTCCGGACGGTCCGCTCAGGGGTCGAGGGCCGGCTCGTCCGGCTGGCGACCGTGGCCGACGATGTGCTCGCCCGGCACGATTACCCCGAACCCGTGAGCCGTGCGCTCGGCGAAGCCTTGGCATTGACTGCCATGCTGGGATCTGCGTTGCGGCTTCAGGGCCGGCTCATTCTGGAGACCCGTACCGACGGCATTCTGCGCGCGCTCGCGGTGAACTATGAAGTGCCT
Organism: Hyphomicrobium sp.; assembly: GCA_002928955.1. Taxonomy (GTDB): domain Bacteria; phylum Pseudomonadota; class Alphaproteobacteria; order Rhizobiales; family Hyphomicrobiaceae; genus JAKAML01. The sequence goes on along the minus strand of PERT01000017.1, from coordinate 34,027 downwards.
GGGCGGCTCAGGGGCTACGCGTCGTTCGCCAAGGCCCGCTTGGCGGAGGTCTCGCACGATGTCGCCCGGACCGTGACACTGCTCGGCGCCGGCAACCTGGCGTTGACCATCGAGCCGGGCGAGGGGCGCGATACGTACCAGGGGATCGTCGCCCTCGAAGGGCAGTCGCTGAGTGACGCAGCACTCACCTATTTCCGGCAATCCGAGCAGTTGCCAACGTTCCTGAAGCTGGTGGTCGCACGCCATTATTCGAACGATCCGGGTGCGCGGGCTGGCAGCTGGCGCTGGCGCGCGGCCGGACTGATGATCCAGCATCTCACCGCGGAAGGCGTCGGGGATCCGCCCGAGGGCGACCTCGCCGAACATGGCAAGTGGCAGCCGGGCGGGGACGAGGAGAACTGGCGGCGCGCACGCATTCTGGCCGAGACGGTCGAGGATCATGAGCTTCTCGATCCGACGCTGCCGCCCGAGCGCCTGCTCTATCGCCTGTTCCACGAGGAGGGCGTGCGCGTACAGCCAGCCGTGCCGCTGCGGTCGTACTGCCGTTGCTCGCGGGAGCGGATCGCCATGTTCCTCGGCCAATTCGGCGCCGAGGGTCTGTCGGACCTTCGCGACCCAGACGGCAGGTTTGTCGTCACCTGTGAGTTCTGCGGCCGGACCTATTCATTCAATGAGTTCGAGACGAATGAGTCCCAGGCAAACCGTTCCGGGCCGAAGTAACGGACATCGCACCCTTGCATATTACGTCTGAGCACGCTTAGGCAATGCGTCGCGCACAGTGCCCGACGGGCTGTGGCCGCGTGAAGCCCCTATGGCCTCGGCACTTCCGAGACCATAGGCCTCGACAGTGCGGCCTCTTCATCGCCGTTGCCGAGACGGGCCGCGACGACCGCCGCCAGAGCCGCGACGGTCAGCATCACCGAGAGTGCGATCTCACGGGTCGAGAGCCTGATGCGGCGCCCGATGGGTGAATGATCTGTCAGGTTGTTTTCCATCATGCGGCGATTACGCCACCGCGACAGGTACTTTTCCAGCCTGCTCTCTGCCGCGCGACAGAAAGGCACACGTAAAAGTGCTCGTGCACAATAACCTCTGGTCGCGAGCGGATTCATGTTGCACTGCAATGGAATGCCGACCGACACCGAGAGCCCTACATGCCGCGCATCAAGCAGCCCGTGATCAGGATGAACTGAGCCACCAGCAATGCCCAGAACTCGTTGCCTTTGAGCAGTGGGATGTTCGCGCCGAAGAACATGGCGACCAGGACGACCACGGTAATGATAACCGACAGCATGAACGTGAGAATGCCGGGTGCTTTTAGTCCCATCGTCTGGATCCCTCGCGATTGAGCGCCCGCAGTGTGGACGCCGATGATTCGATGTGCCATGGGTGGGCTTATATCAGGGGGGGATCGGCAGGACACGGCCTCGCACGGAACCATCCTTGGAGCGGTGCACAACAGCCACGGGTGCGCTCGAGCGTGAAATCCCCGTGTGGCGTCTGGGACGGTCGAATTCAAACTCTTCGCCAGGGTATGGGGTCGCGTTCCTGCTCGTTCAAGCCGGTGGTTTAATGGCCGGGTCCGCGAGATTCTGGCGCAGCATGTCCTGGTAGATCTTGGTCATCTCGGCAATGAAGGCTTCATCGTCCGGTACCTCGAGGACCACCCGTGCCACATGGGCATTGTAGCGCGACGCGGCCCACAGGAAGGCCTTGTGCAGGTCGGTGGCGTTGACGCGCTGGTTGGCCTTATTGGCGACGTCGATGAAGGTCCCGGCGAGCTTCAGGAACCCATTGATGTCGAGCGTCGCATTCTGGGCGGGCTTCTCCTGACCGCGGTTACCACCACTTTTACTCATCCCCGATTTCCTCCTGGGCAGCCGTTCCGACGCCATGTCTGTTCTTCACGTCAGTCTGCCCAATCGTGACGCCGCGGCGATGCGAACCAGCCCGAACGGACAAACCGGTCGTGCGGAGCGGCCAGCGGCTTGGCAAGCTGCAACAGCCGTGCCTTCAGCTCATGCACATTCATGACCGGATCCTTGGCATAGAGCCGTGCGGCCATCGCAGCAACCCGGGCTGCTGCCCGCTCGGCGACAGCGCGCTCCCGAAGCGCTAGGCGACCATCCGTTGCATCGACGGTGGCGGCGACATCTGCCGATGGAGGAGGGGCATCGGCGCGGCCCGCGAGCAGATCGCCGGCCTCCCCTGCCGGGGCAACAACCAGCAGGTTTCCGAGCGCCATGCTTTCAAAGCCCGGAATGGTGATTGCGGGGCCATAGGCCGGGACGATGAACAGCAGGTTCGAGAATCGTCGTGCGGCCTGGATGAGCATGTCCCAGTCCGGCCCGGCTCCGGTTGCGTCGGCGGCGAAGGTCGGGATGATCCGCGCCGGGCTCTTGCTGGCGAATGCGACCGCGCTTGCGAACTGGCCGCGGTCGCCGTCCTTGGTCCGCAATACGATCAACCGGCTGCGATCGGCCTCGGCAAGGAACAATTGCGATGCACGCGATCCCGACGCGGTCGCAGCATCGCAGCCCGATCGGGGCGTGCAAGTTTCAGGTGCCTCGTAGGGCCTCAGATCGCCATCGATGAAATCCCAGCCGATGATGTCGCCCTCGCCGTCGCGCGCGAGTCGTGATGACACTTCTGGCGCAAGGTAGTCGATGCCAGGACCTATGATCGCGACGGGGATGCCGCTCGGATCCCGGCCCGACGGCACTTTGGGGTCCTCGCTGGCCAAAACCGAGGGCGCTGAATTGAGTAATGTCGTCACGACAGCGATGAGCACTGAGAACACGCGCGCGGTGTCGAAGCGGCGGGGTTTCATGGCGCGGATGCCGTCACGAGTGTTGGTCCGCGGTTCTGCTTCGTTTCCCGGCGCACCTGCCAGCGCCGAGGCCCAGTGTCCGCGCAATGTGGTCAGCGATAGCTTCGACGTCGTCGAGATCGAACGTCGGCAGAGACGCATCCTCCACCGCATGGTCGGCCGCAATTGCGATCACCTGCGGGTCGTCGGGTGCCAGCGGCCGCTTGCTGATCTGAGCCGTGCGCCGCGCCTCGATCTTCGGAATGGCCGCCGTCTTATAGCCTTCGACAATAATCAGATCAGCCGGCTCGAGACACGCAATGACCTCCTCGAAGTTGGGCTCCGGTGCGCCATCGAGTTCCGTCACGACGGCCCATCGCTTGCTGGAAACCACGGCCACTTGTGATGCGCCGGCCTGGCGGTGCCGCGCGCTGTCGGTCTCGCCGTCGTCGATCTGGAACTCGTGGTGGGCATGTTTCACTGTCGCCACCTTCAAGCCCCGGCGCGTGAACTCGGCGACCAGTCGCACGGTCAACGTGGTCTTGCCCGACTTCTTCCAGCCTGCGATGCCGATGATCGGCGTTATCCTATCGGCCAATGTGGCCCCTCAAGTATCTTTTCGGGCCGCGATAAGCCGTCGCGCTTCCGCGAGCTCGTCGGGCGTGTTGGCGTTGAAGAACGGGTCGACGGTCTTGACGCCGATCCGTACGAAATCGAATTCAACGGGTATGGTACCATGCCGGTCGGTCCATGCCAGCACCTTCCGGACACCTTGGTTGAGCGCATCTTCGAGGTCGTCGGCCAGCCTGACCGGCCACAGCCCGATCACCGGATGCAAAGCGCCGCCCGATTGCGCAATCGCTATGCCGCCGGGCTGCTCGCGTTCCGTCGCGGCCAGCCTAGCCACGAGATCGCCAGGAAGGAACGGGGCGTCAGTCGAGACCGTCGCGATGAAGCGCGCGTCCTGTGCCTCCCGCGCCGACCAGCGCATCGCCGCCAGCACGCCGGCCAGCGGTCCGGCAAAGTCTGCGATGGTATCGGCAACGACCGGCAGAACGAACTGCGCAAACCGGGAGGGATCACCATTGGCATTGATCACCATGCGACCGACTTGCGGCGCAAGCCCCGCGATCACGTGGCCAAGCATGGGCTTGCCGCCGATATCCAGAAGTCCTTTATCGCCAGACACGGGTGAGCTTGCGCCCTCGCCGCCGCCAAACATGCGTCGCGACTGGCCGCCGGCTAGCAGCACGCCGGTGATGTCAGTCCGCCGTTCCTTCATGCCTCGGCCTCCGCCGCAAAGTAGTGCAGTGCCCCACGTGCAACGCGGTGGCCCCGTGGTTTCCCTTGTAGCGTGGCGGCAAGCCGCCCATCATAGTGCAGGATTTCGGCGAAGTCGGCTGAGAACAGGCACTCGAACCCGGCAACGACGAGGTTGTCCGCCGAGAAATGGCTGCGGATCAGGATAGCCGCTTCGTCCGCGCACCTTGCTTCGGCTGCTGCCCATGCGTATGCGCCCTCGACCTCCTCTGCGTAGAGGATGCCGCTGTCGGGCTTGCCCACCTCGACCAGGCCAAGCCACCAATCCGGTTCCGGTTCGATGTCCATTGATGATGCGAGCCGGCCCATCAGTCCATGTCCGCATTGGAGCCCTTCCGGGCGTGCTTGCGATCGTCCTCGTCGATGGCCTTCGCGTCCGCGTCGAACACCAGCCGTTCGGCGCCGGCGAGGCACACAAAGCGCTTGCCGCGCGCCCGCCCGATCAGCGTGAGGCCGGTCTTCTTTGCAAGCTCGACCCCCCAAGCGGTGAAGCCTGAGCGCGAGGCGAGGATCGGGATGCGCATCTTCACGCACTTGATGACCATCTCGGAAGTCAGCCGGCCGGTGGTGTAGAAGATCTTATCGTCGGGCGAGACATGGTGTCGGAACATGTACCCCGCGACCTTGTCGATGGCGTTGTGGCGGCCCACGTCTTCCATGTAGACGAGCGGCTTGTCGTCTCTGCACAGCACGCAGCCGTGGATCGCGCCAGCCTTGAGATAGAGGCTCGGCTCCGTGTTGATTTTTCGCGTCAGGGCATAAAGCCAAGACGTCTTGAGGCGCGCGTCGGGGTTGAGCCGGATCCCGTCGAGTTCGTCCATCAGGTCGCCGAACACGGTGCCCTGAGCGCAGCCAGACGTCTGCACCTTCTTCTTCAGTTTTTCCTCGTAGTTGGTCTGGCGCTCGGTGCGGACAACGATCGTTTCGATGTCGTCATTGTGGTCGATGCCGGTGATCACGTCGTCGGCTTTCAGCATGCCCTGGTTCAGCAGGTAACCGATGGCCAACAGGTCCGGGTGATCGCCGATGGTCATCATCGTCACGATCTCGCGGGCGTTGAGGAACAGCGTCAATGGCCGCTCCGTCACCACGTCGGTTGATACCGTCCGTCGCTCGTGGTCGATGCCTTCCACCGCCGTCGACAGCCGCGGATCGTCCGGCGTCGGCCTGATTTCGAATTCTTTCACAGATTTCCGCGGTTACACACCGCCCTCCAGTAGGTCGCTGTCATGGAGTCATGATAAGCTCTTTAGATGGATGACGTCGAAAAGCAATGCGCTGAACTACTCAAGCGCCGTGGGGCGCGGAGCGTCGGGGGCTTCGACTGGGGTCCGGACGATCCCGGCGGCAAGGGCAAAGGCAAACGCATCAGCGAGTGGATGCAACTGTCAGGCTTCATCGATGCTGCCGGTCCTTTGGGGCTCAAGGTCGACCCAGCTTCGAAGAAGCATCGTGATCCACCCCACGATAAGCCTGATGCCGAGTTGACCTGCGACGCTGTGCGCTGGGGAGTGGAGTTGACTGAACTCTGTTGCCCGACGGTGCGCAAGAACAACCGTCGCATCTTGAACACTGAAACATCGGCGAATGGTAGCCGCTCCATCTTTCCTGAGGGCTGGCAGTATCGTGAGTGGACCTCCGAAAGTCTGCAATGCGAACTTGCGAAACGCGTTCGTTCAAAGGACGAGGAGTGGCAGGAATACGAGACGTTTCCCGTCAATTGCGTGGTATTCAGCACGGACGAGATTGGTCTCGATCCATCGATGGCAGAAGCAGTCATCAAATCGATGCAACCAATTGAAACCACTTTCGTCGATCGAGCCTTCTTCGTTATGGACTACCATCCGGGACTGGATCATCCCTGCTGGGAGCTGCCGATACGTAAACGGCGCAAATTGGTTACATCCCACAGCTAAACCACCGTCATCCCGGCGCAGGCCGGGACCCACGTGAGCATCCTCAAACTCATTGCTTGAGGCGGAGCCTTGCCAGATCGGCAGGACCCTCTGCAATCTCGCCGGTGGCCGGATCGTAGAGGTTCAACCATTCAGGGTTCATCCCAAGGATCAGCCGCACTTTCCAGGCGCGCTGCCATTCTTTCAGACGCTTCTCCCGCAGTATCGCTTCAGGCATTGTCGCAAAGAACTCAAAATAGACGAGTGTCTTGACGCCGTATCGCTTCGTGAAACCGTCGATCAGCCCCTGATCGTGCAGCGCCATGCGTCGGTGCAAATCGCTGGTTACGCCGATGTACAAAACCCCGTTGGGTCCGCTGGCCAGCATGTACACGCATGGTTGCTTCATCGAAGCGCGACCGCGACGTTCTGAAAGCCAAACCAGGTTCGTGCCGCACCCAAACTTGCCGTGGGTCCCGGCCTTCGCCGGGATGACGGGAGTCGAACGATCGACACCGAAGGTGAGAGTGGAAACAGCGTGCGTGCAAGCTTCCGTCCCCGCAGATGCTTCATAGACCTCTCCTCACGTCATCCCGGCGGAGGCCGGGACCCACGATAGTCTCAACAAGTTCTCTGTCGACGACCAATTTTTGTCGAAACGGTTGAACACGTAGGTTCATCCTATTGCCCCTCCCCCACACCCGCAATTGTGGCGGTTGCGGAAGGCCCCTATAGTCGCGGCGAACACCAGGGACCGGGGGGCACTATGTCGAAGATCGATCGCCGCAAATTCCTGAAGAGCACGGCCACCGGTGCGCTCGGCACGGTTGCAGCTGCGTCGGCGCTGTCCGCGCCTGCCCTCGCCCAGACGATGCCGGAACTCAAGTGGCGGCTGACGTCGAGCTTTCCGAAGTCGCTCGACACCATTCACGGGGCGTCCGACGTATTCGCCAAGGCGGTCGCCGAGATGACCGACAACCGCTTCCAGGTGCAGGTGTTCGCGCCCGGTGAGTTGGTTCCGGCCCTGCAGGCCGCCGACGCGGTCACCGCCGGCACGGTCGAAATGTGCCACACCGCATCGTATTACTATTGGGGCAAGGACCCCACGTTCGCGTTCGGAACCGCGGTTCCGTTCGGCCTCAATGTGCGCATGCAGAACGCCTGGATGTATGAGGCCGGCGGTATGGACCTGATGAACACGTTCTACGCCAAGTACAACATCCATGGTCTGCCCGGCGGCAACACGGGCGCTCAGATGGGTGGCTGGTATCGGAAGGAGATCAACTCGCCGGACGACTTGAAGGGTCTCAAGATGCGCATCGGCGGGTTCGGCGGCGCGGTACTGCAGAAACTCGGCGCGGTGCCGCAGCAGATCAGCGGCGGCGACATCTATCCCGCGCTCGAGAAGGGCACCATCGACGCGACCGAGTGGGTCGGCCCCTATGACGACGACAAGCTCGGCTTCTACAAGGTGGCAAAATACTACTACTACCCCGGCTGGTGGGAGGGGCAGGCCATGCTGCACTTCTTCATCAACAAGACCAAGTGGGAGGAGCTGCCGAAACCCTATCAGGCCATCGTTCGGTCGGCCGCGCACACCGCCAACACCATCATGCTCGCCCGCTATGACGCGTTGAACGCCGGCGCGTTGAAGCGGCTGGCGGTGTCGGGCGCGCAACTCGTTCCCTTTTCGGAGGCCGTGCTCGACGCGTGCTTCAAGGCCTCGAACGAGGTGTTCGACGAGATTTCTGGCAAGAACGCCGATTTCAAGAAGGTCTACGAGGCCATGAAGGTGCAGCGCGCCGACAACTACTTGTGGTTCCAGCTCGCCGAGTATACCAGCGACACCTTCATGATGATCCAGCAGCGGAAGAAGTTGATTTGATGGACACGGGCAGACTCCGGGAAATCGCCGGGCTTCTGGTCATTTCTGCCGTCATCGTGTTTTCAGTGGTCGAGAAATTTGAGCGTTGCAAGTCCGGCGAGCAAGCGGACTGCTGCTGGGGCAGCGGAAATCTGCGGTGAACCTGGAGACCTCGAAAGCCATGGAAGAAACCAAAATCGATCGCGTGGCCATGGGGCGGCTGGCGAAGGCGCTCGTCTTCATCTGCGGGGCCGCGCATCCGACCACAGTCGCGCTAAAAACAGCCGCCGACACCGGCGCCGACAAGGACATCAAGGCCGCGCGCGGCGCGTTCCTAAAACTGAAGCACGCCGAGCGCAAGGCGGCCCTGTCCATGCTCGAAGACAAGTGAGCGTGCGCCCTTGCCGAACGCACGCACTATCGGCGTTCTGCCTTTGATTTGCGCGGCTTCAAGTTGCGCTTGCCCGCCGTGACCGTCGCGGCCTTGGTCCTCTTGACCCGCCCCGCCTGGCCACGGTGAGCCGTTGCAAACAACAGCCCGCCGATATCGGGAACATCCGTCGGAACCGGCGCCCCTGGCTTCGGAATCTGATGTTCGATCGCGAGGTGCGCGAACCCGTGGGCCACCGACCAGATCAGGTATTCCACGTTTGTGCGAGCGGTAGCAGAGTTCGCCCCCATCGCATCCGCCGCTGGCCTCGCGATTTCTTCCAGATGGCGGTAGGTCATGCGCGCGATGGCCAGTAGTTCGGCGTCTCTCCAGTCGAGTTTTGCGGCGGTGAACATCAGGCGGAACTGCTCCGGATGCGCTCGCGCGAACTCAAGATAGACCCGGCCCATCACGCGGATTTGCGATACGGGATCGGGGTCTGTTTTCGCGCGGCCGTCGGCCAATGCAGCCTCGAAGCGAGCGAATGCCGAAGTTGCCATAACGGTCAACAAACCCTTCGCACTGGCAAAATGATGCGCGGGAGCTGCGTGCGAGACGCCGGCCCGGCTGGCTACTGCGCGCAATGTCAGTCCCGCGTGGCCCACCTCTTCCAGCACCGCGAGGCCGGCCTCGATCAGCGCCTTGCGTAGGTTGCCGTGGTGATAAGGCTTTTCGGCTACGCGCAGGTTCGGCATGTCGCTTGCTCCGGCCTCCAGCGTCTGGGAAGCAATATCTTCAGCCAGCGCCTCCAATGAGACGGTATATCTTGACAGTGACAAGATTTGTGGATGACATCAAGCCTGTCCGCCGCAACATGACAATGGAATTGCCGATAGTCCCCGGCGGATGCAGCCCCTCGATCAGGAAATCGACCCCATGCAAATCACTGCTCTCTACGCCGGTCTTCTTGCGCCGCTTTTCATTTTTCTTTCGATCCGCGTGATCGGGCAGCGTCGTGCGGCCCGCGTGGCGGTCGGCCATGGCGACGACAATCTGCTGCTGCGCCGAATGCGTGTGCATGCGAACTTCGCCGAGTATGTGCCGCTGGTGCTGGTGCTGATGGCGCTCGCCGAGAATCTCAGGGCCACGCCGATCCTGCTGCACGCCGTCGGCATTCTGTTGCTGGCCGGACGAGTCCTGCACGCCTACGGCGTCTCGCAGCCGAAGGAGAACCTCAATCTCCGCGTCGCCGGCATGGCCATGACGTTCACGGCGCTCGGCATCGGCGCCGGACTCTGCCTGCTTGGTGCGTTCGGGATTTCGGTTCGATTTTGACGTCCACAGGCCCCACATCTTTTTCCGCCGATCCGATGCGGCGCCGTGAAGTTGGAGATAAGCTGCACGTCAGGCGAGGGAGCCCAACGTCTTCAATCGACGCTCGATGACCGGAGTTTTCTCATGCTGCGCGCTGTGTTGCTCGCTTCGCTTGTGACGCTTCCAACGGCAACCTCCGCCCGGGCCGATGTTGGCGGTGCCGTAGTCCCTTCGCCCGAGGTGATGAAGGCCCGGAGTGCCATCAAAACCCTCGCCGACAATCTGCGCGGCGAATTAATCGGCGCGTTAGAGGCCGGTGGAAGCGTTGCGGCTCTCGAAAAGTGCAAGATCGTGGCGCCTGGCATCGCGCGAGACGCGTCGTCGACGGCCGATGGCTTCATCGTCAGCCGAACAGCGCTTCGCGTGCGCAACCCCGAGAACAAACCCGATGCCCACGAGCGCAAGGTGCTTGAAGAGTTCGTGATGAAGATGAAAGCGGGTGCCGACCCCGCCACCCTCGATCACACGGCGGTGGTCATACAGAACGGCGCCACTTCGGTCCGCTACATGAAGGCTATTCCGATGGCCGAGACGCCGTGTGCGGCCTGCCATGGCACGGCCGACAAGCTCGATCCCGCAGCAGCGGCCGAAGTCAAGAAGCTCTATCCGGACGACGAGGCCATTGGCTTTGCGACCGGTGAGTTGCGCGGAGCGTTCAGCGTCACGATCAAGAAGATGTAAGTAAAGACCTGGGTCGTGCCGTCACCCGGACCGACCGCCTATCCGCCCGAGATGGCGGTCAGGATGTGCACTGTCGCTCCGGGAGATAAAGCCGTGTCGAGCGTCACGCGCCGGCCATCGACGAAAACATTGATGTGACGTCGGATCGACGGCCGCGAGTCGACCAGCCGGTCGCGCATGCCCGGCCAGCGTGCGTCGAGTTCGCGCATCACCTGATCGACCGTTCCCCCGTCCAACGTCGTATCGGCCGTGGCACCTGGGAACAAGTCGACCAGAGCGCGCGGCAGCACCACGCGGACCAGGTTTGCTTGCTCCGCCGTCTCCGCCTCAGCCATTGATCACCATCGTCTCGACGGACGTGATCGTCGGCAGGTGCTCGGCAATCGCCACCCACGACTGGCCTTCGTCAGCGCTTGCGAACAATTGCCCGCCGCTGGCACCGAAATAGACGCCGGCCGGATCGAGGTTGTCGGTGGCCATCGCCTGTCGCAAGACGCCCATGAACGCGTTTTCTTGTGGTAGCCCGTTGCGCAATGAAGCCCAACTCTTGCCACCGTCGCGCGTGCGCCATACAGCGGCCTTGGCGTCCTTCATGAAGCGTCCGGCCTGATCGCCGTTGAGCGGCACGAGGTAGAGCGTATCTGGATCGCGCGGATGCACCGCCGACGGGAAGCCGAACGTCGACGGCAGTCCTGCCTCGATGCTGTGCCACGACCGGCCACCATCGTCGCTGCGGTACATGCCGCAGTGGTTCTGCTGGTAGAAGCGGTCGGGCATTCCGGGCGCCATGACGAAATTGTGCACACATTGGCCAAACTCGGGATAGCGCTGGTCCTCGGGCGCATAGTCTGACCGCGTGCCGCGATTACGCGGCTCCCAGGTTGCGCCGCCGTCGGCCGTGTGGAAAATGCCGCCCGCTGAAATGCCGATCCAGACCTGGCAAGCATCGTCGGGATGCGGCACAATCGTATGCAGGATCAGTCCGCCGCCGCCCGGCATCCAATGCTCACGGGAGGGATGCGCGCGCAATCCGGCAATGTGTGTCCATGTCTCGCCGCCGTCGCTGCTTTCAAAGAGGCCTGCGGGTTCGACTCCGGCATATAGTTTGTCGGCAGCTTTCGATTTCGCGAGGCTCCACACCGCCTTGATCGGCGTCTCGCCCTCGGCATAGGCGAGGCCGGCACTGGAATGCGTCCAGCTTGCGCCTCGGTCAGTCGATTTCCAGACCGCGGGACCAAACCATTCGTTGCCGCCGCCAGCGTAGATCGTACCCGATACGGGATCGCCAATCACATGACTGATCGGCCATGCCGCACAGAACGGACCCTTCAGGTTCCAGGACCGCCGGCTGCCGTCGCTCTCGGCGATGAACGCGCCCTTCTTGGTCCCAATAAGCAGCAACAATCTGGCGGCCATCGCGCGCTCCATCGGTTTTCTGGAGATGATAGATCTTGTTTGAGCTACGTCACACCTATCCAGGATTGGGACAACAAATGGACATGAACGCGACGCGCGAGACTAAATGCGTGGCGCCGCTCGTGGCAGTATGGGACCACCCGCCGCTGGCCCGGCGAACGGCGACGTTTGCGGCAGGCTCGGGCCATCGGCAGGGGGCCGCGCTGGCGCCTCGATCCGTGGCGCCCCTCCGAGCGACGGTCCTCCCAGCGACAGCCCGGGGGGCAGGCCGAGCTTCGGCAATTCGATCGAACCCTGTGGCACAATGGAACCTGGAGCAACGCCGGGTGTCGAGCTTGGAATGCCCTGTGCAGGGCGGGCTGGCGCCTTGTCCGGCAGCACGAGGCTCGGGAATGCAATCAGTGCTCCAACCATGACCATCTGGATCACCACGAACGGTACGGCGCCCCAGTAGATCTGGCCGGTGGTGACCGGGTCCGTCAGTTTGCCCGTCACACGGTCGAGGTAGGGCTCCTTCGCGGCCACCGAGCGCAGATAGAACAGCGCGAATCCGAAAGGCGGATGCATAAAACTCGTCTGCATATTGACCGACAGGATTACGCCGAACCAAATGAGGTCGATGTCGAGCTTCTGGGCCACGGGTGCCAACAGCGGCACGATGATGAACGCCAACTCGAAGAAGTCGAGGAAGAATGCCAGTACGAACACGAGCAGGTTGACGAAGATGAGGAATCCGAGCTGGCCGCCGGGCAGCCCGGTCAACAAGTGCTCGATCCACAGGTGTCCGTTCACCCCATAGAAGGCGAGCGAGAAGATGCGTGCGCCGATCAGGATGAACATCACGAATGCCGAAAGCTTGGCGGTGGCTTCCGCTGCCTGCTTTACGATCTCGAGGCTGAATCGTCTGCGGTCGCCGTCGAGCAGCCGTTTGGCGAACGCCAGGACCATCGCGCCGGCCGCCCCCATGGCACCGCCCTCGGTCGGGGTTGCCAGTCCGATAAAGATCGTGCCAAGCACCAGGAAGATGAGCGCGAGCGGCGGCACCATCACGAACGTCACCTGCTCCGCCAGTCGCGAGAGTATGCGGGCGCCGGTCGCGCGGCGGATCGCCCAGCTCGACAGCGCGACGGCGAATGCGACCGCAATGCCCGCCGCCAGGGTCAGGATGACGAGATCCGCGCTCTTGTAGGCCGAGCCGCGCAGCATCATCCAACCAGCAAACCCCGAAACGATTGCCAGCACCGCCAGCGAGCCAAGCCCGCGCGAGCCATCGTCATCACGAAAACCGATCGCCTCCGGCGGCAGTCGGGGCGCGGCTTCGGGCCAGAACGTTGCGACGATGAACACGTACACCGCGTAGAGCCCGGCCAGCATCATGCCGGGCATGAAGGCCGCCTCGTACATGTCCCCGACCGACTTGCCGAGCTGATCGGCCATGACAATGAGTACCAGAGACGGCGGGATGATCTGCGCGAGCGTGCCGGACGCCGCGATCACACCCGACGCAAGCCGCCGGTCGTAGCCATAGCGCAGCATGATCGGCAACGAGATCAGCCCCATCGAGATCACCGACGCCGCCACCACGCCTGTCGTGGCCGCCAACAGCGCGCCAACAAAAATCACCGCATAGGCGAGGCCGCCGCGCACGGTGCCGAACAGTTGGCCGACGGTGTCGAGCAGGTCCTCCGCCATGCCGGAGCGCTCGAGGACCAGCCCCATGAATGTGAAGAACGGGATGGCCAGCAGCGTGTCGTTCGACATGATGCCGAAAATGCTGGCCGGCAGCGATTGCAGCAGCGGCCAATCGAGCGTGATGACCGGGTCGCCGATGCGCTTGCACACGCTCGACAGCTCGAGGCATTTCGAGTACGGCGCGAGTTCGACGCCCACCGCAAAAAACAACAGCCCAACCGCCCCCAGCGAGAACGCCACTGGGTAGCCGAGCAGCAGGAATGCGACGAGCGCCGCGAACATCAAGGGCGCGAGGTTCTGTGCGATGAGGGACGCCATGGCCTTCCGGTTCCCTCAGCCGTCGCGTTCGGCGGTCGATGGGCGCGCGGGTTGCGGCACGCCCACTGACACAGCGACCGTGATTGCCGGGTGCGCGCCCGACGGCTCTGCCCGATCGAGGTTGCCGCGCATGATCGCAATCCGCTTGATGAGCTCCGAGATGCCCTGTGCCAACAGAACCGCGAATGCCAGCGGGATGAGAAACTTGGCTGGCCACTGCGGCAAACCGCCGGCGTTGGACGACTGCTCGTTCTGCACCCATGAGCGCAAGAAGAACGGCCACGACGTCACCAATATTACAGTGGCTACCGGCAACAGGAAAACGGCGTGGCCAATCACGTCGACCAAGTCTCGCGTGTGGCGTTTGAACCGGCTGTTCAACACATCGATGCGGATGTGCTCGTTCGACGACAGCGTCCAAGGGGCCGCCAGCAGGAACACGGCGCCGAACATCCACCACTGCAGTTCGAGCCACGCATTCGAGCTCTGGTCCAGAACCTTTCGCACGATGGCATTGCCAGCGCTGACGAAGATGGCCGCCACGATCAGCCATGCAACACGCCGGCCGAGCCAAGTCGTGACTGCGTCGATGCTTCTGCTCAAGACTAGCAGCGCCTCCATTGTCATCCCCACTTTGCCTGCCCCTCGACCCGGACCATGCGACCTCGCGTTGGATCACCAACCCCATGTGCCATTCTTACGATCGCCCTCACGTTCGACCAAGCTCTTGCATATCGAGGCTACCCATGCCCATCTCCCGACCATAGCAGCCGCCGGGCCGACTTCCAGTCTCGGCCGCGCCCCCGATCGAATTCCAGGAGCATTCGAATGTCCGTTACCAAGACGCAGGTCCTCGACGAGCTGCGCCGGGTGAAGGGCCCGGACCTCAACGGCAACATCGTCGATCTCGGCCTCGTGTCAGAGGTGTTGATCCGCGAAGCGCGAATCTACTTTTCGATCACCGTTCCGGCCTCTCAGGCCGGCGAGCTGGAACCGCTGCGCAAAGCCGCCGAGAAGGTGGTGTCCGACATACCCGGGGTCGTCGGCGTCACCGCGGTGCTGACCGCCGAAGCCCGGTCCGGCCGCGGCATGCCCGCACCGGCCGCCGCCAGCAAGGTCACCGAGCATCCCCGCGTAGCCGAAGCGCGCGCAAAGGGCATGACCGGCGACGGGGTCGGCGCCCGCGCCCAGGCACCGGTCAATGCACCCGCCCCCCAGCCCGGCGGGGCCCGGCCGTCGAATGCCGTCACGGGCGTCAAGCATCTGATCGCGGTCGCCTCCGGCAAGGGCGGCGTCGGCAAATCGACCACCGCTGTCAACCTCGCGCTCGGCTTCCAGGCCATCGGTCTCAAGGCCGGCATTCTCGATGCCGATATCTACGGTCCGTCGCAACCCAAGCTGCTTGGTCTCACCGGCAAGCCTCAGGCGATCGGCAACAAGCTCCAGCCCATGCGCGGCTATGGCCTCGAAGTGATGTCCATGGGCTTCATGGTCGACGAGGGCACGCCTATCGTCTGGCGCGGGCCGATGATCGTGCAGGCGTTGAACCAGATGCTGCGCGAAGTCTCGTGGGGCGATCTCGATGTGCTCGTCATCGACATGCCGCCGGGTACCGGCGACGTGCAGCTGACCATGGCGCAACAGGTGCCGCTGTCGGGTGCGATCATCGTCTCGACACCGCAGGATCTCGCGCTGATCGACGCTCGCAAGGGCCTCAACATGTTCCGCAAGACCGACATTCCCGTGCTCGGCATCATCGAGAACATGAGCTACTACCTGTGCCCCAAGTGCGGCGAGCGTGCCGAGATCTTCGGTCATGGCGGTGCCGAGAACGAGGCGCAGAAGCTCGGCGTGCCGTTCCTCGGCGCTGTGCCGTTGCACATGGACATCCGCGTGCTTTCGGACAGCGGCAAGCCGATCACGGCGACGCAGCCGACGAGCCTCCACGCCCAGATCTACCGCGAGCTCGCGGCCAAGGCATGGGCTGAGGTCGAAGCCGCCAAGGGCACGCGCATCAAGCCGCCGGGGCTGACGGTTTCTATCGCCAAGGACCAGCTGCACGTCGCGTTCGAAGGCGGTACGAGCTACGATCTCTCCGCTGAAATGCTGCGCGTGATGAGCCCGTCGGCGGAAGTTCAGGGACACTCGCCCGACCAGCGCGTGACGCTCGGCAAGAAGCGCAACGTCAAGATCAACGAGCTCCGGCCGGTCGGCAACTACGCCGTACGCATCGCCTTCGACGACGGTCACGACACCGGCCTTTATGCGTGGAGCTATCTCGAACTGCTCGGCCGCGAGAAGGACAGCCGCTGGGCGGAGTACCTCGCCGAGCTGGAAAAAAAGGGTCTCAGCCGGG
The DNA here is from genome assembly GCA_002928955.1 of Hyphomicrobium sp. Taxonomy (GTDB): domain Bacteria; phylum Pseudomonadota; class Alphaproteobacteria; order Rhizobiales; family Hyphomicrobiaceae; genus JAKAML01. Next base: position 17,932 of record PERT01000017.1, on the reverse strand, counting down.
GGTGATCGATGACGGACGCCAAGATTCCAGGTGACGAGCACCGCATCTCGTCGATCGCGGCCCTCGAAGCGCTCTACGGCACGCCGCCACGGCGCTCGATCGTCAAGGAAACGGACCGCATCACGCCCTATTACAGGTCGCTGATCGAGGCGTCTCCGTTCGTCGCCTTCGCGAGCGCCGGTCCTGATGGACTCGACTGCAGCCCGCGCGGCGACGTCACACCCGTTGTCACTGTGCTCGACGAGGTCACGCTCGCGCTGCCCGACCGGCCCGGCAACAACCGGATCGATACGCTGCGCAACATCGTGGCCGATCAACGCGTCGGGCTTCTGTTCCTAATTCCCGGCGTGGGCGAGACCATGCGCGTCAATGGCCGCGCTGAAATCACGGTGTCTCCTGAGCTGCTCGAACGGTTCTCGGCCGATTGCAAGCGGCCGCGCAGCGTGGTCCTTGTCCACGTGACGAGCGTCTACTTCCAGTGCGCCCGCGCGGTCATCCGCTCGGGTATCTGGGACCCGTCGCGCCACGTGGACCGCGCGTCGCTTCCTTCCGCCGGTCAAATCTGCGAGGCGCTCGAAAGCGAACCCTTCGATGGCGCCGCCTACGACGCCGAACTCCCCGACCGCCAACGCCGCACGCTGTATTGATGTTGATCTGACCTTTCCCGGCTGTTCCGGCCCGTCGTCGCAATGCAATCCCCATGACTTCTCGCGAGGGGCTCAGTCGGATCCGCGTCGTTTGACGTTCGGTTCGGTCTCCGTTTCCCCTCCAACTTGCGGGGACGGGGCAGGGGTGGAGGTTCAAATTTGCGACCGGCACGAACCGGGGACATGCATGACATTTCAGGCTCGGTTACCAACTCGGCGCACGGCCGAAACCCTCAAGGTTGGCCTGTTTCCCGCGAAACAGCGGGGCATGCGGCACCACGGCATTCTCCTCCCCAGCCGCTCACCACGGGCGGCCGACCAACAGGAGATGCTCATGTCGCGCACAGCCCTTTTCGCAGCCGTCGCTTTTGCCTCCCTGCAGCTGTTCGTCGCCGGACTCGAGTTTCAGAGCTCCAAGGCGCAGCGCTACACCTCTCACCCGGCCGTCACAGCCGATCAAGTTGCGGGTGGCCATTGAGCCGCCCGCGCGCCGGCTCAGTGAAGGGCCCGAAATTTTCCTCCCGCGCGGACGGTATTGTCACTGGCAGCGCCGGTGCGTGTGTCCGATAGTCCGGAGCCGACAGGGGGTAGGGCAGCGCATGGACAAGACGGCGAGTGGATTGACAAACGGTCTGTTGGGCGTGCTGATCTTCAGCGGTTCGCTGCCGGCGACGCGTGTCGCGGTCCAGGATTTCGATCCACAATTCCTAACGGTTGCCCGTGCCGCGATCGCGGGCCTGTTGGGGCTGTGCCTGCTCCTCGCGTTCAAAGAAAAGCGGCCGGCACGCGGCGATCTTGTTTCGCTGGCGATCGTCGCGCTCGGTGTGGTCGTCGGATTTCCGCTCTTGACCGCCCTGGCGCTGCGGCATGTCACCTCCGCGCATTCAATCGTGTTCATTGGCCTGCTGCCGCTCGCAACGGCGATCTTCGGCGTGTTGAGGGGCGGGGAGCGTCCGCGTCCGGCGTTCTGGCTGTTCTCGGCCTTGGGAAGCGCGCTTGTCGTTGGTTACGCGCTGATGCAAGGGCTGTCGGCTTCACTGTCCGGAGACGGATTGATGTTTGCCGCCATTGTTGTCTGTGGGTTCGGCTATGCCGAAGGCGGAATTCTGTCGCGGACACTCGGCGGATGGCAGGTCATCTCGTGGGCGTTGGTGCTGTCGCTGCCGATCATGCTGCCGCTGGCGCTGATCCTGCTGCCGCCCTCGTTTTCGGGCGTCGGCGCACCGGCCTGGTTCGGGCTCGCCTACGTGTCCCTGTTCAGTATGTTGATCGGTTTTGTGTTCTGGTATCGCGGGCTCGCACAGGGAGGCATCGCGTCGGTCGGTCAATTGCAACTGCTGCAGCCGTTTTTCGGCCTCGCATTGGCGGCGACACTTTTGAACGAATCGGTAACCGTCTCGATGCTCGCCGTCACCGTCGCCGTCATCCTCTGCGTGATCGGCGCCCGGCGGTATGCGGGGTGATCTCGACGTCGAGCCAAACGCAGCACGCGTGCTTGGGGCTACCAAAGCGAGCATGTAATCAGTAGGACCGGTCCTGGCGCATACAGGCAGCCCTTCAGATCTCTTGCTTCGTCGTGCTGGCGTCCATGTGCGAGCATGCCTCCGCCATGACGGCCGGGACCCACGCAGGCCGGCGGCCCGCCCCCCGTCGCGCCGCCGCGCACCGGCGAACGAATAATGCGTTCGTCAGCCCTATTGCTTGAAGCGATCCGTCGCGGTCTCCGCTTCAGGCCTTAGCCCTTGGCCGGTGCTTTCTTCGCCGCCGGCTGCGCCTTCACGATGGCTGCCTTCTTCGGCTTTATCTCTGCATAGGCGCGGTCGTCGCCTTTCGCGGCCGCCGCCACGGCTTGATCGACCACGTTCTGCGCGTAGGCCGGAAGTGCAAAGGCCGCCCCGTGTGCTGCCGGCGTCCAGTACTTGAGCCCCTCGATCTCGCGCTTCTTTAGACGCTTGGCGAGTTCTTTCACGTCGAGCTTCAGGTGGTTCTTGTCGTCCGACGCCCAGTTCAAGGCGAACGGCCCGCCGAAGTAGCACGGCTGCGTGCACATATAGGGCGCGACGCGCTTGAACAACGACGCGAACACACGGGTGGTTCCGGCCAAATGCTCGGGGAATAGGAACGGCAGACCGTTTTGTGTCACGAGGATGCCCCCGTCCGTCAGCGCGCGCTTGCAATCGGTGAAGAACTCGCGCGTGTGAAGTACGGCCGACGGGCCGATCGGCTCCGAGCTGTCGACGATGATACAGTCGAACTTTTCCTTGGTGTCGGCGACATACTTGAGGCCGTCCGCGATCACCACGTCGGAGCGCGAATCGTCGAACGCCTTGCCGGGAATTGACGGATAGTACTTGAGCGCGGTGTCGACGACCGTGCGGTCGATCTCGCACAGCGTGGCCTTGTCGACCGACGGATGCTTCAGGACTTCGCGCAGCACGCCGCCGTCGCCGCCGCCAACGACGAGTACGCGCTTCGGTTTCTCGAGCTGGAACAGTGGAACATGCGCCATCATCTCGTGGTAGACGAACTCATCGGAGGTCGTGAGCTGGCAGACGCCGTCGAGCATCAAGACCGTACCCCAGGTCGCATTTGTGAAGATCACCAGATGCTGGTGCTCGGTTTTCACCTCATGCAGCACTTTGTCCGCCTTGAGTCCGACCTTCCAATGCGGATGAAACGTCTCTTCGACCCAGCGATCCATGGAATTCTCCCTAAAGGCCCCCGCGTAAAGACGCGCGTCCTGTGACAGCACGATGAATGATGCGCGGATGTAACTGAGCATCCAAAGCGCCAACTCTGCCGGCGCGGATGCTTGTGGGCATCCAAAGCGCCAACTCTGCCGGCGCGGCTGCTTGTGGGCATCCGAAGCGCCAACTCTGCCGGCGCGGATGCTTGTGGGCATCCAAAGCGCCAACTCTGCCGGCGCGGATGCTTGTGGGCATCCAAAGCGCCAACTCTGCCGGCGCGGATGCTTGTGGGCATCCGAAGCGCCAACTGAAAGTGATCAATAGCCGACAGTCGGTCCAATCGCATCCTGGTTCTCGGCCGGATGAGATTGGTCGCAGGCGCGCCGAAGGAATTTGAATATGGCAATTGCCAGTTGGGTTTCGTTGCCCCTGACTGACAGAGCCGCATACGGGTCGCGTGCCTGGCCTCTCTCGTCCAGGCACGCGATTGCCGTCTGTCTAGGAGGGGCCGAAGCCGGGGGTAGAACCGGCTCCGCCTTGCGTGTACCCGCCCCCGTCCGCATGGGTTGGGGGCCAGAGACCTTGAATTAGGCGGCTTTCGCCTTCTTGGTCTGCTTCACGGCCTTCAGACGTACGGGCGCCGTCTTCGTCGCAGCGGCATTCCACTCGAGACGATCGAGCTCTTCGCCACGCTTGAAGGGCTTCACCACGACGTCGCGGGCACCGAATTCCTGGCGCAGAATCTCCACGCAAAGCTCAGGTTTCGATTCACCGCACATGAAGACGTCGAGGGCCGCGTAGTTGGCCTCGGGCCAGCTGTGGATCGAGATATGGCTCTCCGACAACACCGCCACACCCGACACGCCACCATTCGGCGTGAAGTGATGCAGATGGATGTGCAAAAGCGTCGCACCCGCGACTTCCACGCAACGCTTGAGCGTTCGTTCGATATGCTTGAGGTCATCAAGCCGCTGGGCACCGAACACATCGATAAGCAGATGGTTGCCAGCGTACCGAACACCGTCGCGTTCGATAAAGAAGTCCTTCCTGTCCTCGTGCGTTACGCGCGAGGTATCACCAATATCTTCCTTTTGGGCGGGGCTTGAACGAGTCAAGTCCATCCCCAATTGGAAGAGGGTGTCATTATAGGCCATATGACCCTCCCCAACCAGTAGACAGATTTAACCCGTCCGCTCCTTACCTTGGGGGTTTGGGGATTGTGTCCTTGACCTTAAGGGCAGGTGGACGAACGGAGAGCGCGTATATGAGGCCAACCCCCCCCCCACGCAAGTGAAATTTTGCCCTAGCAGCCAAGATTCTTTTTTGTGATTTTCACATTTGATTCATCGCTGCTTCGCAGCACCGTCATGTGACATCTCCCGGCCGGTTCCAACCGGCATATTGGGATCGTCCGTGGTGGTCTCATGTGGCCTGCAAAAGTCGGATAGGGGGAGGCGACAGTCCACAGACAATTGCATGGCGTCAGCATTTGAAATTGCCGCAGCGTTTTCAAATGTGTGGCGGCTGCGCCTCAAGGGTGTGAGCGCACGTTTGAGCGGCTCGGCCGTTGCGCGGCTTGGCACGGAGCGGCCAGGGTCGGTGGTGGGAAACCGATCGAGCACGTAGGGGCGCGCTCGCGGGATCGAATTCAATGATGGGTCTGAGACGGCGACATCGGTCCAGGTGTGGCCGCGAGCTGGCCGGCGCGCAGATCGAACTCGACGAGCTTCATCTCGTGATCGGTTGCGGCGAGCAGATGCACATGGACCTCGTTGGCGCCAAGGCTGGCCCCGCGTTGGCGGATCTCTGCGAGGTTCAAGGACCCGCTCGCGTGAAGCAGACGGCCAATGCTCAGCACCTCTCGGCGGCCGCTTTCGTCGCGGCGAGCAAGAATGAACGTTCCGCCCGACAGTTCCGGGCACTCGAGCAGATCGTAGACGGTGTGCACGTAGCGCCTTCCGGAGGCGCCGCCCCAGAATTGGAAGCGCTCGATCAGCCGTGGTTCTGGCTTTCGACCCTGGGTTTCACCAGCCGGAATTCGGCGTAGGGCCCGGATCTCTGACAGCTGAATAATGCGCGCACCCATGACACAACTCGATCTGTTCTAAGCCCAAAAGGGGCTATTCGTTACGCAACGCCAATCCCAGAGTGTTGGTGTCCATGTTTAAAGGTGAAGTCTTGACGATGATGGAAGTTCTCAGCCGAAATGTGGCTGGCACCGAGAGATGTCGTGTCACGGTCAATAATTCACTAACAATTGCTTCACTCTACATGAGCAAAACCTTTGCGTCAATTTGCGCCATTGGCGTCCTGGCAAAAATCAGGTGCCGGATTCAGCTGCAACGAGAAAATCCGCAGACGGGACATAGCCAGCAACCCTCGCGTCTGACGAGCCAGGTGTCTGAGCAGCGCGGGCAGATTTGGTGTACACGGGCCGAGCTCTGATCCGGCCGGGACGCGTCAGCGGCGAGTGTCCAACGGGTGCTCCGTTCAGGCGCGGCCGGTCGTTGGAGGCGGTCATTCCTGCCCGCTTCGTCCGGCCATGCGGCTCGAAGCGCCGCTTCGGCCATCATGTCGCCAGCAGGCACCAAGAGCTGATCCGGTGGTGTGTCGAGACCCGATCCCGCGAGCGAGTTACTGACCGGCGCCAAGGGCTTGGCGCACTGTTCGATGTTTGCCACATAGGGCGCCGGTGTTGGCACGTAGGGCGCGGCTGTCCCATCCATTTCGGAAGCCGCAGACAAGACCGACCCCGAGACCGGGTTTGGCCTGAACGTCGTGCACCCCTTCAGTCCTTGCGCATAGGCGTCGCGATAGATGGTTTTGAATGCGTCGAACCCGAAACCGACCGGGCAGTTGATGGTTTTGGATATGGCGCTATCGACATGCCGTTGCATGGCGGCCTGCATGGAAATGTGCTCGCGCGGTTCAAGTCGAGCCATCGTTACGAACGCGGGCGGCAGCGGCGCCTTGGGGCCGTGCAGCGCACGGAACCGGCGATAGGCTTCATCCTCAACCGTTTCCACGCGCTTTGATCCGTCGGCGTTCAGGACTAGCCTCTGATACACGAGGTCGAAAACGGGTTCGATACCGCTCGATACGTTGCCCGCCAACAGCGAGGTCGTCCCCGTTGGCGCAATTGACGTCAGGCAGCCATTGCGGATGCCGAACCTGGCGATGGCGTCGCGGACCTCGCCATCGAGTACTGCAACGTTCGGGCGGCACAGGAAGGCATCACGGTCGTAAAGCGGGAACGCGCCTTTCTCCGCTGCAAGTGCTGCACTGCTTTCGTATGCCACCTGCTGGATCTTGCCCATCCAGTCCTCGGCTAGCGCCACGGCCTCTGGACCGCCGTAGCGCACGTTGCAGTAGATCAGCGCATCGGCCAGCCCCGTTACCCCGAGCCCGACTCGCCGCTTGGCTAACGCCTCCCGCCGCTGCGCTTCGAGCGGATAACGCGATGCGTCGATCATGCTGTCGAGGAACCTGACCGCCAGCCCAACACGATCACAGAGCCGCGTCTCATCCAGTCTGGCGCGCGGGGTGAAGGGATCTGCGATCAACCGCGCCAGATTTATGGAGCCGAGAAGACAGGCACCATAAGGCGGCAACGGCTGCTCGCCGCACGGGTTCGTAGCCTGGATCGACTCGCAGTAGCGGAGGTTGTTGAGTGCATTCACGCGGTCGATAAAAATGACACCGGGTTCGGCGAAATCATAAGTCGCGCGCATGATCTGATCCCAAAGTGCTCGCGCGTCGACCGTTTCATAAACTCGGCCATCGAACACGAGGTCCCACGGCTGGTGCTTGTCGACGGCTGCCAGAAAAGCGTCCGTGACCAGCACTGAGAGATTGAAGTTCCGCAGTCGAGAGGGGTTCTGCTTGGCAGCGATGAACGCCTCGATATCCGGATGATCGCAGCGGAGCGTCGCCATCATCGCCCCGCGCCGCGATCCTGCGGACATTATGGTGCGGCACATCGCATCCCATACGTCCATGAAGTTGACGGGTCCCGAAGCGTCGGCCGCGATGCTTTTGACCAGAGCACCCTTGGGCCGTAGCGTCGAGAAGTCCTGACCTATTCCGCCACCGGCCTGCATCGTCAGGGCTGCCTCGCGGACAGAATCGAAAATGCCGCCAAGATCGTCGGCTACAGAGCCCATCACAAAGCAATTGAACAGGGTTACTCGCCGCTCTGTGCCGGCGCCCGTTAGAATGCGGCCCGCCGGCAGGAACTCGAATGTTGCAATCGCTTCCGCGTAGCGCTCGGCCCACCGCTCCCGCGGTTTCTTGCCGCCGCGCTCGATGCCGGCCGCAGCTCGTCCAACACGCAGCGCCGTATCGTCGAATGACGCCTCAAGCGGCGTGCCATCCGGCTCCTTCAGCCGGTACTTCTGGTCCCATATCAGTTCTGAGATTGGTGCCAGGAATTTCGATTGCGCAACCATGCACGGGTCCCGGTTCTCTGCCATCGGCACGAGCAGAAGATAGGCACGATGGTCCGCAATGTCAACAAATGTTCTCGTTGTGTTTCTTATACGTTCAGTTTTTGCAGCCGCTGTCGGGCTTCGGGTCCCAAACAGGGCACGGGTTGGGTCCGAGCGGTTTCGACCAGCAGCTGGTCGGTCGCCGCTTCGATTTGGGCTTCGATCAACCGGCGGAAGTCCTTGCGCGGCAGGCCGGGCGGGATCGGATCGAGGAATTCCACGACGATGGTGCCTTGGTAACGCATCAAGCTTCGGCGTGGCCAGAATGCGCCCGAGTTGAGGGCGAGCGGCACGCACGTAACGCCGAGATGTTCGTAAAGCGCGATGTAGCCGGGCTTGTAATCGGGCTCGGCCCCTGGAGCCCGTCGCGTACCCTCAGGGAAAATCAAGATCTCGCGACCCTCGCCGACGCGCGCCGCAGCGTCACGCAGCAGGGTCTTGAGAGCCGCCGCAGCCTTGTCGCGCCGAACGAGGATGTGCTCGAATTTCACACAGAACCAGCCGTAGAGCGGGATCCATTTGAGTTCGTCCTTCAAAACGACGGCCGGGTCGCGGAACAGCGGGATCAAGGCGAAGGTATCCCAGGCCGACTGGTGTTTGGCGACGATGAGACAGGGCCCCTCGGGCAACTTTTCTCGGCCCCGAACCTCAAGCCTTGTTCCACAAATGATTTCGAGCAGCCATTGCGAGGTGCGTGCGTGGGCTCTCAAGCCCATCATCGCCAGCCGCCGCGGCGCCAACAGCAACGGCGATCCAAAGATGAGGAACAGTGTGGTCGTCAGATAAAAGGCAAAGGCGTAGAGTACAGAACGCAGCATGGGGACCTTTTCGTTCAGACAACACCGGTTCGAGGCGGCCATTTCCTATGTCAACGGACGCTGCCCCAGCTGCCCCACAAGCCGCGACACTGTCAGCCGGGCGGCGGCCGGGAGGAATTTCACATATTCTCCGAGCAGCACGCGCGTCGTCGTGAGATGCAGCCACCAGCCAGTCTGGCGCATGCTCGGCGGAACGACAGCATGGGGAACCAGTTGAACGCGCGGCATCTCGAGCGCCAGTTCCGCCAGCCCGCGCGGCATGTGGTAGCTCGACGTGACGACGATCAAACTGGAGAATTGCCGCTGCTCGGCCCAGATACGGGTCTCCGTGGCGTTGCCAATGGTATCCAGCGCGCCGTAGCCGAGATCGACGCAGCAGTTGAATTGGGCCTCGCTGAGCCCAGACAGCCGCATCAGATCATGGCGACTGGTGCGCGGGTTGACGCCCGAGATCAGCATCCGCCGGGCCTGTCCCCGCACCAGGAGCCGCGCGCCTTCTGCAATACGGAGCTCGCCACCGGTGAGAACCACGATGCCGTCGGCGCGAAGGTCCGGGTCGATACGGTCGCGGGTCACGGCCGTGGCGAACAGAACGAAGCCAAAGACGACCAATGCCGTCGACGCGGCAGCCGCAACTGTCATCGCTCGTCCCGATCTTGTCATTGCCGGTCCGCAGTACCTGTCCCGCGTGCGCCAATCTCGAAAATGTGGCCCGATTGTCGAGCCCAGAAGCCATGACCGCACGCCGCTCCTGCACCCGAAACCTGTCGCGTTTTCGATCTCAAAACCTCAGCGACCACAGTACCCGAATTCGACAGGTGTGTGACGAAAACATTGAACATCGTTCGAAAGTCGTCAATTTCAGCATGGCACGGCTCACGGCCACGCGCCACCGGCGTTGGATCAGTTGCGGCTGTTCAAAATCCGGAACACGCCGAGGCGCGAGGTCAGCATGCACAGGGCTGCGACCACCACGACGACCATCCCCAGCAATACATAGCCGGCCGGGTCGAGACCACCGGCGCCGATCAGTCGGTTGAGCTCGGCAGTCGTCACCGATCCGCCCCCCAGCAGCTCCATAATCGTGGGCATGATGAGGAACACCAGCATCGCCGAGCCTGCGCCCACGACACCGGCGCGGATGCCGAGCTGGAGGAAATGCTTTTCGAATTCGCGCGCGATGAAACGGTCCGTCGCACCGACGAAGTGCAGTACCTCGACGATTTCACGGTTGGATGCCATGGCACTTCGGGTAGCCGAAATGATGATCGCCGTTGTCGCCGCGGCCACCAGCAGCAGTATTGCCAAACCACCAAGCGCAAACGAACGGGTGACGGTCCGGATCTGCTGTTGCCATTGGCGATGATCGTCGAGGCTCACGCCCTTGAACTGCCTGGTGAGCGCAGTCCTGAGCTCATCGAGCTTCGGGGGCGCCGACCGGTCCACCTCGATGGCCACAAGGCGGGGGACCGGCAGGCTCTTCAAGGCGTCGGATTGGCCGAGCCAGGGCTCCAGGAGCGCCTGCGACGTCTCGATGCTCAGCGATTTTGCGTTGGCAACGCCCGGCTGCTTGCCGAGAAAGGCGAGCACCTCTTTCAAGGTCTTCTCGGTGTCGACGTTTTCTCTCGGCTCGACCTGGATCGTGATCTCGCTGGCGATGTCCTTGAGCCAGGCGTTGGCCGACTGGTTGATCATATAGACCGCGCCGGCGGTCAGGCAGGCCAGGAAGCACATGATCGAAATCACGAGCGTGAGCGATCGTCCGGTGACAGATCCGGCCGGAACAATGGGCGCATGGCCCTTCTCGCGCTCGGTCTTGGCATCGCGGACCGGCGCATAAATCTCGGGTTGTGGCGCAGGGCGATCGCGGAGGGGGGCTTCAAGGCGCGCCCGTGCGGTCGTTTGGCCCGCCTGCTGCCCAGGTTGCTGCCCAGGCTGCTGTCCGGTCGGCGAAATGGGCTGCTGGGTGTAGTCCGCGGCAAAATCAGGACGCATGCCGGCCGACGGAGACGACGACGGCGGCCCGGTCAAAACATCGTCGAACGGCTCGAAGTGGGGAGCCGGTCGCGGTCCCAGCGGGCCGCGCGGTTTGTCATACGATCCGGACATGGCCGTCGTGGAGCTCCAGCCGCGGCGCCTTATATTGCCGCATGAGTTGATGGTCGTGGGTCGCGATCAGCACCGAGGTACCGAGCCTGTTCAATTCGATGAACAACCTGAGAAGTCGCCGGGCCATCTGCGGGTCGACGTTTCCGGTTGGCTCATCGGCCAGCAGCAATTCAGGCTTGCCGATTACCGCTCGGGCTATTGCCGCGCGCTGCTTTTCGCCACCTGAAAGAACGGATGGCGCAGCATGCATCCGGTCACCAAGACCGACCCACTGCAACAGGTCCGTCACGTCTTCCTTGTAGTCGGCCAGGTCCTTGCCGACAACGCGCAGCGGAAGTGCGACGTTCTCCCAGGTTGTCAGATGCTCGAGCAGCCGGAAATCCTGGAACACGATGCCGATCCGCCGGCGCAACTGGGCACGTTTCGAGGTCGAGATGCGGGAAACGTCCTGGTTGAACATCTCGATCCGCCCGCGTGTCGGGTGGGTCGACATGAACAAAAGCCTGAGCAGCGATGTCTTGCCGGCACCCGAAGGTCCGGTCAGGAAGTGGAACGAACCCGGCCGCAAATGAAAGTTCACCTCGGCCAGAACGTCGGGTCCGCTGTCGTATTTCAATGCGATATTTGAGAGGCGAATCACGGTCTGACCACGCATGCTGTTGACGGGCTTGGTCTCGATATTGAGCTTGAATGCGTCCGTTCATTCCAAGGCCGGCAGGTTGAGCATTCAAGTTGTGCCGAGGCTCTACGTGGACCGAGCTTATGCGAAAAGTGTGGCCAACGTTCAATCGGTCATTAATGTGGCGGGTTCATGTGCACAACTTCGACATCAGGGTGGGTCGGATTGGGGATGGGCGACCGTATCTTCAGTCAAGATCTCTGCCTTCCAGAATTGTGCAAACACGGACCAACGACCATGCCACAGGACGCCGCCCGAGCCAAAGGCCTCGAAGTGGTCTTTTCGCCTGACGCGATCGCCGCTCGCCTCGATGAACTGGCCAGCGAGATTGCCCAGCGGAACTTCGAGCGACTGCTCGTGGTCGCAGTATTGAAGGGCAGCTTCGTGTTCGCAGCCGATCTCCTTCGCGCGATGCACCGGGTAGGCCTCGAGCCGGAAGTCGACTTCCTCACGCTGTCGAGCTACCGAAAAAGCACCACGTCGTCAGGACAGGTCGAGATTTTACGCGATCTCGACCTCGACGTCATCGATCGGAATGTGCTGCTGATTGACGATGTACTGGATTCAGGTCGCACCCTTGCGTTTGCCAAGGATCTGATTTCAGCGCGCGGGGCGAAATCGATCTCCACCTGCGTGCTGCTCGACAAGCAGACGCAGCGGGCGGTCGATCTGGTCCCCGATTTCCGCGCGTTCGCGTGTCCGGAAGTGTTCGTTGTTGGCTATGGCATGGATGTCGCCCACCGGTATCGGGAACTGCCGTACGTCGGCCGCATCGTCACGAACGCGATGTGAACACCGCAGATTGATGTTCCAACGCGCTATGCCATTGGCTGAACGACTGCAACGACAGGGGGTAGGTAATGGCAAGAATTCTTCTTGCGGATGACGACATGGCGATCCGCGATCTGGTCCGCCGCGCCCTCGAGGCCGATGGCCATTCGGTCGAGGCAACCGAGGATGGAGCGGAAGCGCTCGAGCGGCTCGCACGCGGGCGAGATCGCTTCGAACTCATCGTGACCGATGTACAAATGCCGGCACTTGACGGGATTTCGCTCGCCGAGCAGGCTTTGAAACTCGACCCCGGCTTGCGCATCTTGCTCATGTCGGGGTACGCCGACGCCCTTGAGCGCGCGTCGTCGTTCAAGGCCGCGAAGCTCGGCACGATCCTCAAGCCATTCACGCTCGATCAGATCCGGGCGCTGGTGCGGACGACACTCTCGTAGGTTTGTTCATGCGTTCGGCAGCGAAACGCCGCTTTAGCCGCTCGCGGTGGAATGTGTAGAGTCCGGCGGTGATCACGATGGCGATGCCCGCACAAGAGATCAGGTCCGGAAGCTCGTTCCAGATCAGGTGTCCGGCTGCGAGCGCCCAGATGATCACGGAGTAGCGGAACGGCGCAATTATGGCGACCTCACCAACCCGCATCGCGACGATAATGAAGGCGTAGGCGACCAGCAGAAAGAATCCCGCCGTCATCAACAACAGAAGGTCGCCGGACGACGGCCGTACCCACGTCTCAAACGGCATCAGCAAAAGCCCCGATACCGTAACCGAACTCGCCGACATCAGTGTCAGCGTCACCGTGGGCATTGCGGCGGTCGGTATCAGACGGGTGGCCAGGTCGCGCAGCACGACAAAGCCGATCGACCCGAGGGCCAGAAATGCGGCAGGCGTGAAGGCTGTCGAGCCAGGACGAACGATCAGCAGCACACCCACCAATCCGGCGAGCGCCGCCAGCCATCGCCGCCAGCCGACGGGTTCGTTGAGAAACAGAGCGGCCCCAGCCGTCACAGCCAGCGGTGTGAATTGTCCGATGGCCGTAATGTCGGCGATGGGCATGCGGATAAGGGCCGCGAGAAACAACAGTGTGGCAAACATTTCGCCAGCCATCCGCCACGACAGCAACCGAGCCAGCCCTGGCGATGATCGGATTGCGTGGAGCCCGAGCGCGGACCGGACGGCGTCGATCGACCTGTAGGCCAAGAATAGTCCGACCACGAGGAACATCGTTGCAATGCCATTCCGCAGAAAAATAATCTCGCCGAGCGGTACCCGCTCGGACGCAAGCTTGACGCAGACATCGTTGGCGGTGAACGCGGCCATCGATGCGAGCATGGCGACGATGCCATGCAGGTTAGCCGCGTCGGAGCCCGCGCTCGCGGGCGGAGACGATGGTGCCTGCATGGGTTCAGGATGTCCGTGCTCGCGTGTGGTGCGATCGAGTTCGAAGGCCGGAGCGGATGACCTGCGTCAGCCGCCGGTAACGCTCATGTGGCGGCCCACGGCGGGCTTCTTGGTGCGGCGATCGATGATGAAATCGTGGCCCTTGGGTTTCCGCGCGATCGCGCCGTCAATGGCGGCAAGCAGCGCGCTATCGTCGGTGGACGCGCGAAGTGGCGCTCGCAGATCGGCGGCGTCATCTTGTCCGAGGCACATGTAAAGCGTACCCGTGCAGGTGAGGCGCACGCGGTTGCAGCTCTCGCAGAAGTTATGCGTCATCGGCGTGATGAAGCCGAGCCGCCCGCCGGTCTCCTTCACGCGCACGTAGCGAGCCGGGCCACCGGTGCGATAGGGGATGTCCTCGAGCGTGAACCGGTCCATGAGGCGTGCACGCACGATCGACAGCGGCAAATACTGGTCCGTACGATCGCCATCGATATCACCGAGCGGCATGGTTTCGATCAGCGTCAAGTCGGCGCCGCGGCCATGCGCAAAGCGGACCAGATCCTCGATCTCCTCCTCGTTCACACCCTTCAGCGCCACAGCGTTGATCTTGACGGCGAGGCCTGCTTTCTCGGCGGCGGCTAGCCCATCGGTCACCGTTGAAAAATCACCCCAGCGGGTGATCGCCTTGAATCGATCCGGGTTCAGAGTGTCGAGTGACACGTTGATGCGGCGAACGCCGCACGCGGCGAGTTGTTCAGCGTATTTAACCAGCTGGCTGCCGTTGGTCGTCAGCGTCAACTCGTCGAGCGCACCAGATTCGATATGTCGGCTCAGCGCTCGGAAAAGCCACAGGATGTTCTTGCGGACCAGTGGCTCCCCGCCAGTGATGCGCAGCCGTTTGACACCCTTGCCGACGAAGGCCGAGCAGAGCCTGTCAAGTTCCTCGAGCGACAATAGATCCCGCTTCGGCAGAAATGTCATATGCTCGGACATGCAGTAAACGCAGCGAAAATCGCAGCGATCCGTGACCGACACGCGCAAGTAGCTGACATGGCGGCCGAACGGGTCCACGAGCGTCGGCTTGGGCTCGAAAATTTCAGCGGCCATGGTCATGCGTACATCCGGTCAGCAAGGGAATGCGTCGGGGCATCGATGCGATCAGATGCAACCGCGACACTGGATTACCTCCACCCTAGCGACTTCAAGTGGGAACACAAGTTCACTCGATAAGGTGCGAACCGCTCGGCCCTGATGCTACCTCCAGTCTCGAAGCACAACTGACGGCCGGTCTATTGCAATGCAGCAAAAGACGGCCGATTCATTGGGAATTTGAGTGTTTTGAAGACTTGCAGGTTGCGCTAATCGGAGTCAGAGTCATGGCTCAGGAAAAGAGCAGGAAGTTGAGCGTCGAAGAGTTGGGGAGGCTGCCCATGCCACAGATGCATCACGCTGGCCTGCTCGGGTTGGAGCTCGATAGTCCGCCGCAGGCGGTGCTTCGCGCACATGTCTATCGGATTTTCGCTTTCTTTCTCTCATTCCCTCCTTCAGCCGAGGATCTCGCCGAGGCTGCACGGCTAGATGGGGACGGCACGACGGTCGGAAACGCCATCGCCCATACCGGCCGCATTGCCGCCGCGCTCAGCGCATCGAGCGTCGCTGCCGAGTACCAGATGTTGTTTGGTGGTGTCGGGCTACTCCGGCCCCAGCTGATTCCCTACTGCTCAAACTACCTGGCAGACGGATGCGGCGAGGAGCCGCTCGTGGCGCTCAGGCGCGACATGGACAGGCTCGGCATCGCGCGCGATCCCGCGATTACAGATCCAGAAGATCACGTCTCATCCGTTCTCGAAATAATGGCCGGTCTAGCTGACGGGTCTATTGGGGAGGATGCGGACCCGAACGAGGAACGCGCGTTTTTCGAGACCTACGTCGCCAGTTGGGTCCCGCGCTTTTTCAGGGACATGACCGCGGCCAGGTCGTCGGTGTTTTATGCGTCGCTCGGTGCCGCCGGGGCGGTATTCCTAGCCGAAGAACGCCGACGGTTTACGATCGGGTAACGATGTCTACCGGTATCGGTCCAGCGCTTTCCGCAAACGGGCCGTTCGCGACGACACCGGGATTGGCAACCACCAGACGGCACCAAAGACTAAGAAGACCTGAGGGGGGTGGAAGCCCGATCGGTTCGGATCACTTGCGTGTGGCACGCGTAGAGCACCTGACGTTTGTCCCCGCTCTCGGTTGGTCCAAGGTTCGAACGCCGGACGAGCCTCACGAGCCTGCCAAAAGGAACGGTTTGAGCGTTGAGGCTACCGATACGCCCTTCGTTCAAATGCCGGCAGCGCGTTCTCGGATACCCGCGTTTTGCCGATCATCGGAACCCACCGCAGCCAGGACACTGGCCGCAAGCAAGGTCAGGCCAACCGCCGTTACCATAAGTGCTTTCATGGGGTGTTTTGCTCTCGATGAATTGGCGACTGGGCTGGTGCAACCGATGGCCACCCGACAAAAAGGCATCCGGAGGCGAAGCAGGATGACCCGTTCCGCCGCCAGATCGTTTTGACCCGCTTGCACGTGTTTGGAAAGGTCGTCTCACAGCCACGTGAGAACGATTGAGCGGGCTTGAAAGTCGCGTGATATCGCGCCTGATCCGATCCGAACCCAGCGGATCGAGCTTGCGGACCCTTCTTTTCTTGTCCCGTTCGTGAAGCTCGCCGCCTGATGCCGGAATACCGGTCAAACCTGCCGAACAGAGCAACGGCCACGTTCAACGCCGCGGAAGATTGCTCCAGATCGCGATCTCGATCTCCAAGCGTCGACGTGCCACCAAGTAGTTCATCGCGGCGGCGAAGGTGATCGACAGGGAAGTCGCTGTCGCCGCACCGATCATCCCGAACGACGGCACCAGGGCGAAGTTCAACGCGATGTTCAGCGCCGCCGTCACCGTCAAAACCGTGGCGCACAGGGACTGCTCGCCCAGCATGTTGAGCAGGAATTCCGCCGGGCCCATGGATGCCCGCGCCATGAAACCGAGTGCAAGGATGATCATGACGGGATATCCGGTCTGGAATTGCGATCCGAACAACGCCAGCAGCGGCAGGCCGAGCGCAAGCAAGAGCACTGCGCAGGCGAGCGACGGCCAGAACGTCCAGTTGACCGCATCCCTCACGAAGGCGCGAAGTTGCTCGCGGTCGCCGCGCGCGTTCAACGTGGCGAAGCGATTGGCAACAGCGCTGCCGACGGCATAGTGGACGAACAGAATGAGGCTCATGGTCTTTGCCGCGGCAAAGTATATGCCGACGTCCGCTGGCGAGAGATAGCGCGAGATCACCAAGACGTCGGCGTTCTGGAGGACGAGCTCGCAACCGGCGATCACGACCAGCGGAAGAGACGCACGAAACCAGGTCTTGAATGTGTATTGCCGGTCACCGGCCGCAATCGTCGCGCCGAGCCGGCGATTGAGCAGCAGCAGCTGGATGACGCCGGATGCCCATGTTGCAAGAATCGCCGAGCCGGCCGCCGTCTCGGCGCGCATGGGCAGTCCATAGGCGAGTGCGGCGACCATCGCCAAAAGCAAAAGTATCGGCCTCAGAACATAGGGCGGCAGCAGGGCCAGATCCATCCAGGCGTGCCCGCGACCAATCCCGTCCTGAACATCGGTGAGAGCATAGAGCGGTATGCAAACGAGTGCGAGATAGAGCGGCAGAACGTAAGGGCTCGACACGGTCGGTCCGAACAACCATAGCCCGCCAATTCCAAATCCGGAGACGAGCGTGCCAAGCGCGATTGCGGCCCATCGGCCGCCGAAAATGAGTCCGCGCAACAAGGATAGTTCGCCCGTCTCGCGATAGGCGGGAATGAGCCGTATCATGGTGAGGCTCAATCCCAAATGGCACAGGCCACCAAGGATCAAAACCCAAGTCCAGACAAAAACGTAGACGCCGTATTCGGTCGTACCCATCCATCGGGCGAGCACGATCTGCGTCAGATACAAGAGGCCTGCGCTGACGACGCGGACACCAAAGGCCGCCAGCGCATCGCGCTGCGTGCGTTCGCGGTCCCCCGATCCTTGCTGCAACTGCCGGGCCGATGCGACAAGGCGCTCGCTCAGGCGTCGCAGCTGCGCCGTGTTGGCTGACGTTGCGGATGCGCCGCACATTCCCTGGTTCTCCAAGTCGGATCTAATGTGATGATTCCGAAGTCCGATTCATTCTCGCAATTCCCAAGCGAGCCGACTTCGTAATCTCTATGACACTAGTGTAGCGCATCTGACGTTTGGTCCCCACTCGGGGCTAGACTCGAAACCAAACGCCAGATGCAAAAGCTACACTAGAATCATAGG
>PERT01000016.1 GCA_002928955.1 Hyphomicrobium sp. | reverse complement strand
TCTGGAGCGCGTTGCAACGGGAATCAAATGTCGGCGCCGGAACACTAGTGGCCTTCATGTCGGGCCTAAATCGTCGACGCGTGCGGCTGGAACAGCGATTTAGGCGCGACAGGCCACTAGCCTTGGGGTCGCAAGCCGCGCCTGCTGTTTGAATCGGGAGCTGCCGTTGGTATCGCGGCACTTCAGGCCGGCGTCTACCGTCCGGCCTTGGGCGAACGAGTGGGCGTGCTGCTCACGGGTGCAAACGCCCTGCCACAATGACGGACACGACATCGATAGCGCGGTTCTGGTGCTCGCCGCTTATGCTCGTGGCGCAGGATGCCGCGATTTGGTCAGCTGCCGCGTTTCGAAAGTTCGGACCGGATCAATGTCCGAATTCCTTCGCTCGGCGAGTTGGCCTCGGCTGCTGAGGTCACGCCGAGCTCGGCCGCCAGCGATTCGCCGGCGTGGATGTCGGTCAGAAGCCGTGTGGTTTCCGCCATTGGAAGCGACGCCGCCGTGCCGCGTGCTGCATCTCGGAGTACACCAATCACGGCTGGACTGAGGCCAGCGGCTTCGGCGAGGGTTGTCGCCTCGCGTTCGGCCAGTTGCAGCCGGGCGCGCATCAAGGCGGTGGTGATCGCCGCCGTCCGCGCCGAACCCAGTGAACCCGTGCGCTCGATGCGGCCAAGCGGCGCCAGCAGGTCAGCGGCGCGTTCGACAAAATCAATGTAGCCGCCAAGCGCGATTCCGAGAGTTCCGATGAGCGCCTCGTCTGGCCCGCCTGTCAATACACGGGCATCCACCACAGCGATGGCGTGTGGGCCGAGCGCGCCTTGCAGCCGGGGCGGATGGCGTGGCGAACCCGGGCTCATCTCGATGATCAACGATCCTGGCGCGAGCTCGCGAGCAAATCCGGTACGGTCCTCGGTGCCGAAGATCGCGGCCATCAGTCCATCGAGCGTGTCGATGGTCGTGATCACGGTCGCGCACTCGGCGCCGATGTCGGCGAGGCTGCCGGCGATCTCAATCCGCGGCCTGCCGGACACCAAAGGCTTGCGCTCCTCGGGCCTCAGATCATGCACCAGCACGCGTGCGCCGTCCCCGGCCAGGCGCCGCGCCATGGCGATCTGCAGTGGACCCAGTCCTACGATCCCGATGGGGCTTTTCGCCATGCGCGAGCGTGGCTCCTCGCGTGCCGCACCAACCGTACCGGATCTCGGTCATGGGCCATGGTCTCACGCGCGGAACGAGGATGGGCACTCCGCCACGGATTGCAAGACCCTGCCGCAGCAAGACAGCTTCGCGACGACGGCCCTCGCATCAAGCCACCTCGTCGGCGTCACGCGGCCAGAGCAGCCTTTCAAGCAGCCAAGGCATGGGCCGCGCCGTCAATCCAGCTCTTGATCTTCTCGACGTCGGGCGGATTGCCGTCGCGCAGGATGCGCTGGCCTTCCGGCGCCACCGCGAAACTGAGGATCTTCGAACAGAGGACGTCCGGTGCAGCTGTGGCAATCTCCGTGACGGTGCGAAATCCGGCGCCGGTCAACAGCTGAGCGTGGCCCCCGCGCAAGCCTGGAATCGCCATCACCAGCCGCGCCTGGTCCTGCCACTCGACGATCACTTCAGCCGTAATGTGCCGTGCGCCGAGCTTGGCGACGGTGGCATCGGGGTCCGCGGCCAGAAACTCCGCGACCGTGCGGATGCCGGCCAGCGCAAACCGCTCGGCCGTTTTGGGGCCGATCGAAGGGGCGGCTTCGAGATCGTCGCCGGCCACCAGCTTGCCGGTGGGTGCGCGCGCCGCCGAGCCGGGGTTGCGATCGGTTGCGGCAAACCGGGGTTTCAAGCGGGCGAGCGGCTCCGGTGCGGCCGCACCCTGAGCCGGGTTTGACTGCCTCGGCGGCGGCGGCATGATCGCAACGGTTGCGTCCGGGCTCGGCGGCGCGGGCCGGGCAACCTGCGGTACGCTCACGTTTTCCGCTCCCTTCGCGCGCGTTTCTCTGGCGTGTGCGGGTTCGGGCACAGGCGTCAGGGGCACCCCCACGTCCGGGGGTGCATCCGCAGTGCTCGACGGCGCGCTTGCAGCGGCGACATTGGGCGGCACATCGGCTGCGATCGAGCGACCGCCCTTGACGGCTGCTGCCGGAATCTTGGGCTTCACCGCCGAACGCGCCGCCTTGAGCGTCGACACCGCCGCAAACGCCGGCGATACGGGCAGACGCGCCGTGCGCGCATCGGCCAGCCTAGAAGCGCGCGGGGCCAGGATCTCCGCTGCATGAAGATCCCGCACCATCCGGTCGTCCTCGGGCAGGTTGGCTTCGACGCGGCCGGTCGCCCTCAACTCGTCGTACATGGCCTCGACGATGCGCCGGTCTCCGGCGTCGCCCAGCTTTTTCAGAAGTGCCTTCACCGGAATGGCCAGCGTAGCCAGGATCGTGTCGAGCGTCAGGGTCACGCCGGGCGGCGCGACCCCGGCCTCGGCGATGGCGCGTTCGAGGAGGCGTGCCTGCAGCGTCGCCGCGTAGACGAGCAATTCGCCGACCAGTGCCTGTGCGATGCTGTCGAGGCCTTCCGGCGGGTCGACCACGCCGCGGTTGATATCGTAATGCGCGATCAGCTTTTCGTAGTCGGCGTTGGACCGGTCGGCTGCGGCGCAGACCATATCCTTGATCCAGTGCGGCCCGACGGGGATGGCGACATCGAGGTCCGCATGCGCCGCGATCGCCTCCGACCAAAGCCCGTCGTAGCTGCGGTTGATGCTCCACTCGGCGGCGCGATGGATATTGTTCTCCGCCTCCGATTGCGCCGTGTGGAAGGGATGCACGGGGTCGGTCGCATAGTGGCTCATGACGCCCGCGCACCATACGGCTTCGGTCCAGTTCTCGGCCTTCAGTGCGGCGACCATATGCCCGTACCAGCTCGCCACTTTCTCCGGCGCGCCGCCCCAATACTTGTCACGCGGATGCAGCACGTGGTTCTGGAAGTCCTTGAACTCGTCGTCGGGCGCCTTGGCGCCGGCCATGTAGAGGTCGGCGTGCTTCAGGAACAGCCGCTCCCAGGTCTCCGCCTCGGGCAGCTGCAACCTGTGCAGCGCATCGAGTGCGAGCTTGTGATGGGTGCCCCGCGCGTGGGTTGCGCGCAGTATCCGGAATAGAAGGTTCATGGGGTCTCCCCGGCGCGATCGCGCGCGTTGCACTCGGTTTGCCATAGCGAACCCCGAGTCGGCGGTACGCTGCAACCGAGGCGCGGCGAAACGAATGCCTTATCAACAAGTTGAACCAAGCGCGTGATCGCCAGCAACGGAAGCGTGATTGGCGGTGGTGTCGCCGCGGCTTGCAGGCTCTCAGGCAAAGGGTCAAGCTCAGGCGTCCTGAAATATGGGACGAACAGTCAAAAACCTTTGTTGTCGAGGCCATTGGAATGATCGACGTGCTGAGCGACATCTTCGAGACGATCCGGCTGCGCGGCGCGCTTTATTTCCGGACCGACTATTCCGCGCCCTGGGCGGTGACTGTGCCGGTCCTGTCGAGCGCCGCGCGATTTCATCTGGTCATCCAGGGGCGATGCCACATCGAGCTGGCATCGGGGAACTCGGCCGACCTCGGGCCCGGAGATCTGATCCTGATCCCGCGCGGGTTGGCGCATGTGCTGGCGGACCGGCCAGGGCGGATGCCCGCGCCGATGGAGCAGGTCATTGAAGAGTCGGGCTACGACGGCCGAGGCACGTTCGTGGTCGGAAAAGGTGACGCAGCCGCGGCGACCCAGATGGTTTGCGGACATCTCGGCTTTGCCGAGGGCGCGGACCATCCGTTGCTGCGCGCGCTTCCCGAGGTCATCGTC
Source organism: Hyphomicrobium sp. (assembly GCA_002928955.1). Classification (GTDB taxonomy): domain Bacteria; phylum Pseudomonadota; class Alphaproteobacteria; order Rhizobiales; family Hyphomicrobiaceae; genus JAKAML01. The sequence goes on along the minus strand of PERT01000016.1, from coordinate 53,841 downwards.
ATGACGCCAGCGGACAGAGCCCGCAATCCGCTGCTCGACGAAACTTTGCGGCTGGTGGTCCGCCGCGTTTTCACCGACGGGCTCGGTAAGTCGGCGGCGATCACGCGGCTGTCGGAAGTGTTTTTCATCGAGAGCATTCGTGCGAGTGTCGAGCAGTCGCCGGAGTTGGCCCGCATCATCGGTGCCATGACCGATACGCACGTCGGACGCGCACTGGAGCTGATCCATCAGGATCCCGGGCGGGCGTGGACGGTTGACAGCCTCGCCCAGGAAGTCGGCATGTCGCGCAGCCGGTTTGCCGAGCGGTTCAGCGAACTGGTGGGCGAAGGTCCGATGGGCTATCTGGCGGATTGGCGCTTGCAGCAGGCTCTCTCGTTGCTCGCCCGGCCGCGGGTCAGCGTGCAGGAGGTGGCGGCAAAGGTCGGCTACCAATCGTCGGCGGCGTTCACGCGGGCGTTCGCGCAGAAGTTCGGTGCCCCGCCGTCCGAGTTCCGCACTGCCGACTGAAGGTCATCCGAACGGTCCCATGTCGGGCGATACCGTGCAGATCATCCCGCATAATTGACGAAAACCCCGCCTCAAGCGGCCGTGAATTGATCGATCGTCCCGGATGAGGCTTCTGCGTCTCGTGGTCAAACCCGACCAGGAACGAGGAGTCAATATCATGAAACTTCGGACACTCACTGTCCTTGCGCTTGCCGGATTGGCATTTGCCGCGGGTCCTGCTTTCGCAGGCCCTGAAGTCAACACCGCTCCTGGCGGCGTGCTCGTCGGCGGCAAGCCGGCCCCCGGTCTCGCCGTCCACGGCTTCGACGTCGTGTCGTTCTTCACAGACGGCAAGCCGACCCAGGGCGAAGCCAAGTTCGCCGTGGTCCACAAGGACGCCAGCTATCGCTTTGCCTCGCAAGCCAACCTCGATGCCTTCACCGCGAACCCGGCGAAGTACGAACCGGCATTCGGCGGCTATTGCGCCTACGGCGTCGCGGTCAATGCCAAGTTCGACGGCGATCCGCGCTACTGGAAGATCGTCGAGGGCAAGCTTTACCTGAACCTGTCGGCAGAAATCCAGGACGCCTGGAACAAGGACGTCGCCGGCAACATTGCCAAGGCGCAGGGCAACTGGCCGAAGATCGCCAGCAAGCTGCCGTCCGAGATCAAGTGAAAGCCATGACAACGGGCTGCGCGGGCAAGATTGGCCTGCGCAGCCCAATCCGTTCCATTTTCTAGCTGGAGCTTGAACCATGCGGTTCGTCACTCAGAAAATCCACGCGTTCCTCGATTATCCTGTGGCCTTGAGTCTCATCGTGATGCCGTTCGTGCTGGGACTGGGCGCGTCCCATCCTCTGGCCAAGTGGATCGCGGTCTACACCGGCGTTGCCGCCTTGGTGCTGACTGTCTTGACCGACCACGAGACGGGACTTATCCGGGTGGTGCCATATTCGATGCACCTCGCCGTGGATTTCCTGGTCGGCGTCGTCTTCGTCGCGGCGCCACTGGTGCTGGGCTTCAAAGGTATCGATGCTTTGTACTACTGGATCAACGGCGCAGCGGTCCTGCTGGTCGTGAGCCTGCACAAGCCGGGACGGGCATCGGCCTAGGCGACCGCAATCCTCTGCACGCCTACCGCACGCCCGGCGCGCGCTCGACGCCGCCGGGCAACCGGTCGTTGCCCTTGATCGGGTTCGACGGTGGCACGGGCGTTTCGCTTGCGGCGCCTGCAGGCGGTGCCGAGCCTGCAGCGGGTGGCGCTGCCCTCAGCGAGCGCGTGCGGCGCTCCTCGGCGGGGCCCCGGATGGTCTTGTCGATAGGTTCAATCGGCAAGGTCTTGACGGTGGCGGCAGGTTTGTCCGCCGCTGGTGCGTTCAGCGCGGGTCCCGCGGCAGGTCCGCCGGTGCCGGGTATGGCCCCTGGTTTCGCAGGAGTGGTCCCAGTTGGTGCAGCCGGTGACGTCGCCGGTTTGGCCGGACTGGCTGCCGGTGGGACAGGTGCGGCGGGCGGTGTGGCCTGCACCGGAATGGCCGCGGGCGGCGGCAGCACGGGCGGCGACACGGCGGGCTTCGAGAACAGCTGCGACGGGCTGGGGGCGGTCGTCGCAGCTGCGGGAGCGGGCGGTGGCGACGGTTTCAGCTCGACGCCGCCGGGACGGGTGTCGTCGGGAGCTCGCTGGGCGTTTGCCGGCAGCACGACGAGGCCGCAACCGAGCAGAACTGCCGCTGCGCGAAGTGCGCCATGGAGTGGAGCGCCGACGATGCCGGTCATGCTGCGATCCTGTCCTTGCCGAGAAACCAATGAAAGAAAAAGCGCGCCGCGCGACCACCGGTAACACCGAGAAACCAGGCTGCCAGGATCAGCGTGATCGGCAGCAATAATCTGAATTCCTTATAGACGAATGCATCAACGGCGACCAGCACGACGGTGGCGGCCGTGTAGCCGATGTATTGCACGATGCTGCTCTGCCACATCAGCCAGCCGATAAGGCAGGAGACGACGGCGATGACGCCCACGAGGTTGCGCGCCACGCTCGGCGGCAGTTCTGCGATGCTGCGCTTCGGCTCCAGGAGATCGGCGAGCATGTTGGCATGAATCAGCACGCCTGCCATGCTCTCGGAGGTCCACGACGACAGCGGCGTGCGGTGCTTGTCGCGCTCTGGAAAGTCGCCGCCGATCAGCACGATCTTGCCCTTGAGCGGCGCCGAGGCGCGGGCCGCGGACTCGGGCGTCGTGCTGTGCTCGCCTGGTACGATGTCCTGCGCCTGTACGGTATGGTATGCGAATGAACCGTTGTCGGGCGGCAGCAGCCAGGCGATGGGTCGCTCGCTATCCTGGGCATCGCGGCCGACGGACTCGGCCAGCCGGCGGGCGAAGCTCAACGGATAGTCCGATCCCGGATGCGGGCTCGCGCGGTAGCGCACCACGTCGTCGCGCTGGTGCCGCAGATTGAGGTAGCCAACAGGCCGGCCGATCTTGTCCACGAACTGCTTCTGGAACTGCTTCTGGAACGGCTCCATCTGGCCGCGCTCGTCCCACGCGCCGAGGACGACCTTGGCCTTCGCGCCCTTCAACGCATCGACCAGGGCCTGATCCTTTGCCGGGTCGGTGGCTTTGAGGAAGTAGACGTCGAGGCCGATCGCCTCGGCGCCAGCGTCATCGATGGCTTTGATCGTGCGCGCCAGCAGCCCGCGATCGATAGGCGAATTCGCGTAGTCGCGTAGCGTAGCAGGCGAGATCGAAACGACGCTGATGCGCGGGTGCGGACCCGCCAGCCGATCAGACAGCAGCGCCGTGCGCCAGTCAGCCGTAGTGTGCTCGAACCTCAAGACCCAAGGCAGGAATTGGGGCACGAACAACAGGCCGATCAGGCCTGCCAGACACGCCGCGCCGACCATGAGGCGAAACAGCGGGAACAAAGATCCCGACGCGGCGGCAGAGGTGGGCTTGGTGTTCATGGTCTTTCCCGCTCGATGCGCCCGGAAGGATAGGCGGGCCGTCGGGATTAGACAACGACGGCGAGACAAGACGACGACACGGCTGCCGCCGGCCGGTGTTCACTTACGCCCGAGCTTCTGATGCCCAATTCCATCCGCGCTGGTACCAGCCGATTGCTTGGTCAATGCCCTTCCCGCCACCAAGCGAGCGCCATGAGCATGAGTAGTACCGCAAGCGCGAGGAGCCCAGTGAACATTGGCGTCAGCTTGACGCCGCGCGTGACGAACGCCTCGCGGTCCTTGAGCCCCATCCAACCGGAGCCCGCCAGCACCTTGGCGCTCGATAGCATCGAAATCCGCGGCAGTTCGACGGCGCTCGAATTTGTGCCGGCCAGGAGGCCCGTGGGCCGGGTCCAGAAGGTGCCGCCGCCGGTGGCGTCGACAAGCGGCTTCAGCTTCTCGTCGGTGGCTGTGACTTCGCTCATTTCTCGGGCGTCCTCGACGCCGGCGTGGGCAACGGCGGTCAATTGGCCCCCACTGTTGCTCGATACGGTCCGGGTCTGGGCCTTGTAAAGGCCGGGCAGCTTAACATCGATCGTCGATCGCCATATGCCGGATCCGGCATTTTCAAGCGCGATTTCCGTAGTCTCTCCCCCGGGCCCGGAAATCGTCACCGGCCCGACGCGATCCTCCATCGAGCGCCGCTCGATCGTCACCTTCATGCCCTTGGTCGACGCGATCAGCCGCTCTTCCTCAAGATCGGGTTCTTTCATCAGCCAGTGAGAGAGCCGGCGCAGCAGATCGGTATGTGGGCCACCGCCATCGTAGCCGCGCGCCCACAGCCAGGCATGATCGGAGGTGAGCAGCGCCACCCTGCCCTTGCCCTTGCGGTCGAGCACCAAGAGCGGTTGATCCTCCGCACCCTTGAGAATGGTTTTACCGCGATCGGGGCGCACTTCCACCTGACGCAACCAGCGTCCCCAGGTGGGCACGTCGCTTGTAGCGCTTGTCAGACCGCCCGCACCTGGCAGCCCGCGTGTCACCGGATGCTTGCTGCCGTCAAGCGTGAGTGTTGCCTTGAATGGCGCCTCGATCACGCGTCCCGTCGGCCCCGCCGGCAGCACGGGTGCCAGCGGTGTGCGATAGAGCGACAGATTGCCAGCGTAGTCGTCGCCTGCGGCGATCAGCAGCGCGCCGCCGTGGCTCTCCACGTAGCGGGCGATGTTGTCGTAGTAGAGCATCTGCAGGATGCCCCGGTGCTGGTAGCGGTCGAAGATGATCAGGTCGAATTCCTTGATCTTCTCCGAGAACAGCTCGCGCGTCGGGAATGCGATCAGCGACAGCTGGTTGATAGGTGTCCCGTCCTGCTTCTCTGGCGGCCGCAGAATGGTGAAATGCACGAGGTCGACCGCCGCATCGGATTTGAGGAGGTTGCGCCACACCCGCTCGCCGGCATGGGGTTCGCCCGACACCAAGAGCACGCGCAGGTTTTCGCGCACGCCCTCGGCCGAGATGACGATGCGGTTGTTGGCGGGCGTAAGCTCACTCGGCGCGGTGTCGAGCTCGACCTCAACGATGTTAGTGCCCGAGTGCGGGAACGGCATCGATAGCTTTACCGGCTGGTTGATCTCGGTGCGGCGGGTTTCGTCCGGCTGCCCTTCGCGGCGAATTTTGAGCGTTACAGGTTCACCGGGCTTGCTCTTCCTGCCCGCTTCCCGCACAGCGACCTCGATCTCGCGGGTCTGCCCGACGATGCCGAAGCGCGGTGATTTCAAAACTTCGAGCCGGCGGTCGAACTCACCTGGCGCGCCGGTCAGAACCGCATGCACGGGCGCATCGAAGCCGAGGCTTGCGGCCGCCTTCGGCACGTCGTGCACCTGGCCGTCGGTCAGCATGATGACGCCGGCGAGGCGATCGGGCGGCGTACTGATCAGGGCCTTGTTGAGATCGCCAAACAGGTTGGTTCCCGTTCCGGTACCATCGACCTGCCGGACCGCCGACACCCACTTGACTTCGAGATTGGGAATGGCCGCGAGCTTCGCCTCGAGGTCGGCGCGGATCGCGCGCATCTGCTCCGGACGGTTCGACAGCGCCTGACTGGACGACTGATCCTCGACCGCTATGACGACATTGGCAAGGCTGTCACGGCTTTCCTCGCGCAGGGTCGGATTGGCGAGCGCCAGAAGAAGTGCCGCAAGCGCCAGCCCGCGCAGCCAAGCCCCGCGGGACCTGCGGAGGATCAGAACCACGACGAGCGCGAGCGCGATGACGCCAGTGCACCAGAAAAACGGACCCGGCAGCAATGGCGCGAAGTCAATGGACCAGCTCATGGAGCGCTCCTCATTGTCCCAGCCTCTCGATCAGGGCTGGCACATGCACCTGATCGGCCTTGTAGTTGCCGGTCAGCGCGTGCATCACGATGTTGACGCCGGTGCGAAACGACAGTTCGCGCTGGTTCTCTCCGCCGGGCACAACCGGGTAGATCGGCCGCCCGCGCTCGTCGAGCGACCAGGCCGACGCAAAGTCGTTCGACGTGATGAGAATTGATGTCACGCCGTCGGCGCGGCGGGCCTTGCGCGTGTCGTCGGTGTCGCTGTCCGAGCTCGCTTCGACCCACAATTGACCGCCATCCCATCGGCCAGGAAACGAGCGCAGCAGATAGAACGCCTTGGTTAGCACGTGGTCGGTTGGAACAGGTTCGAGTCGCGGCAGATCGAGCCGCCCAAGCAGTCGCTGAAGCGTCGAGCCGCCCTGGGGCGACAGTGAGAAGCCGGTGGGCATGCCCTGCCCCTGGTCGCGGGTGTCGAAGATGATCAGCCCGCCCTGTTTCATGTAGGCGTCGATGCGCGCCAGCGCGGCTTCATCGAGCGGGCGGGCGCTGTCGACCACCGGCCAATAAAGCAGCGGATAAAAGCCGATCTCATCGGTCTCGATGTTGACGCCGATAGGTTCACCAGGCTCAACCGCCGTGCGCAGTTTAAGGATGGTGGCAAGGCCCATGAGGCCCGACCGGCTGACGTCATCCGTGGCGGGATCGCCAGAGAGCACGTATCCGAGCGTCACCTTCCCGGTCGCCTTCAGCGCCACCGCGTCGTTGCCTTTGAGCGACGACGTGGCCGCGGGCTTCTGATCGCCCCGAGGCGGGATTTCGCGCCGTGTTTGCGCGTCGGCGGTCGACGACACCATTGCCAGGGCAGCTACAAACGCCATGAGCATTCCACCGGCCACTGCGGCGCCCGGCTTCGTCCGTCGCGTCAGCATGGAGCCGGCACCTTGCAGAATGAGGATGGCGATAATGTCGGCAAAGATCAGGGCGAGCGCCACGGCCAGAAGCCACGGCTTCATCGAGGTCGAGGTTTCGCTGCCGTAGGAGATCCGCTCGATGCCCGATGACAAGGTCGGCAGCGGTAGTAGTGTGCTCTTCGGCCCGAGCACGTTCAGTGCCCGCGGCGTGCCGGCCGAGCCGTAGTAGCCGGGCGGATGATCAAGACTCGCGACGAGATCTCGGAGTTTGGTTTCCGCCAACGACTGCGCCGTCGGTGGCGGCTGTTTCAAAATGCCGAAGCCGTCGAGCGTCTGAACGGGAGGCAACACGTCAGCACCCGCCCCCGCGCCCGAGTTGTCGGCGGCGGCGGCTTCACCGCCGGCACCAGCTCGGCCGAGGGTCGCGATCCGCTGCAACATTTCCACGAACAAGCCCGAGATCGGCAGGTTCGACCAATCCGAATTCGCCGTGATGTGGAACAGCACAAGCTGACCCTGCCCACGCTTGCTGGCGGTTACCAGCGGAGTACCGTCCTTGAGCCTCGCCCAAACCGCGGTGTCGACACCGAGGCGCGCGGGATCAGCGAGCACCTGCCGGTTGACCAAAACATCCGGCGGAATCTGAAGACCGGCAAATAAGCTCTTCTCCTCGAACGCAGCGAGTGCTTGCGGTTGCGACCACGACAGTGCGCCGCCCAACGTCCGTCCGCCGATCCTGAGAGGCACGGGCAACAGGTCGTCGCTGCCCTTTTCGAGCCGCGGACCAGAAAAGCGCACCAGCACACCGCCCTTTCGGACCCAGGCGTCCACGCGGTCCTTGACGTCGCCCGTCAAGGTGCCGATGTCGGCAAGAACGAGTACGGTTGCGCCTTGCTTCAAGACGGTGTCGATGCCGCCGGCGAGGTTCGAATTCTCCGGCCGTACAATCTCAGAGAACGGCGCCATCGCCTTTTCAATGTAATAGAGCGGCGCCAGAAGCGGCTGTGCCTGCTCGCGGCTTTCGCCAGAGACGAGACCGATGCGCTGCCATTGCGAGCGCGCGTCAAGCAGGCTGACCGCGCCGGCCGAGCGCTCGTCGGCAATCTCGATCCGCGTCACCTGATTGCGCAACTCGAGCGGCAGATCAAAGCCCACGGTTTTCGAGGTTTCATTTCCCGAGAGCTGGAAGCGCGCCTCTCCGAGACGCTGCCCGCGTACCGAGAACGCATGCACCACGCCGTCGCGCGCCGGGCCCGGCGGCCGCATCACGATCGCCTGGAGCCGTCCGTCGCGGCCGACTCCGCCGACCGTACCCAGTGCCTCGGCCCAGCGGCTGTCCTCGACCACCGAAGTACCGCCACCACGCGCCAGCGCCGCAATCCTTTCGCCGAAGGCTTTGGCCTCGCCTTGATGATCCACGCCGTCCGTCACCCAGATGAGACTCGCTTCCTTGGTGTTGGCGAGAGCGGCTTCAAGTGCCGTTGCTGCCGCAAGCCGGTCCGGCGCGAATGGCTGCGGCGTCAGCGCCGCGGCGGTCGAGCGCGCCGCCGATGGAGCATCGATCTTGATCGGCTGTGCCTTGGCAGCAACCGCCGTCGGCAGAACGATCACCGGTCGGCGCTGGGCTTCGGCTTCGTTGATGATGCGGTCGACGGTCTTGAGGCGTTCGGCCCATCGCGGCGCCGCCGACCAGCCGTTGTCGATCACCACCACAACGGGTCCACTGCCTTTAAGCGCACGGTCATTGGACGGGTTCAGGATCGGCTCGGCCAGAGCCAGGATAGCAAGGGCCGCGGCCAGCAATCGGATCAGCATCAGCCACCACGGTGTTTTGGCGGGCTCCTTGTCCTTGTTGTCGATGCCCACCAGGATGCGCGTCGGGGGAAACTCGACCTGCTTCGGCCGTGGTGGAACCGTGCGCAGCAACCAATAGATAATCGGCAGCGTCGCCAGTGCCGCCAGCAGCCACGGATTGAGGAAAGCGAGCGCTCCGATGGTCATGGCGTGCCCACAGGCTCGGCTGGGGCGTCGGCCGTGTGGTCGGCTGTATGCCAGCGGTAGCCGCCGGCCGCGCCATGCAGACGCGAAATCAAATTGAGCAGTGGCTCGGACGCAGGGCGATTGGTGTGATGCACCATGAACGACCAGCCGAGCCGGCCGGCAAGCACCGCCACCTCGCCCCGGTGGGCTGCCAGTCGCGCCTTGTACTCGTCGCGCAGGCTTTCGGCGCGATCTGCCACCCAGCGTTCACGGCCAGACGTGCTGTAGAACTCGGTGTGTCCCTCATAGGGCAGCGTCTCTTCTGCGGGATCGAGGATTTGCACCATGTGGCCCGTCGCGCCGGCGGCTGCCAGCACCTCGACGCGCTCACGGATGGCCGGGATCGGAGCGAGAAAATCGCTGAAAAGAAGAACGCTCGAATAACGGTTGAGTGTCGTGCTCGGCGGCCGACTTTTGCGAACGATTGGTTTGTCGAGATTGGTCGCGATGCTCTCGAGCATCTTCGTGGTGGCCTTGCGGCTGGCCGTCGGCTGGGTCAACGCCATCAGCGCCACGCGCTCGCCGCCGCGCACCAGCAACTCTGCTGCGGCCAGCATGAGAACCAGTGCGCGGTCGCGCTTGGTCACCTGTGCCAGGTGACTCTTGAAGCCCATGGACGGTGAAAGGTCCGCCCACAACCAGATGGTGAGTGCGGCTTCCCACTCGCGCTCGCGCACGTAGAGGTGATCGGAGCTCGCCGAGCGCCGCCAGTCGATCAGCTGGGCGCTGTCGTTGGATTGAAACTGCCGGAACTGCCAGAACGTCTCGCCGGGTCCGGAGCGGCGGCGACCGTGGATGCCGTGGGCAACTGTCGCGGCGATTCGCTTCGCATCGATCAACAGGTCCGGCAACCGGTCGGCCAGCCCGTGCGCGTCGCGCTCAAGCGTGAACAGACTGCTGGTCTTTGTCGTGGACCGCGGAGCCTGGGTTGTGCCACCCGCCATCCGCCCTCACTCCAGCTGTTGTGAAAGGCGACCGACGATGGCGCTGATTTCCAGGCCCTCGGCGCGAGCCGCAAACGACAACGCCATGCGGTGCTTGAGCACAGGCTCGGCGAGCGCGACCACATCATCGATGGACGGCGCCAGGCGTCCGTCGGTCAACGCCTTGGCGCGGACCGCCAGCATCAATGCCTGGCTGGCGCGCGGTCCGGGACCCCAGGCCACGAATTTGTCGGTCTCCGCGTTGCCACCGGAACCGGGACGCGCTGACCGCACGAGTTTCAGAATCGCCTCGACGACCTTGTCGGGCACAGGAATCTGGCGGACCAGCCTTTGGATATGCATCAGTTCGGCGGCGTTGAGCACGGCCTCGACGCGCCGCTCGTCTGTGCCAGTGGTCGAATAGAGCATCCGCCGCTCGGCGGCGAGGTCGGGGTAGGTGACGTCGATCTGCAACAAGAACCGGTCAAGCTGTGCTTCGGGCAACGGATAGGTACCCTCTTGTTCCAGTGGGTTCTGAGTCGCCAGAACGTGGAACGGGGCGGGTGTGTCATGCCGCTGACCAGCGACGGTGACGTGATGTTCCTGCATCGCCTGCAGCAGCGCCGATTGAGTCTTGGGGCTTGCGCGGTTGATTTCGTCCGCCATCAATAGCTGAGTGAAGATCGGACCTTTGATGAAGCGGAACGAGCGGGCCTTGCCGGGCATATCCTCCAGCACTTCGGCGCCGATGATATCGGATGGCATGAGATCGGGCGTGAACTGGATGCGCTTGGCATCGAGCCCAAGCACCTTGCCGAGGGTGTCGACCAGCAATGTCTTGGCAAGGCCGGGCACGCCGATCAGCAGCGCGTGTCCGCCCGACAGTATGGTGACAAGCGTGCGCTCGATGACCACGTCCTGGCCGAAAATCTGCGTCGCCGCAGCCTTGTGGGCGCGCTGAACTTTTTCAGCGGCGGCTTCGAGCCGGGGGATAATGTTGTCGTCGGTCTGCGCCAGTGTGGTCATGAATAAACTTTAGCCCATAATGCTGCGTTGCGAAGAAGGCGGATTCCGACTGTGTTCAACCGAACGTGGCTCAACTAAGGTGCCCGACGATCGGGGTCTGGGGCCATTTCGGTCAAGTGAATGTTACGTAACGAACTCCTGTCGGGGTTCTATCCGGTTGGACGCCAGATTGGCAGGTGGCCGCCTTGCCAAGCTCATGCAACACGAGGTCCACGTGGAACCGTCGGAACCGATCAGCAGTTTGGAATTGCTGCTGAAAAGGGCTGGCGAAACCACGCGTGCGCCGGTCGAGTTGTGGAACCCGCCCCATTGTGGGGATATCGGGCTTGCGATCCGCGCTGACGGCACCTGGATCTATCGAGGTAGCCCAATCCATCGGCTGCCTCTCGTCAAGCTCTTTGCGCGCGTTCTGCGTCGCGACGCCGATGGCCGGTACTACCTCGTGACCCCGGTTGAAAAAATCGACGTCGCCGTCGCGGACGCGCCGTTCCTGGCAGTCGAGATGGAGGTACGCCGAAGCGGTAACGCCGCACAACTCATTTTCCGCACCAATCTCGACGACCCGGTGGCTGCGGGTCCAGGCAACCCGCTTCGATTTGATGTCGACGGAGCCAACGGCGGTCTGAAGCCCTACATCCTGGTGCGCGGCCGGCTCGAAGCGCTCGTCGCGCGAGCACTGACCATGGATCTGGTGGCGCTGGCCGAACCAGACGCTTATGGCCGGCTATGGATCGAGAGTGGCGGTACCCGGTTCGCGTTGCCAGATTGACTGGAGTGCTCCGCATACCCAGGGCACGTCAGGATGATCGTCGCGCGGCCGGCAGTGTCACCATGAGCCGGGCTCCGCCGAGCGGCGAGGCCTCAGCCGCGATCCTCCCGCCATGCGCTTCCACAATTTGCTTGGAAATCGCGAGCCCGAGTCCGCTACCACCCGTCGCACGGCTGCGCGATGGGTCCGCGCGATAGAACGGCTCGAACACGATCGTGCGGTGCGCCTCAGGAATGCCCGGCCCGTCGTCATCGACTGTCAAGAATACGCTGTCTGCTGTACCGATCACGGTGACGCGCGAGGTTTCTGCAAAGCGGACAGCGTTATCGACCAGGTTGGCGACAAGGCGCCGCAACGCGACAGGATCGCCATCGACCAGCGCTCGGATGCCGCGCATCGTGGTGTCGGAGGTGACGCGGCTACAATCGCGATGGGCGATATCTGATGCGACCAACGCCGAGAGATCGACATGCTCCCGCCGTTCGGGTGGCTGTGCCCCCCGCCCGAGCGCCAATGCGTCGTCTATGATCGCGGTCATGTCGTCGAGGTCTCGGATCGCCTTTGCTCGGCCCTCGTCGTCCGGAATCGCCTCTATGCGCAGCCTCAGCCGCGTCACGAACGTTTTGATGTCGTGGGATACGGCGCCGATGAGAATGGTCCGGCCACGGATCAGGCCGGCGATGCGGGCCTGCATGTCGTTGACAGCGCCGATCAGCGCCTTCACCTCGGGTGCGCCTTCTTGCGGCACCGGAACCGGTTCTGCGCCTTGCGAGAAGCGCGTCACGGCATCTGCCAGTCGCTTCAGCGGTCGCGCCTCGCGCATCACTGCCAAGATCGCCGCGACACCGACCAGCGCGCCGAGGACGCCGATCCAGAAGCCGACAGGAAGGCCGAATACCCTGCGGCCGATGGCGCCGCGGCTTTCGAACACGATCCAGTTGCCGCCAAGAAGTGCGATGGCGATGCGCAGTGGCGGCTGGCGATCGAAGTCGTAGGGATTGAGCGACACGAACGGCATGCGCAGACCTCTAGCGGACAGATCCGCGGTGGCGATCACCTCGCGTCCGGGTGCCGCCTCGACGTACTGCGACACCAGCCACTCGACCGCGATCAGCCGTCGCGATTGGGTGTCGACGGTCGGACGCATTCCTTGCACCGAAACTGCAAGCGTGTCGCTATTGACCGCCTTGAGAACGGTCGCGTGACCGGATGCTGGGGTCGCCTCGATCAGTGCGACGATGGCAGCGGCCTGTTCAGGCAGCGGCAGCTGGGGTTGTGCATCCGGGCGATCCGATCGGACGACATAAGCAACCCCCACTCCGAGCGTGACGGCGGCCAGCATGACCAGCAGCATGATAGCCAGGAGGCGTCCGCCGAACCCGAGGCGATGCAGCATCATGCCTCCTCGACGGGGTGTGAGAGCATGTAGCCCTGGTTGCGGACGGTCTTGATCAGAGGCTCGCCGCGAAGCTCGATTTTCTTTCGGAGGCGGCTCAATTGCACGTCGATGGTCCGGTCGAAAGCCTCCGCGCGGCGCCCACGGGTCCAGTCCATCAATTGGTCGCGCGACAGCACGCGGCCGGGGCGCGTCACGAAGCATTCGAGCAGGTCGAACTCCGCGCTGGTCAGTTCGATCTCTCTCTCAGCGTCGCACACCCGCCGCGCATCGAGATCGATGCTGAGACCCGCCAGTTTCAGTTTCTTGACAGCCACCCGCGCCGGCTCGTTGCGTCTCAGGATCGCGCGGATCCGGGCCACAAGCTCGCGCGGGTTGAACGGTTTCGCCATGTAGTCGTCGGCGCCGATCTCGAGGCCGATGATGCGGTCGATGTCCTCGCCGCGCGCGGTCAGCATGAGTATAGGCACGCGGGATGCTGCGCGCACGCGACGGCAGATCGACAATCCATCCTCGCCCGGCAGCATCACGTCGAGCACAATGAGATCCGGATCGCCGAACGTCTGGCGGAAGCGGTCGAGCGCCGTGCCGCCGTCGCCGGTTTCGACGCGGAATTCGTTGCGGGCCAGATAATCGCGCAGCAGCGTGCGGATCTCCGGATCGTCCTCGATAACCAGGATGCGATGTTTGTCGGCCATGGACGGAGGTTATCGCGTGGATGGTCGCGCGCAACACGCTAAAGCTGAGCCGATACAAAACGTAACACAGCGCAGCGGTCTCTGAAACAAGCCTGCAAAGCCTGGAGTCCAATCTCCTCATCAGCGCCGACGGGTGGCGTGATCGAGTTAAGGAGATCCATTCCATGAAAGCGTTACAACAGTTTGCGATTGCGTCAGCACTTTTGATCGCCGGTGTATCGGCGGCCGACGCCGGGTGGTCGCGATCGGGCGGCGGCACCGGTCCACGCGGCAATTCCTGGACTTCCTCGGGCGGGGGGTCGTGCTACGGCGGCTCGTGCACATCGAGCCAGAAGTTCACGGGTCCGCGCGGCACCTACACGCGGGACGGCAGCACCAGTTGTTCGGGCGGCACTTGCTCGGGCGGCGCCACCTACACCGGTCCCGCCGGCAACAGCGTGAAACGTAGCCGCAGCTTCACGGTTAACTGATGCGGCGGTTGGCTGGCGGGTCCATCCGCCGGTCCCACACCTCGGCCGTGCGGGGCGGCCTCCCCAACCCTTACTCGTATTCCCATTGGAGACTGATCCATGTCGATGAAAATCAACCGCCTTGCCATGCTTGGCCCCGCATCTGCAATTGCGCTTCTCATTGCGGGCGGCACGGCAGCCAATGCCCAGGTTTCGCGCGAAGGCACCGTGACCGGCCCTGCCGGAAACACCGTGACCACGCAGGGCAGCACGGCCTGCGCCGATGGCAAATGCACGTCCAAAGGCACGGTGACGGGGCCCGCCGGAAACCAGATTCAGCGGTCCGGCACTGCCACGCGAACTGACAGCGGAGTTCAGCGTTCGGGCACTGTCACCGGCCCTCGCGGCAACACGATCAAGCGCTCGGGCTCGGTGACGCGGAACTGACGCGGACACCATCGGGCTCCCGATCGACGCAATTGCGCCTGGGGCCGCTGGCGGTTCGTTTCCCGCGCCGGCGGCCTCCCTCGTAGCAGCTAATCAAAACAACCATGAAAGCCCCCATGTCCTGCTCCCGTCCGATCATTTTCATGGCAGCCACAATAGCCTTGCCGTTCGTGGCCGCCGCCCAGCAGCCGCTGCCTCCAGGACTGCCGGCCGAGGCACAGAACCCAGCCGTGCAGGCCGCATGGTCGGCCTGCAACGCCGATATCCAGAAATTCTGTTCTGCCGTTCAGCCGGGTGGTGGCCGCATCGTGATCTGCCTTGCGAAGGCGCGCGAGAGCCTGACGCCCGAGTGCCGCGACGGCATGCTGAAGGCAAAATCGGCGCTCGGTCGATGACGTCTGCCGCAAGCCTATGCCCCAGTGTAAGGTTCGATCGATGCTAACGACGCTCCCCTTTCCAGATGTCATGGTTTACGCCCGCCCCACGGGCCTTTTTCTGGCGCTGACGCTCATATTCATCACGGCGGAGTACCTCTATGCGAAGCTCGCCCATCACGACGCGCATCACGATGTGCGGGAGACTGTGGCATCCATCGGCGTGGCGCTCGGCGACGTGGCTATTCGCACGACGATGGCCGGCATCGTCGCGGTACCGTTTCTCATTCTCTACGAGAACCGTTTGATGGATGTGCGGCTCAACACGGCGTGGAGCTGGCTTGCCCTCTTTCTGGGCGTAGAGTTCTGTTATTACTGGTTCCATCGCGCGTCGCACCGGGTGCGGTGGCTGTGGGCGACGCATTCGGTTCACCATTCTGCGACGCATTTCAATCTGTCAGCGGCGATCCGCCTCGGCTGGACTGGGCAATTGACTGGCGCATTCGTCTTTTTCCTGCCGCTGGCGTGGATCGGATTTCATCCGCTCGCCGTCGGCGCGATGATCGGGCTCGGGCTGGTCTATCAGTTCTTCTTGCATTCGGCGTTCGACGTGCGGCTGGGTGTACTCGAGCACGTTCTGAATACCCCGGCACATCACCGCGTGCATCATGCCTCGAACGCCAGCTGTCTCGACAGAAACTACGGTTCGACATTGATCGTCTTCGACAAATTGTTCGGCACCTTTGCCGAGGCGCCGAAGTCAGAGCCGCTCCGCTATGGATTGAAGGGGCGCGAGCCGAGCCTCAATCCGTTCTGGATCGCGCTCGGTGAATGGGTGCATCTGTGGTCCGACGTGAGGCAGGCGCGCGGCCTCAGGCAGCGGCTCAGGATCATTTTCGGCGCGCCGTAATGGCGCCGGGCGGCCCGGAGGCGATCTACCGCGCACGGGTCAGTTCAAACGGAACTCCGCGCCGATCAGCTTGACCTCGGCCGGCTTGATGAGGCCCGTGTGCGCCACCGTTACGCGGTAGAGCTTGCCGTCAAGCTTGGCCGACCAGAATTCGAGAAACGATTTGAGCTTTGGGAAGCGGGGATGCAGGTCGTAGTCCTGCCACACGTAGCTCTGGATGAGCGCCGGGTAGTCCGGCAGGTGGTAAAGGATTTCAGCCGTGGTCAGGCTGTATCCGCTGAGCATCGCAAGGAAATCCTGGTCGTCACGTCGGGCCATGGACGGTCGTCTCCAAGCAGCAGGTGATCGTGGCACACCCTGTCTCGATGCTAAACGAGATTCGATAGGCGACCAAAAAATACTACTTATCAGTGTGTTATCAGCATACATGTCAGATTGCTAACGGGGTGCGCGGGTAAATGTCCGCGGGCGGCGCGTGGGAGACTGCGTCCGCACCATTCAGCCCGTTTGGGCAGGTGTCGCGACGTGACGACCGGCGGCGGCCAGGCTCGGTCAGTGCGTGGCTGGATTCCCACATTCTTCGAACGGCGCTGACCAATTTCACGACCATTTCGCGACAATTGGGCCGATCGAGGCGGCGCTGTTGATCGCGTCGCTGACGCCAAAGATGGAGCGGGGGGAGCGCCGGAAAATCGCCATCCGCGCAACGCTCATCGCGGGTCTGATCCCGGGGGTGTTCACCGACCTCGGCCAGCTGATGTTGCGTGAACCCGGCGTCACCTTGCCGGCCTTGCAGACGGTGGGCGGCATCGTGCTTGCCCTGATCGTACTCGACATGATTTTAGTGCGCCTGGGCAGCGGCTTCAAGCTGACGCCGCCGGATGGACAGGAGGCGCAAACCAAGGACGACCTCGCGGTGTCTCCGCTGGCGACGCCATTTCCGGCCAGCCCCGGCGCGATGAGCGCCGGCTTTCTGCTGGCGGCGAAAACCAAAGGCGACCCGATCCGGCTCTGCGCGTTCTCATGCGCGTGTTCGGCATCCTGCTGTCGGCGATCGCCGTTCAGACGATCTCCGTCGGTGTGGGTGCGAGCGGTGTGATGCGTTTGTGGACGGTCGACTCCAACAGCCAAAGGCTTGGCTGAAGGAGCCGGGACTCGTTGCGGACGGCAGAGCAGAACGGCAATCGCCCGCGATCAGATACCGTTGAGGCGCTTATCTTCGTAAACCATGTCAGGTAGCACGCTGCCTTCAAGTTGTATCTTCTTGAAGTAGCTTTCTGCAAAGCTGTTGGCTTCGGCAGAGACAACACCGTTCGTTGCGAGGGCGATGCCGATGATGGCGGCGCGAATGAGGTGCTTCATGGTCGTTCTCCTTGCATCTGTTACCGGGGCTCTTCGCCGTGCGGAAGGTTTCTCGGCTTGCTCGATTTGAGGCTGACTGACCGCCAGTTCGATGATCACAAATTATCCTTGTGTCGCCGCGGCGTAAATAAAAAACGAACCGTCTCGTATTCACACGTGCGAGATTGAGCTGTGTTCAGCGTGTGTTAAAGCGTGATGGTGCGGCGCGAAATGATGGCCATGGTAGACATAAAATACATTTATAACAGTTACCTACCGTGTTCACGCTGTCGTGGTGGCATCGTGTTGCCGCCTCCTGGCGCGATCTCGCGGCAGAATAATGTTCGCTGGTACCATTGGAGATTGGCATACGAGACGGGCCGTATTATAATTAAGCGCAACCCGGCATTGAATTGGGGAACAACGCTGGCAATCTTAGTCGACACGAGGGAAATCCGACGAGGTGGAACAGGATGTCAGAGCGAAACGGGCGCCGGGACGGCCGCGCAGTGACGTTACCCGGCAGGGTGTGCTCGACGCGGCCGTAGACCTCATGTCGACGCACGCCTATCGCGACATCACCATCGAGGGTATCGCCGCCACGGCCCGGGTCGGCAAGCAGTCGATCTACCGGTGGTGGCCGTCGAAGGCAGATCTTCTGCTGGAAGCCTATACCGAACGTCCGCTGTATAAGATGCCACCGCAGATTCTGTCGGGCGACGCCTTCTCCGATCTCGAAGACGACCTTGTCCGCTACTTCACGGTGCTCCGCCAGGAGATGGTTTCCAAGGGTGTGCGCAGCCTGGTTGCCGAGGCACAACTCGACGAGGCGTTTCGTGCCAAATTCTATGAGGCGGTCTGGCGCAAGCGGTGCGAGGCTGTGCACCGCATCCTCCATCACGGCGTCGCGTTGCGCCAGATCCGAGCCGACGTTGACGTCGAGGCGGTCGCACATCTGATCCATGGCGCGAGCCTGTACAGGCTGTTATCGGGCACCTCGCGGCCGTTTGATGAGGACGATGCGCGCACTGTGGTATCGCTGCTCCGCGACGGACTGAAGGCGCGGTAAGCCCACGCGATCACCTCTCAACCCGCAACTCCGGTGTGATCGTCGGGCTTGTCCCACAGCTGTCCCGTTCAAGCTCCAGATTGCTGTTGGGTCAATGAAACGCCTCGCAAGCCGTCAAATCGTGCCATTTCGCTATCCCCGTCCTTCAAGGGTCGGGGCGCGCGGGTGGCGCGACCAAACGTAGGTTCGGTGCAGCTTTCAGACTGGCCGCAACAGAACGTGCTTCTTCTTTCCGAGCGATAGCTTGATGATGCCGTCCGCCGTGATGTCGGATGACCTAAGTTTCGCCTTCTCGTCGCTCATGGCCGTATCGTTGACGCGCAATGCGCCGCCCTGCAGCTGCCGCCGCGCCTCGGAGTTCGATTTGACCAGACCAGCGGTGACGAAGGCCTGCAGCACGCCGAGTTCATTGGCGATGTCGGACAACGGCACCTCGATGGTCGGAAGATCCTCGGCGAGCGTGCCCTGTTCGAACGTCTTGCGGGCGGTTTCAGACGCCGCGTCCGCCTTGTGGCGGCCATGCACCAGCGCCGTAGCCTCAGTCGCGAGCACCTTCTTTGCCTCGTTGATCTCTGCGCCCGCCAGAACCGACAGCCGCGCGATCTCGTCCATCGGCAGCAGTGTGAACAGCTTCAGGAAACGGCCGACGTCGGCGTCCTCGGTGTTCCGCCAGAATTGCCAATAATCGTAGGCCGAGAGCTGCGCCTCGTTGAGCCAAATCGCGCCTGCCGCAGTCTTTCCCATCTTGGCGCCGGACGCCGTCGTCAGCAGCGGGCAGGTCAGCGCATAAAGAGAATGGGCAGTGCCCATGCGGCGGCCGAGATCGATGCCGGTGACGATGTTGCCCCACTGGTCCGAGCCGCCCATCTGCAGGTTGCAACCGTAGCGGCGGGCGAGTTCCACATAGTCGTAGGACTGCAGCAGCATGTAGTTGAATTCGATGAACGACAGTTCCTGCTCGCGATCGAGCCGCAGCTTCGCACTGTCCATGCTCAACATGCGGTTGACCGAGAAATGCCGGCCGACATCGCGCAGAAACGAGATGTAGTTGAGCGGCTCGAGCCACTCCGCGTTGTCGACCATCAGCGCGTCGGTCTTGCCGTCGCCGAAGTCGAGGACCCGGGCGAACACCAGCTTCAGGCTCTCTTGGTTGGCGTCGATCTCCGCAATGGTTCGAAGCTGCCGTGTCTCGTCCTTGCCCGACGGATCGCCGACCCGTGTCGTGCCGCCGCCCATCAGCGCGATCGGCTTGCCCGCATTGGTCTTCTGCAGCCAGTAGAGCATCATGATCGACAGCAGGCTGCCGACATGAAGTGACGGCGCGGTGCAGTCGTAGCCGACGTAGGCGACCACGCGGCCGTCTGCTGCGAGCGCATCAAGACCTGGCTCATCCGAGCACTGGTGGATGAAGCCCCGCGCGTGGAGGACATTGAGAAAGTCGGACTTCAGCTTGGACATGATGGCAGGGCTTATCTAGGTTCAAGTTGCTGCCGGGGACGGGCGGCTCGGAAGCAACCTGCGACGGCATCGGTTTGTCGGACCATGCACACCTTGCGGCCGTCGGGCAAGGCTTGCGGGAACAGCGCAGGGTCTCAACGGACGCGGAGAGGAGAGTAACGAATGGTGAAGCTCGTGCGCGCCTTGGGCCTGATGAGCGGCACCTCGCTCGATGGCATCGACGTTGCGATGATCGAGACCGACGGCGAGGCCGTGGTTCATCGCGGCGCCGCCATGACCTTCCCCTACACGCCCGCCATGCGCCGCCAGCTGGCCGACGCGCTCGCCGATGCTCGCCTCATCACATCACGTGATCAACGCCCGGGCATGCTTGCTGCGACCGAACACGAGCTGACCGAGTTGCACGCTGCAGCCGTCTCGGCATTCTGCCGCAAGCAGGGCATTCCCCGAAAATCGGTCGGCGTTGTGGGCTTCCATGGCCAGACCGTGCTGCACAGGCCCGAGCAGAAATTGACGGTGCAACTCGGGCTTGGGCCGCTGCTGTCTGAGTTGATCGCCTTGCCGGTGGTCTACGATCTCAGGGCCGCCGACGTCGAGGCGGGTGGGCAGGGTGCGCCGCTTGTCCCGGTCTACCATCGGGCGCTGTCCGGCAGGCTCGATCAGCGCCCGCTCGCCGTGCTCAACATCGGCGGCGTCGCGAACGTCACCTGGATCGGGCCGGGGGGCGCGTTGATCGCCTTCGACACTGGGCCGGGCAACGCCCTGCTTGACGACTGGATGATGCGCCACACCCGGGTGCCTTGCGATATGGACGGCGCGATAGCTGCGACAGGCCGCGTGCACGAGGACGTGGTGCGGTTCTATATCAGTCACTCGTTCTTCAGCACGCCACCGCCCAAGTCGCTCGACCGGCAGGCGTTCTTCTGGGATCTGGTCGAAGGGTTATCGGTTGCCGACGGTGCCGCGACGCTCACAGCGCTGACTGTCGAAGCGATCGCGCGGTCGCGCGAGTTCATGCCGGACCAGCCGGCGCTCTGGGTCGTGTGCGGCGGCGGCCGCAAGAACCGCACCCTGATGAGTGGCCTCGCCGGCCGCGTCGAGAACGCCGTGGTCCCGGCCGAGGCCGTGGGCTTTGACGGCGACAGCCTCGAAGCCGAAGCCTGGGCCTACCTTGCCGTCCGCGCTCTATCGCACCGCCCCATCACCTACCCCGGTACAACGGGTGCCCCGTACCCGATGACCGGCGGGAAGGTGGCAGGGCAAAAAGCGGCGTTTGACGCGGCGTCCGTTGTGGAGCGCAACTGACGTCTGGCGCGAATGGAGGTCTGACCCGCCGATGTGCCCGCGTTTTGAGAGGTGGGTGATCGTCGGGCGCGATTGCTTGGGCTACGTCCACAACGCGACCAACTTGATCGACCAGCGCGACGGCTTCGCGTTCGATTGGTGGAAACGGGTGCAAATCTGAGGAGGCAAACCGTGGGTCAGCACACGATCATCATCGACGGCCGAATTGGCGTGGATGCTCCGGAGGGCCGCACCATGATCATGCTCGACGACGGTCAATTGAGGCGGTTAGCTGCTGATGCAGCAGCGGCCGTTGCAGCGATTGATGCCCGAGCGCCAGCTCCTCGCCGTCGATGATAGTGACGCCGGTCGGGCAGGCGAGGGCGAGCAGGATGGCTGCAGCGGCGCGCCAGAACCGCACGTCAGGCGATCCGAGGCGGCGCCGCTTGGCCGAAAGATGAACGATTGTCGGAACCGCCCATGTATGCGCCTGTCGGAATGACAGGCCTAAGTATTGGTCGGAGCGAGAGGATTTGAACCTCCGACCCCTTGCTCCCGAAGCAAGTGCGCTACCAGGCTGCGCTACGCTCCGATCCGACCTTGCAACCCCCGGGGCACGAGGGCCGTCGTCTCGAGACCGTCCACAGGCTGCGAGAGAGGGGGCGTTATAGCGGCCACGATCAAGGCTTGCAAGGGACCTCAGGCGGCTTTCTTGGCGCATCCGCGTGGCCGCTGCAGCAACTGGCTGCCTACCTGATGGATGCCAAATCGCAATGCCCGACGTCCCGGTATTCGCGCGATTGGACGCGCGATTGTTTGGCTGGTTGCCGCGCGGGGTGCAACTCACTATGTTGCGCGTCGCTCATGGGTTCACCTGTGGGCAGGTGGGGCGTAGCCAAGTGGTAAGGCAACGGATTTTGATTCCGTCATTCGGAGGTTCGAACCCTCCCGCCCCAGCCAGCCGTCATCGCCTGTTCCCGCCGACAGGTGAGCCGCAGCCTCGGCATTGGCCGGCCCTGGCGCAGAAGCCCGGCTGGGGGATCGGCGCAGCCGCTTCAGACATCAATGGATGCAGGTCGACCGCCGGGCTCGAGCCGCGAAACGATCATCGCCGATCTCGGGACTGCTCGCCCTTGGGCGAGCGCAAAGTGCGCGGACCGGCGGGGAACCTCGCCGGTCCGCGTCAGGTTCATCACATCGCCGGGAGCATGGCGATGTCCTGCACCTGCCCCTTGATGCCGGCGATCTCGGCTGCGGCTTTAGCGGCGCCTGTTGCGAGATCGACCGAATAGAGCGTCGTGCCGGCCATCAGCCATGCCCAGTTCTTGCCCTCGGCATCGGTCGAGATATCGAATGCGGCGCCGCCGTCGAGCTTAACGCCGAGCATGCCGACGGTGTTAAGGATGCCATCGTTCGGCGGCGCCTGCTTGACAAGCGCTCCCGAGTTCCAGTCGATGTCATAGAGCGTGGTCTCCTTGGTGCCAGCGACGCTGTTGGTATAGGCTGCGGCCGCAACCTTGGCGGTCTGGCCCTTCATCACGTCGGTTTCGGCGAACTTCAAGCGCCCGTCGACCATGGTCTTGCCGTCCTCGACGTTGATGCGCAGGCTGGTGCCGTCGCTGCCGATGACGCGCAGCCGGTCTGCCGCCGGGTTGAAGTCGACGGCGAACATGGCGCCAGCAGGCAGCTTCTCGGACAGCTGGCTCTTCGTTGTTGTTTTGCCCGTCTTCCAGTCGATGGTGACGACGCCGCCTTCGGCCGTAAGTCCATAGAGCGACTTGTCGGCAGGCCGCACGTCGATGCCGACGAGCTTGACGCCGGCGATATCGACCATCGCAGTTGGCTTCTTTGCGTCGGTGTCGACGATGGCGATCTTATTACCGTCGATGAGGGCGGCGACATTGGCGGCATCAGCGGCAGTAGCGGATAGGGCGGCGGCGAGGGCCAGCGTCGAAACGGCGGCGCAATGGCGCGAGGCTAAGAACATGGACATTGGAACTCCCATTTGAGGACGAGGTTGGTTTTGGCTTTGGTTGGATTGAGCTTGCGTCGAGCGCGGGCTGAGCGATCTGGAATGGCAATCAGTTGGGCAGCAGCACGCCGTCGATGACGTGGATCACGCCGTTCGACTGGAACACGTTGGCGATGGTCACCGTTGCCGTGTTTCCTTTGCCATCACTGACGCTGAGCTTCGTTTGCCCCGAGCGCTTGACGGTCAGGCTTTGTCCGTTGGCGGTCTTGAGCATGGCCTTGCCGCCCTTCGCATCGACCATCTTGCCGAGGTCGGCGGCGCTCAAGCGGCCGGGAACGACGTGATAGGTCAGAACGCCTGCGAGCTGGCCCTTGTTCTCGGGCTTAAGCAGCGTCGGTACCGTGCCGGCGGGCAGCCGGTCGAAAGCCTTGTTGACGGGCGCGAACACGGTGAACGGGCCGGGGCTCACCAGCGTGTCAACCAGGCCGGCGGCCTTCACGGCGGCGACAAGTGTTGTGTGGTCCTTCGAGTTGACCGCGTTTTCGACGATGTTCTTTGACGGGAACATCGCCGCGCCCCCGACGTTGACGGTCTTCTCGGCGACGCTCGGCGTCGGAGAAACGAGGGCGAGCGAAAGACCGAGAGCGAGCGTGGTCGCGCCGATTGCGGGCAGGAGTTTGGACGTCGAGAAAATCTTCACAGGCTGTCCTCCGAAATGGAACGCTCCACATTGGAGCTGGAGAAGCTACGCCGGCCGCGCCCGCGGGTTTCGAAGCGGTGTTCACGAATTTTTGAGGATTGATGCTTTGGGGCGCGAAAGAGAGGGTTTGCTGCGGTCGCGCATGTCCTTTCGGTGCGCACTCAGCCTGTCAAGCCGCAGAGCATTGGGGGCAGCTCATTTCACTTCACTTGAACGAGCTTGGCGTGGAACAGCACCGGCCCCGTCGGCTTGCCCACGGGCGAGCCGCCCTCGGGCTCCAGGCTGACCGCGAACGTCGCCTTCTCGATCACGCCGCGATCGAACTTCGCGAGCGTCGCCCGCGGCGTCAGATCCGACGTGACCACGCCCAGTGAACGTGGCCCCTGGAAGCTATCGTGTGCCATCCAGAGTTCGTAGCTCTTGCCCGGTTCCGGCACGGCAGCCACGGGACGCACGGTGAGCAGCCTCGTTTCGAGATCAACTGTGACGAGGAAAGACGGTGAGGCATCGTCCTTCTGCATCACGGCGACGAACGTTTTTGGAGTATCGGCGCGCTGCGCTTCGCGGACGCCCAGGGCGAACACGAGGGACGCGGCCAGCGCACTGGCACCGACGGCGGCCGTTCGCCAGCGGCCGAGCCGGCGGATCAGGTCGAGCACCTGCGCATTTGACGCGGCGCCAGCAACGGGCGATGGCAAGCCCGATATGCCCGCGGCGATACGCGCCTCGATGCGGGGCAGCAGATCGGCCGATGGTGTGATTGGTGGTACGGCAGTGGCGAGCGGCGACAAGCGGCTCTCCCAGGCAGTGATCGCGCGGTCAAGCTGTGGCTCGGTCAGGCGGCGGCGCGCGACGTCGACCCGTTCGGCACCGTCGAGCGTGCCAAGCACATACTCGGCGGCCAGCATATCGATGTCGTCCCGGTCGGGGCCCACTGTGCGCTCTGTCATGACCCAAGGCAGTCCTTGAGCTGCTTCAGGCTGCGGTGCAGCCAGGTTTTGATTGTTGAGACGGGCCGGCCGAATCTTCGGCCCAAGGCCTCACGGCTTTCGCCCTTGAGGTAGGCGAGGATGACTGCTTCTCGCCGGTCTTTCTCCAGGCCATCAAGGCATCGCCACAACCGGCCGATGTCCTCGGACAGCTCGATGCCGGTCAGGGGATGGGGATCGTCGGACGGTACTTCTGCGGCCGACGGCGTATCCTCAATCGACAGCATCTGGCGGCGACGTACGCTGTCGAGCGCGCGGTTGCGGGCGATGGTTGCCATCCAGGTGATCGGCGACGCTCTGGCCGGATCGTAGTCGCCTGCACGCTCCCAAACCGTCACATAGACCTCCTGCAGCACCTCCTCGGCAATATCGCGCCTAACCAGAATACGGGCGATGACGCCCAGGAGTTTCGCGCTCGTCGCCCGGTACACTTCGGCAAACGCGACGCGGTCGCGCGCGGCCACGCGGGCGATCAATTCAGCCAGGTGTTGCGTGGTGGCCTGCATCACGACCGATCGTGCGGGGGAAAAAAGGAAGACATCCGAACAGTTACGTCGATTGCCATAACAAGTTGCAGCTGGCGGCACAATTTTTTTGGCAGCCGTTTGGGCCGCGTGACGACCATGGCCGGGTGATGATGTGTGCAGGCAACCTGTCGTGCGGTCGATGCCGTGCGGTCAATTGAGTGAGAGGTTGAGATCGGCCAAGGCTTCGTCGATGTAACGGGCCTTGTCGATAAGGTTTGATCCGCAGCGAGCGGCTGAAATCACGCCGCGTTCTCGAACCACCGGCATGCGTGGTCGTAGAGCGACCGTCTCGAACGGAATCACCGCCAATGGGCCATCGCCGCAGGTCTCCCCGTCGAGGGCTGCACCTCGTGTTTCGAAGTCGAGCGCGGTCGCAACGATGCCGCTGGTCTGCTCGGGATGATGCCAGACCGTGTAAACCTCGATCTGATGACCAGGAAGCACGCCCTCGCTCGCGAAACTCAGGAAACCCCGCCCACGTTTGGAGCGTTCGGTTTCAGCGCGGGATGCCTCGGCGTTCGATGGAGAATTGGCCCAGACGTGGCCGCCACCGCCGTGGGTCGCCGCATACTCGAAAACGTGCATGTCGAGGTTGACCGGCTTACCCCAAATAACGGCCATCTTGGACACGCGATCGATATCGGTTTCGGCGATGGCGACCGGCAGGCGCTGTCCATCCTTGAACACGATCGAGAGCGGCGCGTCGCGACCCTGGAATAGGTCGAGCATGAACGACAAGCGGCCCGCAGAATCTAGCGCGCGGACGAAGATGTAGGGGGCGTAACTGATGGTCACTGCCTCTCCGCTGTGGCAGGGCGCGTGGACGTTGATGGTCATCCGACCGCCTGTAGTAGGGATGGTCGAAATTTGAGCGGGCTCGGTCGGGCGGCAGGGTGCGATCGGCTTTTGCGGTATTAATGCCGTGGCGGCACCCGCTTTCAGCATCTGCAGGGCGGCGGGCGCTTCGGCGGCAGGTGGCGAGAAGGGCGCCGCCACTGCCTGCGATGGCTTGATGATATCGCTGATGTTGCCCGGCGGCGCCAGGGGAGCGGTGGTCTCCTGCTCGCCGTCGATGGCACGGCGCATCTCGTCAGCTTTGCGCTTGACATCGGCCTCAATGGCTTTTCGCTTCAGCTTTTCGGTTCGACGAAACTCGTTGGCTTCAATCCGCGGCCTAGCCAGCCCTTCCAATTCTTGCAGGCGGCGATCGTCAAGAAAAGTGGGCAATTCGCGGATCGTTTCCGCGGTGGTGGCCTGACCCAAGGCTGATGTCGACGACGCGGCAAGGACGGCTACGACGGCTGCGACGAACAAAAGGCAAGCCACTATGAATGGTGGTGACCCCGCAATACCAAGAACTCTGGTCATGACCCGACCTCGGTTACGCAAATGAACGTGCTCTGCAAACCGCCAGAAGGCGATCGCCAAACCCGGATCCGCAAGCGGCAAACGTCCGGCGGCCGCCAGCCGATGGCCAATTCATATATTGGCACATGGTAAACGACCGTTTAAGGAACGATCGAACGATCGACACCCGATCGGCGAGCACCACTCGCGGCCCAATTGCTGGTGTGTCGCTGATCTATCCCTGCGGATTACAACCAGTCGTGCCGTCCCGAAATTCCAAAAAACGCGATGCCACACGTGACCGCCCGGGTCTGCGTGTGGACACGATTGCAGTAAACGACGGAACCAAGTCCATAAAATGGCAAAGCAAAAGCAAATGCAGATCCGGGTCGCCCGATTGCTATCGCATTTGACCGCGCCTCTCGCCCAAGGCTTTGTCGTTTGACACGGCTTTGCGGGGCTTGAACGATTGATCCCCTGGTTTGGTTGGCGGGGGCGCTGTCGAGCTTGCGGCGGCGCGGCTTGGCAAGGGTCTCCGGTTCATTGAGTTTGCGGATCCCGCTGATGTCGTCGTCGAGCAAGAAATGACCTATACCGGGCGGATGCCACGCTCACTCAGGCGTGTTGAAGCGGCGCTGCATGTTTAGAAGTAGCTTGTGGGTTTCGCCAAATCAAAGGGGTCGGGGTTCAGCAGTGCCGCAGCAGATCAAAAAGTCCGAACTACCTCAAAAGCCTTGCGCAACCTGTGGACGCCCGTTCACGTGGCGGAAGAAGTGGGAGCGCGTCTGGGACGACGTGAAGTATTGCTCTGATCGCTGCCGGTCCCAACGGTCTGCGGCGGGGGTGCCGAGGGTTGCCTCCAAGGCTTGAGTGTCATGAGAAACCGGTTCGCCGATAGGCGGACGGCAGCACGGTCCGCCTCGCTCATCTTCGACCACGTCGCATAGATCTGTGCGAGTCGCGGATTGCCTTTGAGCTTGGACGCGTTGCGATCGAGGAAGTCCCAATAGAGCGCGTTCAATGGACATGCGCCTTCGCCGGTGCGCGCCTTCACGTCGTAGCGGCAGCTACGGCAATAATTGGACATCTTGTTGATGTAGTTTCCGCTCGACGCGTAGGGCTTCGATCCCAGCAGCCCCCCGTCGGCGAACTGGCTCATGCCGAGCGTGTTGGGGGCTTCGACCCACTCGAAGGCATCGGCGTAAACCGCGAGGTACCACTCGTGCACGGCCTTCGGGTCGATGCCGGCAATCAGTGCGAAATTGCCGGTGAGCATCAGGCGCTGGATATGGTGTGCGTATGCCTCCTCGCGGGTCTGGTCGACCGCGGCCTTGAGGCACGCCATATCTGTCTCGCCGGTCCAGTAGAATTCGGGAAGCGGCCGGTTCGCGCCAAGAAAGTTGAGATCGGTGTAGCCAGGCATCCTCAGCCAGTAGATGCCGCGGACGAATTCCCGCCAGCCGATGACCTGCCGGATGAACCCCTCTGCCGCGTTGAGCGGCACCCGTCCTGACCGATAGGCCGCTTCGACGCGTCGGCAAAGATCCAACGGGTCGAGTAGTCCCACGTTCAGGTAGAGCGACAGGATACTGTGATAGAGAAACTTTTCGTCCTTCAGCATGGCGTCTTGGTAATCGCCAAAATGCGGGAGCGCTTCGGCGAGGAACGTGTCGCGGGCCAGTTCGGCATCAGCTCGCGTGACAGCGAACCAGAATGGCTGCAGATCGCCGAAATGGCCCTCCAGTCGCTCGCCCACAAGATGGAGCACGGCGCGCGTCGTGGCATCGGGCTCAACACGGCGCGGCTTTGGCATGAAGAGATTGGCGCCGGCAGGTTTGCGGTTCTCGGCGTCGTAGTTCCATTGCCCGCCTTCGGGTGTGTCGCCTGACATCAGCAGGCCGCTCTTTTGTCGCATGTAGCGATAGAAGTATTCCATGCGCAATTGCTTGCGTCCGCGCGCCCAGTCCGCGAATGCGGTCGACGTGCACAAAAAGCGCTGATCGGATTGAACGTGGACGGGAACGCCGAAGCTATTGGCCCAACCGCCGATCATGTCAACTATGCGCCACTCACCTGGCTCGGTGACGATAACCGCTCCAGCGTCATGCCGCCCGATGGCGCGACCAACTTCGCCTGTGAAGCTTCCGGTATTCGACGGATCATCGAGAGTGACGTAGTCGATTGTCCAGCCGTCCCGCCGCAACTCCTCTGCAAAGTGCCGCATTGCCGCCAGAATGAAAGCGACCTTTTTCTTGTGGTGAGGGACGTAGCGGGTCTCCTCCTGCACCTCCACGATAAGCACGATATCGCGATCTTTGTCGGCGATAGCCAAGCTCGACATGCCGGGCGTCAGCTGATCGCCGAGAACCAGGATGATACGGGGGCGCATGTTGGATTTGACCTTCGGCTGCGGCGATTGGTACGAATTGTTGCTTCGAGTTACGGCAACGGTGCGGCTGGAGATCTGCGACCGCTTCATGGGATCCACGGCTCTATCCTCGGTTCAGGTTCCGAAAGCGCCCCCTGGCTGCTCTGCGACAAGACGAGGAAAGAAAATATGATCGGAAGACTGGATCGTCGGCAGGTGCTGGCAGGAGGCGCGGCCTCGGCCCTGTTGGCGCAACTGGGCGACGCCGTGGCTGGAGCGGCCTTGGACGGTATTCGATTGGGCGCCCGCAGGTCGTTCAGTTTCGCCGCTTTGAAGACTGAGGCCAAGTCCATCGCCGGGCGTGCGTGGCGCAAGACCGACGCCGCCGGCTCAGATCTCCTCGATAAGATCGACTACGACGCCTACCAGAAGATCCGCTTCAAGCCACAGAACAGTCTTCGGCTCGATTTGTACGGCCGCGCTCCGGCACAGCTGTTTCACCTTGGCCAGTACTTTCGTGAGCCGGTTCGCATCCATGTCGTCGACGGCGCGGAGGCGCGGGAAGTGCTGTACAGCGCCCAATTGTTCGAGACACCCCCCGACCATCCAGCCCGAGGACTGCCGGACGGCCTTGGCTTCGCTGGTTTCCGGATCATGGCCCGGGACCTGAAGACGGATTGGCTGGCATTCCTCGGCGCGTCCTACTTCCGGAGTTCGGGTCCGTTTAACCAGTATGGCCTTTCGGTGCGTGGCCTCGCGATCGACACCGCGATGCCAGGCCCCGAGGAGTTTCCCCGCTTCACAGAGTTCTATCTCGAAGGGTCGGAAAAAAGCGGCACGACGCTGATCGTGTATGCACTGCTCGACAGTCCGCGCGTGGCCGGCGCCTATCGCATCCAGATCGAGAGGGTCACGGACGCCCGCGACATCCACCGGGTCGTGATGACGATCGAATGCGAACTGCACGCCCGTGGTACGATCCGGCGGCTCGGCGTCGCGCCGTTCTCGAGCATGTTCTGGTATGGCGAAGGCAGCCGCAATCAGGCGCGGGACTGGCGGCCGGAAATCCACGATTCCGATGGCCTCGCAATGCTGAGTGGTACAGGCGAACGCATCTGGCGGCCGATCAACAATCCGCCGCGCGTCATGACCAGCGCGTTCGCCGACCTGAACCCGCAGGGTTTCGGCCTACTCCAGCGCGACCGCGACTTCGTCCACTATCTTGACGATGGTGTGTTCTACGAGCGTCGCGCTTCGGTGTGGGTCGAACCGCTTGATCCTTGGGGCAAGGGGGCGGTCCATCTCGTCGAGATCCCGACCGACGACGAGGTGCACGACAATATCGCTGCCTACTGGTGTCCAGACGAGCCGTTCCACGCGGGAGACACGCGAACCTACCGCTACCGCCTGAGCTGGCTCGACGACATTGCCCTGCCCGACAGTCTTGGCTTTGCCACCGCGACATGGACTGGACTAGGCGGCCGGCCGGGTCAGAAGCGACCTACGGGTACGCGCAAGTTCGTCATCGATTTCCAGGGTTCCGTGTTTGCCGGTATCGGCCGTGGCGATGGCGTCGAAATCTCGGTCACCAGTTCCCGGGGCACCGTCAGCAACGCCTACGCTCATCCCGTCGTTGATCAGCGCGAGCGCTGGCGTGCGCTGTTCGACGTCACGGCGACGGGCGCCGAGCCGGTCGATCTCAGGGCTTACCTGCGTCGCGGCGAACGTGCGCTGACCGAGACCTGGATCAACCAATACTTCCCTGAGGCGTGATCGAAGGCAATTCGGTCGGCGATCACGAATCCGCGGTAGGCGAAACCCGTTTGGAAACCTGATTTTTGACTAAGCAGCGTCTCTGATCATGGCTGCGGGCCCTTGGCCACGGGAAGCCCGTTGTCCTGTCCCCACTCTGCCCAGCTGCCATCATAGACGGCGGCGTTGGTTTGGCCGAGCACCGCCAGGGCAAGTGACACGATCGAACCGGTCACTCCGGAACCGCAACTTGCAACCACGGGCTTGTGCCAGTCGACGCCTGCAGCCCGGAAGACAGCGGCCAACTCGTCCTTCGATTTGAGGGTTCCGTCTGCGTTAAGCAAAGTCGTGTAGGGCACGTTCCTGGCACCCGGGATGTGCCCCCCGCGCAGGCCCGGCCGAGGTTCGGGCTCCGTGCCCTCGAAGCGGCCCGGCGAACGAGCGTCGACCATCTGCACGTCGCGCTTCTGCATGGCAGCGCGCATGTCGTCGATGTCGCGAACCAGTTCCGAATTCTGTCTCGGTACGAAATGCCGTTCGCTGCGCTTGATCGACATGCCGTCTTCGAGCGGCCGGTCTTCGGCCTTCCACTTCTTGA
The DNA here is from genome assembly GCA_002928955.1 of Hyphomicrobium sp. Taxonomy (GTDB): domain Bacteria; phylum Pseudomonadota; class Alphaproteobacteria; order Rhizobiales; family Hyphomicrobiaceae; genus JAKAML01. The sequence continues at coordinate 22,736 of PERT01000016.1, read as the reverse complement.
GGCCACCGTTCAAGACGGCGACATCCCCGAAGCCCATCACGCGGAACGTCCACCACGCTCGGGCAGAAGAATAAAGCCCCTGGGTGTCGTAGACCACGATGCGCATGCCATTGCCCACCCCCATCTTTTTCATGCGGCTTGCAAATTTAACACTCGACGGCAGCATGTGCGGCAGCGGCGACTTCTCGTCGGACAAGTCGTCGATGTCGAAGAAGATCGCGCCGGGGATGTGTTCTGCGAGGTATTCGGCCTTTGGATTTCGGTTGTCGGTCGGAAGGTGCCACGAGGCGTCGAACACGACGAGATCGGGCGCGCTCAGGTGGGCATGCAGCCAATCCGTCTCGACGATCCAGTTCTGAATGCTGTGGGGCAAGTGGTCCTCCTCGAAGTTCGCTCTCCGGTCATTCTTGTGCCGGCGGTGAAGCGTCCAATTCGTCTTAAGGCGATGTGCCTACCCTTGGCAACGGCGCCATGGCAGGCTTTGGTCAATGTTCGCCGTGATTGACGAAAACGTCTGGCAAACCCTGGGTCCCGCGTTCAAGCCAGTGCGGAACGTCGAACCCTTTCGAGCGCAGGAACTGCGGGTTGAAAAGCTTGGATTGATAGCGCGTGCCGAAGTCGCAAAGGATCGTCACAACCGTCGAACCGGGTCCGAGTGCGCGGGCCAGCCGCATGGCACCGGCCACATTGACGCCCGACGATGCGCCGAGGCAGAGGCCTTCCTCTTCAAGGAGGCGGAAAGTGATTGCGACCGCCTCGGCGTCGGGGATCAGGAAAGCATGATCCACTGCGACGCCTTCCAGGTTTTTGGTGATCCGCCCTTGGCCAATACCCTCGGTGATCGATGTGCCCTCGGATTTAAGTTCGCCCGTCGTGTAGTAGCTGTAGAGTGCCGCTCCTGGAGGATCAGCCAAGGCGATCTGGATGCTCTGATTACGGGCCTTGAGGCCCATCGACACCCCACCCAATGTGCCGCCCGACCCAACGGCCGCCGCGAATCCGTCGACCTTGCCACCCGTCACGGACCATATTTCTTCCGCCGTCGTCTCGATGTGGGCCTGGCGATTGGCGACGTTGTCGAACTGGTTGGCCCAGATCGCGCCTTGGGTCGTGGTGCGGGCGAGCGCTTCGGCGAGCCTGGCTGAATACTTCACGTAGTTGTTCGGATTTTTGTAAGGCACCGCGGGTACCTCGACCAGCTCGGCGCCGAGTAGCCTCAGCGTATCCTTCTTTTCCTGGGATTGTGTTTCAGGAATAACAATCACGGTTTTGTAGCCGAGAGCGCGGCCGATCACCGTGAGGCCGATGCCGGTGTTGCCTGCCGTGCCTTCGACGATGGTGCCACCCGGCTTGAGGGTGCCGCGACGTATGGCGTCGTTGATGATGTAGAGCGCGGCCCGGTCCTTGACCGACTGGCCCGGGTTCATGAATTCGGCTTTGCCGAAGATCATGGCTCCGGTCTCTTCCGATGCCCGTTTGAGCTTGATCAGCGGCGTCTGGCCGACCGCATCCGCAACTGATTTTGCGATCAAGAAAGCCTCCGCCCGCGCAGCTCGAAAAGACGTCGCGGGCGAAGCCTAGCGATCGGGCATCGGCCCCGCAAGGTGTGCATTGGGATCGCCTGCCGGAGATGGCTTCACACGCGCCATTTCGCTTTGGCACGGGGTTTAACGCGAAATTTACCGGACCCGTCGCATTCTGGCTCTGCAAACCTGAGGTCAGCAGGCCTCCCACTTGTCGAGTGCCTGTCAAAAGAGGACTAGCCAAATGAAAATCGTAATTAAGGCTGGCATTGCCTCGGCAGCGCTTTCGATCGCTGCTGGCATTGTTTCTGTCGCACCTGCAACCGCTGCCGATCTCGGCTATGGACGGGGGGGCTCGATCAAGGACAATTACGTTGCGCCGCTGCCGGAAGTCAGCCGCGGCAGTGCAGGTCCGTGCTACGTCCGCGCCGACATAGGCTACTCGCTGTCGCGCGATCCGGATGTCAAGTGGCCGGTCAACAACGGCACATTTACTGGCGATGCCAATGCCAACGGCGTCGTCGACCAGAGCGAACTCGTCTATACGTTCGTTGGGGACACTGTTTCCAATGTCAGTCTCGAAAACACTTGGCTTGCAGAAGCCGGCATCGGCTGTGGTTCGGGCTCGCGCGGCTTCCGCGGCGAAGTGACCTTCGGCTATCGGGGCGACCGCAAGCTGGACGGCGAGCCGCTGATCTTCAATCCTGGTCCGCGGCCGGGTGACCCTGTCGGTCCTCCTCCGGCTGACCTCGACGACCCGCTGCACACCTCGATCACCAGCTACACCCTGATGCTGAACGTCTACAAGGACCTCGGAAACTACGCCGGCTTTACGCCGTATGTAGGCGCCGGCATCGGTGCAGCCTACCATATCGTCGACCCCACCTTCTTCACGGGCAACCCGGCTCTGACCAACCGTATCGAGGGTGACCGCGACCTGGCATTCGCTTGGGCACTGATGGCGGGTGTTGGCTACCAGTTGTCAGACCGGGCAATTCTCGATTTCGGCTACCGATACATCGACTTGGGTAAGGCAAACAGCGGGCGCGTCGACAGCGCCGGCTTCGTCAACCCCCGCGTCGAGATCGACGACATCGCCGCGCACGAGTTCAAGGTTGGTCTCCGTTACCACTTTGGCCAGTCAGACTGCTGTGCCAGTGCGCATCAGCCGCTGAAATAACGAAGAGTTCTCTGGTGTCCTGATCGCAATTCGCTTGATCGCCACGAGCACTTGACTGCGGGCTCCGCGATCATGAGGACACCAGGGAAGTTCAAGTTTTCTGATGTAATTCCTATCGTGAAGTTCGATCGAGAATGGTGCGGCGAGATCGCAACGGATGTCTCGATTGTTTCGCAAGAAGACGATAGACAGCGGCAACTTTGGCATCTGACGTTTGACAACGAGTTCCTCCCGCGAGGGTCAAACGTCAGATGCGCTACACTCGTCCTGCATGGGCCGTTCCAAAGTCGACTATTCGACCAGGCCTCGGATTGTGCGCTCGAGCCCGACCGTGATACGCGCGAGGGTCGCGTAGTCCACGGTGTCCGGAAGGTCGTCCGGCTGGTGGTAGCGCGGATTGCGAAATGGTGCGGTGTCCGTCACCATCAGCGCGGGGAACCCGAACTGGTGATAAGCCCAGTGGTCGGAAAGATCGACACCCTCGACGAAGCCCGGTACGACGCCTCCAATCACAGGTATGTTGCAGTTGCGGCGGAGGCCTCGCGTCAGCCGGTGCGTCAGTGCGCGCGAGCCGGGCAGCCCGACGAAGGCGACGAAGTTGCCACGATCAGGGTAAATCCACCTAAACGGAAACGGGAATTTCTGGCTGCCGGGCGCGTCCGAGAAGTATCCGAGCGTTTCGAGCGCGACCATTCCAGCGACCGGTTCGCCGCTGTACTTCAACGCTTTGGCATGTCGCCAGCTGCCCATGTCGGGCGTCTTGCCATAGGGCAGTTCTTCATTGACCCAGAACACGAGCCTCAGCCGATGCGTACGCGGTCGAAGTAGAGCGTCGCCAGCGGAGATCGAGAACATCCGCGCGAGTTCGAGCGCGACCGCCACGCCAGATCCGTTGTCATTCGCACCGGGGCTGTCGTCGGGGCTGTCGTAGTGGGCCCCGAGCACATAGGTCGGCGTGAGGGGTCCGGCATCGCGTGGCTCGAACATCACCTCGATATTGCGAACCTGGCAATGCCTGACACTGTAGATGTGTGCGATCGTGGCGAGACCATAGCTCGAAAGTTCGGCCTCGATGTAGCGCGCCGCGCGTTCCAGCGCTGGATAGTGATCGACGTTGTGCGGCTCGCTCGCGACCGCGGTGACGTGTCGCCGGAGCCGTAGCGCAAGGCTGCCCTCGAATTCGGCTTCGGGAGCGTGGGGGGGGGCAACGGGTGTCGGGAGCAGCGGGAACACCAGCCAATAGCGTAGCGCCGCCAGCGCCAGCAAAGGCAGCACGATCAGGACGCTGAGACACGCGATGAGCACACGCATAACCTCGGGTTGGCCTTCGGCGCCGCACCCACGGGGCGCCATCCGCGGCGGTGCAAATCGTCCGCCTACGGTAGCTTTATGCCGGTTTCGGGCACGTTAAGGCCCCGGCTGCAATTGGATGCAACGCGGCGCTGCCGGCCCATGGACGGGCCCCACGACTACTCGTCGTCGTCGTCGCCGCCCGGGCCGGGAGCGGGCAGCGGATCGGGATCGGGCTCGCGGTCCCTATCAGTCCGGAGCTTCTCGCGTTCTTTTTTCGTCTCGCGGTCCTTGGCGTCTTTGGCCAGTCGCATGTCGAGGTAGCTGCCAACCACGCCTTCGAGCTCCTCCGTCTTGTTTTCGAAGAAGTGGTTGGCGCCGGGCACCACCTCGTGGTCGATCTTGATGCCGCGCTGGGTTTTGAGTTTAGCCGACAGGTCGGCGACCGACTGCGTCGGCACCACCCGGTCCTTGTCGCCGTTGATCATCAGGCCCGACGACGGGCACGGCGCGAGGAACGAGAAATCATAGAGGTTCGACGGCGGCGCGACGCAGATGAAGCCGTCAATCTCAGGCCGCCGCATCAATAGCTGCATGGCGATCCAGGTGCCAAACGAGACGCCCGCGATCCAGCACGTTCGGCTGTCCGGCTTGACAATCTGCAGCCAGTCGAGGGCCGATGCCGCATCCGCCAGTTCGCCCGGCCCGCCGTCCCACACGCCCTGGCTGCGTCCGACGCCGCGGAAATTGAATCGCAGCACCGAAAATCCGCGCTTGGCGAACGTGTAGTAGAGACTATAGACGACCTGATTGTTCATCGTGCCGCCGAATTGCGGATGTGGATGCAGGATCAGCGCGATCGGGCTGTCCGCGGGCCCTTCATGATGGTAGCGGGCCTCGATGCGGCCGGCGGGGCCGTTGATGATCAATTCTGGCATGGTGCCTTTGGCTCAACCTGATTTGAATGCTGACGTTTCCGATCGGAGCCGTCGCAGATGGTGGGTTCGAGAGGCGAGGCGCGGGTCCGGCGCAGGAGCAACCGGTACGCTTCAACGGCAAGTAGACTGCACGGCGGCCGAAAGTCGAAGGCGTCTGACACGATCGATACTTGACTCCAGAGATCGGAATTAACATATTCCGAGGAGTTTAGAACCATTCGAAAGTGCTGTGGACCAGTCCACGGCTGATCGCGCCCCGCACGACGGTCGCGCTTCTTAACACGATCGGGGTGGTTGGATGCAAGCGTGACCTTCGGTCGCGAAATGCGGCGGCGTTGGCCATCGCGGGTTGGCCCGGTAGACCCGAGGAGAAGGCGTTGGAACTTAACACCAAGGGGCGTTACGCCGTGATGGCGCTGGCCGATCTCGCGAAGTACGGTGGTGCTGCGGCGGTGCCGCTTTCGGTCGTGGCCGACCGCCAGCACCTGTCGCTTGCTTATCTTGAGCAGATCTTCCAGCGCTTGCGGCGCGCCGGCCTGGTCGACAGCGCGCGTGGCCGCACCGGCGGTTACATCCTGGCGCGGCCGGCGTCTGATATCCGCGTGTCGGAGATCATGTCGGCGGTGGAGGAGGAGACGCGGTTGACCCGTTGCCTCGATGGCAACGCTGGCTGTCTCGGCGAAGAGCGCTGCCTCACGCACGGGTTGTGGCATGCACTTGGCGGCCATATCGCGGCATTCCTGAGCAGTGTGACGCTGCAAGAGGTGCTCGATGGTGTTCCGACCGATAAACTCGCCAAGGTCGGATCGCGGCCTATCGGATGGGTGGCCGCGGAATGATTCCTCGCCGGACATATCTGGATTACAACGCAACGGCGCCCCTGCGTCCTGAAGCCCGAGCCGCGATGATCGCTGCCCTCGACGTCGTGGGCAATCCTTCGTCTGTGCACGCCGAAGGTCGCGCCGCGCGCAACGTCGTCGAGCAGGCGCGTGAGCAGCTTGCGGCACTTGTTGGCGCGATGCCGTCCGAGATCGTGTTCACGTCAGGTGCGACCGAGGCCAACAACTGGGTCATGCGTGCCGGTTGGAACCGCGTCGTGGTCGCGGCGCAGGAGCATCAGTCGATCTTGGAACCGGCGCGGCGCTCAGGGGCTAATATAACTGAGTTGCCGAGCCGCCAAAACGGTGTCGTTGATCTTTCCATGCTCGGCGAAACAGTCCCCGGCTTCTGGCCAGAGCGGTCGTTACTGAGCCTGCAGATGGCCAATGGCGAGACGGGCGTCATCCAGCCGCTCGCAGCGGCCGTTGTTGCGGTGCCCAACCATGTACTGGTTCACTCGGACGCGGTCCAGGCCAGCGGCCGCATGCTCATCGACTTTGCCGCGTCGGCGCTCGACCTGATGTCGATCTCGTCCCATAAACTCGGCGGACCGAAGGGCGTTGGCGCGCTGGTTATTCGCGATCGTGTCGACCTGCCGCAATTGGTCTCAGGGGGTGGGCAGGAACGGCGGCGGCGGGCAGGTACCGAGAATGTCGCGGCGATCGCTGGCTTCGGCGCGGCTGCTGCTGCGGCCGCCTCCGATATGGCAGCAATGGTACGCATCGCAGCCATGCGTGATCGGATGGAGCGTGAGGTGCTCCGGCTCGGAAGCGGCGCCGTAGTGATTGGAAAGATGGGTCCGCGCCTTCCGAACACGTCCTGCTTCGCTCTTCCCGGTCGCGCGGCGGAGACGCTGGTCATTCGGCTCGATTTGTCCGGCATCGCCGTCAGTGCGGGCGCGGCGTGCTCGTCCGGCAAGGTCGGTCCGAGCCACGTCCTCGCCGCCATGGCGCTGGCCCCGGAGATCGCCCGCAGCGCCGTGCGTGTCAGCCTCGGACATGCCACCACCGACGTCGATATCGACGCGTTCCTTGCCGCCTTTGGACGAATGAACGAGCCGGTCCCGGAAGAGTATGCCGGAAATCGAATTCCAGGGGACTTAGTGGCGCGATCCGCGCTCGCCCCGATCGAAATCACAGTGGGAGATGTATGATGGCAGCCGTCGAAGCGACAGTCGAACAGGTCAAGAAGATCGACGTCGACCAGTACAAGTACGGGTTCGAGACCGAGATCGAGAGCGTCAAGGCTCCCAAGGGTCTCGATGAAGATACCGTGCGCTACATCTCGGCTCAGAAGAACGAGCCTGCCTGGATGCTCGAATGGCGGCTCGACGCATTCCAGCGCTGGAAGACCATGACCGAGCCGACCTGGGCGAAGGTTCACCATCCGAAGATCGACTTCCAGGACCAGTACTACTATTCCGCGCCGAAGAAGGCGGCTGGACCGAAGAGCCTCGACGAGATTGATCCGGTCATCCTCGAGACCTATAAAAAGCTCGGCATCCCGCTAAAGGAGCAGGAGATCCTGGCCGGCGTCCAGGGCTCGCGCGTCGCGGTCGATGCGGTGTTCGACAGCGTGTCGGTGGTCACGACCTTCAAGGAGGAACTGAAAAAGGCCGGTGTCATATTTTGCTCGTTCTCCGAGGCCGTCCGCGAGCACCCGGAGTTGATCAGAAAGTACCTTGGCTCGGTTGTGCCGCAGTCCGACAACTACTACGCAGCCCTCAACTCGGCGGTGTTCTCAGACGGCTCCTTCGTCTACATCCCGCCGGCCACGCGCTGCCCCATGGAGCTCTCGACCTATTTCCGCATCAACGAGAAGAATACCGGGCAGTTCGAGCGCACACTGATCATCGCGGATCGCGGCGCCTACGTGTCTTATCTGGAGGGCTGCACGGCGCCTATGCGCGACGAGAACCAGCTGCACGCCGCGGTGGTTGAACTGGTCGCCCTCGACGAGGCCGAGATCAAGTACTCGACGGTGCAGAACTGGTATCCAGGCGACAAGAACGGCAGGGGCGGCATCTATAACTTCGTCACCAAGCGCGGCGACTGTCGCGGCCATCACTCAAAGATTTCATGGACCCAGGTCGAGACCGGTTCGGCGATCACATGGAAATATCCGAGCTGCATCCTGCGCGGCGACCACAGCCGCGGCGAGTTCTATTCGATCGCGGTGTCCAACGGCTACCAGCAGGTCGACAGCGGCACCAAGATGATCCACCTCGGCAAGAATACCTCGAGCCGCATCATCTCGAAGGGGATTGCCGCGGGTTTCTCGCAGAATACCTATCGCGGTCTTGTTTCGGCGCATCGGAAGGCAACCGGGGCGCGCAACTTCACCGCCTGTGATTCACTGCTCATCGGCGACAAGTGCGGCGCACATACGGTGCCCTACATCGAAGCCAAGAATTCAAGCGCACATTTCGAGCACGAGGCGACGACGTCGAAAATTTCCGAGGACATTCTGTTCTATTGCCGCCAGCGCGGGTTGAGTCAGGAAGAGGCGGTGGCGCTCGTCGTCAACGGCTTCGTCCGCGATGTGCTCCAGCAACTGCCGATGGAATTCATGGCCGAAACGCAGAAGCTCATCGGCATCTCGCTGGAAGGCTCTGTCGGATGACGATCCTTTCGCGAGCACAGCAACCACGTCGTGGCTCACGTCAAGGCTGCCGACAAGCAGCACCACGCTTTTCCACGTCATGGCCGGACTTGATCCGGCCATCCAGGGCGGCGCGGGGCGACATCGCGAATGGAACGACTGTATGGCCGGGTCAAGCCCGGCCTTGGAGAGATGTATCGGAATATTTCGTGATCATATGACGCGAATGCACCAGGATGCCTGCGTCAAACGGAGTAGATAAATGCTTGAAATCAAGAACCTGCACGTGAAGCTCGCCGACGAGGACAAGGCCATCATCAAAGGCCTCACCCTCACCGTGCCCAAGGGCGAAGTGCATGCCATCATGGGTCCCAACGGCTCGGGCAAGTCGACCCTCGCATATGTGTTGGCCGGCCGCGCAGATTATGAGGTGACCGACGGCGATATCATTTGGAATGGCGAGAGCATCATCGAGATGGAGCCTGACGAGCGGGCGGCCAAAGGCGTGTTCCTCGCCTTCCAGTATCCGATGGAGATCCCCGGTGTCGCCGGCCTCACGTTCCTGCGCACGGCCACCAATTCAGTCCGCAAGAAGCGTGGCCAGACGGAGCTGACGACTCCTGAATTCCTAAAAGTGGTCAAGGACCGCGCATCCAAGCTCAACATCGATTTCGACATGCTCAAGCGGCCGGTCAATGTCGGATTCTCGGGCGGCGAGAAGAAGCGCTCCGAAATCCTGCAGATGGCAATGCTCGAGCCGTCGCTGTGTGTGCTCGATGAGACCGACAGTGGCCTCGACATCGATGCACTCAAGGTTGTGTCGGATGGCGTCAATGCTCTGCGCTCGCCCGATCGCGCGATGCTCGTCATCACCCACTATCAGCGCCTGTTGAACCATATTGTCCCCGACAAGGTGCACGTGCTGGCGGAGGGCCGCATCCAGAAGACGGGGGGCAAAGAGCTGGCGCTCGAGCTCGAGCAATCCGGTTACGCCGAATTCCAGGGCAAGGCCGCCTGAAAAGACCATGAGGCTGAGCGGCGCTGCGAAAACCGGGGACGCACCGGAAGAGGCAAACATGATGAATGTAGCGGTGATGAAGACGAAGTTCGAGCAATCGTTGACGGAACAGTTCAATCACGTGTCGGCGCGCCTGCCGGGCGGCGCGGCTGTTGGCGTGGCGCGCACCGCGGCGCTTGGCCGGTTCAGTGCGCTGGGCCTGCCGAACCGCCGCATCGAGGAGTGGAAATACACCGATTTGCGCAATGCGCTGAAGGAGCCGCTGGCTGTCGCTGTCGACGACGACACCAAGGTGACCGTCGCCGACCTGATCGTCGCGCTCGGACCGCTTGCGCATCTCGAGGGTCCGCGCATCGTTTTCGTCAACGGAGGCTGGCGGCGGGAGCTGTCGAACCTGGAAGGTGCGGAGGGTATCGAGGTCGCGGCCCTTGGGGCCACGCTGACGGCCGCTCAAGACAAGATCGGCGAGGCGCTTGCCGGGACCACAGGCCCCGACAACGACGCGGTTCTCGCACTCAATACGGCTTACATGACCGACGGCGCCGTGGTTCGTGTCGGTGATGGTATCGAGGTCGGGAAGCCGTTGCTGCTGGTCTTCATGCGCGCCGGCAGTGAGGGGCGGTTCGTCGCCACCCGCAACGTCGTCAGTATCGGCAAGGGTGCGGCGGCGACGATCGTTGAAGCGTTCATCGGCTTGCCAGGCTCCACCGCCGAGGGGCAGCATAATTCGGCGACCGAGATCCATGTCGGCGACAACGCCCGCGTAACACACGTCAAGATCGCGGCCGACACCGGCAAGGCGACGCATCTGTCGAACTGGATGGTTGGCCTCGGCGCGGAGGCGGTCTACCGCGGCTTCCAGCTCAACCAGGGCCTCGGGCTCGCGCGCAACCAGATCTTCGCCACCTATCATGGCGAGGGCGCAAAGCTCGATCTCTCGGGGTTGTTTCTCGGACGGGGAGCCGAGCACATCGATACCACACTGGTGGTCGATCATGCGGTCCCACGCTGCGAGAGCCGGGAACTCTACAAGGGCGTGCTCGATGGCGAAGCACGTGGCATCTTCCAAGGCAAGGTCATCGTCAGGCCCGATGCCCAGAAGACCGACGGCAAACAGATGGCGCAAGTCCTTATGTTGTCTCCGGATGCGGAGTTCGACTCAAAGCCCGAGCTTGAAATCTACGCCGATGACGTCGTCTGCGGTCACGGCTCGACCGCGGCCGAACTCGATACCGATCTCCTGTTCTACCTGCGCGCCCGCGGCATCCCGCTCGATACGGCCCGCTCGATGCTGATCGAGAGCTTCGTGGGTGAGGCGCTCGACCGGATCGAGCACGAGGGTGTGCGCGAAGTCGTATTGGACTTCGCACGTGGCTGGCTGTCGAAGCTCGGCCGATGAACGATTGCGCCGCGGCGCAGGCAAGGAAACGGAACGACATGGGCATTGAAGTTCGCGAGGCTCGGGACGGCGCGCATCTGGCACTCGGTGCAGCATTCGACGTCGACCGCATCCGAGCCGATTTCCCAATCCTCTATCGCGAGGTTTACGGCAAGCCGCTCGTCTACCTCGACAACGGCGCGTCCGCCCAGAAGCCGCGCGTCGTTTTGGAGGCGATGGATCATGCTTATCGCTTCGAATACGCCAACGTGCATCGCGGCTTGCACCATCTTTCGAACGTGGCGACGCAGAAATTCGAGGATGCGCGCGAGACCACGCGCCGGTTCCTGAATGCGCCGTCGACAAACGAGATCATCTTTACCAAGAACGCGACGGAAGCGTTCAACCTGGTTGCCAGTTCGTTTGGTGCCATGGCCATCGGGGAGGGCGACGAAGTCGTGCTCTCGATCATGGAGCATCATTCCAACATCGTGCCCTGGCACTTCCATCGTGAGCGGCGCGGCGCCGTTTTGAAGTGGGCACCAATCTCGGATACGGGCGAATTCCTGCTCGACGAGTTTGAGCGGCTGCTGACACCGAAGACCAAGATGGTCGCCCTCACCCACATGTCAAACGTTCTGGGCACCATTGTTCCGGTGAAAGAAGTGGTGCGCCTCGCCCACGCCCGTGGCATTCCGGTGCTGCTCGACGGCACTCAGGCCGCGGTACACATGCCGGTCGACGTACAGGACCTGGGTTGTGACTTCTATGTGTTCACGGGCCACAAGGTCTACGGTCCCTCGGGCATAGGTGTTCTCTACGGCCGCAAGGCGCTGCTCGAGAAGATGCAGCCCTACCAGGGTGGCGGCGAGATGATCGAGGCGGTGCACGTCGATCGCATCACCTACAACACGGCGCCGCATCGCTTCGAGGCCGGCACGCCCGCGATCGTGGAAGCCGCGGGGCTCGGCGTCGCGCTCAACTATATGATGCAGCTCGGTCGTGAACGCATCGCCCGTCACGAGGCCGAAATTTCGGGCTATGCCCACGACGTGCTCGGACAGTTCAATTGGATCAAGATCCACGGGACGGCGCCGGGCAAAGGCGCGATCCTGTCGTTCTCGGTCGAGGGGCTGCATCCGCACGACGTGTCCACCATCATCGACCGATCGGGCGTGGCCATACGCGCTGGCCACCACTGCGCGCAGCCTCTGATGGAGCGGCTTGGCGTAACGGCCACCTGCCGTGCCTCGTTCGCGATGTACAATACGCGGGCAGAGGTCGACGCCTTGGCGAAAGCGCTCATCAAGGCGCGTGAGTTGTTCGCATGACAGGAGTGAGCGAGATGGACGGCAAACCCCTTGAAGATCCGGTTGAGCGCAATGCGCTGTTACTGGAACAGCCAGCTGCTGTCGTGGTGCCGTCCGCCCCGAAAGCGCCGCCATCGGTTGCAGAGGGCGGCACTCCGGTCGAAGGTTCCAAGCTGTCGGAGGAGCAACTCGACCAGCTGACGGCCGACATCGTCGCCGCCTTGAAAACGGTCCACGATCCTGAGATTCCGTCCGACATCTACGAACTTGGCCTGATCTACAAGATCGACATCTCTGACGATCGCGAGGTGGCGATCGACATGACGCTGACAGCGCCCGGTTGCCCGGTGGCCGGCGAGATGCCGGTTTGGGTCGAGAATGCGGTCAACGCCGTGCCGGGAATCGCGGGCACCAAGGTCAAAATCGTGTTCGACCCGCCATGGGACCAGAGCCGCATGTCGGACGAGGCCAAGCTTTCCGTTGGCATGTTCTGAAGTCCAGGTTGCGGTTGGCGGAGTTTACTGGTTGGGGCGGGGACGATTGACACCCTCGCAAAGTCGCAAATCAGCGCTATATTGGGTCGATCGTACTGCCTAACCCGACTGGGAGCACAAATGAACGCCCACACGCCGTCCGTCGCAACGCCGCGCGCCCGCGCCAAGGTCATGACGATCTCGGACGCCGCCGCCGGGCGCCTCAAGGCGATCATGGAGTCGAAACCGGGTGTGGTCGGGCTGCGGTTGGGCATCAAGAAGGGCGGCTGCGCCGGCATGGAATACACTATGGCTTGGGCCGAGTCGCAGGATCGGTTCGACGAGGTGGTCGAAGACAAGGGCGTCAGGCTGTTGATCGAGCCGATGGCGATCATGTACCTGCTCGGCACCGAGATGGACTACAAGACTGATAAGCTGGCCTCGCAGTTCGTGTTCAACAATCCCAACCAAAAGAGCGCGTGCGGCTGCGGCGAGAGTGTCAATCTCATCCCTGTCGCCAAGGACCAACTCGACGCCTTCAAGGGTTGAGGTGCCTTTATCTGTATGTTCATGCCGGAGCCTTGCGGTTGCCATCGTTGGCTTGACCGGGATGAAGGTAGCGGTCGACGAACCCGACAATACAGGCACGTGAACAGTGCCGTTCGACGGCGACCGCTCAAGATCACCTCATCATCTGGAACTCTTGATACGACTGGGGCATACCAGCGCGAATACTGCATTGGCTTGCGGCATTCTTGTTGGTGACCGTCCATCTCCAATGGAGAATCGTGATCGACGTCCGGGATGAACACGGCGGCCGCGGCGCACTCCTCTGGCACGCGGCAGCTGGTGCGACCCTTGACGCAGTCATGCTGTTTCAGCTGCTCTGGGTTGGCGTAAACAAGACACCGATGTCGCCCCGCCGCGACGTCGGACGGGGAGCGCCCTGCGGCTCGTCTTACCCATGTCGTGCTCTATACGTTCACGTTTGTCGCCGTGCCGACGGGCTGGCTGTTGGCGGACGGATTGAAGCCGCCGGTCGAGGAGAAACCGTTGTGGAGCACTCCGGTCCCGGTCAGCGGTCTGCATCCGGGGTTGAGCGCGCGTAAACTCGTAAGCGGCATACATGAGTTGTCCGTCCAGCTGGTCAGGGCTTTGGCCTCCGCCCACGCGGTGGCCGCTCTCTGGCATCACTTCATCAAACGGGACAGCGTGATGCGTCGGATGCTCTTGCGTGGTCGCCTGCGCAATCGGGCTGGAGATTGAAACAACTGCAAATCTGGGCTTATGCTCGCACCATGGCTGCGACCGATGATTTCATAGTCTTCATCGAGGAGCTCCTGGCCGGGCTCGGTCCCGTCACGACGAAACGTATGTTCGGCGGCGCGGGCGTCTTTGCTGATGGCGTGATGTTTGGCCTGATAGCCGACGATACACTCTACCTGAAGGCGGATGCGGCGACCCAGCCAGTATTCAAAGCCGAGGGGCTCAGCCCGTTCGTTTACCCCGGGAAATCCAGGCCGATAGCCATGAGTTATTGGCGTATCCCCAATCGGCTCTACGATAGTCCTGAAGAATTGTGCGCCTGGGCTCGCGATGCACTTGTTGTGGCTCGGAGGGTAGATGCGAAGCGCTTGATGTCAACTCGTCCCAGCGGCCTGAAACGATAACCATAAGGCATTGGCCGCTTTCTGAATCGAGCTGCAACCTAGGGATGTTCGGTCAGCAGGAGTGGCAAGACATGAAAGTGGAAGACATCATCAAGGACAAGGGGCGATCAGTCTCTTCGGTCCATCCGGAAATGAAGCTTGGCGAGATCGCACGCTTGTTGCGCGACAAGCGCATCGGCTCGGTCACGGTGACGAACCCTAAGGGTCAAATCATCGGCCTCGTCACCGAGCGGGCTATCGTCGAAGCGATGGCCGAGAGCGATGCCTGTGCGGATACGGTCTCCGCGGCGGCACTCATGGTGTCGCCGGCACCTGCCATCGAGTCCAGCGCCGACGTCTACATGGCCATGCGGCAGATGACCAACACGCGAAACCGGCACCTTGTCGTGATGGACGGACAAACCGTGGCAGGATTGATCTCGATTGGCGATCTCGTGAAGGTGAGGATGCGCGACATGGAACTTGAGAACAATGTGCTCCGTGATATTGCTCGGGCCAATCTCTCGCGATAGCTCGATCCCATACCGTGCCGAGGAAACCTACGCCCGTCGGATATCAAGGAGCGGAGGCAGAGAACCGGACGACTGAAGCCAGCCACGGCCACTCTGCCTCAGTCTCCTCCGACCTTGATAGGGCGAGACGGCTTACGCAGGAATGCCGGTACATTGTCCGCGAATCCCCCACCACCGCCAGCCGCGCTGCCGGCCGGGTTCGGCGGTCGAGAGCCGTGGTGGCGATCACGGGTCCCTGGTTTGGCGGCCGGATGCACGTCGGCGCCTCGCCCCAGGATTTCGGGCCGACGGCCGGCATGACGATCGTTGCCCTGCGGCTCTCTTTGTTGGCGATCACTGCCGCGCGGCGCGTCACCTCGAATAGCCTCGCTGCGATTGGGCCGCGCGTCACGCGGTTCCCGCGGCGGCGTGCGCGTCACATCTCGTGCCGGCCGCTGCTCGTCTCTCGCTGCGTCCTCGCGAGCCGGGCGCTCCACCTGGGTACGCACGGCCCGGGGCGATAGGTTGTCGGTGTCATCGTGACGCGATTGCGCCTGACGGTCGCCGCCACGCGCTGTGTCTTGACGCTCGTGCTCGCGGGCATCGGGTCTCCTCTCGGAGCGCCGGGGCCTCTCGCGCCTGGGTGGTCTCGTCGACCCGGAATTCCGCATCGGACCGTCAGCTGTCTCGGCTGGGCCAGCGCGGAACACGATAGGCTGCTCCCCGTTGGCGCGACCGCTGTCGTGCAACTCGGCTGCTGCAAACTGAGCCGGCTCCGGCCTCGGACCGCTGCGACGCGGACGCTCACGTCCCCGATCCTCGCCGCGACCTTCGGGGCGGCTGTCGCGACGGGCACCGCGATCGGTTCCGCGCCCGCCAGCACGACCTGCGCGTCCGCGCCGGCGCTTGCCGGCATTTGCCATGTCGTCTTCGTTCGGTGGGTCGCCGAGCCAGATCGCCGCTTCGCCGGTGATCTTTTCGATGTCCTTCAGAAGCTTCAGGTCCTCCCCCGTGACCAGCGACGCCGAGTAGCCGAGCTTTCCAGCCCGCCCCGTGCGACCGATCCGATGGACATAGTCGTCCGACTGCCACGGCAGGTCGAAATTGAAGATGTGGCTTACGTCGGGGATGTCGAGGCCGCGGGCGGCAACGTCGCTGGCTGCCAGGAACGTAATCTCGCCCGAGCGGAATTTGTCGAGCGTGGCTGTACGTGCCGACTGCTCCATGTCGCCATGTAGCGCACCCGCATTGAAACCATGCTTCAAGAGCGACTTCAGAAGGATTGCCACATCGCGCTTGCGATTGCAGAAGATGATGGCGTTGCGAACGTCCTCGACGCGCATCAGGTCACGCAGGGCCTCGCGTTTGGCGTAGTCCTCGCCATCGCGGCAGAAGCGGAAGCGCTGGGTGATCGTCTTGGCGGTGGTGGCCGGCTTGGCGACTTCGACGCGCACCGGATCCTTCAGGAAGGTATCGACGAGGCGCGTGATTTCAGCCGGCATCGTGGCCGAGAAGAACAGGGTCTGGCGTCTCGGCGGCAGCAGCTTGCAGATCTTCTCGATGTCCGGGATGAAGCCCATGTCGAGCATGCGGTCGGCTTCGTCGATCACCAGGATCTCGACTCCCATCAGCATGATGCGGCCGCGTCCGAAATGGTCGAGTAGACGACCGGGGGTGGCAATCAGCACATCGACGCCGCGGTCGAGTTTCTTGACCTGATCGTCCATCGACACGCCGCCGATCAGCAGCGCAACGTCGAGCTTGTGATTGACGCCGTATTTCTCGAACGCCTGCGCCACCTGGGCTGCCAGCTCGCGCGTGGGCGCCAGGATCAGCGAGCGCGGCATGCGGGCACGCGCCCGTCCGGTTTCCAACCGAGTGATCATCGGCAGCGTGAAGGCCGCAGTCTTGCCGGTTCCGGTCTGGGCGATTCCAAGAACATCGCGTCCGGCGATGGCGATCGGGATGGCAGCCGACTGGATGGGGGTCGCGATCGTATAGCCGGACGCCTCGACGGCGGCCAATACCTTGGGGCTGAGACCAAGCTCAGCGAAGGCTTTCGTTTCCAAAAAACGTCTCTCCAGTTGCACTCTCAGCGGTAGGCCCGTCAGCGCGAGGCATTGGGGCGCGAGGATCCGCCGGCGCGCGATGACGCTGCGGCAGCGGACGGCGGAGCGCAGGGGAGAAACGTATGCCTCAGCGGCAATTGTAAAGGGGTCGTCTTGAGAAGGGATAAGAAGTACCGAATCCCCCTGCGCCCAAGACTAGAAGCTGCTGACACAACCAATCCGAAAAGGCAAGGCAAAGGCTGGTTTGTGTGACAATCGGCGTTGTATTATGGTGAGTTTGGCGAGTTCTGCTCGACCTCAGGTAAAGCGAGCCGCATAATGATCGGCGGCTCGCGCAAGTGTCATGCATTAGGCCTTCACGACCTGGGGGCCCATCGCGCCCAAGTCGACTTGAGCCTTGCCGCACCATCGGTCGACTTTGGTGCGGCGCGAGACTGGTGTTCCGGCGCCGACATTTGATTCCCGTCGCAACGCGCTCAAGACCAAATATCGGCGCCATAGGGAACACTATCAACCCTATGATTATAGTGCAATTTTTTCATTTGACGTTTGGTTTCGAGTCCAGCCCCAGTGGCTACCAAACGTCAGATGCGCTTCACTCACCCGACTTTCTCACACAGTCGCGGTCGGCACGGAGCCGAATTTGACGACAGGCTGCGTCGAGACGAACTTCGCGCCGCCGAACCGTTACGTGGACACCGCGCGTCACACATCGAGATCCTTGGCGAACGCCGCGCGTTCCTGGATGAAGCGAAACCGGGTCTCGGGCTTTGAGCCCATCAACGCATTGACGGTCTCCGAGATTGCGATTTTATCAGCGGCGGCGACCTCAACCCTGAGCAACAACCGCTTGGCCGGGTCCATGGTGGTGCTCTTCAAGTCCTTGAAATCCATTTCGCCCAGACCCTTGAAGCGCGTCACATCCGGCTTCTTGCCCTTGAAGACGGTTTCGAGTAATTCCGCGCGCTGCTTCTCGTCGCGGGCGTAGGCCGCCTCGCCCTTGTAGGTCAGGCGGAACAGCGGCGGCACGGCGAGGAACAGATGCCCGTTTTCGATCAGCTCCGGCATCTCCTGAAAGAAGAAGGTAATCAGCAGTGATGCGATGTGCGCACCGTCGACGTCGGCGTCGGTCATGATGATCACCCGCTCGTAGCGCAGGTCCTCGTCGCGATACTTGGAGCCTGTGCCGCAGCCGAGCGCCTGGATCAGGTCACCCAGCAGCTGGTTCTGGGCGAGCTTGGCGGAGGACGCGTTGGCGACGTTCAGGATCTTGCCGCGCAAGGGCAATATGGCTTGGGTCTCGCGGCTGCGGGCACTCTTGGCCGAACCGCCGGCGCTGTCACCCTCGACGATGAAGATTTCCGTGCCTGCCGCCGATTGAATCGAGCAGTCTGCGAGCTTGCCGGGCAGTCTGAGCTTGCGCGTCGCCGATTGGCGCGACACCTCCTTCTCGCGGCGGCGTTTCAGGCGTTCCTCCGCCTGATCGACGGTCCATTCGAGCAGCCGCGTTGCCTGCTGGGGGCTATCGGCCAGCCAGTGGTCGAAGGCGTCGCGCACGGTGGTCTCGACGATACGGGTCGCTTCGACCGTCGCCAGTTTGTCCTTGGTCTGGCCTTGGAACTCCGGCTCACGGATGAAGATCGCGAGCATGGACGCGGCCGTGCCCATCACATCCTCGGACGTGATCTGCTGCGCCTTCTTGTTGCCGGTCAACTCCCCGTAGGCGCGGAGCGCCTTGTAGAGCGCCTGCCGGAGGCCATTCTCGTGGGTGCCGCCTTCGGCGGTCGGAATGGTGTTGCAGTAGGAGGATGAAAACCCGTCGTCGTCGGCGATCCAGGCCACGGCCCACTCGACCGAGCCATGCCCGCCTTCCTTCTCGACGCGTCCGGCAAAGATGTCTTTCGTGACCCGCGTGCGGCCGTCGATGCTTTCGGTCAGATAGTCCTTGAGCCCGCCGGGGAAATGAAAGACCGCTTCGGCCGGTGTCTCATCGGTGATCAACGACGGATCGCAGTTCCAGCGAATCTCGACCCCGCCGAACAGATAGGCCTTGGAGCGGGCCATCTTCATGATGCGGGCAGGCTTGAACGCGCAGCCTTTGCCAAAGATTTTTTCGTCGGGCTTGAACCTGACCTTGGTGCCGCGCCGGTTCATGGTCGGACCGAGTTTCTCGAGTTTGGTCTGCGGCTCGCCCCGCGAGAATACCATGCGATAGAGCTGCTGTTCGCGGGCGACCTGAACCTCGAGTTCCTCCGACAGCGCATTGACGACGGAGACGCCAACGCCGTGCAGGCCACCCGACGTGTTGTAGGCCTTGCTGTCGAACTTGCCGCCGGCATGCAGGATGGTCATGACGACTTCGAGCGCCGACTTGTTCTTGAACTTCGGATGTGGGCCGATGGGAATGCCGCGACCGTTGTCGGTAACGGCCAGGAAGCCGTGCGTGTCGAGTTCGACGTCAATGCGGGTAGCGTGGCCGGCCACGGCCTCGTCCATGGCGTTGTCGATCACCTCGGCGAACAGGTGGTGCATCGCCTTCTCGTCGGTGCCGCCGATGTACATGCCAGGGCGGCGGCGCACGGGCTCGAGGCCTTCCAGAACTTCGATGTCGCTTTCGCCGTAGGACCCGGCGGGCGCATCGGAGGGCTTGCGTGCACGCGAAGTTTTGTCGGTCATATCGGTTACGGAACCCAAAAAGAGGTCGTTTTGCGAACGGGCCGTGCTTGGTCTGGCCGTGTTGGGTTTGCTCATTGCTGGGAACATCCCTGTCGAGGATCAACACGCATCACGTCGCGACGATACAGCCACGCTTCCGGCCCGGCCGGTCATACACCTTTCCCGCCGCAAGATGAATCTACCCGATGCCGTTTCCGGCGTCCGATCGATGACGAGTGCGCGTCTGCGCTGCGCGCGGCCGGATCGCGACGACGAATCTCACGCCATGAGAGCGGGCATTCGCACGTCAGCCTGTGGATTGGCAAGCTTCGGCGTGCGAGTGCCGTGGCCCGCGCGCTACAGTTCACACTCGCGGAAAGGTTCCAGATGATGGCCGGCGGCCCGCAGGACCTCGCCGCGGGCATGGGGCCGTGGTCGGAAAGCCTCCAATGAAGGAACCCGCGGAGACATTTGGCATTGCCGGTGCGGCGGTCGCCTTGGAGATTTGATCGCGGCAGATGATGGAGATGATGGAGATGATGGAGATGATGGCGTCGCGGTCATATTACCCGTGGGCCCATTCCCGTGGCGGCGGGTTCGTTCGTTGGAGCGCATCCGACGTTTCCGTCCTGCCGCAGCACCGGACAGTGCAAATGTCGGAACCATAAGGAAACCGAGCACGCCAATAGATCGAGTGTCGCTTTTGCATCTGACGCTCGGTTTCGAGCTCAGCCGTGTTCGGGGAGCAAGCGTTACATGCGCTACACCAGGATCGCGCTGCCTTCGTGGAGTGACAGCACACTCACCTCGTGGACATCGGCCAGCACGACCACGTCTTGGAAGTTTCCGCCAATGCGGGCAGAGATCGTGGTGCCCTCGGCTGTGTCGCGAGCCACAAGGACGTGTTCGACAGAGGTAACGGTCTGGCCTGCGAACAGGCCGCGGAAGTCGAGTACGTCGTCGGCTGAAAAGTCGACGATGCGGTCGGTGCCCTGGTGTACGCCTGAGGCGAAGACATCCTTGGCGGTCCAGACGAATGTGTCGTGCCCCGCGCCGCCGGCTAACGTGTCGGAACCTCCGAGGCCGCGGATGGTGTCATTGCCTCCGCCCGCCGCGAGCGTGTTGGCGTTTTTGTCACCCGTGATCGAATCATCAAAGCGGCTACCGGCGATGTTTTCGATGCTCGTGACACGATCGGTACCTGAATTCGCGCCGACAGCGGAGCGGGCGGAAAGATCAACGAGAATGGCTGCGTTCAGAGAAGTAAAATCCAGCGTGTCGATGCCCGAGCCGCCGTCGAGGATGTCGTCGCCGGCGTCGGCCAGGAACGTATCGTCGCCGGAGCCGCCGCTGACGGTGTCGTTGCCCCCGCCGCCTCCGAGCGTGTCGTTGCCAGCTTCGCCCGTCAGATTGTCATCGCCTTCGCCGCCGTGCAGCTGGTCGTTGCCGGAATTCCCGTTCAACGTGTCGGCGCCATCGCCGCCAAGCAGGACGTCGTCGCCCTTGCCGCCCGTCAGGCGGTCATTGCCCGAGCCGCCGTCGACCAGATCGTTGCCGTCCTGACCTGAGGCGATATCGTCGCCGTCGCCGCCCTCGATGCGATCCTGGGTGCTGCTCCCGACAATGGTGTCGGCGAGACTGGTCCCGAGCTTTTCGGCATAGCTGCCCTGGCCAGCCAGTGCGATGGGCCCGCGCGCCGTCACGCCAAAAATGTTTTCGCCTACGATATTGAGCGAGGTGTTGCCCGCGCGTTCCTCGATGCCGTAGCGGGCCAGCGTGTCCGAGCCACCGCCGATCGAGTTGCCCTCGATCAGGTTGTTGGCGGCCGCGTAGGTGAGGCCATGGACCGTGTCCACGAAGGCCGAGATCACGACTTCGGAGTAGCCGTCGGCGAGGCTCTGCGAATTGGAGCTGATATTGCTGTCGGTGACGGTGACCTCGCTGCCGCCATAAATGCGTATGCCCTGGCGGCCGTTGTTCTGGACGTCGACGCCTGAGATCGTGACGTCGGTCGCCGTCTGAACCAGGATGCCTTCGCGCGCGTTGCCGCTGAACTCGCCGCCGCGCACGACGACGTTGCTGGGCGAAGGGCGATTCTCGCTGCCGCGCTGGATGGCCAGGCCGGAGCTGCCGTTGCTGTGGGCGACGTTGTCTTCGAGGTAGATGCCGCTCGAACTCGTCACGACGTTGAAGCCATGCCGGCCGTTGCCGTAGGCTAGGTTGCCGACCAGTTCGCTCTCGGATGTAAAGTCGATCGTGAACCCGTCGAGGCCGTTGTCGTGGGAGACGCTATCGCGGATCGAGAGCCGAACCGTCTGCTCGTGCGGATCGAAACCATAGGAAGATGCATCTTTGACCTCGACGCGGAGCACGGTCACGTCATGGTCGGCGCGCGTGTCGCCAGGCCGCGGGCCGGTATAGAAGCCTATAACCTCCCCTGAGGTGTTCGCCTTGTTGCCGTCGATCGACAGGTCGGCCACGCCCCAGTTGTCGGTGCCCGAATCGGCAGGAGAGCGCACGAGGCCGGTGATGTTGGCGTCCGAGCCATCGACCAGCCGCAGCGAGGTGGCGCCCAGGCCGGCGCCCTTCAGGAACACGTTGGACTGCACCTGAATGCTGCCATCGCCGCCGGGGTGGGCCGCGATCCCGTACACGCCTTCAGGAATGTAGACGATACCACCGCCAGCCGCGTGTGCCGCATCGATCGCGGCCTGGATCATGGGTTGGTTGTTGACGGCGTCGTCGGCCACGGCGCCGTAGTCGGTCACGTTGAACACGAATGTTCCGACCGGCTCACCAGATGCCAGGAATGCTTCGGGCTTGACAAAATCATAGACCGGCCGTTCGCCGATTGCCGATGCGGTCGCCTGCGATCCTGTCACAGTGTCAGCCATGCGCGCCCCTGCCTCTTCCGTGCGTGTTAGCCCGGAGAATGGCGCGCGGCCGTGAATAAAAAGTGATGAGTGTCACGTCAATTTTACGGATCAACCCCTGCAGCGGGCCGCAGCGTGGATCAACCGGCTGTTTTGCGTACCATGCCTGACGAAAATCTGCCGAGATACTTACAAATTTCGCTAGTGGGGCGTCGCGCCTTAATTGACTGGTGGGTGGGGCATCGTGGGCGTCAACTAAGGCGCGATGAACGCCCCACTAACCCAACGATATAGCGAGTGGCCTTCATGTCGGGCCTAAATCGTCGACGCGTGCGGCTGGCACAGCGATTTAGGCCCGACAGGCCACTAGTGGGGCGTCGCGCCTTAA
>PERT01000015.1 GCA_002928955.1 Hyphomicrobium sp. | reverse complement strand
AAAGCTACACTAGAATCATAGGTTTGCTCGTGTTCCTTAGGCGCCGACATTTGATCTGGAGCGCGTTGCAACGGGAATCAAATGTCGGCGCCGGAACACTAGCATCAGTCTTTCGGAAAGCGTTTCAGGCTGCCGGCCGGGAAGACCCACTCTGGTGTCACGAACGGAAAGGCGACCGGTGTCGCGTACCACGGTGAGCCGTCGGGTGAAGCCGGGTTCTTGAGGACGTGGATCTCCTGGGCGGGCATGTAGCTCTGCAGCAGCAGAAAACGCACTTCGCCGGAGGCATTCCGGGCCACGTCGGCGACGACGACGGCGTGGCCGGGAAATCCGCCCTTGATGAACACGTCGCCGATGGTGATGTCCATTGGAGACACGGCCTTCAGTTCGCGGTCCAGGCTGTAAGTGCCGGCGTAGGCAAACACGAGATCCATGTATTTCCGGAACGACGCATAATCGGACTTGCCAGTGCTGGCGAAGGTGCGGCGCTTGCCGTCGGTGTCGTTGAAGGCGATGTCGCGCGCTCGCCCGACGCTCCACAACCACTCGGCGCGGAGGCGCATGATCCCATCGGCACATTGTTGAAGGTCGCGCTTGCCGACATCGATATCGACCACGGCGGTGTGCACGTCCTGGCGCGCTTTCGACGCACCGGTGAACAGCAGAACGGGAGAGCCAACGGGCTTCATGGGAAGACCGCGGAGCCATGCGGCGAAGCTTCCTTCCCCGGACGGGACACGCTCGAAGCCGGGCGGCGGCGGGATGCGGCCCGCGAGTGTGTCGGACGTTGCGATACCGGCAGCGCCCGATGTGCGCCAGGCGTACGTATCGGCCGTCGCAGTCGAGGAAAACGCGGCACCGGTGGCTGCCGTGAGGAGTGCAAAAGCGGCGATCGCGTGAATTGAGCGCATGGCGATCCATTTCGACTTCCGTGCCCCCCTCACGAATTGGCGGCCGAGAGGGAACCCTGATTGGTGACCTTGGTCTCAATAGGGCCAGCATTAGGGCCAGCATCGAAGTTGATCAGCGGCGACCATAAACAGCATCGCGAAACGGTCGAGCCCGGAGGGATCGTTGCCGATCCCCCGGGCTCGTGCCGGGATGCAGTTCCTTGGGCGATTGCCGTGAGGGTTCGCCTCGGAGAGCAATCGTGGTTCGCTTCGCGCGATGGTGGCTGGGCCTTCCGACGGGGCTTTCGAAAGCAACTGCCGGGTTCTTGCCCAGGTTCACGTCGCGGGTTTTGCGCAACGAGATCGTTCCGATATGCGTTGGTCCCTGCTCGCGTGCCCGACTGTTTTCCTTTGGCTTCACGCTGCTGCGTCATCCAGGCGCTCGACGTCGTCTGCCGTTTGTTGCCGCTCCGTGAGCCTGGACGTCTGAATTGAACGTCTGATCTGTCCAATCGACCCCATACGCTCGTCTGACCCGCATGAAACGGATCCGTCACCGCTGTTTGGCCCGCTCCCGAAGTCTCAAAACCGGAGCAATAGGGCCACGCTCTGATGCGCCGACTTTCAAGTCCAGGCGCAGATTGCGGCGAGAGAACACGACAACCAAACGAGACTTAGCCAAGTTCATGGCAAGCAACATCGTTCGCTATTGCAATATTTTTGATAAATCGCCCTCAGGCGCACAGATCGGAGACTGTGTCTGTTCTGTGGTTCAGGGCGGCTAAGCTTGACCCGGCGGGTTCATTTTCTTAGACCTCCTTTCGAGAGATGGTCAAAGTGTGCGCCTCACATCAAAACCTGTCAATTCACAAATCAAACCGCGCGAGACGGTCGCCCTGGAACGTCTGAGTGAGACGGTCTCCAGTTGTCACGAGATCGATGGTTAACCGGATATTGAGAGCCCCGCGATAGCCTCTTTGTCAGTGAATTTTTGTCGCGATCCTCCGCGCGCTGATGGGCGGAGCTTTCCGTGGGTTGGAGATTTCGGACATGCGGTCCGTGGTCGGATTTTTATCGCTCATGGCGATCGGTCTCGTGCTGGCGGTGATCATCGCACTGGCCGCGGCCGGGATATCGTCGAACTGGTCTGGGCTGGAAGCGCGCGCATCCGGCGGCTTCCGGCTCGACTATCCGTCGCTGTTGCTGGGCTTGGTGCTGGGTCTTGTGATCGCCACACTCGCGAGGCTGTCGTGGGCTGAGATGCCGCGCCGCCTCGCCATGTGGCTGATGGTCAACGAACGCAATTTCTACCGGTTGGGTATGTCGGCCGTTTTCCTGGGCGTGCTCCTGTTCTACTGAGGCGGACGGGTGACGCGGCACTGTCATATAGGCTGCGGTGGGAACCCGGCTTTGCCAGTCCGTCCATCACGGGTTATTGAGATCATCGTCATTTGGCATTTGCCAGCGCTTGCCGGATGGTCCGTCCGGGTTGGGCCATGATCTCGATAGGAACACGATGCAGCAAGAGCGCGACGCCTCGCCGATGGGCCAGGCCATTCATGAGACCGTCCAAGAATACTACGGACGCACACTTGAAAAGTCCGACGACTTGAAAACCAATGCCTGCTGCACGCCGGACGCGGTGCCGCCGCGGCTCCGCGCGTTGATCGCCAACGTCCACCCGGAGGTGTCGGCCAAATACTACGGCTGCGGTCTGGTGGCGCCGGAAGCGCTGGAGGGCGCGCGCGTCCTCGATCTCGGCAGCGGCTCAGGCCGCGATGCCTACGTGCTGGCGCAAATGGTCGGCCCCAAAGGCGAGATCGTGGGCGTCGACATGACCGCGGAGCAGCTATCGACGGCGCGCGAGCATCTCGGATGGCATGCGGCCAAATTCGGCTATGGCAAGTCCAACGTGCGCTTCATCGAGGGCTATATCGAAAAGCTCGGCGACCTCGGACTTGAGCCGGGCTCGTTCGATGCGGTGGTTTCCAATTGCGTCATCAACCTCTCCGTTGACAAGCCGGCGGTGCTCAAGGGCGCCTTCGAGTTGCTGAAATCCGGGGGCGAACTTTATTTCTCCGACGTTTATGCTGATCGCCGCGTCGATGAGGCGATCAAGGCCGATCCGGTGCTGTACGGCGAGTGCCTGGGCGGAGCGCTTTACTGGAATGACTTCTTGTACATGGCCAAGCGGGCCGGCTTTCTCGATCCCCGTCTCGTCTCCAGCCGCGAGATCATCGTCACCGACGAGGTGTTGAGGGCCAAGCTCGGAGCGACGCGCTTTTTCTCCGCGACCTACCGGCTGTTCAAGCTCGATGCGCTCGAGCCGGCGTGCGAGGAATACGGCCAGGCCGTCATCTACAAGGGTGGCATCCCGGGGTGCGCAGACGTGTTCAATCTCGATGACCATCACCATATCGAGAAGGGGCGGCTTTTTCCGGTGTGCGGCAACACCTGGATGATGCTGGCCGATACCCGCTTCGCGAAATACTTCCAGTTCATCGGTGACTTCTCCAGGCACTATGGCATTTTTTCAGGCTGCGGGACCAACATCCCGTTCCAGTCTGCAAGCGCCGCCGCGGCACCTGCGGCCGGGAGTTGTTGTTAGGAGGCGGGGAATGCAGGACAAGACCAAGCCAAAGCCGATCGCTGCCAGCTCCGGCCTCGCGGCGCCCGGCTTGGTCCGCTCCCTCGTGGCTGAATGTCTCGGCACGCTGATCCTGGTTGCAACCGTCGTCGGCTCGGGGATCATGGGCGCCAAGCTCGCGGGCGGCAACACGGCGATCGCGCTACTCGGCAATACGATCCCGACCGGCGCTATCCTGGTGGTGCTGATTTCGATCCTCGGACCGGTTTCGGGGGCGCATTTCAATCCGGTGGTGACCATGGTCATGCGGATGCGTGGCGGCATCGCATCGAGCGCTGTGCCCGGCTATATTGCGGCACAGATCGTCGGTGGCGCGCTGGGTGCGATCCTGGCGAATGCGATGTTCGACCTGCCGGCGTGGCAGATTTCGACGACGGTCAGGGGCGGGACCGGGCAATGGATCGCCGAGGTGGTGGCGACGTTCGGATTGCTCGGCACGATCTTGGGAGCGGTCCGCTACAAGCCTGATGCGGTAGCGGTACTTGTCGGGCTTTATATCACGGCGGCGTACTGGTTCACGTCGTCGACATCGTTCGCCAACCCGGCGGTCAGCATCGCGCGCATATTCTCGGATACGTTCGCCGGCATTAGCCCTGGCAGTGTGCCAACGTTCATCGCCATGCAGATCGTGGGTGCACTGCTCGGACACTGGGTGTTCGGCTGGCTGTTCGAGAAAAAGTGAATGCGGCGTCGGAGACCGGTCCGTCTCCCCACCCGGCGCGTCGATGCGGAGCATCGCTCCGTGATCACGCGCCTCCCTCTCCGCAAGGGGGAAGGCCGTTGCTGCCTGCGACAGAAAAAGGGCCCGGGAACATGTTCCCGGGCCCTTCGTGCGTCCCCGTCAATCGGTGATCAGACCGAATAATACATGTCGTACTCGACCGGATGCGGTGTCATCTCGTAGCGCATGTTCTCATCCATGCGCAGTTCGATGTAGGCGTCGATCATATCGTCGTTCATGACGCCGCCGGTCTTGAGAAACGCGCGATCCTTGTCGAGGCTCGCCAGTGCTTCGCGAAGCGAGCCTGCAACCGTCGGGATCTTTGACAATTCGGCCGCCGGCAGGTCGTAGAGGTTCTTGTCCATCGGGTCGCCCGGATGGATCTTGTTCACGATGCCGTCGAGCCCGGCCATGAGCATCGCCGTGAAGCCGAGGTAGGGGTTGGCGGCGGGATCTGGGAAGCGGATCTCGATGCGCTTTGCCTTCGGAGAGGAAACGTGCGGGATGCGGCACGAGGCCGAGCGATTGCGTGCCGAGTAGGCCAGCAGGACGGGGGCTTCGTAACCGGGCACCAGACGCTTGTAGGAGTTGGTGGTGGGGTTGGTGAAGGCGTTGATGGCCTTGGCGTGCTTCAGGATGCCGCCGATGTAGAACAGGCACATTTCTGAGAGGTCGGCATACTTGTTGCCGGCGAACATCGGCTGGCCGCCCTTCCAGATCGACTGGTGCACGTGCATGCCCGAGCCGTTGTCACCGAAAATCGGCTTCGGCATGAACGTCGCCGTCTTGCCGTAGGCTTGGCAGACATTGTGGACCACGTATTTGTAGATCTGCATGTGGTCGGCCATCTGGATCATCGGGCCGAACTTGACGCCGAGCTCGTGCTGGGCGGACGCCACTTCGTGGTGGTGCTTCTCGACGGTGACGCCCATTTCGGTCAGAACCGAGAGCATCTCCGAGCGGATGTCCTGGCAGCTGTCGACCGGCGGAACCGGGAAATAGCCGCCCTTGATGCGCGGACGGTGGGCGAGGTTGCCCATCTCGTAGTCGGTGTTCGAGTTTGACGGCAGCTCGGAGCTATCGACCTTGAAGCCGACCTGATAGGTATCCGACGAGAACTTCACGTCGTCGAAAATAAAGAACTCGGCTTCCGGTCCGAAGAACACGGTATCGCCGATGCCCAGAGATTCCATGTACTTGAGGGCCTTCTTTGCCATCGATCGCGGATCGCGCTCGTAGGGCTGGCCGGTCGAGGGCTCGATCACGTCGCAGAAGATCGCCATCGTGGTCTGGGCGAAGAACGGGTCGATGTGGGCGGAGGCTGGATCGGGAGCCAGCAGCATGTCGGAGGCTTCGATGCCCTTCCAGCCGGCGATCGAGGAGCCGTCGAAGGCGTAGCCGTCATTGAACATGGCTTCATCGACGCACGAGACGTCTGCAGTCACGTGCTGCATCTTGCCTTTGGTATCCGTGAACCGCAGGTCCACGAACTTCACATCTTTGTCCTTCAAGGTCTTGAGGACATCATTGACGCTCTTCATTTCAACTCCCCTGTTTTGAGTGAACCTAGGCTCTGATAGCGAGGCCGCGGCCCCACGAGCCGCGACCGCGATGCCGAATGGCAGAATTAGATCGCGTCCGAGCCCGTCTCGCCGGTTCGGATCCGGATCGCCTCCTCGACCGTCGAAATGAAGATCTTGCCATCGCCGATGCGGCCGGTCTTCGCGGCTTTCTGGATTGCCTCGACGGCCTTATCGAGCATCTCGTCGTTAAGCACCACTTCGATCTTCACCTTGGGCAGAAAATCCACCACATATTCCGCGCCACGATAAAGCTCCGTGTGCCCCTTCTGGCGGCCGAAGCCCTTGGCCTCGATCACGGTGATACCCTGCAGCCCAACTTCCTGTAGCGCTTCTTTCACTTCATCGAGCTTGAACGGTTTGATGATCGCTTCGATCTTTTTCATGCGCCCCTAGACCTTTCAAGCATTTGGCTTCCGTGGTGGACCTGCGTTGCCGGATCGCCCGTCGGTAGCACGGGACATGCCAATTGTTAGCAGGAATTAATCGATCGCAAAATCACGCGCTTAGGCAGCGGCCTGGCTTCCGACGCTCAGTCCAGACCACGCAAAAGGCCTAAGTTTTGTGCGATCTGCTCAATAGCAAGGCTGTCATGTTGCCCGCAACTTGAACATTTGTCGGGTCATGGCGCAGTGGTTTAGGATCAACCAACCACCAGGATCGAGGATCTGCTGATGGGCCGGTACGAGCTCCTGACGACCGATCAGATGGCAGAAGCCGATCGCTGCGCGGTGGCGCTCGGCGTTCGATCATTGACCCTCATGGAGAATGCCGGTCGCGCGGTGGCGGACGAGGCGACGAAGATGGTTCCGAAAGGCGGGAACATCATCGTGCTGTGCGGGCCGGGCAACAACGGCGGCGATGGCTTTGTGGCCGCTCGGCTCCTCAAAGAGCGCGGGTACGACGTGCGGGTGTCGTGCCTGGTGCCTGCGGATGCGCTCAAGGGCGATGCCGCCGAAATGGCCCGGCTGTGGGACGGTGAGATTTCGCCGTTCGGAGATAATCGCGCCTCTGGTCCCGCACTCTACATCGACGCGCTGTTCGGCGCGGGATTGTCGCGCAAGCTCACCGGTGACGCGGCCGCATGGGCCACTTGCATGGACGGCGAAG
This sequence comes from Hyphomicrobium sp., assembly GCA_002928955.1. Taxonomy (GTDB): domain Bacteria; phylum Pseudomonadota; class Alphaproteobacteria; order Rhizobiales; family Hyphomicrobiaceae; genus JAKAML01. The sequence goes on along the minus strand of PERT01000015.1, from coordinate 54,822 downwards.
ACGTACCCGTTCTTGCGGTCGACGTCCCGAGCGGTCTCGACGGTGACACGGGCGCGCCCCGGGACGACGCGGTCGTTCACGCGACCCGCACCGTCACGTTCTTCCGTAAGAAGACTGGGCATCTGTTGATGCCCGGGCGGAAACTTTGCGGCGAGGTCGTCGTCGCGGACATCGGAATTCCGGCATCCGTGCTGGCAAGTATCGCACCAAAGACCACCACCAATGCGCTCGCGCTGTGGGCCGAGCGCTTCCCATGGCCGCGCCTCGACGGGCACAAGTATTCGCGCGGGCACGCAGTCATCGTGTCCGGCTCAGGCGAGACATCGGGGGCGGCGCGGCTTGCGGCGCGGGGCGCGCTCAGGGTCGGGGCGGGTTTGGTGACCCTGGTCGGCGGGCCGGCGGCGACCGCGATCAATGCCATGCATACCAATGCGATCATGGTCAGAAAGGTAGAGGGAGCGGCGGGTCTCGCGGAGTTTCTGGCGGACCATCGCCGCAACGCCGTGCTCATCGGTCCGGGCGCGGGCGTCGGCGCGGAGACGGCGGCCGACGTGCTGACCGCGCTCGCATCGAACGCCGCCGCCGTTCTCGACGCGGACGCGCTGACGTCGTTTGCGCAACGGGAGACGGGGGCGAAAGCGGGCTTCGGTTTCGTCGTGCGCAGCGAGGCGGCGGGTTCGTCGGCGGCCGATCTCCATGCCGCCATCAAGAGGCGCGCGGCCCCGGCTGTGCTGACGCCGCACGAGGGCGAGTTCAAACGGTTGTTCGGCGATGTGGCGCCAATCAACGCTTCCAAGCTGGATCGTGCGCGCGCCGCGGCAAGGCTCTCCGGCGCTATCGTCATCCTCAAGGGGGGGGACACCGTGATCGCCGCACCCGATGGCCAAGCGGCGATTAACGAGAATGCACCGCCGTGGCTTGCGACGGCCGGATCAGGCGATGTCCTGGCGGGTTTCATCACCGGGCTGCTGGCTCAAGGCATGCCGGCGTTCGAAGCCGCCTGCACGGCGGTCTGGCTGCATGGGGAGGTGGCCGATCACGTCGGGCCAGGATTGATTGCAGAAGATTTGCCCGAGCGGTTGCCCGATATTCTCGCCAGCCTGCATCTCGCGTGCGGGTCGCCCGTTTGGAAATTCCGCGGCTCGAATTAGCCGTTGCGGCCCGCCTGCTTCAGGCGGTCGTCGGCCGTCAGGAACGCCTCGATCTCAGGGGATAGCGGCGGGCTCTCGGCATCGACGCCGATTTCTGCCATGAGCCGGCTGATCTCGACGAATTTCTTCTGCGACCGGTCGTATAGACCGCCTTTGAACAAGGCGTGCGCCGCGATCTGGCTGTTGCGCGGGCCGCCCTCGATCACGAACGTCTGCTCCATGATCACGCTGACCTTGTCCCAGGCGAGCAGCCGGGTCTCGATGCGGAACCGTTGGAAGGGTTTCAATTCGCGGCGGAAGCGGATGGTGATCGTCGAGGCGATGGGTGTCCATCCGTGCTTCAGCACGGCCCGCCACAACCCGCTGCCCACCATGATGTCGACGCGGCCCAAATCCATCATCGTCAGGTAGCGACCGTTGTTCATATGAAGCGAGGTATCGAGGTCTAGGGGCCAAACCCGGAACCTGAGAAGCGAGGCGTCTGCGGGCAACGACAGCGCAGGGCGGAAACGCGCCGCGACAGCATACCAGAACAGCCGGAGCCAAAGGTTCATGGAGCCTCGCGATGTTCGATGTGTTCGCTTGTGATATTAACGTTTACGTTAACGGTAATATGCATCGGGAACCGGCAAAGTGGCAAGCCCTTGTTGGACACAATTGCCGGTTAGGCTCAGGCAATTCGCACGGCTTCGACATTTGCGTCTGCTCGCGGAACGCTCCAGAACAGGTGTCGGAACCGCGAGGAAGTCGTGCAATGCGATGGTGCGATTGTATTTTTTCTTCTGGCGTTTGGTTTGGACACCAGCTGCGACGGAAGTAAACGTCAGACGCGCCTCACGAGGTCGTGCGGTGCCCGACGGATGCGGTCGGGGTGATGGTGGCCACTATGCTCGTCGCGAATCTGCGGGGGTGCGTTGGTCGCCGGACCAACAATTGACGAGGCGGCGGGAGTCGAACCATGGTGGTAGAGCAAGCGCCGTCGCTGTTCGTTAGGTTCCGGAGGCCCATGTTCAACTGGCCAGCATTCTCGAGAGTCTGCCTCGTGCTTCTGTTCGCGATGGCCCCGCTGGCCGCTGCGCATCCGGCCGCGGGGGATACGCAGGCCCGGATCGACGAAGCGGCCGTGGCGATGTCGCGTGGCAACACCACGCAAGCCGTCACCGCCTACACCGAGGCGCTCAAGGACACGGCGTTGTCGAACGATCGCCGCGCGGTGGTACTGAATGACCGGGCGGTCGCCCACGTGAGGCTCGGCCAAACCCGTTTGGCGTTCGACGACTTCAATCGCGCGGCTCAATTGTTCCCGGAGAATGCCGCAATCTACAACAATCGCGGCAATCTGCTGTTGGCGCTCGGGTTGCCGAAGGAAGCGCTTAAGGATTTCGACCGCGCCATCGTGCTCGCTCCCGGATACGTCGCGGCATACAACAATCGGGCCAGTACTCACGTCAAGCTCGGCAGCCAGGCGGATGCCCTTCGAGATTTCACCAAGGCCATCGAGTTGGCGCCGCAGAGTCCTGCGCCGCTTTCGGGGCGCGGACGAGCCCACCTCGCTCTTGGCCGGCCACATGCGGCAGCGCGTGACTTCACCCGTGCGGCCGCAGCGGATGCGCGATTTGCGCCCGCCTACCGCAACCGCGCCGAGGCCAAGCTTGAGACCGGACAGATCGAGGATGCGATTGCCGATTTCTCGCGCGCCATTGCCTTCGATGCCAACAACCTTGAGATCTTCATCCTCCGGGGCTACGCCTACCTCTGTTCCGAAAACACGGCATCGGCCATCAAGGACTTCAGCCGCGCAATCGAACTCGATCCGACGTCTCCGCTCGGCTACCGCTGGCGGGGTCTGGCGCACGGCATCGCCGAGGCGTTCGATGATGCCTATGCCGATCTCAACAAGGCGATCGAACTCGATCCGCGTTCGGCGGTGGCGTTCGCATACCGCGCCCAGGTGTACAAGCTCAATGGGCAGATCGAGATCGGCTTCAAGGATATCCAAGCCGCAATGAAGCTCGACCCCGGCCTTGCCGAGGTCCATTGGGCGAAGGGCGAACTTGAGGAAGCCGCGGGCCGCAACGAACAAGCGATTGAAGATATGCGCCGTGCGGTGGCGCTCAAACCTGCGTTGTTTGAGGCCAATAAAGGTCTCGAACGACTGGGGGCATCGCTGGACAGCAACGAGGACAGGATCATTTCTGGCGCGGGCGTCGACACTTGGCGGGTGGTCGCGCGCGGCCAGAACCACTTTGCCGTGTCGACCGAGTACCCCAAGCTCCGGGTACCCTTGGAGATGGGCGGGGAGGGGACACCGCGTTTGCTCGAATGGGAATCGAAGAAACCGCCCTTGAAGGGCATCGGCGTGCTGAGGTTTTATGGTGGCGCAACGTCTGGACCATCGGGACCGGAAGATGTGGAGATGGTCGCGATCATCGATGTGACGTCGAATTCGGTCGTGGGTATTCAGCCGCACCGGCAAGGTTCCAAGGTCGCGACCTGGACCTGGGACGAAGGCAAGGTAACGATTGCCAGCGTCGACGGGGTCACCGACGAGTTCCTGCTGAGGGTGGTCAAACCAAAGGATTCCGGCCCGCCGTTGGCTGGTTCTGTTGCGCAGCGCCGGTATACGAGCAACGAGCAGAAGGGGGCGGGTTGGTCGCCCTGGTCGGAATCGTATGGCTTGGCAGAACCTAGCCGGGGAGACCGCCGACCGTCCGCACAACCACGGCCGCAGCAACAAAAGCCCAAGACCCTTTTCGATCTGCTGTTCAAGTACTGAGTTCATCGCAGTCGTCGCGCCCGCGGCGGCCTCTGGCGACAGCTGTTGGCCAAGCTGTGGCCATCCCATGGGTCTGAGCGGTGGTGTGTGAACCGGCGCCACCGGCCGCGCGTTTTGACATCACACCCTGTCTCCATGATCCCAATCATCCATGCCATGCCCGAACCGGAGTGACGCGCCATGACGTCGAAGCCGATCATCGTCTGGTTCCGCAACGATTTGCGTCTCGGCGACAATCGCGCACTCGCGGCGGCTACGGCGAACGGTGCGCCGATCATTCCCGTCTTCATTCACGACGTGGCTGCGGCCAAGGCCTGGGCTCCCGGCGGGGCGTCGAACTGGTGGCTGCACATGAGCCTCGCCTCACTTGGCGCTGACATCGCCCGAATGGGGGGGCGGCTGATTCTCCGGCGTGGCGACACGATTGATCAATTGAAAGTGCTCGCGCGCGAGGCGGGCGCCGCGGCGGTGTATTTCACGCGGGCCTACGAGCCATGGGCCAAAGTCCTGGAGAGCCGGCTCAAACCGTCTCTGGAAGGCGCAGGCATCGCGTTGAAGCGCTACGGCGGCGCGTTATTAAGGGAGCCGGAAGAACTCAGGACCAAGGCCGGCGATCCGTTCAAGGTCTATTCGCCGATGTGGCGGGCGTTGGTGGCGCTCGGCGAACCGCGCGCACCAAGCCCCGCGCCTGATCGGATCGCTTTCGCCAAGCCGGCGCCCAAATCCGACGAGTTGGAGGCTTTGGCACTCCTGCAGACCAAGCCCGATTGGGCGCGTGCTTTCCGTGATCGCTGGTCGCCGGGGGAGAGTGGCGCACTGGTGAAGCTGGACCGGTTCCTGTCCGACGCGATGGCCCGCTATTCCGACGATCGCAACCGGCCGGACCTGCCGGGCACATCGCGTCTGTCGCCGCATCTTCACTTCGGCGAGATCAGCGCCCACACCTGCTGGCACAGGGCGCGCGTGGCTGCCGCCATGCAGCCTAAGGCCGAGAAGGGTCTCGAAACGTTTCTGAAGGAATTGGTCTGGCGCGAGTTTTCCTATCATCTTCTGGTGCATTGGCCCGATTTGCCGGAAGTGCCGTTCCGTCCGGAATTCAACGCCTTTCCCTGGTCCGAGGACGCCGCGCTGTTGAAAGCGTGGCAGCGCGGACGGACCGGCTATCCGATCGTCGACGCGGGAATGCGGGAACTTTGGGCCACGGGCTGGATGCACAATCGCGTGCGCATGATCGCAGCGTCGTTCTTGGTCAAGGACTTGTTGGTCCCCTGGCAGGACGGGCAAGCATGGTTCTGGGACACCCTGGTTGATGCCGATCTCGCCAGCAACGCGGCGAGTTGGCAATGGGTCGCAGGTTCCGGCGCGGATGCGGCGCCCTATTTCCGGATCTTCAATCCGGTGACCCAGGGTGTGAAGTTCGACCCCGATGGCGTCTATATCCGGCAGTGGGTTCCCGAACTGGCCCGGCTTCCGGCGCCGCTGATCCATGAGCCCTGGACGGCGCCGGCACTGGTCCTGCGCCAGGCTGGCGTCGAACTCGGCAAGACTTATCCGTCGCCGATCGTCGATCATGCCGAAGCACGCGGCCGGGCGCTGGCCGCATTCGCCGAGATCAAGGCAAACAAGGCAGATGAGCCCTCGCATCGACGTCCATGATTATGCTCGGCTGCGGCCATCTTGCCGAATTGACGGGGCGGTCCACATGCGCAGAGCGGCCTTTCAATCTTCGGATGCGTGAAGCGGATTTGCCGCAATTGAGCCGCAATGCGGCTGGCGAATTAAGTATTCGTCATCCATATGCGGCGTATATCTCCAGGCAGTGTGTCGAGGTCGTTCTGCGTCGGAGTTTCTCGGATGAATTCTGTGGGTACTTTTGTGGTCGCCATGGGCGTCGCGTTGGTCGCGGCCGGGTGCTGGGGGGCGGCGCACGCCGAGCCATCGCAGACCGGACAGGCAGCAGTGGCAGCGGTGATCGCGGCTCAGCCGGCGGCTGCCAGCGGGATCTTGAAGCCCGACGCGGGGACCGGATCAGCCGCTGAGAAGAGCGCCGAACCAAGTGTCGCGGTTGCTGCGCCTCCACCACCTCCGGCACCGCCGACGCTTCTGATCGACATCGACCTGACCAAGCAGCGGATGACCGTCACTGACCATGGCAGGCTCAAACACTCATGGCCCATATCGTCCGGCCGTGAGGGGTATCGCACGCCCACCGGAACCTTCCGGCCGCAGTGGATGGCCAAAATGTGGTACTCCAAGCAATATGACGATGCGCCAATGCCGCATTCGATCTTCTTCAAGGGCGGAGTGGCGGTGCACGCCACCTATGCGACCAGAATGCTCGGGCGTCCGGCATCACATGGTTGCATTCGACTGGCGCCTGCAAATGCCGCCGCGCTTTACGCGCTGGTCAATTCACATGGCAAGTCGCTGACCCGTATCAAGGTGTTTGGCACGGCACAGGACGGTATGCCCGTGGCGTCGAAGCGCCGGGACCTCGAGACCGCGGCCCGCACCAGGGGCGTTCAGCCGAATGGCCATTCGAGCGAGCGCTATGCGCGGACGGCTTCGGAGCGGCTTTATCCGGCGCCGCGATACAGCTACAATCGTTACGGAGGCGGCTCAGGCCACTTCAGTCCGCGGTACATCTATCCGGGTGACATGCCCTACGGTTACCGCCCGGCAAGGTCGCCCTATCGACCCTATGGCGAAGGCCGCTACTGAGATCGACCTGCATCCGTCTTCACGCTGGTGTGCGTGGTCCAACGACCCTAGGGTAGGCTACGGTCGCGCATCGGGTATCGCGTCGACGGCCTCAATGGACAGGGAGCGCAGGTGAGCATGCGAACGAGAACGATTGCGGTTCTTGGATTGGTTTCGATCGCGGCTGTTGCGTCTGTGTTGCAAGCAGCGGGGGCACTTCCGACTGGTCTTGCGGCTTTCATTGCGAGCGGGGTCGAGCAGGCGAAAGGGAAAGGCGGAGGCCAAGTCGGTGCGAGGCCGCAGCAAGGTCCACCCGCCGAAGTCACGGCCAGCCAGCCGGCGCGCCGCCCTGTCATCGAATGGGACGAGTTTTCCGGCCGTTTCGAGGCCGTCGATCAAGTTGAACTGCGTGCCCGGGTGAGCGGCTACCTGACCGAGACCCACGTCAAGGACGGGCAAGACGTCAGAAGCGGCGACCTGCTTTTCACCATCGATCCGCGTCCGTTCGAACGGGCGGTTGCTTTGTCGCAGGCCGAACTGGAACAGGCCAAGGTCAGGGTCGCGAACGCGCGGCTCGATGTCGATCGCGGACGCCCGTTGCTCGATCGCAAGGTGATCTCCGAGAAAACGTTCGATGACCGCGAAAGCGTTGTTCGAGACGGCGAGGCGCAGGTAAAGGTCGCCGAAGCGCGGCTGCTCGCAGCGGAACTTGATCTCAGCTATACACGGATCACGGCGCCGGTGTCGGGCCGGCTCGGGCGGCCGGGTTTGACCGTCGGCAACTGGGTCAGCAGCGGAGCATCCATCAGCACGACTATCCTGGGCTCGATCGTCAGCCAGGACCCGATCCAGATCTATTTCGATGTCAGTGAGGCCAACGCGCTCAAGTACAAGCGCCTGGGCGTCGTCGATGGCCGCTCGAACGTCGAAGCCATGAAGGGCATGACGGTGGGCGTCGCACTGCCGGACGAGACCGGCTTTCCCCACACCGGCCGGCTCGATTTCGTCGACAACCGGCTGGATACCGGAACCGCGACCCTCAGGGCCCGGGCGCTGCTCGAGAACAAGCATGGCCTGTTCTCCCCCGGAATGTTCGGCAGGGTACGGATTTCGGGCGAGGGCGAACGCACCGCAATCCTGTTGCCCGATGAGGCCGTTGGCACAGATCAGACCAGCCGTTTTGTCTATGTCGTCGGTGATGACGGTATGGCGCAGCGTCGCAGCGTGCTGCTCGGGCCCATTGCCGATGGGCTGCGGATAATCCGTGAGGGAGTGTCGCCCGAAGACTGGGTGGTGGTCCGCGGCGTGCAAAAGGTGCGTCCCGGCCAGAAACTGGCGGTTAAGCGCGAGCCGATCAGAGTGTCCGACGCAATTGCACCCGCTGGCGGGCCGACCACGAGCAAGCGCTGACCGGCGCGGAATGAGAGGACCACGGCCATGAGCGTCAGCCATTTTTTCATCGTCCGGCCGATCTTTGCGGCCGTGGTGTCGCTGTTCGTGACCATCGTCGGCGCGATTTCATACGGTTCGTTGCCGGTGGCCCAGTTTCCTGAAATCGTGCCGCCTACCATTTCCGTCACGGCGTCCTACCCGGGCGCCAGCGCGCAAACCGTTGCCGACACCGTTGCTGCCGTGATCGAGCAGGAGATCAACGGCGTAGAGGGCATGATCTACATGTACTCGCAAGCGACGGACGATGGATCACTCTCGCTGAGTGTCACCTTCGACATCGGGACCGATGTCGACAAGGCCCAGGTGCTGGTTCAGAACCGGGTGTCGTCGGCGGAGCCTCGGCTGCCCGAGGAAGTACGGCGTTCGGGAGTGACGGTGCGAAAGAACTCGCCCGACCTGCTGCTCGTGGTTCATCTGGTCTCACCGGACCGCACGTATGATCAGGTGTATACGTCCAACTACGCGTTCCTCAACGTGCGGGATGAGTTGGCGCGCATCAAAGGGGTCGGCGCGGTCAGCTTCTTCGGCGCGCGTGAATACTCGATGCGAATCTGGCTTGATCCCGAGCGCATCGCGAGCCTCAGCATGACCGCGGACGAGGTGTTGGCCGCCCTCCGAGCCCAGAACGTCCAGGTTGCTGGCGGCGCCATCGGTCAGCCGCCCATCAGCCAGACCGGCGCGTTTCAGGTTCAGTTGCAATTGAAGGGACGGCTGACCAAAGCCGAAGACTTCAGCAAGATCGTGCTCAAGACTGGCGCCAACGGCCGCGTCGTCAAGCTCGAGGATGTCGGTCGGGTGGAACTCGGCGCGTTGAGCTATTCCACCTTCGGCTATCAGGATCGGTATCCCGCCACCGTGATGGTGATCACGCAGCAGCCGGGTTCAAACGCCATCGAGACGACGAACCTCGTCAAGGCCGAGGTTGCGCGCTTGTCGCAGAATTTTCCGAAGGGCCTCGAGTACCGCATCATCTACAATCCGACCGAATTCATCGAGGTGTCGATCCGCGAACTCTACAAGACGATCCTCGAGGCCGTGCTGCTGGTCGTTCTCGTGATTCTCGTCTTTCTCCAGACTTGGCGCGCGGCTGTCATTCCGCTGGTTGCCATACCGGTCTCGTTGATCGGGACGTTCGCTGTGATGCTGGGTTTCGGCTTTTCGATCAACATGCTGACGCTGTTCGGGTTGGTGCTTGCTGTCGGTATCGTTGTCGACGACGCGATCGTGGTCGTCGAGAACGTCGAGCGCAAACTCGCGGCAGGATTGAGACCGCTCGATGCGGCGCGCAGCACGATGGACGAAGTGGGCACCGCGCTGATCGCCATCGCGCTGGTGCTGTCGGCGGTGTTCATTCCGACCGCGTTCGTCGGCGGCATTACCGGGCAGTTCTATCGCCAGTTCGCGATTACGGTCGCCACCGCCACGGTCATTTCGGCTTTCGTGTCGCTGACACTCAGTCCCGCGCTGGCCGCGATCCTTTTGAAACCGCACGATGACCAGCACGGGCGCGGCAATATCCTGATGCGACCCGTGCATGCCTTCTTCCGCGGCTTCAACCGCGCCTTCGATGCCCTCGCGCGAGCCTACGCCAACCTCGTGCGGCGGCTCATCGGGGTGAGCGGGCTCGTGCTCGTGGTTTACGCCGGATTGATAGGCGCCGCGGTCTGGCTTTTGATGGTGACGCCGGCCGGGTTCATCCCGAAGATGGACCGCGGCGTGCTGATCGTGTCGTTGCAGCTGCCGGCGGGATCGTCGCTCCAGCGCACCGACGAGGTTGTACGCCGCGCCAACGATGTGCTGTTGGAAATGCCGGGCATCGTCCATACGTCGGGCTATGCTGGCCGGTCGGGCGCGACGTTCACCAACGCCACCAACGCAGGCGCGATCTTCGTCATTCTCGACGAGCCCGGGAAGCGTCAGCGCGCAGGTCTTACGGCGGAACGCGTCGCCCAGGATATTCGCCGGCAGCTCGGAAAATTCGAAGAGGCCAACACGTTCGTGTTCATCCCGCCGCCGGTGCGCGGGGTAGGCGGGCAGACCGGGTTTGCGATGCGTCTGCAGGACCGCGGCAACTTGGGCTCCATCGAGTTCGAGCGGATCGCCCGCGAGTTCATCGCATCAGCGAACAGCACGCCCGGAATCGCCAATGTTTTTACGACATTCGCCACCCAGACGCCGCAGCTTTACCTCGACGTTGATCGCGAGAAGGCGCAGATCCTGCGCGTGCCACTGTCGTCGATCTTCGAGGCGCTGCGGGTGTACATGGGTTCGGCTTACGTCAACGACTTTAACATGTTCGGCCGCACGTATCGCGTCACCGCTCAGGCCGACGCAGGCTTCCGCATTGACCCGGCCAATGTCTCGCGCATTCGCGTGCGCTCCACCGAGGGCAACATGGTGCCGCTCGGCAGTCTGGTCGCGTTCAAGGAGATCGCTGGTCCCGATCGCGTGCCGCGCTACAATTTGTTCCCGACGGTCGAGATCAATGGCGGGACCGCGCCGGGCGTCAGTTCTGGCACGGCGCTCGACCTGATGGCCGGGCTGGCGGCTCGCCAGCTTCCGGACGGAGTGAGTTACGAATGGACCGACCTCTCGTTCCAGGAAAAGAAAGCCGGACGTACGGGCTATGCGGTGTTTCTGCTGTCTGTGCTGTTCGTCTTCCTGGCGCTAGCCGCCCAATATGAGAGCTGGTCGTTGCCAGTGGCGATCATGCTGATCGTGCCGATGTGCCTGCTGTCGGCATTGTTTGGGGTAGCGCTGCATGGTCAGGATATCAATATCCTGACGCAGATCGGCTTCATCGTGTTGATCGGGCTTGCGGCCAAGAACGCGATTTTGATCGTGGAATTCGCGCGACAGCTCGAGGATCAGGGACGCGATATTGTCGCGGCTGCCGTCGAAGCCGCCCAGATTCGCCTGAGGCCCATCCTGATGACGTCCCTGGCTTTCACGCTCGGCGTGGTGCCGCTCTATGTGGCAACGGGAGCCGGCGCGGAATTGCGGATCGCGCTCGGCACGGGTGTGTTCTGGGGCATGATCGGCGTCACGCTGTTCGGGCTCGTGTTTACGCCGGTGTTCTACGCAGTGGTCCGGCGGTGGACGGGTGACGCGGCGAAGGGCAAGGCCACGGCAACCCGCGGGGCGATAGCCGCCCCAAGCCCGGCCGAGTGAGGGTTCACACCAACGGCCGCGGGGTCTGGATCAGAACGGGTTCCATGTCGGTTTTGGCGAGAAGCGCAGGTATCCGACGCTCGCTCCGATCCGGAGGCCCAGCCCAGAGCGGATCGGCGCCATGGTCACGTCGCCGCCTTTCAGAAAGGTGATGCCCACGCCGCCGACGAGATAGGCTGATCCGTCGATGCCGGTAAACCGGCGGTGGATGGCGTCGGCGTTTTGCAAGCCGTAGATCAGGAACAACGCTCGCGATCCGGCCGCACCGAAGTCATAGCCGACGGAAGGTCCGTGCCAATAGATGGGACGCGGGCCGCCTCGACGCGGGTAAAGCGTGCCGTTGCCATATCGAAGGCCCGCGAGGAATGCGCCGCCGCCCTCCTGGCCGAGGATGTAGGCGCTTGGCCGCCCTGACTTGCGGAATGCGTGCTCGATGACGCTGGCGAGTTCGGTCGAAACGGTGCCGAACAAACCACGCGTTACTTCGCGAATTTCGTCAATCGTGTATCCGTCGTCGTCCGGAAGGGGTGAGAAAGCCTCGCTCGGTAACGGCAAGGCCGCGACACCAGTCGAGGATGGCTGCTGCGCTGGCAACTGTGCCAATGCCGACTGTGCAGGTGGTTGTGAAGGCGGCACAACTGCGGTCGTCGCTCTCCAGCCATCTGCCTTGGTCGCCACCGGTTTCGGAGGCACGGCTACGGCGGACGGCGAAGAGGGCACCGGGCTTTCGCTCTCGGCAGGTTTACCGACCGGCTTGGTGTCCGGCTTTGGGTTGGCCGCGATTGGCTTTGTTGCGGAAACACTTTCCGCAGATTTTCCGATCTCTCCGTCGATCTTGGCGATCATGTAGGCGGATTTGGTACGCATCACCGTCAACAATTCGCTGGACGCGGCGCGCAGCTCATCGAGTTTGGAGCAGTCAGGTGGTGCATTCTCCGGTGGTCGGCCGAGCGCATCGATATTGATCAGCAACTCGTTTGCCTGCTGGTCGAGGCTCTCCAAGCGCTCGTCGTGGAGATGATTGTGAGCATCATCCTCGGCGTCGCCTCCCGTCCAGCCCATCCGGTCTTTGAGGGCCGTGAGCTTGGATTGCAGCTTCGGGCTCGCCTCTGCGTTGAACGCCCGCAACCGTGCGCCCGCCTCGTCCACGGCATGGCCGAAGTCCTCGGCGTTGCAGGACTGGGCGAGCGCCGGCCCTTGCAATAGAAGGGTGGTGAATGCCGCCACAATCATCGCCGCCGTACGTGCTGCGGCCCCACGTGCCAGCGCGCGCGAACGGTTGCCGAACCAGGACCGCAGATCGAACCTCAAACGCTTCTCCTGCCGCATCCCCGGCTGAGCCGGGGGCTTAATTGTTCGGGACTGTCTTGACTACGCTCGATGTCGTCTTCTCGGAACCTGCTGCCGGCAGTCCCTTGATGTCCTTTTCGATCAGAGCATCGAACTCAGCGAGTGTCTTGATCTCGTCTTTGGCCTTCATGTGGACGATCTTGTAGCCCTTGGCCTTCAGTTCCTTGAGCAGCATCGGCAGTGCCTTGGCCGTCGAAGGTTGGATGTCATGCATCAGCACAATCCCCTTGCCTCGCTTTTCGAGCTTGGACAACACCGTCTTGACGATGTTCTCGGGCGCCTGGACCTTGAAATCGAAGCTATCGACATCGGTCGAAAAGATGGCAATGTTGCGCCCGCCCAGGTGTTTGAGGCTGTCGGCTGAATCGCGAAGGTATGGATAGCGGAAGAACGGCGCAGTTCCGGCCCCAGAGGCTCGCTTGACCGCGCTAAATCCGCGCTCGATTTCGTCCTTGGCCTTGTCAGGTGCGGCCTTGCCGAGGTCGATGTGGGAAAACGTGTGGGCGCCAACGGTGTGTCCGGCCTTTATCACTTCGCGCAGTACTTCCGGATATCCGACAGCCAGCTTGCCGACGGGGAAGAACGTGGCCCGTGTGCAGTGCTGAGCAAGAGCGGCGAGCACGGTGCGCGTGTGTCCCGGCAGCGGGCCGTCATCAAATGTCAAAATGACTTCCTTTTGGCCGAGGAAATCATGGGCCTTGTAGTGTTCGAAGCCGAAGCCAGGGCCACCGGATGTGTCGATTTCGACCGTCCTCGCGACTCCCAAGGCATCCGCGTTCCCTGCGCATTTTGTCGAATCGGCAGCAGCGGGACTGGATTCGATCACAGCGCTGGTCGCAGCGATGCAGGTGATGACGGCCATAAAGCTCGCGAATGAACGTCGCATGAGCATTCCTCCCCAACAGATTCGGTGCAGACGATTCTTGGTTAAGGCTATTTGGAGTACGTTGCCCTGGGAACGCAAGCGGTGCATCTGTCTGAAACGGGTGCCAGGGCAAGAGATGTGGACATTGGGCCGTTCCGTTACGCCTTTTTGGCGCTCGGCCCGCAGTCACCGTTCGTCGCGGAACATATCGCCCGCGCAATTGAGATAGCTTGATCGGACCGTGTGCGCAGCGGGTCCCGGCAGCGCCAACCTCAACTCCGTCCCACCTGGGCTGTGGATTGTGATTTGGCCGCCACCCACGAGCAGCTCCTGCATCAGACCGCCAAAGGCCGACCAGTCGCCCGGTGTTGCAGCAGGTTCGCGCGATTGAGCGGCTCCATCGTCAGCCGTCGACCAGCGATCGTCCGGGGCCATGAGGGCTCTGGTTGAGGTGGCAATCCCAATCCGGCTGATCTGTCGTGGAATTCCGTCCACGTTTCGCCAGTGGCCTCTCACCACCCGCTGACTGCTGCCGCGTTCGTCGCGAACGATCGTCAAGCTTATCGCCAATCGTCCGGCCTGCCCGGTGAATACGGCTTCGACGCCGCAACCGGCGATCCTGCTGCGTTCGAGCAGCACAATCGGCTCGATCACAGGTGCGCCGAGACCGGATGCCGTGACCGGTACAGGCCATGTGACCGCTAACGTGACAGCCGCCGACGCCGCAGCTCCGAAAGTCTTTTTTCTGGCTCTTGTCATCGGTTGGTCGCTGGACGGGTCGCTTCGGTTTCCTCTAGCAGGCCCGTCGCGCGCAAATCACTGCGTGGCCGCGATCCGGTTCGATTTTGGCGCGACATAAGGCTCACGAGCAACACCATTCGTCTGGCGGCGCACATTTGACGTTTGGCCTCCGCTCACGGCTGATCTCGACTCCAGGCGCCCCGATGCAAAAGCGTCAGTCGACACATAGCCATGCTGGTGTTCCTCACGGTTCCGGCATTTGCGCCGATCGGCGCTGCGACGGGACGCAAATGTCGGAACCGGAACACGAGCCTCACAAGCTCAAATCACTGCCACCGTCACACGCAGGAAGGTCGCAGGGATGGACGTCGCGTCCGTGCTCTTGTTCTGGCTGGTGAACAGCGCTTCCATCTCCTTTTGCAGGTCCGCCTTGCGTCCGTTCTGTTCCGCCGCCGCGAATGCGTTCATGGTCGGTCCGTAATAGTCCCGGAAGACCGCGACGAACTGCGACGGCGTGCCTGGGAAGCTAAAGGTATAGGTATCGCGCAAGAACGAGATGTTCTCTTTCGCAATGCCGGCGCCGCCGAACCGCTCGATGACGTTGCTCTCGACGCCCCAGGTCATTGGGCTGACAAAACCCTCCGCAGGCGGCGGCGTGTAGGCCGACGCAATCTTAAGAATCTGGGCGACAAGGGTTGGATCTCCCGGAATCCAGTTGCCCATGACGATCCGCCCGCCCGGACGTGTCACGCGCACCATTTCCCTGGCGACGTCAAACGGCCTTGGCGCGAACATAGCGCCGAAAATGCTGACCACGCGATCGAAGCTCTTGTCCTTGAGATCGTCGAGGCGAGAAGCGTCACCTTCCTGAAAACGGCAGTTGGTAAGCCCCAAGTCCTTGACGCGCTGATTGCCGGCCGCAACGAGATTGCTGGCGATGTCGACGCCAAGCACGTCGGCGCCAAGCTTGGCCTGCGGGATTGCGGTCGTGCCGTCGCCGCATCCAAGGTCCAGCACCTTGAGCCCATTTGTGGCGCCGAGCGAGTTCACGAGCGCCTCGCCGCTTTCGCGCATGGTCGCCGCCAGTTTCGTGAAGTCGCCCTTCTCCCAAAGAGCCTTGTTCGGATTTGCGTCCATCATCGTTCTCCTGTGGGTTACACTCGGCACACAACCAATCGTATTTTCCAACGCAGCGGCTGAGCGAAACGCTCGAACAGGCACCTCAATCAAGACGATCTCGATCGCCGTCTTCCGAACAGTCGCATAGAACGAAGGCGCTACGCGCCATTCCTGTCCCCCCATCGGACCCGCAGGCACGTCCAATCAACGTCCGGAGCTAGCTCGCTTTCAGCCGCTGCCGGTAAGCGTGCAGGATCGGTTCGGTGTAGCCCGATGGCTCGGACGTGCCCTTGAAGACCAGATCGCACGCCGCGCGGAACGACGTCCCGTCGAAGTTCGGCGCCATCGGCCGATAGTTGGGGTCACGCGCGTTCTGCCGGTCCACGACCGCGGCCATCTGCTGCATGATCTCCATCACTTCGCTTTCAGACACCACACCGTGATGCAGCCAGTTGGCGATATGCTGGGCCGAGATACGGCAAGTCGCACGGTCCTCCATCAGGCCGATGTCGTTGATATCGGGGACTTTGGAACAGCCGATCCCTTGATCGATCCAGCGCACGACATAGCCGAGGATCCCCTGGGCGTTGTTCTCGACTTCGCGGCGCACCTGCGCGGTCGACCACTTCCGGAAACTTGCGACGGGGATCTCGAGCAGCGCGTCGATGTAGGCGCGCCGGCCTCCCTTCGCGAGCGCCTCTTGAACGGCCATCACGTCAACCCGATGGTAGTGGAGCGCGTGCAGCGTTGCAGCCGTCGGCGAAGGGACCCAGGCACAGTTGGCGCCGGCTTTCGGATGCTCTATTTTTGTTTCCAGCATCGCGGCCATGCGATCCGGCATCGCCCACATGCCCTTGCCGATCTGAGCGCGGCCCGACAATCCGCATTCGAGGCCAATATCGACATTCTGGTTCTCGTAGGCGGTGATCCAGCCCTTGCGTTTGATGAAGTCCTTGCGGCTGAAAGGTCCGGCCTCCATCGACGTGTGGATTTCATCGCCGGTCCTGTCGAGGAAACCGGTGTTGATGAACGCCACGCGACGCTTCGCTGCGCGGATGCATTCCTTGAGGTTGACGCTCGTGCGCCGCTCTTCGTCCATGATCCCGAGCTTCACCGTGTATCGGGGCAGCCCAAGCGCGGTCTCGACGTGCGTGAAGATATCATCGGTGAAGGCGACCTCGTCCGGGCCGTGCAACTTCGGCTTCACCACATAAATCGATCCCGCCGCCGAATTGCGGGCGCCGCCCGTCTTGTTGAGGTCGTGGAGCGCGATCAGCGTCGTGATCATGGCATCCATCAGCCCCTCGAAAACCTCGGCGCCCGAACGATCGAGGATTGCCGGGTTGGTCATGAGATGCCCGACATTGCGGATGAGCATCAGGGCGCGGGCTTTGACCGTGGTCTCGCCGTTGCCGTCGGGCGTGATGAACGGCTGATCCGGATTGAGGCTGCGGCTGACCGTCTCGCCGCCTTTCTCGAACGTGTCGCGAAGATCTCCTCTCATGAGGCCGAGCCAGTTGCGGTAGGCGGACACTTTGTCTGCGGCATCGACGCAGGCGACCGAGTCCTCGCAGTCCATGATCACCGACATCGCACTTTCCAGGCGCACATCGGCGAGGCACGCCTGATCGCGGCTTCCGATCGGATGGGCCCGGTCGAAGACCAGCTCCACATGCAGCCCGTTGTTTCGAAGAAGAATGTTGTCCGGCGCGCGGGGATGGCCGCGATAGCCGATGAACTTGGCTGGCTGCATCAACGGAAAATCGTCGACCATAAGAGCGCCGCCACGGACTTGATAGCGCCGCGCATCACCATGGCTGCTGCCGGCCAGCGGGAATGCTTCGTCCAGGAACACGCGCGTTCTGGTGACGACACGGGCGCCGCGGCCGCGGTCATAGGCCCCGGTCGGCACCGGACCCATCACATCGGTTCCGTAGAGCACATCGTAGAGACTGCCCCATCGGGCATTTGCGGCATTGAGGGCGAAGCGCGCATTGGTCACCGGCACGACCAATTGAGGTCCCGGCACGAGCGCGATCTCGGGATCCACGTTTGACGTCTCGATCGTAAAGGGGTCGCCCTCTGCGACCAGGTAGCCGATTTCCTCGAGGAAGGCCTTGTAGGCTTCGCGATCGTGGGGCTGGTTGCGATGCGCGATGTGCCAGGCATTGATCTGAGCCTGGAGGTCCTCGCGCCGTCGAAGCAGCGCGGCATTCCGCGGGCCGAACTCGTGCACGAGAGTCGAGCAGCCCGTCCAGAACCGTTCCGCGTCGATGCCTGTTCCGGGCAGCGCTTCCGCTTCGAGAAACGTCGCCAATTCCTTTGCGACATGCAAGCCTTGCCGGTCGACACGGTCCGGTAGCGAGCGATTGTCAACTGAAGCAACCATGGATCGTGCACCTGTCCGGGCTCAATATCTTGATGTCGACAGTATACCTGCATCCCGATTTGGGTGCGACGCACTTTGGTCGAATGGTATTGCGGGATGCGCGCGGGCGGGCGCGGCGGACGGCGAGAATGAGCGCGCGAATTCCGCGTTAGCCGAACGCGAGGCTGAGCTGGACCGGAGCCTGATCCGGCCGCCGCCGCGACTTGCGGGTCGCTTTTGGCTCGGGCGGCTCGTTGCGTGGGAAGCCCGCCGTCGCCACCCAGTCAGGGATGTCGAAGCCGAGATCGGCGAGAATGCCTTGGGTTACGTTCACGGCATGGGCCTGATCTGCTTCGGACCACGCCTTGCGGCCAGCCTTGCGCATGCGCCGGTTCGCGGCGTCCTCGCCCGCGCACCGCGCCAGTTTCACCGCTTCGCTGTACGATTTGACCCGCACGAGTCGCCCCCCCCGTTCCGAGAAATTTGTACGCCTTGCGTTCCTGTGGTCAAGCGGCGATTGTGCCGCTCGCGAGAGCAATCATCTGCGGCGGGGCGGCATGGCGAATCATCTCTACTACGGCGACAATCTCGTCGTGCTGCGCGAGAGCATCAAGGACGAGAGCGTCGATCTCGTCTACCTCGACCCGCCGTTCAATTCGAACGCCGAAGGCCTGACCAAATAGTTGCAGAGGGACTTTTAACCGCTCTCGGAACAAGATAAGAACAACGGGCAGTGTAGGAAGATGCCAATGGGCAGAGAACGCCGGTTCAAGATTGACGTTTTCACGCCCGAGACGCTCCCAATGGAGCGGCTCGCGGAATACATGCTGCAATTCGCCAAGCTGCTCGGCGAACCTGAACACGTGCATTTCATTGATGTGAACGCTGGCAGCGCGGTGCTTCGAGCCCGCGTCGAGGAGGTCGTACTGTCCAAGGTCGAGCGCCGCCTTTCTGAGGCATTGCGAGGCCAGGGCGACGTGGTTGCATTGAAGGCCCTCCAGTCGCTCGATGACTTGCTTGCAGAAGACAATGCAGTCGGACAGTTGCTGGACGACGGGGGTGCGGAGATCATCGCATTCCCGGGTCGCAATAGACCGAAGCCTCTTGAGTACGGGCCATTCCGCGAGGATGGCGTGCTTGAGGGCATGATCATCAAGATTGGCGGCAAGGGAGCGAGCGTCCCGATCTGGTTGCAGGACGGAGAAACCGTCTACAAGAACTGCACAGCGCGCCGCCCGCTCGCCCGAAAACTGGCCAAGCACTATGACGCCGGGCTCCTACGCGTCTCGGGCAGCGGAAGTTGGATGCGCCTCGCTACCGGCGCTTGGCTCATGCGATCCTTCGAGATCAAGGATTTTGAGGTTCTCGACGATGCGCCATTGGCCGAAGTCATCAGGCGCCTTCACGGAGTCGAGGGCTCGGACTGGGGCGACGATCCTCTTTCTGACCTCGCTCGACTCAGGACAGGCGAGGGCGTCAACTGATGGTGGTGTTCGACGCCAATTTTCTGATCTATTTCCTTGATCCGAAGATAAATGATGGCGTCGGTAGCAATCCGCGGATCGATCACCTTGTTGCGACAATCCAGAAAACCGGCGAGCGCATTATCGTTCCGACCCCTGCGCTGAGCGAGCTGCTCGTCAAGGCCGGTGATGCCGGTCCCGAGTAATTGGCTATCATCGCTCGATCGAAATATTTCCGTGTGGCCGAGTTCGGCGTGCGAGCGGCAGTCGAGGCCGCGGCTCTTGAACGCGCGGCACGGTTACAGGGATTTAAGCGCGGAGCGGCGCCCGATGCAACCTGGGATAAGGTGAAATTCGATCGTCAGATCGTTGCTATTGCAAAGGCCGTTGGCGCAAAGGCAATTTACACTAACGACGAACAACTCGCGAGACACACGCGGGCTGCTAATCTTGACGCCATCACGCTGGAGGATCTCCCTGATCCGCCGGCCCTGCCACAGATCGAAATGCGACTCGATCCTATCGAGCCTGAGCAACCGGACGACAAAGACGACTGAGGCGGCCGCGGGCCTCTACGACAGCGGAACCGGCAAGAAGGTGCCGAAGATCCAGCTGTTCACCATCGAAGAGTTATTTGCGGGCAAGAAGCCGGACATCCCGCTCGTCGAGCGCGGGTTCAGGGCTGCCGCCCGCGAGGAACGGAATGATCAGCCGGAACTCGACATGTGATTGTCACTCGGGGGCAAGGCACGCTGCGTCTCACAACACGTCCACGCCAAGCGGCATCCCGCCCTTCGGGCGCAGTGTCACCCGGCTCAAGGGCTCGGGCAAGTGGCGGCCGTCCCAGGTGAAGCGCGCACCGCGGACCAGCGTGGCCAGCATGATGCGGGCTTCGAGCAGCGCGAACGTCTGGCCGATGCAGATTCGCGGGCCGGTGCCGAACGGCATGTATTGCCCGCGCGGTATCGCACTCGCCCGCTCGGGGAGGAAGCGGTCGGGGTCGAAGCGGTCCGGGTCGGTCCAGAGCCTGCGGTGGCGGTGGATGGCGAAGATCGGGATCACGATCTGCGTTCCCGGTGAGATCTCGCGACCGCCGATGGAAATTGGTCGTGACAGCGTGCGCGCCATGACGGGCGCCGGCGGGTAGAGCCGCATAGATTCTTTCAGTACCCGCTCGGTGACGGGCAGGCGACCGGCCACGTCGGGCGTCAGCGGCGTGCCGTGCGGTGCGACCGTTCGCACTTCTTCGCGCACCGCTTCCTGCCACTCGGGCGCGCGGGCGAGCAGATAGAGCGTCCACGCGAGCGCCTTCGCCGTGGTTTCGTGGCCGGCTTCGAGCAGGGTCGCCAGGTTGTCGACGATGTGCTCGCGGCTCATGGCCGCGCCGGTGTCGGGGTGCCGGGCTGCCAGAAGGTGCCCCAGCAAATCTGTCGCCTGGATCTGCGCCTGTTCCCGGCGTGCGATGATGGCCGAGACGGCTGACCGCAATCGGCGCGCCGCGCGCCAGTTCGATAGGGTCGCCGGATGGGGCAGCCAGCGCGGCAGGCGCAACAGGCCGAGCGCGACGGTCCACGACGTGTGGTCGAGATAGCGTTGGCCGGATTGCATGACGGCGGTGCATTCGGCTGGATTGCCGCCGACCAGCATGGTTCGGACGATGACATCGAAGGTGGCCGCCGACATGTCGCGGTCGACATCGTGCGTGGCGCCGGCCGGGAATGTGCGCCAGTGGGCGATCTGCATTTCGGCGGCGGCCGACATGGCTGGCGCGTATGTCGCGATTTCACCGGATCGGAACAGCGGGGCCAGAGCGCGGCGCTGCCATTTCCAGTCGCCGTGATCCGATGTGAGGATGCCGCGGCCGAGTATCGGGTCGAACACGCGGTGCTCGACCTCGGTCTTGACGGTGGCGTCGCTGTCGGTCAGCAGCAGTTGCTCGACAAAATGCGGCGCCATCACCCAGGCGACGGGACGGCCCTTGACCGGTTCCTCGATGGCAAGGTCGGCCTCGTAGGCTGACGGAGGGAAGGTTGAAAGCGGGTTCGCAATGCAGCGGCGCAGGAACTGGAGCAGCGACAACGGACCCGCGGGCGGGGTGACGGTTGGTGGATACAACGCGGATGGTGCGATAACGGACATGGTCTTTGCCCAATGGCAGCACGGATCGTCATCGATCCGAGGTCAGGCTACCGCGTGCGCGACAGCAGCGCACCCGGCAACCGCCATGGTGTGTGCTTCGGTCTCAGATCGCATCGGAAGTGAGATATCAGGCGGGGGTGGCGGCGGCCTTGGCTGAGCGGGCCTTGCCGGCCATGCGCTTCAGAAGTTTGCGTACGGCGGACGTATTGCCCTGCGGACGCGAAAGCTTGGGTCGCGGAATCGCGCGGCGGGCCTTTTTCTTCTGGATTTCGACCTTGCGGGCGGTGCGGGCGGTCATGACGGGTCTCGCTCTCGGGATAGGGAGCGGCAATACCGCTGCGCCTCATGTCGGAAAGATAGCGCGGGTCATAGGCGAGATCGGCACCCAAGGCAAGCCCGCGGTCGGCCCCCTGCCGCCTCACGGCCTGACCCGCTTACTTCATCAACATCCCGATGCCGTAGCCAGGCGCGAGGAAAGCACCGGCCCACACGAGCGACGAGATGGCGCTGGCGACGAGAAACAGGGGCAAAGGCATCACCATGGCACCGGCGACGACCGGGACAAAGGGTCTCATCATGCCGAGAAACTTCGAGCCGATGATGCCCAGCATGCCCCATTTCTGGGTGAAGTCCCGCGCGAACTCGTACCAGGTCGGGTTGGCGTTGAACGGCCAGACATTGGCGACGTCGTTCTTGAAAAACCGGCCTGCGGCATAAGACAGGGCATCGCCAAGAAACGCGCCGAGCGCACCCCACAGCCAGACGTCGAAAAAGCTGCCGCCGGCCGCGTGGTGTACCCCGCCAATTCCCAGGAAGAGGATCGTGGAAGGCACAAAAAGCGAAAGGAACACAATGCTTTCGGCAAATCCGAGCGCGAACACGATGGGCCCCACAAACGCAATGTTTGCCGCCACCACGCCCAGCACTTCGGCCGAAATCCACTGGACGGTATCGGAAATCATCAGATTGCTGTTGCCCTGCTGCCGAAAGTGTTGATCAACCACTTACATGACATGCGGATGTTGGGGGCGATAGGGCATCTGGCAAGGGGACCTTCTCTCTGGCGCGGCGCATTTTCAAGCGTTTGCGACTATGTGACGTGCTTGTCGTAAGGGCTATGGGCATGTCACAAGAGCGCAACATTCAGCGCTTACCGAACGCTTTCCGCATG
Organism: Hyphomicrobium sp.; assembly: GCA_002928955.1. Classification (GTDB taxonomy): domain Bacteria; phylum Pseudomonadota; class Alphaproteobacteria; order Rhizobiales; family Hyphomicrobiaceae; genus JAKAML01. Next base: position 32,356 of record PERT01000015.1, on the reverse strand, counting down.
CGCGAGTCGCACTATAGCCTGATTGGAACTTCAGCGAACATTACGGCACAAGGTCGAGGGAATTCATGGCTGCCACGCAGAACGCCGCGTTCGAGGAAGCTCGTCGCCAGAACAAGAACTTTCGCCTGCGCCAAGCCGTTCACCGTCACAAGGCCGTCTCCAAGCAGGGCATCCAGGAGCGGTTGTTCACGTTCGCATTCTCGGGCCTCGTCTACCCGCAGATCTGGGAAGACCCGGTCATCGATCTCGAGGCCCTCAGACTCAAGGACGGCGACAAGCTGGTGGCGATCGCGTCCGGAGGATGCAACATCTTGAGCTACCTGACGGCCGCCGACATCCGCGTGACGGCGGTTGATCTCAACCCGGCGCACGTCGCCTACAATAAGTTGAAGCGCGCGGCGGCCGAGCATTTGCCATCTTACGGTGCGTTCCATCGCTTCTTCGCCGAGGCCGATAGCCGCGAGAACGTTCAGGCCTATTTCGCGCACCTGCAGCCGCAGCTTGATTGGGAAACGCGCAAATATTGGGAAAGCCGCGATCGCGTCGGCCGCCGCCGCATCGGATACTTCGGGCAGAACGTTTATCGCCATGGTCTGCTGGGACTGTTCATCGGTGCGGGGCATTTACTTGCTCGCATGCATGGCCGCAATCCGCGGCAGCTGCTCACGGCCAAGACCCGCGCCGAGCAGCGGACGATATTCGATCGCGAATTCGCCCCGCTCTTCGAAAAGCGTCACATCCGTTGGCTGTGTGAGAACCCGGCGGCATTGTTCGGACTTGGCATCCCGCCATCGCAGTTCGAAGCCCTGAAGGGCAACGAAAAGCACATGGCGACTGTTCTCAAGGCCCGTCTCGAGCGGCTGGCCTGTGATTTTGAGCTATCGGACAACTATTTCGCCTGGCAGGCGTTCGGCCGCCGCTACGCCTCCGGCGGCAGCGGGCCCTTGCCGCCCTACCTGCAGCGCGAGCACTTCGAGACCGTAAGAAAGCGCGCCTCGGGGCTCGACATCCGTCACGCGTCGTTTACCGAATATCTGGCGTCTGAGCCGGTCGCGTCGCACGATTGCTATGTGCTGCTCGACGCCCAGGACTGGATGACCGACGACCAGCTGACCGACGTGTGGACGGAGATCGCCCGCACGGCGAAGCCCGGCGCGCGCGTGATTTTCCGGACGGCCGGAGAAGAGACCATCCTGCCGGGCCGTATCCCAGACGAGATCCTGGCGCGCTTCTCCTACGATCCGGTCGCCTGCAAGGCGATGACGGCGCGTGATCGCTCGTCGATTTACGGCGGCTTCCATCTCTACGTGCTCGAACGCTGAAGGCGCTATCGTGGCCAAAGACGACACCGATGCCGCCGAGCATATGGATGGCATTTATCGCTATCAGCGCTACATTTACGACGCGACCCGGAAGTACTTCCTGCTGGGTCGCGACCGCATGCTCGATGGCTTGAAGCCGCCACCCGGCGGTACGATCCTCGAGGTCGGCTGCGGGACAGGGCGCAATCTCATCCTCGCCGCGCGCCGGTATCCGCACACAATGCTTTGCGGCTTCGACATATCCAGTGTCATGCTCGATACGGCGCGCGCGTCGATCGCGCGGGCGGGGCTCTCCGATCGCATCACGGTCGCGCTCGGCGATGCGACCAATTTCGACGCCGGTGTACTGTTTGGCCGGCAGGCGTTCGACCGTGTTTTCGTCTCGTACGCTGTATCGATGATCCCACCCTGGCGGGAGGCGCTGCCGCAAGCGCTCAAGGCTGTTGCCCCCGGCGGATCGCTGCATATCGTTGATTTCGGCCAGCAGGCAGAGCTGCCGGCATGGTTCAAGGCCGGGTTATCGGCGTGGCTTGCGAAGTTCGACGTATCCCCACGCGGAGAACTCGAAACGGAGATGGACAGGTTAGCCGGCGCCAATGGCTGCCAGCTGGCGTTCGAACGGCTCTATCGGGATTATACCCAACTCGGCGTCGTCACCCGCCCGAAAGCCACTTGAGCCCGAATGCAGTTGGCGCAATGACGCCGCCAGCCCACAGGAAGGCCGACAGCACGTTGGCAATCTGAAAGGGGATTTGCGGCATCCCGTACATGCCAGCGACAACCGGTATGACCGCCCGCACCGGACCGAAGAAGTGGCCGAGAAAGACGCCGAACGCCCCATACTTGTCGAAGAACTGGCGGCCGCGCGGGATCATCTCGGGATAACGTCGAAACGGCCAGACGCGCGCGATATCATCCTTGAAGTAAAGGCCGATCCAGTACGAGATGGCGTAGCCGAGCGTGCCGCCGCACCCGGCCGCGATCACCACCGGCCACAGATTGATGCCGCTCGCCCCGATCAGGCCGCCGATGCCGACGAGAATTATGGTCGACGGCAGGATGAGTGAGATGAACGCGAGGCTCTCGCCGAAAGCGAGGGCGAATGCGATGGGGGCCGCCCAGACCTCGTTGGCCTTGACGAAGGCCACGATGATATCGGCGTACTCCTGGATGGTCATCGGTACGGGGGTCCTTGCAACGGGTACGACTCGACCGTGTCGGTTGAGAGGATGGTGCCCCGGCGCAGCGGCATTGGGAAGAGGCAACCGCAGTTCACGTCGCCTTGCCGATCACGTCTTTTTGCAACGCCTAGCGTGTTCGTTGCCCAGTTCGCGTGAAACTTCGCCCGCGAGCATGATGCCACGCGAGGCTTGGGCCGGCGATAGCTGCGCGGCCTGGGGACCACGGAGCACCGCGGGGGCGCTGTCGGCTTCCCTGCGACCGGCGGTAAGCTCTTCACAAGTCAGCTCTTTCTTTTTGGTTTTATAGGCGAAGAGGCGCACACCCGACGCGTAGCTCGCGGCCGTCGCGGGCTCCTTCACCCACTTCCGTTCTTTGTCGCCGACAAGACCGCGCAGAGCTGCCTGTCGCTTGGCGATACAGTCGAGGCTGTCGTCGACACAGCCAAGGCCTGCCGCTGTCGCGATCTCTGGGCCTTCGGAACCGGCGCATCCGGCAATGGCAAGGATGGCCGCCAGCGCGACCACCAGGCGACCCGAACCTATCGCGGCGGGTGCAGGAACCGATGTCAGTCTGCGGATCATGGATGTTCTTGGGCCTCTGGTTGCTCTCGGGGGATGCGCTTAAGCGCCCGGCATGGCGCGTTGAAGGCATTGAACCGGCAATACGGTGCTGGCGAAAGCGCAACAGCTATCCGGATTCGACGTCTCCCTAAAACCCCTTGGCCGGTTGACTTGAATGCGCTTAGGTCACGGCCGGGGGCATGGCCCCCTGAGGCGATGGGGGATCACATGGTGCGCGCCATTCGAATTCATGCTTACGGCGGACCCGAGGCGATGACTTGGGAGGATGTCGACGTGGGCGCGCCGGGAGCAGGCGAGGCGCGGGTGCGCAATCGGGCTGTCGGGCTCAACTACATCGATACCTACCACCGTACGGGATACTATAAGCTTTCTGCGCTCCCGGCCGTGCTCGGCATGGAGGGCGCCGGTGAGGTCGTTGCAGTGGGCGCGGGCGTTGCCGGCCTGAAGCCGGGCGATCGCGTCGCCTATGCCAATCCGCCGGGCGCCTATGCCGAGGAGCGGCTCATTCCCGCGGCACGCCTGGTGAAGCTGCCGGATACAATCCGTTTCGAGACCGCCGCAGCCATGATGCTGCAGGGTATGACCGTGCGCTATCTGCTGCACGAGACGTACAAGGCCGGCCCCAAGACGGTGATGCTGTTCCACGCGGCGGCCGGCGGCGTCGGCCTCATCGCCTGCCAGTGGGCGCGTGCCCTCGGCGCGACGATCATCGGTACCGTCGGTTCGAATGAAAAGGCGGAGTTGGCGAAGGCCCACGGTGCGACCCATGTCGTCAACTATCGCACCGAGAATTTCGTCGAGCGTGTCCGCGAGATCACCGGCGGCGCCGGTTGCGACGTGGTCTACGACGGGATCGGCAAGGACACGTTCCCGGGTTCGCTCGATTGCTTGAAACCGCGCGGGCTATGGGTCAGCTATGGCAGCGCCTCGGGTTCCGTACCGCCGTTCGAAATCGGGATGCTTTCGGCCAAGGGCTCGCTGTTTGCCACGCGACCCACGCTTATGACGTATACCGCCAGCCGCGAGGACTTGGTGCAGAGTGCGAACGATCTGTTCGACATGGTCGCCAAGGGATACGTCACGATCAACGTCAACCAGACCTATCCGTTGAGCGAAGCGGCTCAAGCGCATCGCGACCTTGAGGCGCGCAAGACGACAGGGTCGACGGTGCTGCTGCCGTGACGGCCAGCCGGAACAGCACGCGCAATATGGCCGCACACGAACGCGGCCAAGCACCGACGGAACCGGCTGCTGGCGGACAAAAAAATGATCGCGGCTTCTGGCTGGTGCTCGGACTGCTCGCGCTCTACGCGGCCATCCACATTGCGTTCCGGCTGCTGGCGTCCTCGGCGCTCGGTGAAGACGATCCCATTGAAAGTCTGCGCGCGCAGCAGCTGCTGGCGCTCTACGAGCCTCGCCAGCCGCCGCTCTATACCTGGGCGCTCTACGCCGTCCAGCAGGTGATGGGGCCCACGGTCTCGAGCTTTCTCGCAATCAAGTACGCCGCATTGATTGCCACCGGCTGTTTACTTTACGCGGTCGCGCGACGCGCGCTTGGAACGGGTGTTCTGGCGCTGATGGCGGTCGAATCGCTGGCGCTCATCTATCAATTGAGCTGGCGGTTCCACGAGGGTTACACCCATCAGGTGGGCGCTATGCTGGCGGTTGCGGCAACGACTTGGGCCCTCGTACGCGTCATCGAGAGAGCACGTCTCACGGACTTTGTCGTGTTCGGCTTGGTGGCCGGTGCGGGGACGTTGACCCAGCCGATCTTCAGCGTGTTCTTGCTGGCCAGTCTGTTGGCCGTGACGTTCGAGGCCGAAATCAGGCAGCGGATGTTCGGGCCGCGCATTTTGATTTCGGCAGCTCTCATCGCCGCGTTCGCGGGATTTTTTCTATGGCACGCCGTGGGACATGCGGGCCTGGGCGGACTTGTGGGCGATCCTTTTACGCAGGGGTGGCGTGAAAGCGCGGCTGGGCTCTGGAACGCCGTGCGCGCGCCGTTGTTCTACTTGTCGCCGCTTATCCTGTTTCTGCCTGTGCTGTTTCCGGGTTTCCTCCGCCGCGCCGGCCAGGATCTTTCGACCAGTTTGCTTGTCGTGCCAGCCTCCGGCACGCATGCGTCCTCGCATCATGACGCCCGCGCGCCGGGCGTCATTGAGCGCATTGTCCTGCGCACCAGCGTTCTGGGCTTGCTGTTGTCGGCTGTGGGTGCGGTCGTATTCGGGCTGAAGGGCTATGCCTCGCACGTGTTCATGCCTCTGTATATCGCGAGTGTTATTTGGCTCATGAGCGCAGTCAGCCGGTCGGACCCCTCCGGCCTTTCGATATCGCGGTTCGGACGGCTGGCGCTGGCGATTGCGGTGTTCGCGCTCGTGGCGCGGCTCGCCAACATGTTCGTGCTCGATCCGGTTTGCAAGATCTGCCGCTGGGGCGTGCCCTACGAGGGGCTCGCGGCGGCATTGCGGGAGGTCGGTGGTTCCGGCGCGACGATCGTGACGCTGGATCATGAACTCGGCGGTAATTTGCGGGTCCACTTCCCTCAAAATCCGGTCGTGCTGGTGCGGGGTGTGCGCGCCATTCCCGCGGATGTGCGCCTCGACCGTGGCACGTTGATCCTGGTGTGGTCAGATACGGCTAAGGGCGCTGATGCGAAAACGGCATTCTCGTCGATCATATCCGGCGTTGGAGCAGGTGCGGGCGATCCAGCTGTAGCAAAGCTGGTGCGGGTACCGTGGCAGCACGTGTGGCGGCCCACGGGGTACAGGTTCAGCGAATGGCGTGTGCTGGTGCTGGACCGGCCTTGAACCTTCTGCCGGCTAACGCGTCCTGCGGTATCTCAATCGAGTTCGGTGAGGCGAGATGGGTCCGGTTTGCGCCCTGTGGCACGTTCGAGCGCCATCGCCGTCAGCATTTTACCGGCTAAGGTTTTCTTGATCAGGTGCGGGTTGGCGTCCGCGGTGTCCTGCGTGCTGCGGACCGACGACGTCTCGGCCGGGTCTTGGTTGCCCGAAGAGCGGGCCTCTGCGCGGCTGGCTGCCACCGCCGTTGCCAACACCTGCAGCGAGCCGGCGCCGAGGTGCTGTGCTCCACCAAAAGGCCTGATCGTGTCATTTGCGCAGCCTGATGCGGCAAATCCAACAAAAGCCATAGCGCACAATCGAACGAACACGCTGTATGCCCCCCTTGATTTCGACCTTGGATCGGAATGCGATCTTCGGTTGCCCGTCGGCGGTCTGTCGGACTGGCCTGCGCTCTCATGTCCTGGCCGCGACGTTCACTTCGCTCAGCCGATCATGCGACAGCGAACGTCCCGCTCAGAATCACACTCGTGTTCCGGTTCCGACATTTGCTTCCCGTCGCAGCACCGTCGAGAGTAAATGTTGGAACCATAAGGAACACGAGCAAGCTTATGAATCTAGTTTAGCTTTTGCATCTGACGTTTGGCTTCGAGCCACGCCGCGAGTGGGACCCAAACGTAAGATGCGCTACACTAGTGCCTGCCGACCACACTGCAACCCATAACGGTCACGATATGAACACGTTCTGAATGAGGCCGTCGTCGGGCAGACCTTTGACGACGCTTTGTCGCCTCGTATTGCGATGGTTAGGCAATGGTTCCGCGAGAAGTAAACGGGCCGATGAGGGTTGTGCATAACTTGGACGGACGCGCCAATGCGGCACGGAATGGAGCGGAAACTTGATGAAAAAGGTCTCGAACTTGCCGTTCATTCATCTCGAGATTTACGGATTATCATCTGCTCGCTGACATCGTTACCAGAGCAGGAGCCGTGGGGCAGAATGCCGTGATCACGCCGTAACAGCCATCGGGATGATGGCGCATTCGGCGGACAGATTGAAACGATAGTGGAGTGCGTAAAATGGCGCGGGTAGAGTTTTCCTCGCTGGACAGTATCGAGTGCTCGGTGCAGGGCGGAACGCCCGACGCACTATTCGAATTGGGTCTCATGTACTGTGCCGGACGTGATGTCGATATGGACCTCGTCGAGGCCCACAAGTGGTTCAATCTGGCTGCCATGCGCGGCAACATCGAGGCACGACGTTATCGCGCCGAGATATCGAGCGAACTGAGCAAGCTTCAGATCGTCCGCGCGCAGCGTCTCGCACGTGAGTGGCTGGCGCTGCATTGAACACGGGCGGCGCGCGCAACCGTGAGAGGCCTATCGGAGGCGATCGCCGGGGTCAGCAGTTGCTGAACAGCGACGTGACGCACGACCAGCTCTTGGAGATGGCCTTGCCGATGTTGTCGCCGGTCTTCTTGAGCACCGACCATTGAGCGGGCCCGCCTGGTGCCGGATCGGTCGCGGCACCACCGGGTGCCGTGGCTGGTTGGATGGCATCCTGCGCCGCGTTGGGCGACGTGCCGGCGGGTGGGGCTTGTCGTGGCGTCGCAGGCGGAGCGACGCCTTCGTCGCCGGCTGCAGGTGAAGCGGTCCTCAAAGGCCCATGACAGACGGTCGACGCGTGGCGGTCGATCCAGCATTGTTCGTGACGGCCCGCGGTGGCCAATTGTTTTATGCACAAAACTTGCCCTTGAATCCCGGCTGCCGCTTGAGCGGACAGTCCTTCGATGGCGCACACATAGGTGGCTGAAGGGCCCATACATGTGACGCAGTATTCCTGCGCAGCGGCCAGCCCGCCCGTGCCACTGGCGCAGCCCGACAAGACCACCAGTGCGCGGGCCAGCATACCCTGCACCGATCCGAACTCAGAGCGTCGCATCGTGGCTGGCTCCTTTCGTCAACACGGTTCTAACAGGGCCATTTGCAGCTTGAGTACGGTACTACGATGACAACGGCTGCGCCATGCTGCGGTCAGGGCGTGGCACGTGTTTCGGTTGCGACGGTTGCTTCCATCTGCTGCACGGTTCGGAGCAAATGTCCGGCACCATAAGGAACACGAGCAACTCCATGAGTCCCGGACCCCTTATGGGTGAGGCGCGATCCACCCCCCGTCGTCATCCCCGCACAGTCGGGGATCCATCCGTGGCACCCCCGCGGTCAACCCGCCGCTTGCCATGCAACGGGCTCAGTCCCCGACTTCGACGGCGGACGCCGCCGCGTACCGCACCTTGCAATCACGAATAACGCCATCTATACGGGTGCTTCGCCGAAACGGAGATGTGGCCGAGTGGCTGAAGGCGGCGCTTTGCTAAAGCGTTATACGGGTAAAACTGTATCGAGGGTTCGAATCCCTCCGTCTCCGCCATAACATATTGATTCTACACGCTTTTTCGTGTTTTGTGGCGGGATTCGGACTCTGTCCGTAGTTCCCGCGGCTTACACCGGCGTGGTTTGGCAGCCCGACCGAGAGACGGTTTCGGTGCGGCTTCGCGGAGTGATTTCGCGCCCTTGTCTCTTTGGGGTGAAATAGTCGTACGACTTGGACGCGGCGATCGCAGGCGCCAGCGTCTGGGTGCGTCGCGCTTCTGTGGTGATCGATTGTGCCATGATGTGGGAACCGGTCGGCGCCAACGGGTCTTCATCCTGCCCGAGCGGATCAAGCGCCCGGGATCTCGATGTCGAATGCGGTCCGTGCCGCCGCGATCGGGGCCGGCCGGTCGCGAGCCGCAAACGCCGCTCGTTCCAGGCCAATGATGGCCGCGTGTCAAAATCTTGATTTCATTGTTGTTTAATGGTGGGCCCGCCAGGACTCGAACCTGGAACCAGGCGGTTATGAGCCGCCAGCTCTAACCGTTGAGCTACGGGCCCGGATGTGATCCGGGCGGCTTCTATAGCAGAAGCGGCGGCGGGCGACACTCTTTGCATAAAGATGGGCGCCGTCCATCCGCCTCTCGACTTGCCTCGGGACCAAGTTTGCCACTCCACGCACGCGCGATGAGTGGGCTGCCCAGGTCCAACCATGCGCATGATCCACCAGCCGGCTTTTCAGGCTGCCCTGGCCCGAGCCCGGCTGTCGGCTTTGCAGGTCCGGTCGAACCGGAAGGTCCATACACAGATGAGGGAAACCGGCTCCCAAGAGCATGCGGCGCGCGTAAATGTGACGTGGTTTCCCAAATAAGGGCGTCTCAAATCAAGAATCGTCAATTCCCTTTCGCTCTGACAGGCTGTCGAAATGTCCTATTCTGGGGCGACAAAAATGCGTCCGTTAATTCCGCATGCCGAAAATCATGACTGTTTAATACTTGTTTAGACGCAATGAGATTAGTTGACCTCTCGGTCCAGCGCCAGTCATGCCCGGGAGGTTTCCATGGCGACTTCTATTGCAAATACTGGCTTTTCTTTTGGCGTCGGAGCGACTGTCGTGCTCAGCCGTTTTTCGCGTTGCGGGCGCGGCGGCATGTCCATTTTGTTCGCCATACTGTTGGTGCCGTTGTTTGGCGCGATCGGGGTGGCCGTCGACTTCGGGCGCGGGATCGCGGTAAGGTCCTCACTGCAATTGGCCGTTGACAACGCGGTCCTGGCGTCCCGTTCGGGAGGCGAGAAAAACGAAGACGCCATCAAAGCTCGAACCGAGGCATTCTTTCAACAAAACCTCCGCAGTCTCCATGGGGCGACAATCGAGGATATCAAGGTTTCCCTCGACAGCAACAATGTCGAGTTGAGAGTGAAGGCGCAATTGCCGGCTTCATTCTCCGTTGTACTTGGAAAAGAGTTCTTCGAAATCAACGTCAAGTCGAAGGCCGGCGCGGCCGCCGAGGACGTCGAAATAGCCTTGGTTCTGGATAACACCGGATCTATGCGCAACTACATGGATGACCTGAAGAAGGGCGCCAATGATCTGGTCGAAGCCGTCTACAAAGGTTCGAGCAGCAAGTCGAAGCTCAAGATGGCCGTTGTGCCCTATGTCGGTGCGGTCAACATCGGCAATGGCAGGACACAAATGGCGTGGATGGACGTCAATGGCGATTCAGCCTGGCACGGCCGATACCTTGAGGACTACTGGTTCGGATATCAGTCCGGCTGCAACACGGGCAGCGGTGGGGGTGGCGGCGGCTCCGGGCCCGGGACAGGAACGACGGGCTCTCTGATGGAGAGAGTTCCGACGTTTGCCAGCATCGGCCGCTGGATTCTCGGCATCGGCACGGCGAACGCCGCCAGCGCAGCCGATGTGCCGTCGCCGTTCCATTTCATTGATCCCTGCTGGATAGCCAATCCGAACAAAATCAATATGTTCGACTTGTTCGCGAGGGTTCCGAACGCGAGCTGGAAAGGGTGCGTGATGGCGCGGGCCGGAGACCATGACGTGCTCGATACGCCTCCGTCGGCGGGAGACGTCAATACGTTGTTCGTGCCCTGGTTCTGGCCGGACCAGCCGGACGCGGCGGAGATTGCCGCCGATGGTTGGAACTTCCTATCGGCCAACGATTACCTGGCGGATCGCCCCGACCTCGTCCCTCCCGCGTTCGACGATTCATGGAACGGCTGGATGCACTGGTCTATCCTGAAATACAACAACTCCAACGCCGTGATCGACGAGGTTGGCCCGGACACGACCGGACCGAACAAGAGTTGCCCCGATCCGATCCTCCCGCTCACGGACGTGAAGAGCGACGTGCTGCAGGCGATCGACCGGATGGTGCATTGGAACGGCTCTGGCACCAACGTCGCCGAGGGTCTGGCGTGGGGTTGGCGCGTGCTGTCGCCGGAACCGCCCTTCACCGAGGGCGCTCAGTACGGCAAGATCAGAAAGGTGCTCGTGTTGATGACGGATGGCGTCAACAACATCGATCCCACGCCTGACGGCGCGATCCACTCCGACTACTCTGCCTACGGCTATCTATTCGCAGGGATCGTTCCGACCCCGACTTTCGACGGCTTCAAGCAGCATGCCGACAACCGCATGGAGCTGGTCTGCAACAATGCGAAGAATGCCGGCATCACGATCTATACGGTCGCCTTCGGCATCGTAGACGGTCCAACCCTGGCCAAGCTCGAGGCTTGCGCATCGAAGCCGCCTTACGCCTATGCGCCAGGGACAGAAACCGAGCTGATCGAGGCTTTCAATGCCATTGGCGCCAGCCTCACCGAGTTGCGGCTCACGGAATAGGGTTGGTGGTGTTGCCGCCCCGGGGCGGCAGTCCTTCCGGCGGATCAGGGCCGCAACGACACCTGCTCAACGGTGGGTTCCAGACCAACGGAGACGAGCCCCGGCTGCAACGACCAGTCGGCATAATTCCGCATTTCGCCCGTTGTCCTCAGGTGGCGGAGCCGGGACAAATCGACCGTTCCGGTGACCCACAGCGCGGCGTTGGGCGGCCCCTCGGCAATGATGCCGGTATCCGAAACGCCATGCTCCGACGGCACGTAGATCGCCGCCGAGCCGGCGTTGCGATCCACGGCCGGCGACCATAGGGCGTCACCGACGGTCGGGCTCTGTACGGTGACGATAGAGTTCTCGAGTGCGCGCGCCCGTGCCCCAGTGGCGACCCGGTGAAAGCCCGAGACGCGCTCAGTGCAGGAGGGGACCAGCACGATCTCGGCCCCGGCCTCGGCCTGCGCGCGGACCAAGAGCGGAAACTCGCAGTCATAGCAGATGGCAATGCCGATTTTGCCGAGCGCGGTATCGAACACCCGAAGCGGTCCACCGGCCGAGATCCCCCAATCCCGCTCGAACGGAGTCATGATGATCTTTTCCTGTTCGCCGACGAGGCCCTGAGGCGTGACGAGTTGCGCCGCGTTCACATAGCGGCCGTCGCTTTTGCTGACCGGGCCAGAGCCGACCAGAATGTGGACACCGTGCGTCTCCGCAAGTTCCTGGTGCAGCGTGACGCGCCGTGCCGCCAACTCTGCCACGATGGCCAGCGTCCGGTCGAGGCTGCCCGAGACCTCGGTCCCGAAGGCTGCCGCCTGCTCGATCGCCGCGTACTCGGGGAACACCAGGAGTGCGGCGCCAGAAGCAGCACCCGCGGCCACCCATCGCGCAATCTTGTCCTCCCATTCATCGAGCGTCTTTGGCTCTCCGATCGGATACTGGGCCGCCGCGATGGTGAGCGTGTCGGGGTGGGTCATGGGGCGAGTGACTTCATCCAGAATTGCATCGGATGCTCGGTCTCGGCCGCCTGATCGATGTCCTTCCAAGCGTAGGTTGCCACAACGCCCTCCACGGGGGAATATCCGCGCTTCCGCCAGAATAGATCGAGGGGCTGGTAGGCGTTGGGTTTCAGCGGGTGATCGTCGGGCCGCACCACGCGGCAGAAACTCGACCAGTCGAAACCGCCGAAGGCGCGGGCGTGGGCTTCACGGCCATCGAAGAACGCGTGGCCGAGACCGTGTCCGCGATGGGAGCCGAGCAGCACGCTCTCGCCGCAATAAAACACCTTGGACGTGTCGTATCCGGCCGCTTCAAACGGCAGGATGAATTCGGCGTCGGTCTCGACGAGCGGCCCGCCTGTCGATGCGCCAACCATGCACGGGCCATCGTAGGCCGCGATGCAGACCGCCCCTTTGGCGGCCGCGAACTTCGCGAGATATGCCTCCTCGTAGGCCAGGGTTCCGTCGTAAAGGTAGGGCCAGTCCCGGAACACGGTCATCCGAAGTCGGGCGAGTTCCGGCAGCGCGGCCACCAGCGAGGGTCCGGTCAGCGACGACACGGAGACCGCGGTTCCCTCTGTCCCTCGCGCCGTTTTCATGGCGTCACCTTGTCGATCCTGTTCCTGGTTCCGACGATCACGACGCTCGGCACGTGCGCCTTCGCCTCGGCTGCCTCAAACTGCGCGTAAGCGCAGATGATGAGCTTGTCTCCAACGCAGGCCTTCCGGGCCGCGGCGCCGTTGAGCCCGATGATTCCCGAACCCTTCTTGCCTTCGATGACGTAGGTTGCGAAGCGTTCGCCGTTGTCGATGTTGTAGATCTCGACACGCTCGTTCAGCAACAGGCCCGCGGCCTCGATCAATTTGCGGTCGATCGAGATCGAGCCCTCGTAATGGAGGTCGCACTCGGTCACGGTGGCCCGGTGCAGCTTGCACTTGAGCATGGTCAGAAGCACCACGTGCTCTCCTGTGATTTCGGGTGGATGCCAAAGGTCAGGCCGAGACCTGCAACATCCAGTCTGTGAGGTTGTAGTACGTGGTCACACGTGTGATCTTGCCGCCGCGGATTGCGAAGAAGGTGCCTGCGGGGAGAACGTATTTCTGGCCTGCGGCCGGCGGCAGGCCTTCCTCGGAGTTCTTGTAGATGCCGTGGACGTTGAACTCGGCGGAGGCGCGCAGACCGTCTTTCGACACCATCACGGTGATGTCTTTCAATTGTTCCGAATAGTTGTGGGCCATGCGGGCGCTGAACGCCCGAAACTTCTCTTTGCCTTGCCGGCGTTCGCCCTGGTTGACGTCGTGGATAACGTCGTCCGCCAACATCGACAGCATGGCTTCGCTGTTGCCGGCGTTGAACGCGTCGTAATAAGCGCGGATCAGCTTGGCGGTTTCGACGCGCGTTGCGCTTTCGGCGGTGTCAGGCATCGGGTCCTCCATGAGTGTTCATGGACGGGGCTATTAGCACCTCGGAACCCGGACACAAGGGGCATTTGAGCGCCCTGCCTCCGCCATGAGCATCACCAGTAGAACACGACATGCGGCGAATGCGCGGTCCGGCTTGAAATGCGCGCGTTGTTCGCCGCATGCATGAATGCTGCTGGCATATCGGTCAAGCGACGGGCGGCGAGGTCCCGGGTCGTGCCCGTCGCTGCGCCATCGGTGGGCGATGCTGGGCCAGCCACGTTTGGCTGATGGCGGACTTCATCGTTGTGATTGGCCATGCCCATGCTTGCCCGGAACCGGTGCATTCGTGGAAAAATCCAATGCCTTGAACGGACCTTGCGCCAGAATGCTGTCATCCTCCCGCACCGCTGCGGCGGAATGTGCAACCGAGATGTTGTCGCGCAAGCCCGGTTGGCGCTTCGGCGGTCGCTGGTTTTGATCTGGAAACGGATCAGCGCCGTTCCTTGTCACGCTGCCAATAAACGAACAGCACAGTCACCAAAGCCGTCAGGACCATGGTTGCCTGAATGTCGCCGCGTTTGATGAACGCGAGCCACGTGCCGAGGCCTTGCGCCGCCGAACCGGTGCGCGAAATCATGAGCGTGTTCACCAGAACCACGGCGAGCACGACCAGGGCGGTCAGCACCACGGAAGCGGAGACCTGGATCGTGCGCTTTATGGGCGTTGGAACGGTCATCTTACTGCCTGGCAGAACCAGTGTGGTCTTGTCGGCCATGGTCGTCTCCCGTCGAGATTGAATCTGGATAACCCTTACCCGATTCGGGCGAATCTGGCTTGTGGGACTTCGCGTTGGCTGAACCGAGGGGTCAGGCAACTTAGGTCTGAACGTCTTTCGCACTAGCCAGAGGCTACCTCAACAACGCGACGCCGGCAGGCGCTGAGCACGTCAAGTTCGGTGAGGCGGTGTCAAGGCTGCTCCTGCAACTTGAAGCCCGTGTGGGGCTCGAAGGCAACCTCGAAGTCGGGATGGCATCGAACTGGCTATCCGACATCCGAGCCATGCGCCCGCACGTCACCGAGAACCTCTGGAGGCAACCGTACGGACCTGATAATTGTCTTGCGTTGGGGGATACGATGAAGGTGCGAGAGGTCATCCGGCTGATCGAGAAGGATGGCTGGCAACTCGTGGCGACCAAAGGGAGTCACAGGCAATTCAAACACTCGACTAAACCAGGGCGTGTGACGATTGCGGGCAAGCCATCCGACGATATGGCCCCGGGAACGCTCAACAGCGTATTCAAGCAAGCAGGGCTGAATAGGAGCAACTGATGCGATATGTGGTCGTCATCGAACAGGCCGGCGATACATATTCGGCCTATGTGCCTGATCTTCCGGGCTGCGTCGCGACCGGCGATACGGTGGCGGTGGTCGAGCGCGAAATCCGCGGTGCGATCAAGCTTCATATCGAGGGTATGAAAGAAGACGGAGACCCCATACCCCCGCCGACGACAATTGCCGAGTATGTGGAGGCGTAGACTACTGCCTATCGAGCAGTTTTCGGCGCGCCTTCATGTAAGCCTCGTGTTGCGGTGTGTAGCCGATGATTTTCATTCCCAGCTTGATTCCTAATGCGCATAGCTCCTGTTTTGAGGCTGCGGACGTACTGGTGAGCGTGCCATTCCGAGAGACTTTTACAAGCCCCCTGTCAAACAAGGCATGTGCTGTTGGGGTGAGAGGTAGGCCGTTGCAAATGTCCGTGCGCTCGTGCGGCGTGCAAGCGCCCCATGGCTTGATGTGTGCAGCTTGAACGAGCGACTGAATGTTGCAGTCAGAAAAGGCGCAGCGGTAGTCCCATTCGAGAAGTAATGCTCTCTGGAACCTGTCGTGATTCCGTCTTTGTTTGGTCGTGACTAAGATTTCTGTTCCAGGCAATAGGCAAGTGGCCTCGCCGCCATGGTTTATGTTGGTGTCGTTCACAATCGTATTGTTGGTGGCTTTCGCCAGGGATTTCTGGACTGAGCTGTCCCACCAATACTTGCGTTGTTTGTTCGCTGGTTTAGCTTTTATCCCGCGTAAGAAACTTAAGAACGCTTTGTCGAGTTCTGGATTCGTAATGCACTGTTTTCCATAAATCTCATTAACCGCTTTATCAGTAACATTGCCGTGCTTGAAGTGATTACGGTTGTGTCGCTTCAGGGTGTTCGAGCGATAGCCAATGAACCGGCTGGGTCCGAAGCGCACCGATTTTCCGTCCACCAGGGCAACGTAGTGGGAACCATTCCGAAGCAACTTCTGGGCCTCAACGCGCAAACGCTCATTGGGCTTGTTCGCTGCTTCCCACAAATAGGCCACATTTTCTCGAAGCTGCTCAATAGTCGTGACTGTGTCCATTGCCTGATCTCAATTATCCAGGAAGCTCCTGAGCTTCCGCGACCGGCTCGGATGCTTCAGCTTCCTCAGCGCCTTGGCCTCGATCTGGCGGATGCGCTCGCGCGTCACCGAGAACTGCTGGCCGACTTCTTCGAGCGTGTGGTCGGTGTTCATGCCGATGCCGAAGCGCATGCGCAATACGCGCTCTTCACGCGGGGTCAGCGACGCCAGCACGCGTGTGGTGGTCTCGCGCAGGTTCGACTGGATGGCGGCATCGATCGGCAGCACCGCATTGCGGTCCTCGATGAAGTCGCCGAGGTGTGAATCCTCTTCGTCGCCGATCGGCGTCTCGAGTGAGATCGGCTCCTTGGCGATTTTCAGGACCTTGCGCACTTTCTCGAGCGGCATGGCGAGCTTTTCGGCCAGTTCTTCCGGCGTCGGCTCGCGGCCGATTTCGTGCAGCATCTGGCGGCTCGTGCGCACGATTTTATTGATCGTCTCGATCATGTGCACGGGGATGCGGATGGTGCGCGCCTGATCGGCGATCGAGCGTGTGATCGCCTGCCGGATCCACCAAGTCGCGTAGGTCGAGAACTTGTAGCCGCGGCGATACTCGAACTTGTCGACAGCCTTCATCAGGCCGATGTTGCCTTCCTGGATCAGGTCGAGGAACTGCAGGCCGCGGTTGGTGTATTTCTTGGCGATCGAGATGACCAGGCGGAGGTTGGCTTCCACCATTTCTTTCTTCGCCTGCCGGGCCTCGCGCTCGCCTTTTTGAACCGCTTTGACAATACGCCGGAACTCGGGAATCTCGAGACCGGTCTCCGAAGCCAGGGTGTGGATGTCGCCGCGCAGCGTTTCGACCTGTTTGCGGTCACCCTTGAGGAACGCAGCCCACTTCTTGCCCTTGGTGCCGATCCGATCGAGCCAGGTGGCATCGAGTTCGTTGCCGAAGTACTCGTCGATGAAGTCCTGCCGCGCCACGCCGTAGCTGTCCGCGAGCCGCATCAAGCGACCCTCCATCTGGACGAGGCGCTTGTTGATGGCGTAGAGCTGCTCGACGAGGCTTTCGATACGATTATTGTTCAGCGCCAAGCTCTTTACATCGGTGACGATTTCCTCGCGCAGCTTCTCGTAGGCCTTCTGCTGCTGCTTGGAGCCCTGCTCGCCGGCGACCTGCTGCTCGAGCTTCTTGTCCTGCTGCTTCCTGAGCTTCTTGTAGGTCGCGGCGATGCTGTCGAATGTGTTGAGCACCTTCGGCTTCAATTCGGCTTCCATGGCCGCGAGCGACAGTGCGTTCTCGAAGTCCTCGTCGTCATCGCCTTCACTGCCGGGCGCTGGTGGTGGCGGCGGCGGCGGTGTGGGCAGTGTGATCGTGGCGTCCGCACCGAAGGCTTCCGGCGGCGCCTTGCTGTCGGGCCCCTCGTAGGTGGCTTCGAGGTCGATGATGTCGCGAAGCAGGATTTTGCCTTCGTTGAGCTCGTCCCGCCAGATGATGATGGCCTGGAAAGTGAGGGGGCTCTCACAAAGGCCCGCGATCATGGCCTCGCGGCCGGCCTCGATGCGCTTGGCGATGGCGATTTCGCCTTCGCGCGATAACAGTTCGACCGTGCCCATTTCGCGCAGGTACATGCGAACAGGATCGTCGGTGCGCTCGCTCGGCTCTGAGCGTGTTTCGGATTTGGTCGGCAGAGACTGGGGCGCCAGCGCCCGGCTCTCCTGTTCATCGGCCGGCTCCTCGGTGGCCTCGGCGGCCTCCTCGCCTTCTTCGGTCTCGACGACGTTGATGCCCATGTCCGACAGCATCGCCATGGTGTCTTCGATCTGCTCGGATGTGACTTCCTCCGACGGCAGCACGGCATTCAATTCGTCATAGGTGACGTAGCCGCGTGCCTTCGCGGTCTTCAGAAGTTTTTTGACCGCCTGGTCAGACAGGTCGAGCAGGGGGCTTTCGCGCTCGGGGGCCTCAGAATCGGCGCCTGGAGAAACTTCAGCCTTCGCTTTTGCGTTTGCCATCGATGTGATCAGTCCCGACTGAACGAGGCTAAGAAAGTGGATCACCGGAGAGCCCGGCACCCGCGATTGTATCAGTTCTCAGAGTTTGGGCGGCAATTTGCCGCACAGTAGGTGCCGGCGGACGAGACCCACCGTTGGTGTCGAGACGGACCATGCCGGCTGAACCTCCAATTGGGTGCGCCAATCGATTCTGGCCGCGCGACCTTTCGGCTGCTTTGTGTGGTGCTGTTGCAAAACATGTCTTCCCCGGTCCCCGGCTCGAGACAGCGACCCGATTGAACCGCCGCGTCAGCGAACCCCTCTTTCACCGCCGATCCCGTCCCCCTCGGCCGTGTCGATCACATGAAGTTGCCGCTGGATATCGCATATGCGCGCCAGGGCTTCTTCCGAGCCGTCTTCGTGCCAGGACCTTTCGGCAGCTTCGAGAGCCCGCTTCAGTCCGACCTGCTGCTCATGAAGCGCGAGGGCGTGGCGCCAGCCAGCATCCACCTCGGTGTTCGGGGCATCGGCTTCTACGAACCTGTCGCACTTATGCGTTATCGCGCGTTCGACAAGGTCCAGAACCTGGGTCAAACCCGCTTTTTCCAATTGGGTTGTCAACTCCGCGCTGTCAAGGGAATTGTCTCCCGCGTGAAGTGACAGGATTTCATCCCGCAGGCGTCCCATCGGCTGAGAGACCAGCGGCAATGCGGCGATCGCCTCGGCGTAGTCATCGATCAGCCAGGGGTGATTGAGGATCGCGCGAAGCAGAATGGCCTCGCGATTGGTCGGCCTCCCGCGCTCGCTGGCTACGAGGCCGCTCTGCAACAGGCTGGCGCTGGCCCTGGGCGGCGGGAAGCCCGGTCCGCGGCGGTCGAAGGTGCCGCCGCGACTGCCCTTCCCGGCACCAGGCTCTCGCCAAGGGTTATCGGCGCGGGGGGTGACATAGCTCCGGTTTGAGTTGCGGTTTGCCTGTGGGTGTCGGGCCGTAAATGCCGTCTGCGAACGCTGTTGGCCCTGCGGCATTCCCCAGGCCTCGGCGAGGCGACGCCGCATATCCTGCTCATAGTGCCCTCGCACGCCCGGATCGGCGATCTGCTGGGTCAGCGTGCGCAACTGCTGATCAAGGCCCGCCCGTCGCTCCGGCGTCGACCAGTCTCCGGAGGCCCACGCGCGCTCGAACATGACGGCCGACAGCGGCTTCAGGCGGCCCAGAACCTGCTCCATCGCGCCTGCGCCCTGTTGGCGAACAAGATCATCGGGGTCGAGCCCGTCGGGGAGAAACGCGAACGCGACGCTGGTGCCGGGCCTCAAGTGCGGCAACGCCGTGTCGATGGCACGGTACGCGGCCTTCCGGCCGGCGCTGTCGCCATCGAAACAGAGGATGGGCTCCGGCGACATCCGCCACAGGATCTTGAGCTGATCCTCGGTCAGTGCCGTGCCGAGCGGGGCCACGCATTCGGGGAACCCGGCCTCTGTCAGGGCGGCGACGTCCATGTATCCCTCGACGGCCACGATGCGGCTCTTGTCGTGGGAGGCTTGCCGGGCCCGGTGCGCGTTGAACAGTACGTGCCCTTTGTGGAACAGGGGCGTCTCCGGCGAATTCAGGTACTTGGCGGGTGCGTCCGGATCGAGTGCGCGGCCACCGAACGCGATCGTGCGGCCCTTGAGATCGGCGATCGGGAACATGATCCGGTTACGGAAACGGTCGTAGGCGACAGGAATATCATCGCCATGGATCAGCATGCCCGTCAGCGTCATCTCCTCGAGCTTGAAACCGAGCTTGGCGAGGTGGTCCTTCAGGGCCGATTTCGAGTTCGGCGCAAAGCCCAGGCGGAACGCGCCAACCGTATCGCGTTTCAGCCCGCGATGATCGATGTAGCGCCTTGCTTCGGCTCCGGCCGGACCGCGCAACGCCTCCTCGAAGAACTTGGCGGCCGCATCGAGCAGCGCGTAGTGCCGTTGCCGCAGGTCCTCTTCCTCGACCTCGCGTTCGCTCATTTTGGGCATCGGCAAGCCGGCCTCCGCCGCTAGCCGCTCAACGGCCTCGGGAAACGAAAGTCCTTCGGTCGCCATGACGAATTTGAAGATGTCGCCGTGCTCGCCGGACGCGAAGCAGTGATAAAAGCCCTTGTGGTCGTTAACGAAGAACGACGGTGTCTTCTCGACCTTGAACGGCGAGAGGCCCGCGTACTCGCGACCCTTTTTCTTGAGCGGCACCTTGCGCGATACCACCTGGCTCACCGGCAACCGGGCGCGGATCTCATCCAGGAAGTGGGGTGGAAAGCGCATCGCAGCACCAAGCTCATGTCCGATCTGCGAGCACTAAGCGATTCGCGTCCCAAAGCCTGGAGCCCATTCGTGCCGCGCGGGCACCGTGGAGCTTCATGCCCGCTTTCCACAGCCCATGCCTCTCTGGCGCTACATGAATGACCTGCCCAAAGGTCGTCGCCGAACGCGACCCGCCGTTGCCTTCAATGGCGAACCTACTTCAACAGCTCCTTGACCACGCCGTTGGCCTTGGCGAAGTCCATCTGACCGGTGAACCGCTCCTTGAGCGCACCCATCGCCTTGCCCATGTCCTTCAGCCCTGAAAGGCCAAGTTCGCCGATGACGCCGGTGATGGCCTTGCGCAGGTCGCCGTCGCTCATCTGGCGTGGCAGGAATTCCTCGATGATGGCGATCTCGAAGGCTTCCTGATCGACCAGATCCTGGCGGTTGGCATCCTTGTAGAGTGTGATGCTCTCTCGCCGCTGCTTGACCATCTTTTGCAACAGCGACAGGATCTCGCTCTCGCCCACGGTGTCGGGAACGGACCCGGCCGGCAGCGCCAGGTCGCGGTCCTTGATGGCGGCGGTGACGAGCCGCAGCGTCGCCAGCCGCGGCTTGTTTCCGGACTTCATGGCGTCCTTGACGGATTGCAGGATGCGGTCGCGCATGGGGGTCTCCTGGCCGGTGGTGGCGCGGTGTGGTGGCGCGGTGTAGGGCGTTCGGTGCGGGTCGGCAACATCCGGCGCCGATTTTGATGGGGGCATGAAAGCGCCCTGGTCGACGCGGTTGCAACCCCGAAAGTGCGCTGGCGATCACGCGACGCCCGCCGCATTGACCCGCGTCCGGCGTTCCCCTAGTGTCGCGCTTCTGACGTTTGGTCCCCACTCGGGGATGGACTCAAAACCAAACGTCAGATGCAAAAGCGACACTAGAATCATGTGGTTGCTAGTGTTCCTTATGCCGCCGACATTTGATCTGGAGCGCGTTGCAATGGGAATCAAATGTCGGCGCCGGAACACCAGGTTCCGGCCAATTCCGATCGAGAGTTGGCTCCGGCACGGGCGCGGCGATGAGACCCGCGGCAACCCGAAGCACGGGCTCAACTCCTTGCGCGCCGAGGAGCTGCCATGACCACCCCCGCCCCCTGGACCGATGCACCACTGACGGCCCGGCTCGTTCTCGCGGACGGCACCGTCATCGCCGGCCACGGGCTCGGTGCGACGGGCTCCGCTGTCGGCGAAGTGTGTTTCAACACGGCGATCACCGGCTATCAGGAGATCCTGACCGACCCGTCCTACGCCGGGCAGATCGTCACGTTCACCTTCCCGCATATTGGTAACGTCGGCACCAATGCAGACGACACCGAGACGTCGAACCTCGCGTCGCGCTCCGGCGTGCGCGGGTGCGTGTTGCGGGCCGGGATCACGGAAGCTGCAAACTACCGGTCCACCCGCCACCTCGACGGCTGGTTGAAGGAGCGCGGCATCATCGGCATCTCTGGTATCGACACGCGTGCGTTGACCGCGCTCATTCGCGACAAGGGCATGCCGAACGGCGTCATCGCTCATGAGCTTTCGGGAACGTTCGATCTGGCGAAACTCAAGGCCGAAGCCAAGGCGTGGCCCGGCCTCGACGGCATGGATCTCGTGCCCGACGTAACCACCGGCCAGAGTTACTCATGGGATGAACAGCGCTGGGTCTGGGACAAGGGCTACGCGCGGCATGAGCAGCCCGAGTTCCACGTCGTCGCCATCGACTATGGGCTGAAGCGCAACATCCTTCGCTGCCTCGCCGCGGCCGGCTGCAAAGTCACCGTGTTGCCGGCCACCGCAACGGCAGATGATGTGATCGCGCGCAATCCCGACGGCATCTTCCTGTCGAACGGCCCCGGCGACCCGGCCGCCACCGGCAAGTATGCGGTGCGCGAGATCAAGAAACTCGTCGACACCGGGCTCCCTGTATTCGGTATCTGCCTCGGTCACCAGATGCTCGGCCTGGCGCTCGGTGCCACCACCAAGAAGATGCACCAGGGCCACCACGGCGCGAACCACCCGGTCAAGGATCGCACGACCAAAAAGGTCGAGATTGTGTCGATGAACCACGGCTTTACGGTGGATCGCGACAGCCTTCCCGTGGGCGTCGTCGAAACGCATGTTTCACTGTTCGATGGCACCAATTGCGGCATCCAGCTCGAAGGCCGCCCGGTGTTCTCGGTCCAGCATCACCCCGAAGCGAGCCCCGGCCCCCAGGATAGCCACTACCTGTTCACCCGTTTCACCAACATGATGCGCGCCCGGAAGGGCGTGGCGGCGGTCAAGGAGCGGTAAGACGCGGCGCTGAGACGGCTTCAATTCCGCCCGCCGAGGCGCTAGATTGCCGCCATGAACGAGATTGCCCGCCCGCCCCATTGGCATGACACGACGCAAACCGCCGACGGCTTGCCGCGTCTGCGCTGGACTCTCGCCGAGTTCGAGCGGCTGTCGGAACTCGGTTTCTTCGGCGGCATCGACCGCGAGCGCGAGCGGCTCGAGTTGGTGGATGGGGAGCTTCTGCCAATGCAAGCGAAGGGCGGACGGCATGAATGGGTACGCCTGAAGCTTCAGAAGCATCTGACATTGGCGCTTGGGGCTGCCTTCGACGTGTTGTCGGAGCCGGGTTGGCGGCCGGGTGGGGAGCTGTATCTCGAACCCGATATTCTTGTTTGCGGCTCGGGGTCTAGGCCGACCGAAGTGCGCCCTGCCGACGTGCTGCTCGTGATCGAAGTGGCTGACTCGCGTTTGGGCTACGACAAGGGCCTCAAGGCCCACATCTACGCCACGCTCGGCGTGCGCGAATACTGGGTGGTCGATGCCAACACGCTCGACACGACTGTGCATCTATCGCCGTCGGCCGAGGGCTACGCCAACGTCACCACGCTCCCCGCCAGCGCGACGCTCAGTCCGACACTGCTGCCCGCACTCGCCGTCTCGCTCGGGGGACTGGGGATTGCGTAGCGGACATTCCAGGTGGGCGCTTGTCACGCTGGTACTCGCCTCTTTGGCCACCCCGGTGCGCGCCTGCGAAATCTCGGACACGAAATTCAGCGCCGCATGGAAAGCCATTCTGACGTGCGATCACCCGCTATGTTCTGGCGGCGTAGCTTATTCACGGCCGGCGGATGTGACGCCGTGCGACATCTGGCATGACATCCAAGCTCGAATACATACTGATCTCCGAGGCGGCGGCGTGCTCATACTCGGCGAAATTCATGACAATGCGCGGCATCACCGGCTGAGGGCCGCAGTTTTGGACAGCGGGATTCTGCCCCTTCCGCAGCCGCCCGCCATCGTCTTCGAACAATTCCGCACCGACCATCAGCCCGCGATCGACGCATTTATGGCGCTGCCGAAAGAGGGCCGCACGCTCGATGCGTTCTTCAAGGCCGTCGAGTGGGACAAGAGCGGCTGGTCGAAGTACGACTACAAGCCGCTGTTCGAGGCCGTCCTCGCCGCCGGGCTTCCCATCTACGCTGGCGATGCCCCGCGTAACGTCATCCGCAATGCTGCGAAGGAGGGGGCGGCGTCTATTCCGCCCGAGGAGCAGAAGCGCCTGGGTCTCGACGTTCCCCAGTCGGACCTACTCAACGACGCCTCACTTACCGAGATCGAAGCCAGCCATTGCGACATGATGCCAAAGTCCGCGTTCGGCGGCATGGCCTTTGCCCAACGGGTGCGGGATGCAACTCTCGCCGACGTCACGCTGAAGGCCCGCGACAAGCACGGCTCGGCCATTGTCATCGCAGGTAACGGCCACGGGCGTTCCGATCGCGGTGTTCCTTGGTATCTCCGGCAACGCGCTCCCGCCCTAAAGGTGGTCACCGTCGCGCTGGTCGAGGTCGAGGCCGGCAAGACCGATCCCGAGGCCTATGTCCCCCGTGATCCCGACGGCAAGCCAGCCGCCGACGCCGTCATCTTCACCCCGCGTGCTGAGCGCGGCGACCCGTGCGAGGCGTTCCGCAAGCCCTTGAAAGCACCGGCAGCCGATCCGAAAAACTGATCGCTAGACGCCGCCCTGCTGATCCAATCACCCAACATTTCCGAACTTTAACGGTGAAAATCCGTTCGGGCTGCGTATAAGCACAGCCAAAACGCCGCCTGCGACTGCGCAGGACGAATATCCATGGGGAGACAACGCACTATGGCTTTGGGCCGCTTTGGGTTCGCCGTTCTGGCATTGGCTGCGTCAGCAGCCGCTCCCTCGGGCGCGGTCGCCGCCGACTGCGGCGCCGAGGTCGCGGCCGCTTTCGAGAGGCAGCGCAAGACGCCGGCGTTTCGCCTCGTCGCCGACACCAAGGGCGATCAGGGTCTTGTGAAAATGCAGATCGACTACGTGCCGCCCGACCGGATGCACCAGACCGTGACCCACCCGAACCACACCGCGCCGCTTGAGACCATCGCCATCGGCCGCTGGGCCTGGGGTACCATGGGCGCCGGGTGGGAGGAGCTGCAACCCCAGTTCGCCCAATCGGTCACGGCCTTCACCAAGCAGACGCTTGTCGACCCGATCCCGTCGGACAGCAGTTTCGAGTGCCTCGGCAAGGTTGCCTTCGAAGGCAAAGACTACGTGGCCTACCGCACCAAGAGCACAGCCGACGCAGCGGCAGCTGGCGGCAGCACGGCAATCGCGCGCACCGTTTATGTCGATCCGGCCAGTGGCCTGCCGATGCTGAACGTGGTCGCTGACGTGAAGCCGGGCACCGAGCCTTTGTTCAAGGGCATCTTCAGCTATCCGGCCGATCTCAGGATCGAGGCGCCGTTAGGCGACCCCAACCCGAAATGAGCCTGAGACGGCCTTGTTCCGCCGCGGGATGAGCAGACTGCCAGAGTGAACGCTAGACTGACGAGAGAACGCGATGACCACGAAATCGTTGACCGCTTTAGCCATGATGTTGCCGGTGCTCGGCGTGACGGCCCTCGGCACGATGCCGGCCCATGCCGCTGGCGAATGCAGCAAGGAGATGGCCGCGGCCCTCGAAAACCAGCGCAAGTCCGGCGCCTTCCGCATGGATGTGTTCATGATCTCCGAGCAGGGTCCGGTGAAGATGACCGTTGACTACCTGCTGCCTGACCGTTTGCGTCAGGTTGTGACCATGGTGCTCGATCCGAAACCTGTCGAGACGGTGCTCGTGGGCTCAAAGGCCTGGAGCCGCCAGGGTGAGACGGGCCCTGAGGCTGCGTGGTCGCCCGTATCCGAAGAGATCACGCGCGACCTGATTGATCAGGTGCAGCAGACCGTTGGCGAGAAGCCTGAGGATGTCGGCCGCTGGGATTGCCTTGGCAAGCTGACCATCGGGGGGACCGAACTCAACGCCTACCAGGGCGGAGAAACCGG
Source organism: Hyphomicrobium sp. (assembly GCA_002928955.1). GTDB lineage: Bacteria > Pseudomonadota > Alphaproteobacteria > Rhizobiales > Hyphomicrobiaceae > JAKAML01. The sequence goes on along the minus strand of PERT01000015.1, from coordinate 6,848 downwards.
CCCGGTCGATTTGAGTCCGGGCGCGAAACAGGCGCCGAAGAACGAAGGTGTCCGGATTATTTACGTCGACCCGACCACAGGTCTGCCCGTGCGCTCGATTTTCGCCCGCCCCGACAAGATGGACCGGCCGATATTCAAGGCGGACTACACCTATCCAAAGGATATGAAGATCGAAGCTCCCACGGTGCCGGGCAAGTAGCCGCGCCGCTGCGAGCAGCGTTGCACGGCGAGGCCGGAGGGGCTGCGCGCGCTCGTCCGGTGGAGGATCGGGACCGCCGCGCCAAACCTATGGCCAACGGCTGCGACTTCCGGTAAACGACGCTCCTACCATGCGAAACGCCGGGGATGAACGCGCGCGCGGCAAGCGCGCCGAGCGAACCGGCGCATGCCATTCGTTGGCTTCGTGCAGAGCGGGCGCCTTGTGACGCCCGGACGCTGCACAGCCGTGATCCGGAACAGGGTGGATCGCCATGCCGAAACGTGAAGACATCAAGTCCATCCTCATCATCGGCGCGGGTCCGATCATCATCGGCCAGGCCTGTGAGTTCGACTACTCCGGCACCCAGGCATGCAAAGCTCTTAAGGAAGAGGGCTATCGGATTATTCTGGTCAACTCCAACCCGGCCACCATCATGACCGATCCGGAGCTGGCGGATGCCACCTACGTCGAGCCGATCACGCCGGATATCGTGGCCAAGATCATCGCCCAGGAGCGCCCCGACGCGCTCTTGCCGACCATGGGCGGGCAGACCGCGCTCAACACGGCCCTTGCGCTGCACCGGCAGGGCATTCTGTCGGCCTTCGGCGTCGAATTGATCGGCGCCAACGCCGATGCCATCGACAAGGCCGAGGACCGGCTGCGCTTTCGGGACGCGATGACCAAGATCGGGCTCGAGACGCCGCGCTCGATGATGGCGCACAACCGTGCCGAGGCGGCCGCGGCGCTCGAGGTTGTGGGGCTGCCCGCCATCATCCGGCCGTCGTTCACCATGGGCGGCACCGGCGGCGGCATCGCCTACAACAAGGAAGAGTTCTTCGACATCATCGAGCGCGGCCTCGACGCCTCGCCAACGACGCAGGTGCTGGTCGAAGAGAGCGTGCTCGGCTGGAAGGAATACGAGATGGAGGTGGTCCGCGATCGTGCGGACAACTGCATCATCATCTGCTCGATCGAGAACATCGATCCGATGGGCGTGCATACCGGCGACAGCATGACCGTTGCTCCGGCGCTGACGCTGACCGACAAGGAATACCAGATCATGCGCGACGCCTCACTGGCGGTGCTGCGCGAGATCGGTGTCGAGACCGGCGGTTCCAACGTGCAGTTCGCGGTCAACCCGGCAGACGGCCGCCTCGTCGTCATCGAGATGAACCCGCGAGTTTCGCGCTCGTCGGCACTGGCCTCCAAGGCGACCGGGTTCCCCATCGCCAAGGTCGCGGCCAAGCTGGCGGTTGGCTACACGCTCGACGAGATCCAGAACGACATCACGGGGGGCGCGACGCCGGCGTCGTTCGAACCGACCATCGATTATGTGGTTACCAAGATACCGCGCTTCGCATTCGAGAAGTTCGCGGGCGCCGACCCCACGCTGACCACCGCCATGAAGTCCGTCGGCGAGGTCATGGCGATCGGCCGCACCTTCGCCGAGAGCCTGCAGAAGGCGCTGAGGTCCATGGAGACCGGGTTGACCGGGCTTGACGACGTGGTGCTTGAGGGCCTCGGTCAGGGCGACGACAAAAACGTCATCCGGGCTGCACTTTCGCAGGCGACGCCCGACCGTATCCTCAAGGTCGCCCAGGCTCTGAGGCTCGGCGTCGACATCGAAACGGCGCACGCCTACTGCAAGATTGATCCGTGGTTCCTGGCTCAGATGCAGGCCATCGTGACGACCGAAGCCCGCGTCAAGGCGCACGGACTGCCGAAGTCCGTGGCGCAAATGCGCGCGTTGAAGGCGATGGGCTTTTCCGACGCGCGGCTCGCGGTACTTGCCGAAGTTCCCGAGGCCGAGGTTCGCGCCAAGCGTCATGCGCTCGGTGTGATGCCCGTGTTCAAGCGCATCGATACCTGTGCGGCCGAGTTCGCATCACCCACCGCTTACATGTATTCGACCTACGAGAGCGGGCTGGTGTCGCCGGACGACAGCGCCGAAGCTGGTGCTCCCGTATGCGAATCCCGGCCGACGGCGCGCGAGAAGATCATCATTCTCGGCGGTGGCCCGAACCGCATTGGCCAGGGCATCGAGTTCGACTACTGCTGCTGCCACGCTTGCTTCGCGCTGACCAAGGCCGGCTATGAGACGATCATGGTCAACTGCAACCCAGAAACGGTCTCGACCGACTACGATACGTCGGACCGGCTCTACTTCGAGCCGCTGACCGCCGAGGACGTGCTGGAGATCATCCGCAAGGAACAGAGCGTCGGTACCGTCAAGGGCGTTATCGTGCAGTTTGGCGGTCAGACGCCGTTGAAGCTCGCGGCCCCGCTGGAAGAGGCCGGAGTGCCGATCCTCGGGACTTCGCCCGATGCCATCGATCTCGCCGAGGACCGAGACCGGTTCAAAGTGCTGATCGAAACGCTCGGACTGAAGCAGCCCGACAGCGGTATCGCCAGATCACCGGGCGAAGCCCGCGCTGTTGCCGATCGCATAGGCTATCCGGTGGTGATCCGGCCGTCCTACGTGCTGGGCGGGCGGGCCATGGAAATCGTTTATGACGGCGCCGAGATCGATCGCTATGTGACGCGGCTTTCTGCGACGCTCGACCGCCCGTCCGAACTTATCGTTTCCGCCAAGCGCCCGCTGCTGGTCGATCGTTACCTCACTGACGCTGTCGAAGTTGACGTCGATTGCCTGTCGGATGGCAAGGACACGTTTGTCGCCGGCATCATGGAGCATATCGAGGAAGCGGGCATACACTCCGGCGACAGTGCATGCTCGCTGCCGCCCTATTCGCTGTCCGATGAGACGATCGCTGAGCTCGAACGGCAGGCGCGGGAACTCGCACTCGCGCTCGGCGTCGTGGGCCTGATGAACGTGCAATTCGCCATCAAAGATCGCGTTGTCTACATCCTCGAGGTCAATCCGCGCGCGTCACGCACCGTGCCTTTCGTGGCCAAGGTCATCGGGCTGCCTGTCGCCGCCATCGCATCCGAGGTGATGGCCGGGCGTCCGCTCGCATCGTTTGGGCTCAAGCGGCGCAAGCTCGATCACATCGCGGTCAAGGAAGCCGTGTTCCCGTTCGCCCGCTTCCCCGGCGTCGATCCGGTGCTCGGGCCCGAGATGCGCTCGACGGGCGAGGTCATGGGTATCGATCGCGATTTTGCCGTCGCCTTTGGCAAGAGCCAGATCGGCGCCAGCCAGAAACTCCCATTCACGGGAACGGTGTTCGTATCGGTGAAGGAGGGCGACAAGGACCGCGTCGTGGCACCCTTGATGGAGCTTGCCGCCATGGGCTTCAAGATCATCGCGACGCGCGGGACCAAGCGCCACCTCGAAATGAATGGCGTTCACTGTGACGTCGTCAACAAGGTTCTCGAAGGCCGTCCCCACATCGTCGACGCCATCAAGAACGGTGACGTCCATCTGGTCTTCAACACGACTGAGGGCGCTAAAGCGTTGTCAGACAGCAAGGATATCAGGCGGACGGCCTTGCTCAACCATGTTCCCTATTATACAACATTGGCAGGTGCCGTCGCGGTCACGCGGGCGATCAAGGCTCTCAAGGCCGACACCCTCAAAGTTGCGCCTTTGCAGAGTTACATGTTCCGCGCATCTTGATGCCATGCGGGAGTGATTCCGGGGCGACAGTCGTCAGGGATCCATCGCGGCCCGATCCACGAGCCTGGTTTTTTGCAATTTGCGACTGGTCTCGGGCATGATGACCCGGGCGAGGGGAGATGTGAGAGATGTCGATGGAACGCGTTCCAATGACAACCGACGGGTTCAAAACGCTCGAGGACGAGCTGCAGCGCCTGAAATCCCAGGAGCGCCCGCGTATCATTCAAGCGATTGCGGAGGCGCGCGCCCATGGCGACCTCAGTGAGAACGCCGAGTATCATTCGGCGAAGGAAGCGCAGGGTTTGAACGAGGCCCGCGTCGCCGATCTCGAGGATAAGCTGTCCCGCGCCGACGTTATTGAAACCGCGAAGCTGTCGGGGGCGACAATCAAGTTCGGCGCGACGGTCACCCTCATCGACGAGGATACCCAGGACAAGGTCAAGTACAAGATCGTCGGCGACCTTGAAGCCAGCGTGAAGGACGGCAAGATCTCGATCTCCTCGCCCATCGCGCGTGCGCTGATAGGTAAGTCGAAGGGTGAGACCGCCGAGGTCACCACGCCCAAGGGGTCGCGCAGCTACGAAGTCTTGAAGGTCGAGTGGAAGTAACGGGACGCGCAACTCCGCGTGAGTGCCGTCGCGAGTGCTTGACGTTTCGGGGGCGGTTGGGTACCGATCGTGAAGGATCCGCAGTCGGGTCCGACCCCACCAATCAGGAGATGAACCCACCATGCTTCCCGCGATGCATCCTGAACTGACACGCCGCACATTCGCGCTGGGCGTGGCGGTCGCTGCCGCCGGGGCGGGCCTGCCCGTCGTCGGGACGGTGTCCGCCATGGCCGCGGACGGCGATACGAAGCACAAGGCGCTCGTGGTTGCGGCGGGCGCCTGTCTCGCCGCCGCTGAAGTCTGCCACGCCCACTGCCTGAAGCTGCTCGGCACTGGTGACACGTCTCTCAAAGTCTGCGCCCCGCTGGTCTCGGCGACAATCCCGGTTTGTCAGGCCCTCGTCCGCCTCGCTGTGCTCGACCATGGCCGGCTGAAAGAGTTCGCCAAGGCCTGCTTGAACGTGTGCGCCGATTGCGAGACCGAGTGCCGCAAGCACGAGGGCCACCACGCCGAGTGCAAGGCCTGTGCGGAAGCCTGTGCCGTTTGCATTCGCGAGTGCAAACAGCTTATTTCAGCCTGAGGCGGCCCGCGCGCATGGCGATCGCTGAGGGCCGGTCGTGACCGGGTGCCCTGCGCGTTAAATTTCTCGCCCAGTCAATGGCAAGCCGGGTTCACGCTTGGCTTGCCTGATCGTCAGGAACGTCTTTACGCTCGCGACGTTCGGCGCCGCTGTCAGCTGTCCCAGTACGTAGTCCTGGAACTCGGTCAGGTCGTGCGCCACGCATTTCAGCATGTAGTCGCTTTCTCCGGAAAGCATGTGCGCTTCCCGCACGATCGGCCAGCCAAGCACTCGGTTTTCGAATGCCCGCAGGTCCGGCTCGGCTTGGTTGTGCAGTCTGACCATGGCATAGGCGGTCAGCTCGAACCCAAGCGCCTTTTCGTCGACCAGCACGGTATAGCCGGATATCAGCCCAGCTTCTTCCAGCGCCCTCACGCGCCTCAAGCACGGCGGCGGTGACAGTCCCACGCGCTGGGCCAGAGCGACGTTGGTCACGCGGCCATCCGCCTGAAGCTCTTTCAGGATTCGCCAGTCGGTGGCATCGAGGCTCGGGTTCATCGGGACGGGGTTCTCCTGCGGACAGCGGCGCGGCGCAAGATTTACCATGAAACAACCGCAGATTCGTTCTTCTTGTTGCGCCTGCTTGTGGGAGGGGCTGCGGGCGCTTGCGTCAGCAGAGGACTCGACAGCGGCCCCCAATCGAGGCCAATTCGGTCCATGAGTGACGAGTCGCGCATGCACGATCCGATGGCCAGCCGGGCACGCGCCCTGGCGGGGGCTTCGTGCTGGATCATCACTGATGGGAAGGCCGGCCACGACGTTCAGGCATTGGGCATTGCCGATGCGTTGGCGCTGGTGCCCGAAATGAAGCGCGTTTCACCCAAGGGTCCCTGGCGCTGGACAGCGCCTTGGGGGCCGGTGTCGCCAGCCGAACGATTTGGCGAGGCGGGGGGGGTATTTGCTCCGCCTTGGCCTAAGGTCGCCATCGCGGTCGGCCGTGCCAGCATCCCTTACATCCGCGCGCTCAAGAGGCGGTCGGGTCCGGCCACGTTCACCGTTGTATTGGAAGATCCGAGGGCGGGCCGCAGCATCGCCGATTTTTTATGGGTGCCAGCGCACGATCCTTTGCGCGGGCCGAACGTGATGAACACGTTGACGTCGCCGCACAGTTTTTCGCAATCGCGGCTGAGCGAACTCAGGCATGGTCGACCCCCGTCAATCGCCGCGTTGCCGTCACCGCGCGTGGCTGTGATCCTCGGCGGCAAGAACGCCGTCTACCGTTTCAGGGATGCCGACGACGACCGCCTTGCAGGCGCCCTGCGATCGCTCGGCGACCTCGGCTCCAGCTTCATGATCACCACGTCGCGACGGACCCACGCGCGTCTCCTCCATGTCGTCGATGCTGCGACACAAGGCCGCCCACGCATCATCTACACCGGCGAAGGCCACAACCCTTACGCGGATTTCCTCGCGCACGCCGACGTGCTCGTGGTCACCGCCGACAGCGTCAACATGACAGGCGAGGCCTGCGCCACCGGCCGGCCGGTTTACGTCTTCACCCCCTCGGGCGGCTCGGCCAAATTCCGGCGCTTCCACGCGGGCTTGCGCACCTATGGTGCAACGCGTGAACTTCCTGATCGGGTCGATAAGCTTCCCGAGTGGGAATATGCACCGCTTGATTCAAGCCGCCGGATCGCCGATGAAATCGAGATGCGGTATGCTCGTCGCCTAGGAATGCTGTCGGGTCTCATGGGGGCGACGTGATAGGTCGCTAGTGTAGCGCATCTGACGTTTGGTCCCCACTCGGGGCTGCCTCGAAACCAAACGCCAGATGCAAAAGCTACACTAGAATCATAGGTTTGCTAGTGTTCCTTAGGCGCCGGCATTTGATCTGGAGCGCGTTGC
>PERT01000014.1 GCA_002928955.1 Hyphomicrobium sp. | reverse complement strand
GTGTTCACTTATGACTACCCGGCGCAGGACACCAAAATCCGGGAAGACGACAAGCCGCTGCTTGCGGATTCGCTCAAGCCGGCCGGCGAAGTCGTGATGCATGACGAGAAGGCGCGGCGCATCCAGCTCAGGCGCGGCAAGAAGGCCGGCGCGCTACCGCGCACGCTCTCGCTGATCCCGAGCGGTCCCATCGACACGAGGACGATCAAGGATGCCATCTTCCGTGTGGCAGAGGCCGCATGTGCGGGCAGCGGCGAATATCGCGCCGCGAGGGCGCTTGTTGCGAAGGCTGCGCCCCGCCTGTTCGGCGGCAGGCTGCTCGCGGGCCTCGCCGGAGAGCCGCTCACACGGGCCGTGGAGGCGGTGCAGGCACTCGATGAGAGCTATCTCGTCATCCAGGGACCGCCGGGCGCCGGCAAGACCTACACCTCGGCACGGGCGATCGTCGCGCTGCTTCAGGCGGGAAAGCGCGTCGGCGTTGCTTCGAACTCCCACAAGGCCGTCAACAAGCTACTGGAAGAGGTCGAGGCGGTCGCGCTCTCGAAAGGGTTTCCGTTCCGAGGCATCAAGAAATCAAGCAAGGAGAGCCAGTTCTTCAGCGGCGTGTACGTGGGCAATACGACGGACAATGCGGACGTGGCAGGGCAGGAGCTGATCGCGGGAACCGCGTGGCTATTCAGCCGGGCGGATCTGGATCGCACGCTCGATTATCTGTTCGTCGATGAGGCGGGGCAGGTATCACTCGCCAACGTGGTGGCAATGGGCACAAGCGCGAGGAACATCGTTCTGGTCGGTGATCAGGCCCAGCTCGGCCAGCCGATCAAAGGCACACATCCAGGCGAATCCGGATCGTCGGCGCTCGAGTACGTGCTCCGCGAGCACGCGACCGTGCCGGATGATCTCGGCATTTTCCTGCCGGCCAGCCGGCGCATGCATCCTGCCGTCTGCGGGTTCATATCTGAGGCGTTCTATGACGGCCGCCTGGACGCGGCTGCCGGCAACGAGCGGCAGGGTATCGTCATGGGATCGGGCGCGCACGCGGCCATCAAGGCGAGCGGCATCTCGTTCGTCGATGTCGAGCATACCGGGTGCGGTCAGCAGTCGGAGCAGGAAGCGGCGGTCGTCAACTGGCTGGTCGATAGCCTGCTGGAGCAGGATTGGACGGATCGGGAAGGGAACAGGCGCAGGCTCACGCTCGACGATATCCTCGTCGTGACGCCTTACAACATGCAGGTGGCATGCCTCGAAGGCACACTGCCGGCCGGCGCGCGCATCGGGACCGTGGACAAATTTCAGGGGCAGGAAGCCCCGGTAGTCATTGTTTCGATGACGACCTCGAGCGGCGAGGAAATGCCGCGCGACCACGAATTCCTGTTCAGCCGCAATCGCCTCAACGTGGCGATCTCGAGGGCGCAGGGTCTGGCCATCGTTGTCGCGAGCCCGCGGTTGCTGGCGGTGCCCTGCAAGACGATCGGCCAGATGAAGCTGGTCAATGCGCTTTGCAAGGCCAAGGCTTATGCGCAGCGCGTTGACGATGGTTCTGGTGCACAGCGCGCGGCGTAATCTGCTGGTACGGCCGACTAAAAAAAACACAATAGGGATTCGATCAGCTGCGTTGCTGTTGGCCCTTTCTCGTCGCGTCGATAAGGCGAGTGTCTCGATCGGGCTCTTCCTGCACAACTGTCACGGGAGCGGCACCAACGGGCGTCGCGCGCTCGATGACCATATTGGAGTCGAGCTTGCGAAGGCGATCGTGCATAATCGCGAAGTCGCTGCACCAGATCGTTTCGACATCGCGATCCTTGCTCGTGGTGTCTCCAGCTGCTCCTGCCGGTGCAAAGCGGACCGGGCGCAGCTGAAGGCGGGATCCCGCTATTCCTCCGGTGATCTCTACACCCATTTCCGGATTGGCCGCGCGGCGAAGGACCAAGTGGCCGGCGGCCGGTGTGTCGGTCTCCATGCCTTCACGTACCTCGTAACCAGTCTCCGCCAACGCTGACAACAGCGTACGCCGCCGTGCGGTGGCCGCATCGGATTTGCGCTGGTCGTCGAGAGCGCTCGATAGCGCAGCCTGCGCCGCCACGACGGCCGTGGCGTCAGCGTGCACCAGAGCTCCTTCGGCCTCTGAAATCACTCGCGCATAGGCCGTTCCGAGCAGCGACCGTGCCTCGGAGAGCGCTTGCTCAAGCTCGGCCAGCCTGCGATCGTGCTCCCGGCGCCGCTCCAGCGCGCGGGCTGCCTCCAGCAGCAACGAATCTGCGCGCATTTTTCGCGCGGCCGACTCCGGCTCGCCGAGCAGCGCCGCGTATCGGACCGACAATACCGCGGCCTCATCAGCCGCACCAGCGACAGCAAGACCAGCGATCGCCGTATCGATCTTATCGGCTACGGCATCGCGCTCGCTCTCGCCAGATCTGCCTTGGGCGTTCAGCCACTCATCGAGCGTCGCACCCTTGAGCCCCGTCGCAAGTCGGCGTGCCAGAGCCTCCAGCTCTAAGCTCTGTTGCTCGGTGTTCGTTGCTGGCACCGTTGTCCGCATGACTTCGGAGATGACTGCCTCGGCATGCGCGGCATCGCCATCTTCGCACTGGGCGATGGCCTGAAGATTCTGACGCGCAGTCTCGGATAGTGACGCCCGGTGCAGCAACTGAGCCGCAATCGTCGCGCGACGCCGCACGCGGACCCGGGCGTCTGCGATGCGGCGTTGAGCCTCGCCAAGCCGGCGTTCCACATCGGCCTCGAGCCACTGGATCTCCTCCGGCACGCGCTTCTGCAGGTCGACGTAGCGCTCCTGCTTCATCAGCGAGGCGATCTCGGCAGAGCGCTCACGCACCGACTTCACCTCGGCGTCGGTCGCGGTATCGTTGCGTCTGCAGACTTTCTCCCAGCGGGCAACGGCAGCTTCAAGCCGCGAGAGATGTGCGTGGCAAGTCTGGCGAACTTCCTCGACGGTGACTATCCTTACGACTTTGGGGCCACTCAAGCGCGTTCTCTCCTATTTCAGCGCTGCCTCGACGGCTGCACGCAGGCGGCCAACCTCCTGCTCACGGTCATGATACCAGCTGCGGCAAGAGATGCGATGGATGGCAGGCAGCGACCGGCGCATGACGGCCGGGCGCCAGACCTCTCGTGCATGGGGACGGGCGAGCAGCGGATGGTCCGCTGCGTCACATTCGATGCCGATGCCGAAACCGCCCTTCCCGGGATGCGGAATTGCGAGATCGATGCCGAAGGCACTTCCGTCGCCGGCTTGCACAGGAGTGAACCCCATCGCTTCGATGGTGATAGCCACCGACCGCACGAAGGCATCGCCATCCTTGGCCGTAGCCCGGGATCGCCGGGCGCGCACAGAGCCGAGCTGTCCAAGCAGCCTGCGAGCACCTTCGTGGTCATGACGGGACACCGCGTCGGCGTAGGCCAGATAAAGCTGGAGGTAGTCGCGCGGCTCGCTCGGTCGCGCGCCGGAGCCCAGCACGTCCGCGATCTCACCAATCGGCATCGACGTGAAGATCGTGACGCGCTGTCGCGCGCGTGTTATCGCGACGTTGAGGCGACGTTCGCCGCCAGCCTGCCCAAGCACGCCGAAGTTGCGCCGGAAGGCGCCCTGGGCATTGCGCCCGAACGTCGTCGAGAACAGGATGTGGTCGCGCTCGTCACCCTGCACGTTCTCGACGTTCTTGACGAAAAAGCCCATGTCTTCGCCATTCTCGAAGCGCTCGACTTCGCGCACGTACGCGCTCCGGAAGTCCTCGCTCTCTTCCGCGCGATCCTCCAGCCGCTCCTCGATGAGATCGGCCTGATCGCGGTTGAAGGTGACGACACCGGTCGTGGGACACTTGCCGCCACCGTTTAGCCAGAGCTTCTCGAGCATGGCGACCACGCGGTCCGCTTCGGCCACGTTGGTGCGGTTTTCGTAGAGCCCGTTGACGTGGATCATCTGCAGTGGGCGGAAACGGTCAACCTCGGCTTCGGGATGGCGGACGGGCACATTGAGCGTGCCGGCGTAAAAAGCGGCGTTGGAGAAGGTGATCAACTCCCGGAATTGCGAGCGGTAATGCACCTCCAGCTGCTCGGTCGGCAACACGGACTTCGACAACTCGAGCAAGTTTGGGCAATCTTGAATCTCGCGCCGGTTCCACGCCTCCATCGCGGCTACCCGCTCCTCCTCATCGATGTCCTCAGGCGTGCCGTCGAGATCGGCGCCCTCCTGATCACGCGTTGAGCGGGCTGCAAAAAAAGAGGTCGGTGGCAGCTGCTTCTCATCGCCGCTGACGACCACGTTGCGTCCCCTGTAGAGGGTCGGCAGGGCATATTCGACCGGCATCTGCGACGCCTCGTCGTAGACCACTCTGTCGAACAGACCGTTGACCAGCGGCAGAAGACGGCTTGCGACGTCCGGACTCATAAGCCATACCGGGCGCAGTTCCATCAGGCCTATCTCCGAGCCGAGTTCGAGGAACTCGCGCAGCCGGCGTGATCGAGGTCCCGTGTAGCGTGTGATGTCGTCCCAGCTCGCCCGGTCGCCAACGCGGCCCGTCTCGATATTGGCGGCCAGCGACTCCCTGTTTATCAGCTTCAGTTGCTCTTCGGCGGTAGCTAGTGATTTTACGAGCGCTGTGATTTCAGCCTCCTCGGCCGCTAGCATCGGAGCAGCGGCTTCGAGGCGCAGCTTCCAGCCGAGGCGGGCCTCGCGCCTGATGATCCGCTCGACCAAGTTTCCGAAGCTGTCTTTCGCGGCCTCGCCCCCTAGCTTATCCACTTTCGGCCGCAGCGCAGCGTAGACCTCAAGCACAAGGGGAGAAAGCTGTGCGGCACGGAGGCGGAATCGCTGGAACGCGTCAAGCGATGGCAGGGCATCGACTAGCCGGGCCAACATCTCCGCGTTCGACGCGTCCGCCTCTATCGCCGAGTGAGCGCGGCCGATCCAGTCGTCGGTGAACCACTGTGCCAGCGGCTCGAGCGCCGTGATGCTGGCGCGCCGCGCGGATGCAAGTGTGAGCGCGCGCGTGATCGCATCGAAAAGCGTCGCAAACGCTGTTGGCGTGCCTTGCCGCGCCGCGGTAATCGCAACACTGCGTATCGGCGACTGCGACAGAACGTTATGGATGGCCTGCACGCGACCGAGGCTCGAGGCCAAATCACCAGCCGCGACCGAGAGTTGCGATTTGGAGAGCGCCGCCACTGAGGTCCCCACGGCATCCGCACCAACGGATCTACCAGACTCGTCCAGCCGCGACCTCAATTCGCGCAATTTCAGCTCGTGAGAGGCAGATGCTTGGAAGGCCCGCATAACGGGCTCACCGACGACCGGCGAGACCGGCGCAAGCAGTTGCTCGAGCTTGCGTCGCGCGGCCTTGCCGCCGCCCAGCATTCGCGCAAGCCAGCCGCGAGGCTTAAGAGCATCCGTCGCAACGGCGAGCCAGCCGACAAGCTCGAGATCGCCGAGTTCTCCGATCACCCTGCCGAGCTGCGCATCGGTGTAGTGATCCGGGACCGTAGATATGTCGTCACGAAGGCGTGCAACCTCGGCGATTGCCTCGCGGCCGGGTGATGTGCCCAGGATTGCCTCGAACGATCCGACGAGCCGGCCGAGCTCTGCACAGGCAGCGGCGTCGAGCCGCAGGAGCAGGGTCGCGTTGAGCGTCGCCCAGGCACCGAGTGCCGCAGCGTCCTTGGCGTCGATTTTCATGCAGCGGGGATCAACAGCGTCCCTACGTCGGCGTTCCGACTGCGCGAATGTCTCAATAGCCTGCAGACATTGCGACTTGGCGGCCGCATCCGAGGCAAACTGCTTCATGGCGTGCAAGGCACTGCCTTCGTACCGCGCGGGCAGCCACAGCGAGGCGAGCGCGCCGCATTGCTCGGCGACCGCGTCGGCCGACCCCGCGTCGACCGAGGCAAGCAGAGGGCGCAAAGCGCTGACATCCGGCACCGCCTCTTCGGACTCGATCTCGATGAGGTCGCCGATCGTCTCGCGGTACGAGCGCCCGGATGTCTCGTCTCGTGCGCGCAGTGCGACGTGCCGCTCGTTGATCTGCGCCTCGAGACGGGTGATGCGTGCCACCACCTCGGCCCGCTGCCGCCGCCAGTGCGCCGCGCTGCTTCCGTTGACGCGCAGGTGATCGAGCTGGCTCCGGATCTGCTCCAGGATCGCACGTCTGTCCTTGGCGGGGTCCTTGACCATGATGATGCGGCCGCCCAGCCCCTCGCGCTCAAGGCGCTTATGCACAACGTCGAGCGCCGCCTGCTTCTGGCACACGAGCAGAAGGCTATTTTTGCGGCCTATCGCATCGGCCACGAGGTTGACGATGGTCTGGCTCTTGCCTGTTCCGGGCGGCCCTTCGATCACGAGGCCGGCGCCGCCGCGCGCGCGGGCGACGGCCCGGTCCTGCGCCGGATCGGTATCGGCAGTGACGTAACGGTCGATCTCGTGGGCCGCAGCGGCCGCGCGGTCGTCCGTTGTCTCTTCGTCGCCGCTGCGCAGCAAAGTCTCGAGCCCGGATCCGGCCGGCGGGATCGACTGCAGCTGGTGGATATCATTGACGATCGCCTGGCCGACGAACGTCACATGGAACAGCACGGCCGAGCAGGACAGCTCAATCCTATCGGCCGCGATACGAGTGTCGGGACCAGGCAGCTTGGCAACCAATCGTTCGCGCACCTTGTCCGTCAGGACGCCCAGCTCATCCATGACCGCCGCGGCGTTGCCCACGCCCGCCAAGGCAGAGTCGCCTGCCGCCTCCCATTCGGCGAGTGCATCAGGCGCGAGCATGCCCTGGAGCGCCGGGTTGAGCCGCACCTCCTCGCGGTCGCGGTCGAACGCCAGACGGAAGCGCGCCCGCTGGCCGACCTCGGCATGGATCGCAATCGGCCACAGCAGAACCGGCGCGATGCGTGGCTTGGTCGTGTCGCCGCGGGGCCGCATCACCACGAACGGATATCCGAGGTAGAGGCCGTTGATGCCGGTCTCGCGCCGCTGAAGGTCCGCATTGCGAACGAGGCGGCGCATGCGATGCTCGATCTGAGTGTCGTTGTCGAACGCCGCGGGATCGACGTCGATTGCGGACTCTCCCCGCTCCAAAAGATGATCGAGGAGTGCTCCGGCGCCCACTCGACGCGTGCCGATCTCGGTGAGGTCGATGCGAGGGCTGCTCTTGCCGATAGTCATTCGCGCTAGCGCGCCGCGCGAGACCGAAGTGCCGATGCGCTTCTCGAAATGGGCGAGCAGCTGCGCCACGTAATCCTGGCGCGGCGGCTTCGTCCAGGCTTCGATCGGCAGCGATAGCGCAACCAGGACACGCGGCAACGGGATGCGCTTCTCGAGCCTGTACTGGTCGACCCACGCGTCGATACGCTCGTTACCCGAACGGGCAAAGCCCTCGATGCGGGCGTCGAGTAGGTCCATAATCTGATGCCGCGGCTGCAGCAGCAATTGACCGATCTGAACCTCGTTGAGTGTATTGATCCTCTCGCGTCGCGCCAGCTGCGCGGCGGTGGCCACAGCCTCGGATATTGGCACGAATTGGCTCGTCGCAGCCGACAGCAGGATGATCAGATCTTCGTCGCGAAGCGATCCGCGCTCCAGCAGGGCGGCAATGCCCCGATGCTCGCTGTCGGGCAGCATGCGGCGCCGCTCGTCCCACAGCTCCACGAGTTGCCGGCGTGAGGTCGACAGCAGGTGGAGCCTCAGGCTCGGCTCGTCGACCTCGATCTCCAGCGACTTGAGGCGGCGGCGCACCTCGGAGGCGCGTTGCTTGAGGCGCAGGATCCAGCTTTCTGCGCCGCCCTGGGGCAGAAGCTCCGGCATCGACCCGGCGATGAGATCATAACCGGCGTCCGGGTGCTGGAGCAGCCAGGCGGGCGTGATGATCTCGCCGGCCCGCACGAGCGGCATGTCGGCGTTGAGGTGCTTGAGCGCGACGGACAGCTTCGCATCGTCGTCCAGATCCTCACGCCGAACGACATTGCGGATGGCTGCACGCATGCGCTCGCTGGAAGCAAAGCCCTCAAGCCAGGCCGAGAGGCGTCCGTGGACGAGCTGGTCTCGAGCCTCTTCCCAATTCTCCTTGCGCGCGGCAGCGAGAGCATAGGCCGTGACGCGGCGATGGGATCGCCCGGACAGGATGAGAGCCGTTGTCTCGTCCGCCTCGCTGCTCCCGGGCACCTTCGGTGCGGAAGGGAGTGCGACAGGGGTTCCGTTGAGCCAAGCCTGCACCTGCTCGCCCTGCCAGCGCTCGGCGCGATCCTTCGCAAGCAGCCCCTGCAGCACCGTTTTGATCCCGGGGTCGACCGTATCGGGTATCTCCAGGCCCCCAGCGACAATGTGCATCAGAAATGCCTGATCCTCGATGCCTTCGAAGCACGCTCCACGTGTCGCGGCCTCGAACACCACGATGCCGAGACTCCACCAGTCGGATGCCGCCGTGACGGCGCCGGCCAGCAGCTCCGGCGCCGCGTACCGCGTCAGCTCGGGTGGAGGCGCGGTGTCGAGTTCGTTCGGCGAGTGTCGCGCCGCGCCGCTTCGGGAGAGCACTACGCGCTCCAAGCCCTGTCCGTCGACGAGGATGGCATCCGGACATATATCGCGATGGCGCGCGCCGAGGCGGCCGAGATCGGCTAGAATGCCGGCCATGCCGGCGATGAGCTTGCGTAGCTGATCCGGTGCGAGGCCAGCCGGAATGAGCCCCGAGAGCGGTTGCAAGCTGTCAGCAGCATGCACTTCGTAGGGTCGCTGTGCGTACTGGCCACGATCGATCGTTTGAGCGAAGCGTGGCGCCAGCGTCGCCAGTGCGGCGGCCGCAGTAGCGTCGGCTCGATGGCCAGTCGGGTACAGTAACAGTATTGCGTCCGGCTCTTCCGAGCCTTCGGTTCGGCGTACCGCCCATGTCTCGGTTCCGTAGCCTTCCCGGCCGACGCGTCGCACGAGGGACCACGCGCCGATGGCTGGTAGCGTTTCAGACGCAGGCCGCAGAGGCCCATCGGACACTGGCCCACCGTCGTCGTAACCCGCCTGCGGCTCGCTTCCCAACCCGTCGAGAGTTTCGTGCGGTACGGCTCCCTCGCGCAGCGTACCTCGCGTGGGGCTTGGCGGAGCAGGTTGAGGGACTTCATCGACCTCGGCATCGCAAACCAAGCACAATAGATCACCAGCCCTCAAGGGGTGGCCGTTGCGGCAGCGCAGTCCGGCAGGCGCTGCGCGCTCGACAACCGGAGCCGTCGTACCGGCGATATCCAGCGGTACTCCCGTCAGATCCCATCCGCACGGGAAGGCCCCGACAGTGTTTTGACAGAACACCTCGGCAGACGGCCGCCGTCCGCCGCAGCCCGGGCAAATCTTCGTCATGCCTCCCCGCCACCCCTCTTCTCAGATGCGTCCATGCTCGTCGCCAACACCACCCCTCGCGCCAGCAATTGTCGCTGCAGCCGCTCCCAGTCGCCACGACGCGGAATACCGGCGAGCCAAACGCTGCCGTCGTCGTCGAACATCACGTCAAGCGCACGATCCACCACTGGCGCATTGGCAAGTGCCCCGAAACGCGCCGCGCCCAAAGGCGTCAGACAATGCAGGCGCTGGTTGTCGCTGCCGCGCAGGGCCAGCGTCTGGGGGCCATCTGCGATATAGGGATCACTGATCAACGCGTCTATGAGGCCCGGCATCCCATCTATCAAGTGCGAGATTGTCTCGTAGGGATGACCGCTGTAGACGAGAATGTCGGCCGCCGTTCGCGCACGTAAGGCAGTGAGCAGCGCGCGCAGTGCCTCCGGCTGGTCGAACGGCTCGCCGCCCGAAATGGTCACGCCATCGGCAGCTCCAAGCCGCGGCTCCAATCGCGCCATCAACTGCGACAGCTCGACGACGCCGCGCCCGGTCGCCCAGGTATCAGCCGAAATGCAACCAGGGCAGCGGATCGAGCACCCTTGCAGCCAAATCCCGAGCCGTCGCCCGGGCCCCAGTGTCGTCACCGGGAAATGGATGCGCGAGAGGGCAATGGTGGTCATGCTCGGCCCCTGGCCACGAGACGCGTGACCTTCCCGGGTTCGATACCCGTGATCGACAGGTGGGTGCCTGGCCCGACTCCTCTCTCGAACATCAAGCGTGCCAGCGGATTGACGAGATGCGCTTCGACGCGATTGCGGATGCCGCGGCCCCCATTCGACAGGTCAGCGAGACACATACCCTCCAGGGCGTGCCGCACATCCTGAGCAAGCGTGATTGCAATATCCTGTCGTGCAAGATCGCCAAGTGTGGCAGCAATCATGCCGTCAAGTATCTCGTGCGCGATGTCCTCGCGGATGAAGTCGAAGACGATGATGTTCTCACCCATCCGGTTGAGCAGTTCG
This sequence comes from Hyphomicrobium sp., assembly GCA_002928955.1. Taxonomy (GTDB): domain Bacteria; phylum Pseudomonadota; class Alphaproteobacteria; order Rhizobiales; family Hyphomicrobiaceae; genus JAKAML01. The sequence goes on along the minus strand of PERT01000014.1, from coordinate 51,812 downwards.
GGCCGGTTGATGACCTGTTTGAAGTGGCGGTCGATCTCGGCGCGGACCTTGCCGCGTACCGTCTCGAAGTCGTCGCTAGGTATCACGTTGGCGACGCGCTCGCCGTCGGCGCCGACCTTGTAGATGCCGAGATTCGACGTGAACAGGATCAGAGCTTCCGAAAAATAGACGCGCTCGCCGCGACCCGAGGTGAGCACGCCATCGTCGAGCACCTGAAGGAACTTGTCGAGAATGCGCGGATGCGCCTTTTCGATCTCGTCGAACAGTACGACGCTGAACGGGCGTTCCCTGATTGCGTTGGTCAGCTCGCCGCCTGCGTCGTAGCCGATGTAGCCGGGTGGCGCGCCGATCAGGCGCTGGTCCGCGTGCTCGGCGCTGAATTCCGACATGTCGAACCGGATGTAGGCACTCTCGTCGTTGAAGAGAAGCTCCGTGATCGACTTTGCCAGCTCAGTCTTGCCCACGCCGGTCGGGCCGGCAAGGAAGGCAACGCCGCGGGGCCGGCCGCCGCGCCGCTGGCCGCCGACGCCTGTCACGGCACGCTTGATGATGTCGAGCAGATGCACGACAGCGTGGTCCTGGCCTTTGACGCGCTTTGCGACCGTCGCATGCCCGTTCTGGATGGCATCGCGCGGGATTTTAGACCACGGGTCCTCGGTCACGCCGATCTTGTAATGACGCACCGCGTCGGTGACCTTGGTCACGGCGATGCCTTCGCGCCGCGCCAGCTGTGATATCGCCGTCAGATCCAGGAGCAGAAGCCCCTCGGTCTGATCGACGAACTCCCGTTCGAGCATGGCAATCTGCTCGGCGGGCAGGTCTATCCCCTGCGGCATATGTCGTAGCAGAGATGGCGCCAGCACACGGCGCGCGTCGCGGTCCGGCTTGGCGATCGGCATGGAGCGCACGCGCGGGTTATCGATCGTCAGCCAGTCCGGCAGGCTGCCCTCACGCTCGACGATCCACAGCACGGTATTGAAGGCCGGCGTCCGGTTCGGCCCGACGGGACGCGCGCTTGCCCGGTGCGCGTGCACGAGCGCATGTGCAAATAGTCGCTGCTCGACCTCGCTCGGCAGATCGGTGCGCACCAGGAGGCGCGAGGCGAAGTCGATCACCAGCGCGATCGGCGCTCCGTCGAGCGCGACGAAGCGGGCCAGCACGTCCTGCAGTACGGCGGGACCTGCCGGCGCGTTGCCAGCCGCGTCGAGCGTGAGGTTCAATCGTTGAAGCACCTGCCGACCCGCCGCAACCTCGGCTTCGGTCGTACCGAACGCGCGAAAGCCGGTCACGAGATCGTACACAACGGTCGCACCGTAGCCCTGCGTCTGAAGCTCGAGATGGATCGCGTGTACGAGTTGAACCGGCTGGTGTCCCCCGCCTACACCCTGTGCGATCTGCAGATCGCGAACATTGCCAGAGAGCACGAACTGGCTTTTCAATGGCAAGAAGCGGACGAGGTCGCGTAACCAGCGTGGCTTGTCGAAATCTTGCGGCATAATTTGGCTCACCTGCAATGCTACTGGGATTGGCTGCGATCTTGCGCAGCATACGGACACGAGGGGATTTCGCCAGAGGAAGCCGCTCTCTGATCACAGGCCAGATCGCGCGAGTGTAGCGCTCGTGTCACGGCCGAGTGCAAATCCCAGAAATCCTCGCGCCGATCGATCAGCGGCTAGCTCAAGGCTCGCTGTGCAGCGCGTGCCGGTCCGTGATTCGCATAATCGGGCATATGAGAACGGTAGCGGTGGAAGCCACAGGTCGGTTTGAGGCGGAACTACACTCCCAACCGGAACCACGCCTTCGCTGCGCGCGCAATCACATCGAGGGCGTCAACCGATCCGTCCGCTTCCCCTTTCTCGAAATCGCCTGCAATCTGCGCCATCTGATTGGTCACGTGCGCTGAGCAGATGAAGGGATTGCCTTTGCCATCGGAGCAGATATCGATTGATGTCATTGACCGTACATGATCACCGCGTCCCGATCTGCCATGGGCGGCCGTATCGTTCACAGTCGGTCTTCTCACGAACAACTCTGCCTTCGACATGGCAATGGGGTCGCGATGTTGACCAGTCAGCCATGTACATGCAGGGGCCCTTGGCACACGAACCGAAGGGCACGCGACGAGGCTCTCCCGCCCGCCACGGCAGTTCGTGAGCACTGCCTTCCTTGATCGCTGATACCGAGATAAGTGTCGCTGCCAAGAGGGGAATGAGCGGTTTTCGCATGAAGGGCTCCGTTGCTGACCTGGTCGCTCCCAATTGGCTCGGGGGCGACCAGGGCCTTTGGGTCAGATCAATCCAGCTTGAACCGGGCCTGTTCGGGCTTGTGGTCGGGCATGGTCAGCGTGATCACGACGGTTGCGCCCTTAGCGGCCTTGAAGCTGCCCTTGCCGTTGAACACGCCACCGGCAGCCGGCTGAAGCTCGACTGCCTCGGTCTTGCCGTCTGCAAGGACTGTGGCTGAAGCCTTTGCCTTAGCGACATCTTCTGGCTTATCGGCCTCATCGCGCACGTAGAGGGTGAGCGAGCCGTCGGCAGCGACCAGCTCCAGATGATGATGGCCGCTCTCGACCACTTTGCCACCGTTCTTACCCTTGTGGTCACCGGCGGCGAGCGCGCCAGCGGCCGTTGCTGCAACGATGGCGGCAGTGAGCACGAGCTTTCTCAACATGCAGGACTCCTTTGGTTGCTGAGGTCTAGAAGGCTTCGGCGTGAGCGAGTTCTCCCTCGGTCTGCTGCAGCTCTTCGAGCGGCTTACGGCCGAACAGGAGGAACAGGGTCGGTGTCAGGAAGGCATCGAGCAGGGTCGCACTGACGAGGCCGCCGAAAATCGTGATCGCGACGGGATTGAGCAGCTCCTTGCCGGGCTCGTCGGCGCCGATCATCAACGGAACCAATGCGATTCCCGCCGCGAGCGCAGTCATCAGCACGGGCGTCAGACGCTCCAGCGTGCCGCGAATGATCATGCGGCGCCCGAACTGCTCACCCTCGAACAGCACGAGGTTTATGTAGTGGCTGATCTTGAGAATGCCGTTGCGCGTGGCGATTCCGGTAAGCGTGATGAATCCGATGGCGCTCGCAACCGAGAATGGCTGGCCGGCGATCATCAGAGCGATGACGCTGCCGATGAGCGCGAGCGGCACGTTTCCCATGATGATAAGGGCGAGGATCGCCGACTTGTAGCGCGAGTAGAGCACGACGAAGATCAACAGCAGTGAGATCAGGGACAGCGCGGCGATGAGCTGCGACGCCTGCTCCTGGGCCTGGAACTGTCCTTCGAGCCGCGTGAAGTAGCCTTGCGGCAGCTTGGTGGCTTCGATCTCGCGGCGGATGCCGGAGACGATGGCGGCCATGTCCGATCCGTCGGTGTTGGCAAACACCGCGATTCTGCGACGGCCATCCTCGCGCTGCACCTGGTTGGGGCCGTCAGTCTCGATGATCTCGGCAAAGGTCTTCAGTGGAACCCGCCCCGCTGGCGTCTCGACCAGCAAGTCCGCCAAAGCGCGCGTGGTGCGATCGCGGTCGGCAAGACGAAGCACGACATCGAAGCGGCGGCTCTCGTCGATGATCTGTGATACGACGCGGCCGTTTGACAATGTTTCGAGTGCCTCTGTGACGGCGGCAGGCGTGAGGCCGTAGCGCACGGCGGCGTCATAGTTGACCCGAACCTGAAGCTGCGGGATGCGGACCTGCTTCTCGGTCTGCAGGTCGACCACACTAGGGATGCCCTTCAGCCTCCGCTCGAATTCGGCGGCAAGGGCGAGCAACGTGTCGAAGTCATCGCCGTAGATTTTTAGTGCCAGTTGTGCGCGCACGCCGGACAGCATGTGGTCCAAGCGATGGGCGATAGGCTGGCCGACGATGATGCTGGCGGGCAACACGGTCAGGCGGTTGCGGATGTCGGCGAGCACCTCCTCGCGCGAGCGTTCCGAGCGCTTCAAGTCGACATCCAGCTCGCTGTTGTGGACGCCTTCCGCGTGCTCGTCGAGCTCGGCGCGGCCCGTGCGCCGTCCGACCGAATGCACCTCCGGCACCTCCATCACGATCTTCTCGGCGATACGTCCGATGCGGTCGCTCTCGGCGAGGCTGATCCCCGGCTGCAGAATCACGCTGACCAGAACCGTGCCCTCGTTGAAGGATGGCAGGAAGGCGCGCGGCAGCAGTGTCGCGAAGAATGCAGCCGCAGCGACTGCTGCAATGGGAAATCCCACGACAAACGTCGGGCGGTCGAAGCACCACTTCAGGCCACGCTCCTGCCAGCGCTTCAGTACGCGCACCACGGGACTCTCGTGCTCCGCCAGATGCTTCATGCGCGGAATGAGCCAATACGAGAGCACCGGTGTTACGGTGATCGAGACCAGGAGGCTCGCCAGGATCGAGACGATGAAGGCGACGCCGAGTGGCGCGAACAACCGGCCTTCGATGCCGGACAGCGCAAACAGCGGGATAAAGACGAAGATGATGATCGCCGTCGCGTAAAGGATGCCCGATCGTACTTCGTTGGTCGCGGCGGCCACCACTTCAAGCGTAGTGCGATGATCATGACCGGCTGCGGCCCGGTGCTGCTTAAGGCGCCGGTATATGTTCTCGACACCGACCACAGCGTCGTCGACCAGCGCGCCGATGGCGATGGCAAGCCCGCCCAGTGTCATAGTGTTGATCGACAGGCCGAAGAGCTGAAACACGATGACCGTCATCATGACGGACAAAGGGATGGCCATCAGCGAGATGAAGGTCGTCTGCCAGTTGAGCAGGAAGGCGAACAACACGAGCGTGACGACCACGAGCGCCTCGATCAGCACCTTCTTGACGTTCGAGATCGAGGTCTCGATGAAGGTCGCCTGCCGGAACTGGACGTCGGTGACCTTGACGCCCTGGGGCATCACGCGCTGCAGCTCCGGCAGCATGCGCTCGATCTCCTTGGTGATCGTGACGGTGTCGCCGGAGGGCTGCTTCTGAACCGCCAGGATGACGGCGGGCCCGCCATTAAGCCCAGCGTCGCCGCGCTTGGTGCGCGCGGCGAAGTCGACCTCCGCGACCTGACTAAGAACCACCGGCTGGCCTTTGCGGTAGGCGACGACGAGGTTCTGCAGATGCTCGATCTTGGTCGTGCGGCCGATGTTGCGGATCAGGAACTCGCGCGCCTGCTGGTCGACGAAACCACCGCCCGTGTTGGCGCCGAAAGATTTGAGCGATTTCTCGATGGCCTCGAAATCCACGTCGAGGCTGGCCATCCGCCGCGTGTCCGGCACGATGCGATACTGCCGAACTTCGCCGCCGATCGGGACGACCTGCGAGACGCCAGGCACGGTCAAGAGCTGGCGTCGCACCACGAAGTCGGCGATCTCACGCAGCTTCATCGCGTTTTCGGTCGTGCTCGACATGGCAATCAGCATGATCTCGCCCATCACCGACGAAATCGGACCCATTTGCGCGTGAACGTTGGCCGGCATCTGATCGCGCACGAGTTGCAGTCGCTCGGCGACCTGCTGACGGGCGAGGTAGATGTCGGTCTGCCAGCTGAACTCGATATAGACGATCGACAGACCTACGCCCGAGACCGAACGCACACGCGTCACACCCGGCATCCCGTTCATCGCCGTTTCGATAGGTGTCGTGACGAGGAGTTCCACCTCTTCAGGGGCGAGCCCCTCGACCTCCGCAATGAGTGTCACCGTCGGGCGATTGAGATCGGGGAATACGTCGACCGGCAGCTTGATCAGCGTCACCGCGCCATAAAACATCACGATCAGCGCGCCGATCAGCACGAACAGGCGATTGGCGAGACTACCGCGTACGATTGTGTCGAACATGTAGAACCTCAACGCACCTGATTTATGAACTCGGCGCCGTCGACGACGATGCGCTGCCCGTTCGTGAGTCCGTCCGTGACCAGCACGCGCTGACCGTCGAGCGGCGCCGTGCGGACAGCCTTCGCGGCAAACTTCTCTGGCCCTAGCTTTTCCCAGACCTGAGGCAAACCGTTCGCGGCGCGAACAACCGCCGCCTCGGGCAGCACGATCCCCGGCGTCGTGGCTTTCGCCTGCACCAGCACCGGGACGGACCGGCCGATCGAAAGGCCTTTCCCGACATTCTCGACCTTGAACAGCAACGGCAGCGACTGCTGCTTCAGTTCCGGCGCACGGCCGAGGAACTTGAGCGGCACGCTCTGCCCTAGCGCCACCACGGCATGAGCTTCGGTGATCGCCTTTTCGTCGATCGAGGCAAAACCGACAGCCTCGATCCACAGGCGCTCGGGATCGACAATCTCGAACAGCACCTCGCGGGCATCGACCACTTGGCCGGTGCGTACGTTGGCCGCGGCGATAATGCCGGCCACAGGCGCCCGCAGCTTCTCCTTGCCGAACAGCGAAGGGGAGAGCGCCGTGCGGCGCTCGCGCAGGGATTTCAGCTCCGAGCGTGCCTGATCGATATCAGCCTGCGGCACGCTGCCGACGAGCTTGCTCAGTCGCGCGACCTTCTGTTCGGCCTGGGCGATGCTGCCATCGAGCTCGGCAAGTTGCTGTCCGACCGAGCCGCGCTCGACCGAGCTTACGGTCGGCACGAGGCCGGCCAGCACATCGCCCTTGGCGACACGCTGCCCGACGAAAGCGATCTCGATGTCGTCGACCTCGATGCGCCCCGCGAACGGAGCCTGCACGCGACCCGAGGCCCTGGGATCGGAGATTACCGTCCCGAGAAGCTCGGTCGACTGCGGCGCCGTCGTGCTCGAGGTCGAAGCCGTGCGGATGCGCAACAACCGCTGCGCAGGTTTGGGCATGAACACGCTGCCGTCGGCTTGCCGGCGCGGAACATTGCCGCCCGTCGGACCTGCACCGCCCCCATCCCCATGATCATGCCCCGGGCCGGCGCGCGCGGGATCGAGAGAGGCGCCGATTGCAACACAGGAAGCGAGGGCTAATGCCGCCGCCTTGCCGACAATCCTGGGCGAGGGCTTCTTCGCCGGGTCGGCCGCAGCGGCCGTCGGATCGTCGAACGGGGCTCGCGCAGGTCGGAAGGCGAAGGACAGGAAGAACCCGAGTGCGGCTGCAATCGCGCTCCAGATCCAGAGCTCGATCCGCGTCAGGAGTGCCTTGAAGTCGAGCGGCGCGGCCTTCGCAGCCACCTCAGGACCGTGGATGTCCAGCGTGCCGTTGAGCAGATCGGTGATCGTCGGCGTCGTAACCGTGAACACCAGAGCTTTGACGCCGGGCTGATCGACCCAGTCGGCCTCCAGCTCATAGACGCCATTGCCCTTCGGCTTGGCCTCGGCCTTGTGCTTGCCGTCGGCCTCGACCACGATCTTGGCACCTTCGATCGGCTCGTTGGTGACCGGCGCATCGAGAAAGATGGTCAGCTTGTGGCCTTCGGCCGTGGCAACCAGCTCGATGTCAGCGGTGACGCTCTCGATACGAGGAATTTCTGCCGTGGGCTGGGCCGCTTCGCCGCCGCCGTGGTCGTGACCGGGGCCGGCGATCGCTGCTGAAGCCCACGTGGCAATCGCAAACAAAAAAACAATGGTGCGTGTCATGGCTCGATACCTTGAGCTTGATTGATTTCGGATTGAGCGCGCTCGACCGCGATACGCGCGAGCGCGCGAGCGTTGGCGGCGTCGAACATCTGGACACGGGCGCGGATCAGTTCGCCGAGCGAGGTCTGGCCGGCCTGCTGCGCCTTCTCGATGAGCACGACGGCTGCCGTCAGCTGTGTGTGGCGCTTCTCGATGGCGGAGAGCTGTCGCCGAGCGCCATCGAGCTTGGCCCTTGCCCGATCGACGTCGCTCTTCAGTGCGCGCTCCGCTGCGATCAATTCGGCACGGGCGGCAATGATGGAGCCATCCGCCGCCGCGCGCTTGGGGGCGTTGACCGCCTCATAGGCAAAGGGGATCTTGACCCGCGCGCCGAGCTGGGTGTTGTAGGCCTCGTCGCGGTCGCCCCGGTCGGTCTTGGTCGTCAAAGCAAATTCCGGGCGATCACGGTCGATCACCTCCACGAGGTGCCGCTCGGCCTCGGCCTTGGCAACAGCGGCCGAGAGAGCGCGAAGGCTCGGATGGGCGGGGTTTTGGGACATCGGCCGCTCCGAGAACGCTGGCGGAGGCTTGCGGCCGGTCTTGCCGTTGAAGTCGATCACCGCCTCGTTGAGTTCGCTCCGTCTGGCAGCCACCGCCGCCTCCGCATCGCTCAACTCGGCATCGGCAATGTGAGCGTCGACTTCCGCCGCCTGGCCCGCAGTGGCTCGGCGGCGCGTGTCTGCGGCCAGGGTGCGAGCAATGCCAAGTCGCCGCTCGGCGAGTGCCAGCTTCTCCCGCGCCTCAGCGACACTCCAATACGCGTCGCGCACGATCCTGGCGATGTCCAGGCGCCGCTTCGCGATGTCCGCTTCGAGTGCAAGCAAGGACTGGTCTGCCGCCAGGGCAGTGGCCCCGCGCTCGCCCGGCAGCCAGATCGGAAACGCGGCTTCGGCGTCAATTTCCCGCTCGCCACGTTGCGTCGTCAGGGTGTCGGAGGAACTGCTGATCGATACCGACCAGCCACCCGGCAGCAGCGCACCCGCCGCGTCGCGCTTGATCGCCTGCTCCGGCATCCGGGCGAGCAGCGCCTGAATCTCGGGGCTGCGCTCGACGGCAGCCTGGAACGGACCGGTCAGCGTGGAAGCGTCAGCATTCGCCGGCAGGCTTAAGGTCGCCGCCAGCGCGGCGAGCCAACGGCTCAACTTTTTTCGAGACATTCATTGAATCCTTGCCATGACGACGAGGGCCGCGGCCGTAACCGCGTCCACAACGGATCATGCAAGGATTCGGGGAGGTCTCAGGAGCGAGAAGCGAACCCCCAGATGGCGCAAGGCGTCATCGACCTTGAATGCAGGCAGGCGATGCGCAGTGGCGTTCAATTGGGGCAGGTGCGGGGCCGCAAGCGAGTGCGCTCCATGTCCTGCGCACGTGCAGCAGCCGCAATCCGGGCAGCCTTGATGCTCTTCACCGGGACCATGCTCATGGGAACGATGGTCGTGAGCGGCGTCGTGCGAGGGAACCGCTTGCCATGTTTGCGCACCCGCCACCGGGCTTGAGGCTTCGCAAGCCTCCGCTGCGGCCGACGCTACCAGGGGCGTCGCATACGACGAGCCACCAGCGGCAACCAGTGCCACAAGTAGGAGAGCCAACATACATGCCCATCGCCAAGCTCGCATGACTCTAGTCAGTCGTGTGATTGGGTCCGTTTGTCAAGCGGCAGCTCCGAACGACCTCGATCCGCCACCAAAACCGATCCATGGTGTGGCATCGGGATCGCGTGAGTTGCTACTGCCTTTGGCCTCGTCCCTTCGTTGGCCGTCGTCGTGCGTCAGGCGCCGGCCTATGATGGCGACAAAGCTCGTGGTGCTGCAATGTCTCAATGATCCGGCAGTCGGCCACTCGGCCGCGTCGGCAACAGTTGATCATGCGCTCGAGCTCGCGCTTCAGCCCGTCAAGGCTGGAGATCCGGCGCGTGACATCGGCGAGATGCCTGCGCGCCAGAGCATCGATTTCGGCGCAGGGCAATTCCGGCCGGGCCTGAAGGTCCAGCATGGCCCTGATGGCCTCGATTTCGAATCCCAGCTCGCGCGCATGGCGGATGAACCGGAGCCGCGCCAGATCGGGCTCGCCGTAGAGCCGCCGATTGCTTTCCGTGCGCGGTGGTCGTGGCAGCAGTCCTACACTTTCGTAATAGCGGATGGTCGGCACCTTGACGCCGGTCGCCTCGGCGGCCCTGCCAATGCTGACGTCATTGGGCATGCTTCACCTCTTGATCCTCTAGCCACTAGAGAATGTATGCTTTCGATCTCGGTCCGAAAAGGGAGATGTCCTCATGAGCGATGCCTGCGCATCCGGCGGCTGCGGCTGCGGCGGCAATCCCCGCTTCGACGGGCTCGACCCGCGATACAAGAGCGTGCTGTGGATCGTGATCGGCATCAACGCGGCGATGTTCGCCATCGAAATGGCTGCCGGCCAGATGGCAGGGTCGCAGGCACTGCAGGCCGACGCGCTGGATTTTCTCGGAGACACCCTGACCTACGGCATGAGCCTCGCCGTCATCGGCGCGAGCTTGAGGGTTCGCTCGTCGGCTGCGCTCGTTAAGGGCGTCAGCCTGACGCTCATGGGCCTCTGGGTGCTCAGCGCCACGGCCTACCAGGTGTTGGTCCTCGGCCTGCCGCGCGCGGAGATCATGGGCGGCATCGGGTTTCTTGCCCTCGCGGCGAACGTTACGAGCGTGCTTCTCCTGATGCGCTACAAGGACGGCGACGCCAATGTCCGCTCGGTCTGGCTGTGCTCTCGCAACGACGCGGTCGGCAACGTTGCTGTAATGGCGGCGGCGGGCATGGTCTGGGTTGCGTCATCGGCCTGGCCGGACTTGATCGTCGCGGCGGCGATGGCCGGCCTGTTCCTAAACTCCTCGTACCTGATCCTCCGGCAGGCGCTCGATGAGGCTGCGCAAGGACGCGGCTCGCCCGGCGCACTCCGCTGAGCGAGAGCAAGTGCACGAGGCCGGCCGCGGTCGTTACCGGAAGAAAAGGTATTTGACGAGCGCGGCGACGACGAGGGCGATCAGCACCAGCCAGAGCCAATGCCCGAGGCCCATGCCCCACATCCAGCTATCCTGCATCATGCAACCCTCCTGCTGTTGCCGGCAGGGTTCCGCCTTCCTGCCGGGCACAAGGTACCTGAGCCGCCTCAGACGATCCGCACCTCGGTCATCATGCCGGTGGCCATGTGATAGAGGTGGTGACAATGCATGAGCCACGCGCCTCTCTGCGCGGCATCGAAGGCGATCGTCACCGGGGCATGGGGCGGAACGATCACGGTGTCGCGTACCGCGCCCGAGAAGCGCCTGCCACCGAGGGCCAGGACCTGGAAGTGATGTCCGTGCAGGTGCATCGGATGCATCATCATCGTCGGGTTCATGAATGTCATCTCGACACGCTCGCCGAGCCGCACCTCGAACGGCTGGTGCTCGCCGTGGACCCGGCCGTTGATCGTCCAGCGGTACCCCGGCTCCTCACCGAGCATGACCATGAAGGCTTTGTCCGACTGCTTCGGCGACAGGGGTTGCACTGCACGGATCTGCGATTCGAAGCCGAGATCAACCATGCCGCTTGTCTGCTCGGCCGATGTTGCAAGCTTTCGGATCGTGGCGCCCGGTGTGGCAAGCACAATACCGGTGACGAATTGCGATGCCTCGACTTGCGCGAGGACCGGGAACGCGCCTCCATCCCCCGGGATTTCAGCGACGAGATCAATACGCTGTCCCTGCGCGATCGGGAACGTCGTCGCTTCCACAGGCTGGCACGGCGTGCCGTCGACCGAGACACAGCGCGCAATCAACCCAGGCATCGAGATGAAGAACGCGGTTGCCGTGCCGCCGTTGATGACCCGGAGCCGCACGCGTCCGCCCCTGTCGACTTTCACGACCTCAGGATCATCCAGCGTTCGGTCATTCGCCAGATAAGCATCGTAGCGAACGTCATTGGCGTGTGGCGTGCCCATCATCATCGGACTACTGCCGGGTCCGGGCATCGCATGCATCATCCCCGGCCCGTGAGGCATTCCAGGCATCGCTGGGGGCATGGACTGCGCCCGGCTCGGTGCCGCAGTTTCGTGCCCCTCGTGGGCCGATTTGCCACCCAACTCCGCCAGGATCTCCTGGGGCGACCTGAACGCGAAGTCATGCAGCATGATGACCACATCTTGCACGTCGCCGGTGTCCTTCTCGCGCGCGACCATCGGCGCGGCCAGCATCTGCTGCTCGGACAGCGAATGCGAATGCATCCAGTGCGTGCCTGCCGTGAGCTCGAAATCGTGAGCATCCGACTGGCCGGGTGGAAGCGCGCTACCGCCGGGGCGCGCCCGATCCTGGTCATAAGGCGCCTTGATCTGGCCGTGCCAGTGCATCTGCAGCGGCTCGTCCGTGGCGTTGAACAAGGATCCCGACAAGCGGTCCCCCTCGTTCGCGTAGATTCCCTTTGCGCCGTCTTTGGCCGCCACGCTGAAGACTTTGGCAGCCTGCCTGTTCACTTCAATGGTCCGCGAATAGACCTTCAGCACGGGCGCTGTGGCCATTGCAGGCGACCATCGCGCACCAGTCGCCAGCGCACCGCCGAAGGCGATGCCCGATTGGATGAAGGACCGCCGGCTCAGAGTTTTTTGACTCATCGTACTGCTCATGATCATCTCCGTTGCGAGGCGGCTCAGTACTTGGCCTGGGCAGTCGTGCCGTCCGGTGCGGTGATCTGAATGGCGCCCTTGGTACCCGGCTGCACGGCGGCCGGAGCGGTTCCGGTGAGCTTGGAGCCGTCAGCCGGCGCAAGCTCGAACCGCTGCGATTTGCCGTCGATGACGAGGATGGCGTTGGCCTTGAAACCGGCGGCCGGGATGGGCTTGTCGTCGGCATCGCTGAGGAAGACGGCGACGGTCGGCGTGCCATTGACGACCAGCTCGGCGTGGTACTTGCCGGCATCGACCCTGAGGCCGCCGTTCTGTCCTTTGGCCGCCTCGTGGCCAAATGCGGCGGGGGCCGCAGCAAGAGAAGCTGCCAGCAACAGCACGGTCGTACGAATTCGGTTCATGATCGGTCTCCTGAGTTGATTGACGTCAGTAGGCTTCCATCGGGCGCACGGTGGCGCCGGGAAGGGCGTTGTCCGCGGCGCTTGCGTGCGCCTCGGCGACGAGTCGCTCCAAGGGCTTGCGGCCATAGCGCAGGAAGAGGAGTGGGGTCAGAGCGGTGTCGAGCAGCGTCGCACTGATCAATCCGCCGAAGATCGTGACGGCGACGGGGCTCAGAACCTCCTTGCCGGGCGCATCCGCCCCGATCATCAGCGGCACGAGCGCGATACCGGCAGAGAGCGCCGTCATGAGTACGGGCGTGAGGCGATCAAGGCTGCCGCGCACGACGAGATCGGGCCCGAACGGAACCCGCTCGTGAATGGCGAGATTGATGTAGTGGCTGATCTTCAGGATTCCGTTGCGCGTCGCAATGCCGGTCAATGTGATGAAGCCGATCATGCTGGCGACGGACAGCGGCTGTCCGGCCCACCACAGTGCGATCACCGAGCCGATCAGCGCGAGCGGCACGCTGCCCATGATGATGAGCGCGAACAGCACCGAGCGATAGCGGCTGTAGAGAATGGCGAAGATCATCGCCAGCGATATGACCGACAGGCCGGCGATCGTGCGCATCGACTCTTCCTGGGCCTGGAAGGTGCCCTCGAGGCTGGTGAAGAAGCCGGTCGGCAGTTTCGCGGCGGCAAGCTCGCGGCGAATGTCGGCGATGATCGCGGCCATGTCGCGCTCGCCGTCGGAGTTCGCGAGCACCACAATCCGCCGCTTGGTATTCTCGCGCAGAATCTGGTTGGGACCGTCGGTCTCCTTGACCTCTGCCACCTGCCGCAGGGGAATCCATCCGGCCGGCGTCTCGATGAGCAGGTCCGAGAGCCCTTGCGTGGTGCGCGTGCGGTCGGGAAGTCGCACGACGAGGTCGAACCGCTTGCTGCCGTCGATAAGCCGCGACACGAGTCGCCCGTTGGACAGCCGTTCGAGCTCCTCGGTGATCTTTGCGGGCTGCAAGCCGTAGAGAGCGGCCTTCTTGTAGTTGACCGTGATCTCGAGCTGCGGAATGCGCACCTGGCGCTCGACCTGGAGGTCCACGACGCCCGGGACCTTCGACAGGCGCTGGCGTAGCTCTTCCGCGAGGCCGCGCAGGGTATCGAGATCCTCGCCGAAGATCTTGACCGCGATCTGGGCCCGAACGCCGGAGAGCATGTGGTCGAGCCGATGCGAGATTGGCTGGCCGATGTTGGTGGCTGCGGGCAGGACCGACAGGCGGCTGCGGATGTCGTTGATGATCTCGTTCTTCGTGCGGCCCGAAGGCCTGAGATCGACCTCGATCTCGGATGAATGGACGCCCTCGGCATGCTCGTCCAGCTCGGCGCGGCCGGTCCGGCGGGCGACGAGCTTTGCCTCCGGAACCTCCATGATGAGGCGTTCGGCGACAAGCCCAATGCGATGGCTTTCCGCCAGGGAGATGCCGGGCTGGAACAGCGTGTTGATCGTCAGCGTGCCTTCGTTGAAGGGCGGCAGGAAGGCGCGCGGCAGCGCCACGGCCGCGGCCAGCGCCGCGAGCACGCCGATCGTGACGCCGATCATGAGCGTGCGCGGATGCGCGAACGACCATGCGAGCAGCGCGCGATTGCCCCGCTTCAGGTTGCGGACCAGCCACCCCTCGTGCTCATCCAGCCGCTTGAGACTTGGGAGAAGGTAGTAGGCCATAACTGGGGTCAGAGTGATCGAGACCACGAGGCTCGCCAGGATCGAGATGATGTACGCCTGCCCGAGGGGCGCGAACAGACGTCCCTCGATACCGGACAAAGCGAACAGCGGCACGAACACGAGCACGATGATCATCGTCGCGTAGACGATGCCCGAGCGGACCTCCTGGCTGGCGCCGACCACGACGGCGAATGTCGAACGGGGATTGCCGGCCTCGCGGTTCTCGCGCAGGCGGCGGAAGATGTTCTCGACATCGACCACCGCGTCGTCGACCAGCTCGCCGATGGCAATGGCGAGCCCGCCGAGCGTCATCGTATTGATCGAGAGCCCGAGGGCGTAGAACACAATGGCCGTGATCAGGATCGAGACGGGGATAGCCATCAACGAGATGAACGTCGTGCGGACATTGAGCAGGAACAGGAACAGGATGATCGCGACGACGACCACCGCCTCGAACAGCACCGTCTTGACGTTGCCGATCGAGGTTTCAATGAAGTTGGCCTGCCGGAAGACGATGTTGTCGATCTTGATGCCCTTCGGCATCGTCGCGTTGAGCTCCGACAAGGCGCGCTCGACTTCCGCCGACAGCTTGACCGTATCGATCGCCGGCTGCTTCTCGACCGAGACGATGACGGCGGGCTTGCCCATGAAGCCCGCTTCGCCGCGCTTCAGCCGCGCCCCGTAGCTCACCTCCGCGACCTGATGCAGATAGACCGAGCGGCCGCCCTCGGCGGCGATGACGACGTCGCGCAGGTCCTCGAGCTTCAGCGTGCGCCCGATGTTGCGGATCAGATATTCGCGGCTGTACTGGTCGGCGAAGCCGCCGCCGCTGTTCGTGCCGAACCGCTCGAGCGCCCGCTCCATCTGCTCGAGCGTGACGCCGAGCGCGCGCATGGCGGGTGTGTTCGGCGCGACACGGAACTGGCGCACCTCGCCGCCGATCGGGATGACCTGGGCGACGCCGGGGATGGTCAGGAGGCGTGGCCGGATCACGAAGTCGGCGATCTCGCGCACCGCCATCGGGTCCGCCGTCTCGGCCGTGACCGCGAACATCAGGATCTGGCCCATGATGGAGTTGATCGGCCCCATCTGCGGTGTCACGTTGGCGGGAAGCTGATCCTTGACCAGCCCCAGCCGCTCGGAGATCTGCTGGCGGTTGCGGAAGATGTCGGTTCCCCACTCGAACTCGACATAGACGATGGACAGACCGACGCCGGACACAGACCGCACGCGCGAGACGCCGGGCAGACCGTTCATCTGGGTCTCGATGGGGAACGAGACCAGCTGCTCGACCTCGGTCGGCGCCAGCCCCTCCGCCTCGGTCATGATCGTGACGGTGGGACGATTGAGATCCGGGAACACGTCGACCGGAAGCCGTTGCAGGGTGAAGGCGCCATACAGCACCATCACGGCTGCGAGCGCGAGCACGAGCAGACGATTGCGGAGCGACGAGGCGACCAGGAAAGTGAACATGGCTGCCCCGTCAGCGGATCTGGTTCAAGAGTTCGGCGCCCTGCGTGACGACGCGCTTGCCGGCGTCGATGCCGGCGACAATCAGCACTCTTTCCGCGTCGAGCGGCTCGATGCGCACCTCGCGCGGCACGAAGCGCTCGGCATTGGAGTGCTCGAAGACGATGCTCTGCCCGTTGGTGCCGCGCAGGACCGCCTCGCGAGGCACGGCAATGCCCTTGCGGTCGCTGGTCGTGGTGGCCAGAACCGTCAGGAATTGGCCGGCGCGGAGGCCGTCCGTGTCACTGCGAATTGAAAAATGCACCGGCACCGATTGGTTGCGATCGGCAAGACCGGTGCCGACGTAGGCCAACTCGATCGACTTGCCGCCGGCAAAAAGCCCCTGGGCCGCGCCGTTGGTCGATTGCGGCTCGAAGCTCAGCGCCTCGACCCAGAGGCGGGCGGGATCGACGATCTGGAAAATGATCGAGTTCGGCTCGGCCATCTGTCCTGCAACGGCATTGGAGGCGGCGATCACACCATCGACGGGTGCCAGCAGCGGCTCCGGTTCCTTGTTGGCGCGCGCCAGGTTCGCCCGACGCTCCTGCAGACCCTTCAGTTCCAGTTCCGCGTCCTCGAGTTGCCCCCTCGCGATGATCTTCTCGATGGCGCGCAACCGCTCGACCTTGCGCGAAACAACGGAGATCTGCTGATCTAGCTCCCGCGCCTGCTGCTGCTGCGTCGTCAGGTCGGCGGCGCTGATCGGCGGGTGCACATAGGCCAGGACGTTGCCCGCCTTGACGGCTGTGCCGAGCGGCTTGAACCCGCCGGGCGGCGGCAGCAGGCGACCGCCCACGGCCGCCTGGACGAGCCCGCTCGCGTTCGGGTCGGGTATGACGCGCCCCGGAAGCTCGATCGAGCGGCGATGGGCACGTTGCTCGGTAAAGGTTGTGCGGAGTCCGAGAATCCGCTGCGTCGGCTTCGGCACGAACAGCGCTCCGTCAGGGAACCGCTGAGAGACATCGCGTGTCGCAATATCGGCAGCCACGGCTCTCGGCGCCACATCGGCCGACGCCTCGGTCGTGACGAACAGTGGAACGAGTGCCATCAGGAGGATCAGGCCGGCGGCCGAGCGCCTGCGTCGCAGCGCCAGAATCGTTGCACCAACGCCTGCAAGAAATCCAAGACCGACGAGCAACAAGAGTGACGTGCCGGGCTGGCCGACGCGCTGGCTCAATTCCTGGGCAAAGGCCGGATCGATCCCCCACCACTGACGCGTACCGGCCGCAGCCTGCGGCTGAGGAGAGGGTGGAACCTTCAGTGTAGCAGTCAGGACATCGACGATGCCCTTCGTCGAGATGGTGACAGCCAGGTCATGATTGCCGGGCCTTGCGGCAAAGGGTGCGGCCACGCTGTAAACGCCCGGCCCCGCAGAAGTCGGCTTCAGGACGCCACCCGGGGCATCGATCTCGATCTCGGCGCCCTCGACAGGCTCGTTTCCGCGAAACGTGTCGAGATAGACCTCGAGCTTGTCGCCGCGCGCGATGACGACGAGCTCCAGGTCGGGCGACGAAGCGTCGGCGCGCGGTGCGATCGTGCTCGAGGTCGGCGGAGGCGGCGCGCCGTGGTCGTGTCCCTCGTGGGCATGAGCCGACGCAAGACCAGAGAGCAGCGCCGCCGCGAACAAGAGCGGAATCGCGAACTTGCCGGGCAGAATCCACATGTGGCCTCTCGCTGAGAACATCTCCAATCGAGCGACCCTAGCCTGCCCCGCGTGACTGCGCGTTTCGCGACTGTAACAAGTTGTTTCAGCCAGCCGTCGTCGAGCGTAGTCACCCGCCAATCAGGACAATTCTGCGCACGAAACAATTTGGAACCGCGCCGAAATAACGGTGAAACAGCCGTTTGCTATTCTTGCCGTGCTTCACATCTGATCCGTCCCTTTTGAAACGAAGGGCAATTCGCAGATGGCCGAGCAAAAAATAACCAAGCTACTATTGGAGGCTCATCATGAGACGCATTCTCGTCGGCACGTTCCTGATCCTGTCGCTCACCGGCGTCGCCACGGCAGCGCAGGCCGACCACTGCAAGAGGTGGTCCGACTGCTTCTTCGAGGATCAGCAGAAGAGCGGCGGCTGAGGACAACGCGGTGTGCATTTCGCATCGCACCGATCGGCAGCATCGGGACACCCCGATGCTGTCGACCTTCTGGTAGGCAGGTCAGGTGCCCGGCAGCACGACCGTAGCAGTCAGGCCACCTTCGAGGCGATTCACAAGCTTCAGTCGGCCCCCATTGGCCTCGACATTGTTCTTCGCAATGGTGAGGCCCAGGCCGACGCCGCCGGTCGCCGCACTGCGCGACTCCTCAAGTCGCACGAAGGGCTCGAGGACCGCATCGAGCTTCTCCACCGGGATGCCTGGGCCGTTATCGTCGATCGTTACCACGACCTCCGCTTGACGGCGCTGGACGCCGACCCGGACTCGCGTGCCATAGCGCAAGGCATTCGAGATCAGATTGGAGAATGCGCGCTTGATGCCGAGCCGCCGCGTGTTGACCACCAGATGAGCGGGTCCATCGAGTTGAGCGTCACGCCCCATGTCACGGGCGTCGTTGACGATGGTTTCCAACAGCGCCACGAGGTCGATGGCGCGTACAGGTTCCTCCGGCTCATCGCCCTTGAGGTACGACAATGTTGCCTCGACCATCTGCTCCATCTCGTCGATATCGCTCGCCATGGACCGCTGCAGGGCGGGATCGGGCACGTCATCCAATCGGAGCCGGAGCCGCGTCAGCGGCGTTCTCAGGTCATGAGAAACGGCTGCCAGCGCCTGCGTCCGGCGCGTGATGAGTTCGGAAATGCGCCGGCTCATGTCGTTGAACGCCCGCGCAAGATGCCGCGCCTCCAGCGGCCCGGCCTCGGGGACGGACGTCGCGACATCCTCCGGCGAGAGAAGGGTGACGGCGTCGGCGATCTCCCGTATCGGCCTCGTCAACCAACGCGCCATGAGGAGTGACATGAGCACGACACCGAGCGCCATGAGACTCGTGGAGAGGAGAGTGCCGTGACCGGAGGCCGGCGCGCGACTGGTTGCGAACAGGCTGACATTGAGCCAGCTGTCGTCAGGCAATCGAAGGGAGACAAGAGCAACGTGGGGGTCGGGGCTGGTTCCGATCACGACATCGCCGCTCTTCGTATCCTCTGCGAGCCTCTTGATCTGCTCGCTGAGGCCGGTCCAGACATCGACGCCGGGGCCACCGGCGACCGCACCCTTGCTCAGGTTCCAATGCGCCTCGATCGGGCCGCCGGACAGGTCATGCGCCAATGTCTCGCGCTGGCCGGGCGGCGCGGCGGCGACACTGCGCTTGATGGAGAGGAGCCGCTCGGCAAGGCTCGCATCGTGCGCGCGCGACAACTCCTGATCGAGCGCACGCTGGTAGGTCCAGAGGCTCAGCACATGCACGAGCGTGATTCCGAGCAACGAGACCAGGATCGCCCGGGCAGCAATGGTGTCGACTGCGCGTATCATGTGCGGGTCACCGCCGGCACGAACATGTATCCCGATCCGCGAATGGTCTTGATCATCGCTTGCCCGTCGTCGTCGGAGCCGAGCTTCTTGCGGAGCCGGCTCACCTGGATGTCGATGGCCCGATCGAAGCCGGTGGCCATCCGGTGTTTTGCGCTATCCATCAATTGATCGCGGGTGAGGACGCGCTGCGGCTGCTCGAGAAAGGTGAGCAGCAGGTCATACTCCCCGGTCGAGAGGTCGATGATCACGCCGCCCGGATCGTTCAGCTCCCGGCGCCGCGTGTCGAGCGACCACCCGTCGAACCGCAGCAGATGGCCGCCACTTTCGTGGGTCGCGCCGTGATGGTTGCGCGTGCGCCGGAGGACCGAGTTGATTCGCGCCAACAGCTCGCGCGGATTGAAGGGCTTCGAAACGTAGTCGTCGGCCCCGATCTCGAGACCGACGATCCGGTCGGTCTCTGAGCCTCTCGCCGTCAGCATGATGACCGGCAGCGAGGAGCGGGTGCGGATTTCCTTGCAAAGCTCGAGACCGTTGCCGCCAGGGAGCATGATGTCCAGCAGGACGAGGTCAATGGCCACGGTCTCCAGGACCTGACGCATCTCGCGGCCGTCGCGGGCCATGGTTACGCGATGGCCGTGCTCACGCAGGAACTTTCCGGCGAGCTGACGGATCTGCGGATCGTCATCGACGATCAGGATATGCCCATCGCTGGTTGCGGGCTGTGAGCTGGGTTCCGGGTCTTTGGTGGTCATGGCTCGCCGTCGGCTGTGGGAGGGGAAAGCTTAGCGCAGCTTTCGTATCGCCCGGTATCGGCTCTGTTTCAAAGTGTTTCACTTCGTGGTTCCGGCTTGTCGCGATCCGCACCGCCACTCATGTTCTGCATCGCGGAAGACCTACGATCCACTTGCAACATCGCTCAGGCAAAGGTGCCAGGATGACCGTGAATGATGAGCACTCGCACCGGCCAGCAAGTCCGCACCGCGACCATTCAAATGGCCGTACCGACGCTGCCGGTCGGACAGTGACCGACCCGGTCTGCGGTATGGCCGTAGACCCTCATACGGCAAAGCACCGGCATACACACGACGGCCTGCCCTATTATTTCTGCTCGGCCGCGTGTCGCGAGAAGTTCATCGCTGAGCCGGCCCGATATCTGAAGCCCGAGACGAAGCCACCGGCGCCCATTCCGGACGGCACGATCTACACGTGCCCGATGCACCCCGAAGTCCGGCAACAAGGCCCCGGCTCATGTCCCATCTGCGGCATGGCGCTCGAGCCCGATGTCGTCTCGGCAGACAGCGTACCCAATCCGGAGCTCGTCGACATGACGCGGCGGTTCTGGATCGGTCTCGCGCTCTCGGTCCCCGTGATCGCCCTCGAGATGGGCGGGCACATGACGGGGCTGCATCAATGGCTCGGGCAGCAGACGTCCAACTGGGTTCAGCTCGTTCTCGCGACGCCGGTCGTGCTGTGGGCAGGTTGGCCTTTCTTCGAGCGTGGCTGGACCTCGGTCCGGACGCGGAACCTCAACATGTTCACGCTGATCGCCATGGGCACGGGCGTGGCGTGGGTCTATAGCGTTGTTGGCACGATCTGGCCTGGTCTTTTTCCGGCGGCCATGCGCGCCTCTGACGGGTCGGTCGCGATCTATTTCGAGGCAGCCGCCGTCATCACCGTACTTGTCCTGCTCGGCCAGGTCCTGGAGCTGAGAGCGCGGGAGCAAACCAGCGGTGCGATCCGCGCCCTGCTCGATCTCTCGCCCAAAATGGCGCGGCGTATCAATCCCGACGGGTCCGACGAGGACGTGAGCCTCGAGCTGGTGGCGGCAGGTGATCGCCTGAGAGTCCGACCCGGAGAGCGCGTGCCCGTGGACGGCGAAATCATCGACGGCCGCAGTGCCATCGACGAATCAATGGTCACCGGTGAGTCCATGCCGGTGACGAAGTCCGTCGGCGACATGGTGGTTGGCGGCACGATCAACGAATCCGGCAGCTTCATCATGCGTGCCGACAAGGTGGGCCGCGACACCGTTCTGGCTCAGATCGTCCAGATGGTCGCCCAGGCGCAACGGAGCCGTGCCCCCATCCAGCGGCTCGCTGACCAGGTGTCTGGCTGGTTCGTTCCGCTGGTCATCCTTGTCGCGCTCGTTGCCTTTGCCGCGTGGCTTGTGTGGGGACCGGAACCACGGCTGACCTTCGGGCTGATTGCGGCGGTCTCCGTGCTCATCATCGCATGTCCCTGCGCGCTTGGTCTCGCAACACCTATGTCCATCATGGTCGGCGTCGGACGCGGAGCGCAGTCCGGCGTGCTGATCAAGAGCGCGGAATCTCTCGAGCGGATGGAGAAGATCGACACCCTCGTGATCGACAAGACCGGCACGCTGACCGAGGGTAAGCCGAGCGTCGTCGCGATCAGGACAATGCCCAGCATCGACGAAGCCGAGCTGCTGCGACTGGCGGCGAGTCTGGAGCGGTCGAGCGAGCATCCGCTTGCGGCAGCAATTGTCCGTTCGGCGAACGAGCGGGGTCTCGCGCTTACACAGCCGGCTGGCTTCGACTCGCCCGTCGGCAAAGGCGTCGTCGGATCCGTCGAGGGGCACAAGATCGTCATCGGCAATCAGCGGATCATGCAGGACGCGGGCATCGACACGGCGGGCCTCGCATCGGCGGCCGACGCGTTGCGCCGGGACGGCGCGACCGCGATCTTCGTCGCGCTCGATGGCCGACCGGGTGGCGTCATCGCGATCTCGGATCCGATCAAGCCGACGACCCCCGCGGCGATCTCCGCCCTTCGATTGGCGGGAATCCGCGTGGTCATGCTGACCGGCGACAACCGCACGACCGCAGAGGCAGTCGCCAGGAAGCTCGGCATTGCCGAGGTCGAGGCCGAGGTTCTGCCCGAGGACAAGGGCAAGATCGTCCAGCGTCTCCAGGCTCACGGGCGTGTGGTCGCGATGGCGGGTGATGGGGTGAACGACGCCCCCGCGCTCGCCGCGGCCGATGTCGGCATCGCGATGGGAACCGGCACGGATGTCGCCATGGAAAGCGCCGGCGTGACGTTGCTCAAGGGCGATCTCAACGGCATCGTACGCGCACGCCACCTCTCTGCAGCGACGATGTCGAACATCCGCCAGAACCTGTTCTTCGCGTTCATCTACAATGCGGCGGGCGTTCCGATCGCGGCCGGCGTCCTTTACCCCTTCCTCGGGATACTGCTCTCGCCGATCATCGCCGCCGCCGCGATGGCGCTGTCGTCCGTCAGTGTCATCGGCAATGCGCTGCGGCTCAACTACGTGAGGCTGTGAACTTTGAGCGAGGAGTCCGCGAGCCGTTCCGACTGGCCTCGGGCGCTGCGCTGGTATCTCGGTGCGTCATTCATGGCGCACCTTGTATGGGAGGTGCTGCAGCTGCCGCTCTACACGCTGTGGACCACCGGAACGCCTCGTGAGCAGTCGTTCGCCGTCGTCCATTGCACTACCGGCGATGTGATGATCGCCGGGCTGTCCCTCTTGGCGGTCCTTTCCGTTCTCGGTCGGCCGAAATGGCCCGCTGCGGACGGCAGGCCGGTGTGGCTGGCAACGCTGCTGCTCGGCGTCGGCTACACGATCTACAGCGAGTGGCTGAACGTCAGCGTTCGAGGCAGTTGGAGCTACTCCGACCTCATGCCGACATTGCCGCCACTGGGAACGGGATTGGCGCCGCTGCTCCAATGGATCATCGTTCCGACATTGGTTCTTTGGATCGCGACCGGTCGACGACCTTGGACTGAGCGTGACGTCGCGATCACGTGATCGGCGCTGCATCGACTGTTGCTCACATTTTGAAACGAACGCGACACGCAGAGTTACCGGCGCACAGCTAGAGTTCTCATGCCCCGGTTCGCTGATCTCGGCCGCGACTGAACTGGATCAAGCTGTCTGGCGGGTCGGAAACAGGTACTCCGGCAATCTGCGTGGCGGTTACGCCCGATTTTGCCATCGGAACTCCGGGCTGAGCCTATCAACGAGCGCCGCTCGTCGGTCACCGAGACAATAACCAGAAGGAGAGCAAGATGCTGACATCCCTCAAACGACTTTCGACGGCGGCCGTCATGGCCGGGCTTCTGATCGGCGGCACCGCGTCCGCTATGGCGCAGCCCGCCCCGGATCCGCATCACCCGGGCGGTGCCGCGCCCGGTGCGGCTCAGGGACAACCGCAGGCCCCAATGCCCGGTGGCATGGCGGGACCCGGCATGATGGGCCGGATGATGGGCGGCGGCATGATGGGGCACGGAATGATGGGTCCGGGCATGATGGACATGATGGCCAACTGTCCGATGATGGGCGGGAGCTCGAGCCACGCCGAGGGCCGGATCGCCTTCCTGAAGGCGGAGCTTGCCATAACCGATGCCCAGAATCCGGCCTGGGAAGCCTATGCCGCGCAGATCAGAAAGAACCTGCAGGGCATGCAAGACATGCAGAAGTCGATGACGTCGATGATGGACGCGAAATCGCCGGTCGAGCGGATCGACACACGCATTGCCATGATGGAGAAGCGCACGCAGGCGCTGAAGGAGATCAGGCCGGCCCTTTCGGCGTTGTACGCCGGTCTCACTGCGGGCCAGCAGAAGAAGGCCGATCAGCTTCTCACGGGGATGGGCTGCATGATGTAGAGTGCCTTTCGCCTGCTCGGCGCGACGATCTGTGCGCCGAGCCGCTTGCCTCACTGATCTGGGAGTCCCTGCCGATGATCGAGATGCCGTCGACCCTCACCTGTCCAAAGTGCGGGCATCGCTCGACGCACACGATGCCGACCGATGCGTGCCAGTACATTCACGTCTGTGACCAATGCGGCGTTACGCTCAAGCCGAAGACGGGCGATTGCTGCGTCTATTGCTCGTACGGCGATGTGCCCTGTCCGCCGATCCAGGACGAGCGGGCAGGGCGCGACCAAGGCTGCTGCACGCCTTGAGCGTCAGGCCGCGGTCGTGAGCAGGCCGGCGGGTCGAGCGACATGCTCCTTCAGCCGCCAACCCTTCACCACCGCATAGATCGCCGGGATGACGACGAGGGTGAGGATGGTCGACGACACCATGCCGCCGATCATCGGCACGGCGATGCGCTGCATGACCTCGGAGCCGGTGCCGTGGCTCCACAGGATCGGAACGAGGCCGGCCATGATGGCGATCACCGTCATCATCTTCGGGCGCACGCGCTCGACGGCGCCCTCCATGATGGCGGCATGGAGATCGGCGCGAGTGACGGCACGTCCTTGCGCAAGCGCCTTCCGCATCTGCGCCTCCCAGGCGTGATCGAGGTAGATCAGCATGATGACGCCGGTCTCGGCCGCGACGCCAGCGAGTGCGATGAACCCGACCGCGACGGCAACCGACAGGTTGAACCCCATCCACCACATCAGCCAAAGGCCGCCGACCAGTGCGAAAGGCAACGACAGCATGACGATCAGCGTCTCCGTCATGCGGCGGAAGTTGAGGTAGAGCAGCAGCAGGATCAGCAGCAGCGTCAGCGGCACGACGACCGCGAGGCGCTGCTTGGCGCGCTCGTAGTACTCGTACTGACCGCTCCAGACCGCGTAGTAGCCCGGCGGGAACTTCACCGCCGCCGCCACGGCGGACTTGGCGTCGGCGACGTAGCTGCCGAGGTCGCGCTCGCGGGCGTCGACGAAGATGTAGGCGGCAAGCTGGGCATTCTCGGTGCGGATCGAGGCCGGGCCCTGCACCAGCTTCACCCTGGCCACCTGTCCGAGCGGGATCGAGGCGCCGTTCGGCAGCGAAACCAGCACCTCGCGCGCGATCGCGTCGGGATCGGAGCGCACGTCGCGCGGATAGCGCACCGACACGCCATACCGCTCGCGACCCTCGACCGTGGTCGTCACCGTCTCGGCGCCGAGCGCGGAGGCAACCACCTGCTGCACGTCGGAGATCATCAAGCCGTAGCGCGCTAGCTCGTGCCGGTCGGGCTCGATGTCGAGGTAGTAGCCGCCGATGATGCGTTCGGCGAAGGCGCTCGACGTGCCGGGCACGGTCTTGATCGCAACCTCGATCTCGCGCGCGAGCGTCTCGATCACGTTCAGATCCTGCCCGATCACCTTGACGCCGACCGGCGTGCGGATGCCGGTCGCCAGCATGTCGATGCGCGCCTTGATCGGCATGGTCCAGGCATTGGAGACGCCGGGGAACTGGAGCGCCTTGTCCATCTCCCGGATCAACGTGTCGACCGTCATTCCCGCCCGCCATTGGCGTTCGGGCTTCAGGTTGATGACGGTCTCGAACATCTCTGTGGGCGCGGGGTCGGTCGCGGTCGCCGCGCGACCCGCCTTGCCGAACACGCTCGCGACCTCGGGAAAGGTCTTGATGATGCGGTTCTGGACCTGCAGCAGCTCGGCCGACTTGGTGATCGAGAGGCCGGGCAGCGTCGTCGGCATGTACATGATCGTGCCTTCGTTGAGGTTCGGCATGAACTCCGAGCCGAGCCTCGTCGCCGGCCACAGGCTGCCCACGAGCACGACCATCGCCACGGCAATGGTCGTGCCTTTCGCCCTCAGCACGCCGGAGATGATCGGGCGGTAGATCCGGATCAGGACGCGATTGATGGGGTTCCTGTGCTCGGCGACGATGCGCCCGCGCACGAACAGCACCATGAGTGCCGGGACGACGGTCACCGACAACAGCGCGGCGGCCGCCATCGCAAAGGTCTTGGTCCAGGCCAGCGGCTTGAACAGCAGCCCCTCCTGCGCCTCGAGCGCGAAGATCGGCAGGAACGAGACGGTGATGACGAGCAGCGAGAAAAAGAGCGACGGGCCGACCTCGCTCGCCGCCTCGATCAGGATCTCTGTGCGAGGCTGGCCTGCGGGCGCCCGCTCCAGATGCTTGTGCGCATTCTCGATCATGACGATCGCCGCGTCGATCATGGCACCGATAGCGATGGCGACGCCGCCGAGGCTCATGATGTTGGAGGAGATGCCGAGCGCCCACATGCACGTATAGGCGATGAGAATGCCGAGCGGCAGCGTGAGGATGGCGACGAGCGCGCTGCGCGCGTGCAAGAGGAACACGAAGCAGACCAGCGCGACGATCAGGCTTTCCTCGATCAGCGTGGTCTTGAGCGTCGCGATCGCACGATGGATGAGCTCGGAGCGGTCGTAGACCGGTACGATGGTGGTGCCGTCCGGCAGGCTGCCCTTGATCTCGCTGAGCCGCGACTTGATGCTGCCGATCACGGAGAGCGCGTTCTGCCCGTAGCGCTGAATGGCGATGCCGGAGACGACCTCGCCCTCGCCGTTGAGCTCGGTGACGCCGCGGCGTTCATCGGGTGCCAACTCGACGCGTGCTACGTCCTTGATAAGCACGGGCGTGCCAGACTCGGCCTTGAGCACGATGTTCTCGATGTCGGCGACGCTTCTGAGATAGCCCCGCCCGCGCACCATGAACTCGGCTTCGGCCAGCTCGACGACGCGTCCGCCGACATCCATGTTGGACGAGCGGATCGCCTCGCGCAGCTTGACCAGCGGGATGTCGAAGGCGCGCAGCCGGCGCGGATCGACGACCACGGAATACTGCCGGACGAAGCCGCCGACGCTCGCGACCTCGGCCACGCCCTCGGCCTTGGCGACGGCGAAGCGCACCTGCCAGTCCTGGGTGGTGCGAAGCTCGGCGAGGTTCCGCTTCTCGGCCATCACCGCGTACTGGTAGACCCAGCCGACACCCGTCGCGTCGGGCCCGAGTGTCGGCACCACGCCCTGCGGCAAGGTCCGCGAAGCGGCGGAGAGGTATTCGAGCACGCGCGAGCGCGCCCAATAGATGTCGGTCCCTTCCTCGAAGATGACGTAGACGAACGAGACGCCGAAGAACGAGAAGCCGCGCACGACCTTCGAGCGCGGCACCGACAGCATGGCGGTCGAGACCGGGAAGGTGACCTGATCCTCGACCACTTGCGGCGCTTGGCCGGAGAACTCCGTGAACACAATGACCTGCGTGTCCGAGAGGTCGGGAATGGCGTCGAGCGGAACCTTGGTCACCGCGTAGAGCCCGGATCCGGCCGCGAGCACTGTCGCGATCAGGACCAGCATGACGTTCCCGGCCGACCAGCGAATGAGCCGCGCGATCATGGCTTCTTCTCCGTCGCCGGCGCACCAGCATCCTTCGGCGGCTCCGACGTGAAGCTCGACAACGCGGCCTTGAGATTGCTTTCGGCATCGATCAGGAAGTTCGCCGCGACCACGACGTTCTCGCCAGCCTTGATCCCCTCCGCGATCTCGATGAAGCCGTCGCCTCTGAGCCCAACCTTGACGGCGCGGGGCTCGAACCGGCCTTTGCCGCGATCGACGATCACCACCTGCCGGTTGCCGCTGTCGATCAGGGCCGATACGGGCACGCTGAGGCGCTCGGCCTCGCCGTCACCAGCGTTGATCTCCACGTCCGCGAACATCTCGTGCTTGATGCGGTGATCGAGATTGGCAACCTCGATGCGGACTTTGGCCGTCCGCGTCGCCATCTCGAGCTCGTGTAGGATGAAGGTCACGCGCCCGTCGAACACTTCGTTCGGGAATGCTCGGAACGACACCTTCGCCCTCGTACCGACGCGGATCTGCGCGATGTCCTGCTCGGGCACATCGGCAATGACCCAGATCGACGAGAGATCGGCGAGGCGCAGCATCTCGTCGCCGGCCTTCATCATCATGCCCTCGATGGCCTTCTTCTGCATGACGACGCCCGACACGGGCGACGTCCAGTCGAACGAGATGACGGGCTCACGCGTGCGCTTGAGTTCGACAAGCACCGCTTCAGGGATTTGCAGGTTTTCCATACGACGCAGCGCGCCGCGATCATCACGAAGCCCGGAAGCGTTGGCCGAGATGCGGTAGTCGACCTGCACCTTGACCATGTCGGGGCTGTAGATGCGGAACAGCGGCTCGCCCTTTTTCACATGCCGCCCGGTCTCGTTGACGTAGAGCCACTCAATGAAGCTGTCGGCTCGGAGTGCGACTGTCAGCAGCGTGCGCTCGTCAGGCTTGGCGATTCCTGGTGCACGGATGGGCCGCACGAGGCGGCGCATCGCTGTCGGTTCCGAGCGTACGCCGGCGTTCTGCAACTTGGCGACACTGACCTTGACCGTGCCGGGCTCGTCCTCCTCGCCCTCGTAGACGGGGATGTAGTCCATCCCCATCCAGTCCTTCTTCGGAAGGGGTGAGGTGTCGGGTAAGCCCATCGGATTGCGGTAGTAGAGCAACTTCTTCGGTCCGCCGCCTGCTGCTAAGGGCGGCTCCTTCGGCTTCGCCTGAGCGAAATCGACCTCCTGGTCATCGTAGACAGCCACGTAGTCACGGCCATCGCTGGTCTTTTTCGGCTCGGCGGCGAAGTCGGAGTCGTTGTCGGGGTGCTTCCAATAGAGCACCTTGCGCTCTTTAGGCGCATCGGCGGGCATCGCGGCGGCCTTTTGCGCGGACGTCGCGGTCCATGTCCGCGGATCAGGCCATGTGCCGGCACCAAGTCGGTAGCCGGCAACGCTTGCGGTGAGGATCGCCGCGATGGCGATCCCCCCGGTGAGGAGCTTGGTCATGGGAGGCTCCTCAGTCTTTGGCCTGGAACACGACGACGCCTTCGACCGTGTCCTTCTCGCCCGGCACCTTGGCCATCATGCGGAATGCCCAGCCGCCGGCCATGGTGAGGTCCGCCTTGAAGCGATAGACTCCCGGTTCAGACGACGGCGTGGCCTCGTGTTTGGCCGTCATGTCGGCCATGTTGTCCGGGGCCATATCGAGCCGCGTGCGGAACAGCACCGCGCCGGTGACAGGCTTTCCCGATGGCTTGTGAACGAGGCGGACGGCAAGCTCGCTGCCAGGGCCGTTCTTCACATTGACTTTGAGCGGCTGGAACTCGTAGTCCGCGGCAGCAGCCAGAGCCTGTGCCGCACCAAGGGAGAGTGCAAAGCCCACAAGGCCTGCGCGAAGGGAGATTGCGTTTGTCATGATGTGATCCTGTCCAAAGGGAATGCCTTCGCAGCGGCACCAAGCCGGCTGCGAGCGGCGCTGGACGATATCCAAGCGCCATCGCCCGCGACGACGCGCGGGCTGATCATCGATGGATCAGGTTCGCGGAGGTGGAGGCTGAGGCTGGTCCGACCAATCGGGCGGGTGCGCAGCTGTGGTCGGTGTGAACAGCGCCGTCACCGTTCGAGCAACCGGTCGCGATTGCTGGGCGAGACCTAGAAACTGGAAGCACTTAGCCATGCAAAACTGGGGCGGGCAGACTTTGTCTTTGTCACAGCACGGACAATCATCCGTACCAGCCATGCCCTTCATCATTGATGCGCAGTCTTCCATGGGAGCCGCAGCGGCACTGTCTTCGCCTTCAACCATATCGGCGGCAGTGTGCGACATCACCACGCCCATACCCCTCGCTCCGCCCGCCCACGCAGCCGCCATCGGCGCGACCAGGATCGCGATCGACAGCAACGCCGACAAGAATCTGCGGAACCAGGACACGGGGCAGGACCTCCGCGGAAAATTCTCTGCTCAGTCGCCGTGTCGGTCAATACAAAACAGCGTTAAGGGATCGAAGTCGGCCCAACCCGCCCCTTGGTATGCCGATCGATGGAGTATCGCCGAAGGCGGCTACATCCACAGATCCCGGTCGACGGCTCGTCGCAGGTTCCGGCCTGTCAGCTTCCCTTGGCCCGGCGAGCCGACTGGAAAGGCAGGGCCCGCTTCGCGTGCACTCGAGAATTCAGACCCTCGGCATGCGATCTGCCTACTGCCTTGCGGCGCTACGACTTCCTCGTGGGTGCCTTGACCTCCTCCAACAATTGCCCCGCTGGCACCCTCAGCCCCTTGGCGATCTTGTCGAGGATGATGACGGTGGGGTTGCGGACACCGCGCTCGATGCCGCTGATGTAGGTCCGGTGCAGCCCGCAGTGGTCGGCAAAGCTCTCCTGCGAGAAGCCCTGCTCCTCCCGCAGTCTCTTGAGGTTCAGCCCTAGCCGGCGGCGCACGTCCATCGGCTAAGGGTTTCGACACGTTAGTCGATCGATCTACAGACGATGAGTCTCATTTGTCTGGACTTAACAGGCGAAGGAAGCGATCTGGCGGTCCCAGCAATGATACTTATGAGTCTCAGCCATGACCCAGACGACCCCGATCGCCCCCACGACCGTCCGCTACATCAAGCTCGGCGCCGGCGGCAGCTTTGCCCGCTCGAGCCTTGACAACGGTGAGCTTCAACTGGGCTACCACGAGGTGCCGCACGACCTCTGCGCCGCAGGCGACTGGGACGGCGTGCTTCGGTACTTCGCCGGCATCCGAAGAAGCACCGGCAAGGCCAAGGACTCAATGCGCGAGGTGCAGGACTTCTACACGCTCGGGTCTGATTGCCTCTGGATCATGTTCGCGGACGGGTCGCTCTGGTGGGGCTTCGCCGAGCCGGAGGTGACGTGGCTCGGGATCGATCACAGTCTGTCGGCGTCACGCGTGCGGCGCATGATCGGCGGCTGGCGCAGCACCAGTATCCTGGGCGTGCCATTGCGCGTGAACGACCTGACGACGCGCCTGACCCAGGTCGCAAACTACCGTGGCACGATCTGCGCCGTCCGAGCGGCGGACTATCTCCTTCGCAAAATCAACGCCGAGGAGGAGCCGATGGTCGCGACCGCGACCTCGGCCCGCGCAGCCATGCTGGCCTCTGCAATGCACATGATCGCCGCGCTGCACTGGGCCGATTTTGAGATCATGGTCGATCTGATCTTTGCTCGCGGCGGTTGGCAGCGTGTTTCGGTCCTCGGCAAGACGATGGCCGACGTCGACCTCATCCTCGAGCAACCGACCTTAGGCGAGACTGCGTCCGTCCAGGTGAAGTCGCGCGCGAGCCAAGCCGTGCTCGACGAGCACATCGCCTACTTCGACGCGAGCGGGCACGACCGCACGTTCTTCGTATGCCACTCGCCAACCGGTAGCCTCTCGACCGGCGACGCGGAGGGCGTGCACCTCTGGACCGGCGAGCGCCTTGCCGACATGGCCGTCAAGGCTGGACTCTACGAGTGGCTGATGGATCGCGTCGGGTGAGGGCCGGCACCTTTCCGAATCGCGATACGCTTGGGACCATGATTGAGGTGAAGCATCTGACCGTTCTCGAGCTTCTGCGTGCGCACGGTGCCGTCCTCGACGAGCTTAGGCGGCGCGAGATCTTGCGCAGCGCCAACAGTCCTATCAGCGACTACGGCGAGGTGCTGTTCTGCCGGGCGTTCAGTTGGACCCGCGCGGGCAACTCGGCCGCGGGCTTCGATGCCACGGACGCGGGGGGCCAGCGCTACCAGATCAAAGCGCGCCGCACCACCAAAGCACCGGGCGCGCGGCAGCTGAGCGCCATCCGTAATCTCGCCGGTGATCCGTTCGATCAGCTTGCCGCGGTCCTGTTTTCGCTGGATTTCTCGATCCAGCGCGCGGCGCTGATCGCGATCGACGTCGTCAGGGCGCGCGTTGCGCCGCTCGGCGCATACGAACAGCGACGTGCTGCATCTCCGCGACGAGGTCTGGGCGGCCAGCGGCGTGATCGATGTGACCGACCAGCTGGGGGCCGCCGAGGGTCATCTTTGCCCCACGGCGCCTTTTTGAGGCGGCCCGCTCACTCGACGCTGCCCTCCGCCTCCGGCGGGTCGTCCTTCGGTGAGTAGCGCGCCTCCCATTCCTCCTCGCTCAGCACCTCGGGTACGACGAGGTAGCCAACGTCGCGGTGCGCGTGCTCCTGCCGGCCGTAGCGCTCGGCGTAGTCGGTGTAGACCGCGCCGGCCTTCGGATCGCCCGCCGCGGCGCGCTGCTTCAAGGTCATGACGACGACCTCGAGCACGGTGTAGCGCACGCGCGCGCCCTTCGGCTGGCCGGTGAGCCGCTGCACCGCCCCGAGCACGCGCTCGGCAACGACACGGAGGCCCTTTGCCTTGCGCGGCCGCCCGGCGGGGTTGCCCGACTGGCCCTTCTTGAAGCGGGTGGCGACAGGCGGCCGGCCATAGCCGACCGCCGCGCCCTCGTCATTTTCACTTTCGTCTGCCACTGAAGCACCTCACAAGTCTTTCGAAGCCGACCACGTTCCGAATGGGCTCGAGGAAGCGCGCGAACGACGGCCGTTCGCCTTTCGCGATGGTCTCCTCGACATAGTCGTCGTCCTCAAAGATCGCGCGCTCGAGGTCCTCGGGCAGATCCTTCGGCACGACGAACACGCCGCCGTTGATGGGCGGCCCGGGCGTCTTGATGACCTTGTGCTTCTCGGCCTCGCGCAGCACGAGCTTCATCGAGTCGACGCGCTTCTCGACGATCGCCTTCTTCGCGTGCTGGCGCAGCATGGCCTCGTAAGCGTCGATCGGCTCAGAGGTGTCACCGTGCTTCACGCGGACCGGGGCTTCGAGCGCCTCGCGGATGTCGATGGTGCCGTCGGTCACTCTCGACCGGCTGCGCCGCGGCTTGCGGGCGGCATCGCCGCCGCCCGCGTCGTCATGCTCTTCTTTGCTCATGCTGCGGCCTCCTCTGTGGCCGCTGGCGCGGCCTCTGCGTTGCGTGCTGCGGCGACTTCGGCGAACGTCTCGCCGCTCCCCGCAAGCACCGGTTCGAGCCGCGTCGCCTTCTTGAGTCGAGCGAGGATGACGTCGCAGTAATGCGGATCGAGCTCGATGCCGAAGCCGCGGCGGCGGGTCTTGTGCGCGGCGACAAGCGTCGTTCCGGACCCGGCGAAGGCGTCCAGAACAATGCCCTTCGGCGCCGAGCAGTCGAGGATCGCGTCGGCAACCAGCGCCACGGGCTTGACGGTCGGGTGCATCGCGAGGTCGCCCTCGCGCGTGGCGCTGAAGGCGTTGGCTCCGGCGTAGGACCAGACGTTCGTGCGGTAGCGGCCGTGCTTGCCGAGCTCGACGTTGTTGATGTGCGGCGCGGTGCCGGCCTTGAAGACGAACACAAGCTCGTGCTGCGAGCGGTAGAGCGAGCCCATGCCGCCGTTGGTCTTCGACCACATGCAGAGATTCTTGAGCTCGGTGTAGGTTCCGCGCGCCGCGGCCAGCACCTCGCTCATGTGCCGCCAGTCCATGCAGACATAGTTGATCGCGCCGTCGGCCGAGGCTGCGGCGAGATTCGCGAACACGCGAGCGAGGAAGGCCGTGAACTCGGTCTCGCTCATCTCGCCCGAGGCCATGGCAAACTCGCGGTGCTTGACAGCACCAAGGCCCGAGACGTGGCCGTCGATCTGAACGTTGTAGGGCGGGTCGGTGAACACGAGCTGCGCCGTCTCGCCCGCGAGCAGACGCGTGTAGGCGCCGGCATCGTGCGCGTCGCCACAGATCAAGCGGTGCGGACCGACCTGCCAGAGGTCGCCGAGGCGCGTGACCGCGGGTCCAGAGACGACCGGCACCTCGTCGGCCGGATCGGCCTTGGCGGGCGGCGCCTCCAGACCCTCGATCAGGACGTCGATCTCGGGGACCTCGAAGCCGGTCACCGTGATGTCGAAATCGAGTTCGATCTCACTCAGGTGCTGCAGCTCGATCGCCAGGATCTCGCGATCCCAGCCAGCCTTCTCGGCCAACTTGTTGTCGGCGAGGATATAGGCCCGCTTCTGCGCCTCGGAGAGGTGCTCAAGCCGGATCGTCGGCACGGTCTCGAGGCCAAGCACTTTGGCCGCCTCGACCCGGCCATGGCCGGCGACGATGCCGCCGTCCTTGTCGATCAGGACCGGGTTGTTGAAGCCGAACGCCCGGATGCTTGCGGCAATCTCGGCGATTTGCTTCGGGCTATGGGTGCGGGCATTGCGGGCGTAGGGTTTGAGATCGCCGGGCGGGCGATGCTCGATGACGAGTGGTTTGGACATGGGTTGAGCCTCCTTGGAAAGAGTCCAACCCTTCTTCTAGATACGCGCACCAACCCGGGCATCCATAAGAAATCGGGCGATTGCCTACGATGTCCCGGGCAGACGTCGGCCCCGGTCGGCGCAGGCGATGTCGCGGACCCGCTGCCACGACAGGTTCAATCCGAGCTTGCGAAGCACCATGCGCGCGGCCCGTTCGCCGGGCGGACCCTGCCACCAATCGGCCTTTCGAACGCCCGACCAGCCCTCGAGCCCCTGTCTCCCGTCTCGCGCAGTTAACCAAACCTCGAAGCGCGTGTAGGTGGTGGCGATCAGCAGGTCGCGAAGGGTCTTGGTGGGACAATTGGCGAAGCGCCCCCGCCCTCGGCGCTTGCGGGCCTCGCCGTCGAGCCGCTGCCGCAGATGGCTTGTCAAGATGTCGGGGAGGGGCTCGCGGGCGTTGTCGACAAGGACTGCGATCAGCACCTCCGTCTCAACCCAAGCCTTTGGGTCGCGCTCAAGCGTGGCAGCGATGCCGCGGACGGTCCGCCGCTCCATCCAAGGCCCGTAGATCTTGCGCACGAGACGCCGGTTCATGCTGTTCCTCCAGCCGGTCCGATCGGTTGGAAGAGCAAGCTGCGTGCCGGACCACCGGCTCTGTTTGGGCACTGGAAACACCTCACGGCGCGTAGAGATGCCAGATCGGGTGCAACCGGCGACCGACAGTCGTGCAAGTCGCCACGGAAGATTCCACAAGGTCGTCGCCCCCAACCATAAACCGGTTTACCATTCGACCGAGGGTGATCGGGCACATCGCCTGATCGGGTTGAGCCGGTGCGGATTGGAATGACCTACGCGCACAGCATCGGCGGCACGAGGTACGTCTTTCCGTCGCTGAAGGAGCTCATGGCCAATGCGTCACCGCCTCGGGCGGGTGACAGGCTCGCGGGTATCGCGGCCGCGACCGCCAAGGAGAACATCGCCGCAAAGCTTGCGCTCGCCGACGTGCCGCTCAAATCCATCCTGGCCGAGCCGCTCGTCCCCTACGAGGACGACGATGTCACGCGGCTGATCCTCGACACGCACGACGCGCGGGCCTTCGCGCCCATTGCCCACCTGACGGTCGGCGAGTTCCGCGAGCATCTGCTGTCACACGCGACGACGCCAGACACACTCGCGGCGCTTGCCCCCGGCATCACGCCCGAGATGGCGGCCGCCGTGTCCAAGCTCATGCGCAACCAGGACCTGATCCTCGCCGCGCGGAAATGCCGTGTCGTCACCCGCTTCCGCAACACGCTGGGCTTGCCCGGAACAATGGCTGTTCGCCTGCAGCCGAACCACCCAACCGACGAACTTTCGGGCATCATGGCCGCGATCGCCGACGGCCTCATGTACGGCTGCGGCGATGCGGTGATCGGCATCAACCCGGCAACGGACCAGCCCGCGCGCATCGAGGCCATGCTCCGGATACTCGACGACTTGATCGGGCGCTACGAGATCCCGACGCAGTCGTGCGTGCTGTGCCACGTCACGACCGCGCTCGATCTCATGGCCAAGGGGGTGCCGACCGATCTCGTGTTCCAGTCGATCGGCGGCACCGAGGCGACCAACCGCTCGTTCGGCATCACGCTCGATCTGTTGCGCGAAGCGCACGAGGCGGCGCGCGCATTGAAGCGCGGCACGGTGGGGCAGAACGTGATGTACTTCGAGACAGGGCAGGGCTCGGCGCTCTCTGCTGGCGCGCATCACGGCGTCGACCAGCAGACCTGCGAGGCGCGGGCCTATGCGGTGGCGCGCGCGTTCGATCCGCTGCTCGTCAATACGGTCGTCGGCTTCATCGGGCCCGAGTACCTCACCGACGGCAAGGAGATCCTGCGCGCGGCGCTGGAGGATCATTTCTGCGGCAAGCTGATGGGCCTGCCGATGGGGGTCGACGTCTGCTACACCAACCACGCCGAAGCCGACCAGGACGACATGGACACCATGCTGACCGCGCTCGCCGCGGCGGGCGTCACCTATGTCATGGGCGTTCCCGGAGCGGACGACGTCATGCTCGGCTACCAGTCGACGTCGTTCCATGATGCGCTGTTCGTGCGCGAGGCCTTCGGTTTGAAGCGCGCGCCCGAGTTCGAGGCGTGGCTCGCGCGCATGGCGATCACCAATGATGCCGGTCGCCTGCTTCCGCCCGCACCCGGCCACCGGCTCATTGCCGGCGTAGAGGCCGCGGCCCACGAGAGAGGGGCTGCGTCATGACCGGCAACCCGCGCGATCCGTGGCAGGGTCTCGGCGTGCGGACGCCGGCACGGATCGCTCTCGGCCGCTCCGGTTCGTCGCTACCGACACGCGAGGTGCTGGCGTTTGCGCTTGCTCATGCGCAGGCGCGCGATGCCGTCCACGCGCGGCTCGACCGCCCGGCGATTGCGCAGCAACTGCGCACCCTTGGGCTCGACACGATTGAAGCCGAGAGCCAGGCGCGCGACCGCGCCACCTACCTGCGCCGCTCCGATCTCGGCCGGCAGTTGGATGACGCCTCCCGCAAGCGGATCGAGGCGGCGGCGCAGGGCGCGTCCTGCGATCTAGCACTGATGATCGGTGACGGGCTTTCGGCAACCGGTGTCACGGCCAATGCGCCGGCACTGGTCGGCGCGCTGCTGCCTCGAGTGAGGTCACTGAGGCTGACCCTCGCACCACTTGTCATCGCCGAGGGGGCGCGCGTCGCTCTCGGTGACGAGGTCGGGGCACTTCTCGGCGCGCGGCTCGTCGCGGTGCTGATCGGCGAGCGGCCCGGTCTCTCCGCCGCCGACAGCCTCAGCGTCTACCTGACCTACGCCCCGCGCCCCGGCCGCACGGACGCCGAGCGGAACTGCATCTCGAACATCCGCCCGGACGGTCTCCCACCGGAGGTGGCAGCCCTAAACCACGCGTGGCTCGTCAAGGCCGCGCTATCCCTCAAAGTGACCGGCGTCGAGTTGAAGGATGAGAGCGGTGTGGGCCTCGACGTAGCAGTGACCGCCTCACTCGATGCTCTGAAGCGATAGCGCGATGCGGTTCGGCTGTAAGTTGGCCTACTCCTAATTTCACAGACCCCAGTCTTCGAGATCACATGACCCTGGACGAGATCATCCACGAGCTTCGCACCTCTACCGGCGTGCCGAATGAGGCGTTGCGCGCGGGCGTCACCAAGGTCGAGATCCTGCGACCGCGTATCGTCGAACTGGCCCGCAAGCTCATCGACGGCGTCTGGCTCATCCCCGACGATGCGCAGCTCCTGCTCCGCGGCCTCCATGTTCTTGCCGCGGCCAAGGACACGCAGTCCTGGCCGGTCCTGCGCGATCTCCTGCGACTGCCCGAGGAAGACATCCGGCAACTCATCGGCGGCGGCGCGGCCGAGGGCTCGGCGCGTCTGATCCTGAGCCTCTGGGATGGCGACGCTGCGGGCCTCATGGACCTCGCTGCTGATCCTGAGGTGAGTTGGCAAATCCGTTGGGGACTGTTCCAGGCCTTGGCGCGGCTCGCGTGCGATGGCCGGATCGATCGGGCCGGGGTGAAGGACCTGCTGGAGCGCGTAGAGCGCGAGAGGCTTTTACCGGACGACTCGATCGGATGGGTCGGCTGGGTTGACGCCGTCGCGCACCTTGGCCTCACCGAGCTCAGGCCCCTCCTGGAACAAGTCTGGGCGACGCGGAGCGTGTTTTCCGACCATCGCGACGTCGATCGCGCGGAGACGCTGCGCATTCTCGCTGCCGCGGCCGAGCGGCCGAACGACCCGCACGGGCTCGACCAGGATCGCATCATGGTCATCAACGATCCGGTCGAGGCCGTCGAATGGCTCGAGCGACAGATCGCCATCGCGTTCGACGGTGTGGCTCTGCGCTCTGGCGAGGACGAGGTGGCTGGGCTTGGCGCACACGACCTCGAATGGCTGGCGGGCTTCCTCGACAGCGCCCAGGTGCCCGAGACCACCATGAGCATCGAGATGCTCGACGGCTTCCTGACGGCACTGATTGCTGGGCCGGATGTCGTCAAGCCGTCGGACTATATGGGTGCGATCTGGGGCGACGAAGCTTCACCCGTCTTCGACGCCATGGAGCAGGCGCAGTTCTTCTACGACCTGTTGATGCGCCGCTGGAACGCGATCGCAGACGGTTTGATGCGCGGCGATCCTGTGCTTCCGATCATCGTCGACTATCGCGACGACCTCGTCGGCCGTGACTGGGCGTATGGTTTCCTGCACGGGCTCGAGTTCCACACCACGCTCGGCCGATCCGGCAAAGAGCATAAGCGCACGGATCGCCGGATCGATCCCATCCTCGCGCTCGCCGGGCCCGAGGTCTACGGCTCCGGCATATCCCTGTCCCGGCGGGAGAAGATCCTCGACGACCTGCCAGACGTCCTCCTTCGCTGCGCCGCCGCGTGGCGGCCGAGCGCGGTGCCGGGGGCAACATCGGAGCCTGTCCGCTCCGCCAAAGTGGGCCGAAACGATCCCTGCCCCTGCGGTTCGGGCAAGAAGTACAAGAAGTGCTGCGGAGGTGGCGGCGCCGAAACGGTGCAATAAGCGCCGAAGTGCGACGCAAGAATTGCATCCAAACCGAGAGGCAAGGTCAGCGGATCAGAGTCCGCCCGACGACGAGGACGGCGGTCAGACGAACGCCGCACCCCGGGTCGTGTCCGTCATCGGTACGGGGCGACCACCGACGCAATGGGTCCGAGACCGACCGTCGGTCGAGTTTCCGCCTGGGGCCAGGACCAACCGTGGTCGGTTCGTCAACGACGAGCTTGTCGACGGTCCGATCCTTGGTCGGTTAGCGGACTCTCGGAGGCGGACGGTGTCGGCGGAGACTGTCCTAACTTGGGTGAGTTGTGGTGTGGCAATGAGGCGTGGCCCGCAAGCATCGCTTCTCACACAGCGACAGCCTTCTTGAAGGCGGCTTGCGCCTCGGCGAGCTGGCCGGTCCGGAGATAGAGATGGCCGAGCCGGCTCCAGCCGAGAGGATCGGTGGGGTTTCTATCGACCGCTCTGAGGCACGCATCGATGGCTCCAGCCTGATCACGCAGCGATTGCAGCGCCGCCTTCAAATGGAGCGCCTCCGCGGAGGCGGACGACGATCCCCTGTCGGCCTCTCCCATTTTCGATTTGGCCTCGAAGTAGTGCTCGGCCGCATCGAGATCGCCTTGGATACCGCTGTATCCGGACCCTTCACAAAGCCGGGCTTGCCGTCCTTGTCCTCATACAGCGACACCCACATTTTACTGCCAGCCGTGGGCGGCTTGTCGAGTTTCACCTTCACGTTGACGTGGCTGCCGGCCTTCGCGGTTGCACTGCCCAAGGGATCGCCGACCGGCTTGCCTGCGGTGTCGGCTCCGTAGATCACGATGTACCCGTCGCGCGGCAGGTAAGCATAGGACACGTTGACCTGCTCGCCGCTCAGCGGCTGATCGAAGACCAAGACGGACGGATCGGTCGGCGGCGCTGTGGTCGCGGCGAGCGCCGAACTCGCTACAACAGCGACCGCAGCGACCGCTGCGAGCGAGGCAAGTGTGAGGGTTTTGGCGATGGACATGTGTTCCTCCTGATGCGTTGGATGTGACCAATGGACCGCTTGTCGCCGTCTCGGTTGCCCCCTTTGGGGAAGGTATTCCGTCGGCGGCGGCCACTGACCAAGATCTGGCAACAGTCAGGCTCCATCGCCAATCGGACCTCAACCGCGCCGTCTTCGGCTTCTCCGATCGGCCGCCGAGAGCCTGACGGGAGAAGCCCGCTACCGGGCCTCCGGGCTGGCCTCCGGCCGCACCTCGGCTGGCGGCCTATCCACCAATCCACGTGTCTTCAGCAGCGAGTAGACGACGCCGCCCGCGAGCAGGACGAATGTCACGCCAAGGCTGACCTCTGGCGGGATCTTGCCGATGAATTGCTGCACGAAGATCTTGGTGCCCACATAGATCAGCACCAGCGCCAGCGCGTACTTGAGATAGTGGAAGCGATGGACCATCGACGACAGCACGAAATATAATGCGCGCAGACCGAGAATGGCGAAGATGTTCGACGTGTAGACGATGAACGGATCCTGAGTGATCGCGAAAATCGCCGGCACCGAATCTACAGCGAAGATCAGATCGGCGAACTCGATCAGCACGAGCGCGACGAACAGCGGCGTCCAGAATCGCACCATCTTTCCGGTCTTCGGATCGGACTGGTAGACATAGAAGTCCTGGCCGTGGAACTTGTCGGTGATATTCATCCGCGCCCGCATCCAGCGCAGCAGCGGGTTGGCCCCAATGTCGGGCTTCTGATCGATCATCACCAGCATCTTGATGCCGGTCAGCACCAGGAATGCCGAGAACACGTAGAGGATCCAGGCGAACTGGTGAACCAACGCCGCGCCTAGACCAATCATGATCGCGCGCAGCACGATGACGCCGAGGATGCCGTAGAACAGCACTCGGTGCTGGTACTTCGGCGGAATCGCGAGGTAGGTGAAAATCATCGAGATGACGAACACGTTGTCAAACGCCAGCGTCTGCTCGACGATCCAGCCGGTCAAGTACAACTCCCACGCCGTCCATGCCCGGGCGCTGGCCGTTGCAGCCGTTGCGATACTTGGGTCCAGCGACTTGGCCGCGCCCGAATAGTAGAGCCACCACACAACGCCTGAGAACATCAGCCCAAGCGTCATGCATGATCCCGCAATGATCATGCTCTCGGTCATCGAAGGCTCGTGCGCGTCGGTGTGGAACAGACCCAGATCGACCGCGAGAATTGCCAGCACGATCAGAAGAAACCCAAGCCACACCCACAGCGGCATGCCCAGCCAGGACCATGCCAGCGCCAACCCCAGATTTTCCAAAGTTTCTCCTTCCGCGCGTGCGCGATTGTTGACGTTCGGCTGCCATGGATCGGTCAGCCCGTGATGGGAAATTCCTTGAATTCTCGCTCGATCTCACTGCGGAAGAAGCTGGCGAGCTTGACGTAGGACGCGCGCTGTCCGCTCGACTTACGCCATGACAGCCCCACGGTCCGGTAGATCGAACGCCCTTTGATCTCCAGCATCCTGATGCTCGGGTCGCGCAAGATCTCGCGCCGCACGTAGAGCCCCGGCAGGAATGTGATGCCGAGGCCCATCACCACCATTTCACGAAGGGTATCGAGACTTGTTCCCTCGAACTCGGGCCGTAGTCGCGCTCCAAACTCGTTGCACAGCGACAGCACCGCGTCGTGCAACTGGTGACCCGGCCCCAACGTGAGGACGTCCTCGCCGCCGAGTTCGGATTTGTCGATCATGCCGCGATCGGCGAGACGATGGTCCGCGCCCACCGCCAGCAGCAGCGGCTCCCGGAACAGGAACTCGCTCTCAAGCTCCAGGTGTTGCACCGGCAGCATGGTGATGGCGATGTCGATCTTGCCGTCCTCCAGAGCTCCTGGCAGAAGATTTGGTGGACTCTCGCGAATGTGGAGCCTGAGTTCGGGATAGCGCGCGTGAAGCGTTGGCAGCACGTGGGGCAGCAGATAAGGCCCGATGGTCGGTGGCAAGCCGAGGCGCAGTAGTCCCGCCAGTTCCTTGCCGCCGTTGACCGCAATCGTTCTGATTTCGCTGGCGTCTCGCAACATGCGGCGGCCGATCTCGACAACCTGAATGCCGACCGGCGTCATCACGATCCGCGAGCGGGACCGCTCGATCAGCTGCACCCCCAGCCGATCTTCCAACGCCTTCAACTGCTCGCTGAGGGTCGGTTGGGTCGTGTTGGTCCGTTCGGCCGCGCGGCGGAAATGCAGCGTCTCGGCGACCGCAACGAGATATTCCAATTGCCGCAGGCTGGGCACGACGCTGATCCTCCGTGGTTCGTCGGCGACTTATCACTTGATCGGATATGGGCGGCCGATCGCCGGGAACCAGTGCGATCGGGAAAACCGATCAAACGACGACCGAAGTTCGATTGGTCCGCGCAGGATCGTGTCCCATTTCGTTGGCTAGGGTTGGGTTGGATCGTTGCCTTTCATGGCCGCCAACACCGCCGCCACTTTCAATCGGGAGTATTTCCATGTTCGATTTCGGCAAGATCACAGAAACCCTGTCGGGTCTCTTGGGCAGTCAGGCAGCGCAGGCTTTGCAGCCCGAGGACCTTCTTCACCAACTGCAACAAGCGGGCTTAAATCTCGAGTCCCTGCAAGGCCTGTCGCAGCCAGAATTTCTGGACCTGATTCAGCAGCATGGCATCGACCCCTCGCAGTTCGACTTGGCGGAGCTCTCCGGTGTTCTCGAAAATCTGGGTGTGAACCCGCAATTGACCGATCTGGCCTCGTCGTTCTTCGACCGCCAAGGCGACGGCGAGCGATGAGGTGCCCACTGCCGGTCACGATCCAACCTCGCCGACATCCCCTCGACGGCGCCGTTTCGCACATAAGCAGACCGCAAGGCCGCCAAGTTTTGACAGCCACATGTCCAGGCCGCCAACCGCCGCCCTGGCCAGACGCTGCAAATTCGGCAGCCGGAGGCTGTGCGCCCGCCTCATGGTGAGCGGGCGGTACGCGCCGGTGCCATGACGGCGCGATCCGCCATCAAAGCCTTGAGATGGCCGCGCTGCGCCGCACTAAACCACCGTCACAGGCATGCGCGGCACGCCCCAGAACTCGTAGCCGCCGGAGTTGAACGGGATGTCCTCGTCCGGCTGTTTTTGGCCGGCAAGATCCGTTGTCCGCGTTTCGATTACATGATCCCCGGGTTGTGCATCCCAATCGAAATGGAACCTCACCCAGGTGTAGCGGCCCATGTTGGGACCGCGAAGCGTGGCCCGCTGCCATGGACCAGAATCAATGCGATAGTCGACCCTCGCCACACCATACTGTGGTCCCCAGGCGAAGCCCGTTATCGTGCGCTGGCCAGACGGCAGCCGCGGCTTTTCAGCGAGCTTCAAAGGATAGTTGTGCGGCAGCGCGTGCGACTCGGTGACCTGCAATGGCAGCGTGATAAGGGATTTGGGCTTGAGCCATGTCACCATGGGGCCGACGATCTGTTTGGGCTTGCAGAAGCGGAACTCATCGTCGGGATCGGGCTTCGGTGCCTTGTAGGTCGGCCCCTCGAAGACGTGATCGAAAGCGCTCAGCGGCACCCAGAAGTTATTTTCGGCAATCTTGATTTCGGTCAGCCATTTGATGGAGGCGGCCCCGGTCCAGCCCGGCACCAAAACCCGCACTGGCCCGCCATGGTCGGGCGGCAGATCGAGGCCGTTCATCTTGTAGACGAGCCCGATGACATCACCGCGGCCCGTCAATTCTCCAACCGGAAGCGGGCGCCCCGTTTCCGATTGTTCGCCTGCGCGCTTGGCGTCGACGCCCGACCAGAACAGAGCCCACTTTGCACTTTTCTTGAGACCCACGAGACCGAGAATGTGGGACATCGGCACGTACTGCCATTCAGCCTGCCCGACTGCGCCTAGGCCCCAGCCGTTGCCCTTGACCTTGGTGTCGCCCGAGTTCATGCCCTGCTTCTCCCAGAACATGGTGCGACCATTGCCGGCGCACTCCAACGTGCAGACGATCGAGCGCGAGGGCATCTTGATCAGGTCGTCGTAGGTGAGCGTGATCTCGCGCTCGATACCGTTGCCGTGGATCTTCAGGCGCCAGTGCTCTCGGTCAACACGCTTGTCGTAGGCGGCAAGCGGTGTCGCATAGGTGTTGCGGATGAAGAATTGCTCGATCGGCGTGATGAAGGTGTTGAGTTGCCACCATTGCGCCCCCTGGCTCTTGAAGCTGAGGTCCGTGAGCTGGGAGAGGTCCTTGACCAGTTCGTCACGATAGCGTCCCAGCCCCAGTGCTCCGTGCCGGGTCGCCGCCGGGATGCCGGATCGGAAGGATCCGAGCAGCCTATTGCTATTCTCGGCGAGTGCTTGACGTGGATAGATCGCTCCGGCCACACCTGCCGCTGCCGTCGCAACCGTCGCTGACACGAAATTGCGTCGCGTAAGTACGGCAGATTCTCGCGACCGATCAAAATCGGCTCGCGATCGCCTCAGCCTCTCGAGGTCACTCATTACATTGTTCCCCGGACAAAATAATCGAACGATAAAATACCACCATCGACAGTAGTCAATTCAATCCCACCCTTATAGACTTTTCAAGCGCCATGCACAGAAGCAAGACAACCCATTTTGAGAGTGACCATCCGGACACTCCGCATCTCGATGCAGGACCGATTCATGGGCATCGCGGAACGGCGGCACACGCAGTTGAAGCCGGTGTTCCCCTGGGCGTTGCTGCTCGCCGCTTTCCTTGCGGTCGCAGTCGCCATCTGCCTGGTGGGCAGTGTGCGCTTCGCGGCAGGCCAGCCGCAAGCCTCCATGCCGATCCTCGCATTTGCCGCAGGCTACCTCGCTGCCGGAATCGCCTTCCTGTTCACCACGTTGGTACTGCGGCGGAGGTTTGGGGAAGAGCCCGCGGTCGACGGAAAAACCGTACTCTTTGTTTTTCTGGTTGGGCTCGGCTTGCGCGCCGTACTGATCGCCTCCGAGCCGGTGCTTGAGGTCGACTTCAACCGCTACCTCTGGGACGGCGCGATGACCGCACGGGGCTTCAATCCCTTCGCGATCGCACCCGCCGATATCGCGCTCCTGCCCTACGACGATCTTCGCGTCGAACTCTCCAAGGCGGCCGGCCCCGTGTTCGACGGCATAAGCTACCCCGAGCTCAAGTCGATCTATCCGCCCGTGGCGCAGGCTGCGTTCGCCCTTGCCTACTGGATTGCTCCTTTCGAACTGTGGGCCTGGCGGCTGGTCGCAATCGCGGCCGACACGGCGACGTTCTGGCTACTGATCGCACTGCTGGCTGCGGCAGGCCGGTCGGCACTCTGGTCGGTGCTTTACTGGTGGTCGCCTCTGGTCCTGAAGGAG
This sequence comes from Hyphomicrobium sp., assembly GCA_002928955.1. GTDB lineage: Bacteria > Pseudomonadota > Alphaproteobacteria > Rhizobiales > Hyphomicrobiaceae > JAKAML01. The sequence goes on along the minus strand of PERT01000014.1, from coordinate 6,848 downwards.
ATCGCCAACAGCGCGCATATGGAAGCAATCGTGCTGCCGCTGGTATTGGCAAGCCTGTTGCTGTCAATCCGAGGTCGCCACCTTGGCGCCGTTCTGATGCTCGGCCTCGCAGCCGGCGCGAAACTATGGCCGATCATGCTGGCACCGATCCTGCTGCGACCACTTCTTGCGCGACCTCAGGCACTGGCCGCCACAATGGCAATGCTCGCGGCGCTGCTGTCGCTGTTCGCGCTGCCGGCATATCTCGGCGGCATCGACACTTCGTCGGGGTTCGTCGCTTTCGCCAATCATTGGACGACGAACAGCGCCCTTTTCCCTGCCATGGAACGAATGGCTGCAGGCATCGCCAGAGCCGAGCCCGACAGCCTGATGCCCGGCCGCGTGCTGAGGCTCGCAACGGCGGCAACGGTTCTCGGACTAGCGGTCTGGCTGTCGCGCGGCCCGGCCAAGACGGCGAACGACACGTTAGGACGCGCGTTCATCGTCACATCGGTGCTCGTGCTGGCCAGCCCGGCGCAGTTCCCCTGGTACGTACTCTGGGTGCTGCCACTCGCGGCACTCGTGCGCGGGAATGGCTGGCACGTCGCCGCCGCGCTCATGCCCATCTACTACATCGCATTCCACTTCATTGTGATTGACCAACAGCACATCTACTCGAACTTTATCGTCTGGCTGTTGTGGATACCAATTTGGATCGCGCTAGGTGTCGATGGATGGCGCTGCGCGTTCAGGCATGACGGTGAACGCTCGTGTTCCGGTTCCAACATTCGCGTCCCGTAGCTGCACAGCTCCCCGTTGCCGCACAGTTCAAAGCAAATGCCGGAACCACAAGGAATACGATCAACTTAATGATTGTATTCCATTTTATCATATGATGTTTGGTTTATGGACCAGCCGCGAGCGGGAACCAAACGTCGGATGCGCGACACTCGTGTGACGATTTCGAGGTCCCCTTCGTCGCGAGGCTCCGACGGAGCGGCTCGAGCTGTTCGGCGACCGGATGTGTCGCGCATCACGCCGAGGACCCGAAGTTCCGGATTGACGCACGATAGCCTGCCAACGATCGTCCGGCCTCTTCCCCGCCATTCCAGCGCGCCCTGCCGCATGGCAGCCCCCGCCCCACTTTCTTCCCCTCGATCCTGCTTTCGGGCATAAGGGCGGATTGCAAGTCACGGAAGTGCGCACAGTAACCATGTCCACCCTGCCGACCATCGCGATAGCTGGACGCCCCAACGTCGGCAAGTCGACGCTGTTCAACCGCCTGACCGGGCGGCGGACAGCGCTGGTCTCCGATATGCCCGGCCTGACTCGCGACCGCCGGGCCGAGGACGCCGAGATCGGCGGCCACCAGATGATGATCATCGACACCGCCGGTCTTGAGGAATCAGACCCCGGCACCATCGCCGCCCGCATGCGCGCCCAGAGCGAGACGGCGATCAGCGAAAGCGACATCGTGCTGTTCGTGATCGATGCCCGCGCAGGCGTCACACCTTCCGATCAGGCCTTCGCGCGCATCATCCGCACCTCGGGCAAGCGCGTCATCCTGGTCGTCAACAAGTGCGAGGGCCGCGCCGGCGAGAGCGGCTTTTACGAGGCCTACGGCCTTGGCCTCGGCGAACCGGTCGCCATCTCGGCCGAACACGGCGACGGTCTCGGCGATCTCGAAACCGAGATCCTGAATCGCCTCGACATGCTCGAAGCGCCCTTTTCGGATGGGGACGAGGACGATGCCGACCGCGGCGAGGCCGCGGACATTGATCCTGCCAAGCCGATCCGCGTCGCCATCGTCGGGCGGCCCAATGCCGGCAAGTCCACGCTCGTCAATGCGTTGATCGGCGAGGACCGCATGATCACGGGTCCCGAGCCCGGCCTCACACGCGACAGTATCGCCACCGAACTCGAGGTTTCAGGCCGCCCCATCAAGCTGTTCGACACCGCTGGATTGAGACGCAAGGCGCGCATCACCGAACTGGCCGAGAAGCTGGCGGCCAGCGACGCCATCCGCGCGATAAACTTCGCCGAGGTCGTGGTGCTGCTGATCGATGCCGAACACCCGCTCGAACATCAGGACCTCACCATTGCCGGCTTCGTCGCCGACGAAGGCCGCGCACTGGTCATCGCGGTCAACAAATGGGATCTCGTCCAGGATAAACAGAAGGTGCAGCGCGAAATCCGCGAACTGGTCACCGAAAAGATGGATGCGGTCGTCGGCGTTCCACTCGTCATGATTTCGGCCATCGCCGAACGCGGGCTTGACAAGCTATGGGACGCGGTGTTCTCGGCCCATGCCGCCTGGAACAAGCGACTGTCGACCTCCGAGCTCAACCGCTGGCTCGAAGAAGCGCTGTCGCGGCATTCGCCGCCCGCGGCATCGGGCCGGCGGATCAAGCTCCGCTACATTACGCAGCCATCGGCGCGGCCGCCGACCTTCGTCACGTTCTGTTCCAAGCCCGAAGATCTGCCACGATCCTACGTCCGCTACCTCACGAACAGTTTACGCGAAGCGTTCGACCTCAATGGCGTGCCTATCCGGTTCAACTTGCGCAAAAGTGCGAACCCGTTCGAGAAGCGGCGAAAGCGCGGCAGCGTGTCGTGATCCGAACGGCGCGGACGGTTTCGTATGCTCAGTGGCTCGACCCAAGCCCGACCTGCTCACGGGCTCGTCTCGCCATAGAGTTGCCGCTAAGTTCCCGACACCAATCAATCTGCTCAATTCGGCTCATAGTTAAGAGAAGGCAGGGACAATCAAATGTTCAATTCGAAGCTCACGGCGGCAAAGCATGCAGTGCGCGGCGCCTCCGCTGCAATCGCGATCATCGGCGCCCTGGCATTATTGCCGGTTTCCGCCCACGCACAAAACGCGTCGGTGCGCTCTGCCTGCGCCAGCGATTATGGACGCTTTTGTCCCTCTTATGCGGTCGGCAGTCCACAGCTGCGCAGTTGCATGCGCGGGATAGGCAAACGCCTGTCGCCCGGCTGCATCGACGCACTGGTCGACTCGGGTGAAATCTCGCGCAAGGAAATCAACCGTCGTCGCTGACGTCGCAGCCCGCCCGCGACGCAACCCCCGCGGCACAAAAACAGGCTATCGCTGCAAGGTGCCTATCGAGGGACCTTGCAGATGTCGCCCGCTCATGAACAGTGGGCGGGAGGGATGGGAGCACGCGGAATCACAGCGGGCGGGAGGCGGCAGCGAACCCGAAGATGCCACCACACTCACCGCCCGCACAGGCGGCCGCCATTCGAGATGGCGCCGCTCCGGACATCGAGATATAATCCTCTTCCGCTGGCATGCAAGGACGCACATCGCCATTGCGTGATTTTTTCCGCCAATATGGATGGCCGAGTGAGGATGCGTGAACGACGCCACGCCAGACGTTCTGTTCTATCATCTTGAACATCAGCCCTTGGACAAGGTTCTGCCGAACCTCCTCGAAAAGACAATCGATCGGGGCTGGCGCGCGGTGATCCAGGCGGGCTCGACCGAGCGCCTCGAAGCGCTCGCTTCCACACTCTGGACCTATCGCGATGAAAGCTTCCTGGCCCATGGCCGCGCGGGCGACGGCCACGCGGCCCATCATCCGATCTGGCTCACCACCGGCGACGAAAATCCCAACGGGGCAGGCGTGCGCTTCATGGTCGACGGCGCGGAGATGACGTCCTTCGAAGGATACGTTCGCATCGTGTATCTGTTCGACGGCAGCGACGACGTTGCGCTCGCCCGCGCGCGCGCGCAATGGAAGGCCGTCAAAACCGCGGGCCTCACCGCCTCCTACTGGCAGCAGTCTGAAGGCGGCCGCTGGGAAAAGAAGGCCTGAAACCGCCCTCCAACAACAACAGCGAACCGCCCCACATGACCCCTCACGCATGAACTATCGACACGCCTTTCACGCCGGAAATTTTTCCGACGTGCTCAAGCACGCGATCCTGTCGCTGGTGATAGAGCACCTCAAGCAGAAGCCGGCCGCATTCCGCGTGATCGACACGCATGCCGGCACCGGAGTCTACGATCTCTCGGGCTCGGAGGCGCAGCGCACGGGCGAGTGGCAGTCCGGTATCGGGCGGCTTTTGGGCGGCGATCTGCCGGACGAGATCGACGACATCCTGAGGCCTTACCTCGATGCCGTTCGCGCCGAGAACGAGGACATGGACCCGCCGTCGCAAAGCGCGCTCGTTCGATATCCTGGGAGCCCCGCCATCGCGCGCCGCCTGCTTCGCCGCGGCGATCAACTCGTCGCCAATGAATTGCACCCCGGCGACACCGCCGCCCTGGCTCGACATTTCGCCGGCGATCCGCGAACCAAAGTGCTTGCGCTCGACGGCTGGGTCGCGCTCAAGGCGCTGCTGCCGCCCAAAGAGCGGCGCGGGCTCGTTCTTGTCGATCCCCCATTCGAGGAGCCGGGCGAATTCCACCGTCTGGTCGATGGTCTGAAAGAAGCCGAACGGCGCTTCGAGACCGGCACTTATCTGCTCTGGTACCCGATCAAAGACCCGAAGCGCACCCGCTCATTTCTCGGCAAGCTCGCCGATCTCGGCTACCCAAAGCTCGCCGTTGCCGAACTCTTGATCCGCAAGCCGGTCAACCCAGATTTGTTGAACGGATCAGGTTTGGCGATTCTCAACCCGCCATTTACACTGGCCAAAAAGCTCGACGTGCTGCTGCCGTTCCTCGCCCGCCGCCTCGGTTCTGGCCCGGGCGCGACAGGCGAATTCCGGCAACTCTCAGGCACACGCTGATCGATCGTTTTGCGGGCAACTCCCCTGCCTCCATCGTCGTCTCATTGACATGCAGATTTCGGATACTGAGGTGGGTCCGGCGAGAGGGTTTCGCACCCGTGCGGCACACGCAATTCGATGCACGGGGACGAGCATTCAGGAGCGCTTACGATCATGCGGCAGACAGGGACGGTAAAATTCTTCAACAACGAAAAGGGCTTCGGCTTCATTGCGCCCGACGACGGCGGCAACGACGTGTTTGTCCACGTCTCCGCCTTGGAACGGTCAGGCATGTCCAGCTTGGTGGAGGGCGCCCGCGTCACCTTCGACACCGAGCCCGACAGGCGCGGCAAAGGTCCCAAAGCAGTCGACCTTCAGCCCGCGAAGTAAACCGGCCGTCTCGCCTCGCACGGGACCGCTGCCCTCGCGCAACTGCGTTGGCTGCCTCGCATTCCGCTTCCGCATTCGCTTCCCGTCTTTGAGCGCCCCAGAGCCCATGTCTGAGCCATGAGAAATTCAAGAAGCACCATCTTTCCGAGGAACGTTTTCATCTGAGCTTTGGTAACGAGCCCGACGGCGAGAAGGGCAAACGTCAGAAGCGCTGCACGAGTCACCAGTGGGCCACTTCGGCAACGAATTCGCCAGCCGAATCGACAAAAATGGTATGCCCCGGTGGGCAGCCGCAGCGTTTGGGGGCAAACTCGCGCTGGCGGGTGTTCGTTTCCGGTTCAAGGAGATAGTCCTGATGATCCAACTCAAGCGTTGCGGCATCGCTTTCGCCGCTGTCGCAGTCATTGCAACGACGAGTGCAGGTGGCGCGATTGGCGCTGACAAGAAGGCCAAGGCGTCATCGAACTGTGTGACCAAGGCGGCCGAAGGCACCGGCACGGACACGGAAAGCGCCAAATTTCAAGTCGACGAGGCGCTGCTACAAGCCGTCGACTGGGGCGCATGGGCCGCGTGGATGGCGAACAAGACGACGCCGGGCTACGACTATGGCAAGCGCACGTACAAGTGCAAGCCGGGTGGCCTGGGCGTAACCTGCGTTGGGCAAGCCAAGATCTGCAAGCTCTGACACCTGACTTCAGCATCCGGCACGCAAGCCGTCGTCGTCCATTTGTGACTCAGAGGAGCACACCGATGTTCAATTCGTTCGAAATCGCGATTGCGGCAGCGATCGCTATTGTCGCCGCAAGCGCGGCTTCAGGTGCGGCCGATGCCAAGGCGGCGGCGAAGTCGAAATGTGTCATGGCCGGTGGAGAAGCGACCATGGTCACCGAGGATCTGGCGAAGTTCATGGCCAATGCGGCCTTGAACAATCAGATCAAGGCCAATAACTGGAAGGCTTCCGGTGCGGTCAAAATGACCTGCAAGACCGAACTCGGCACCCACTGTGTTGCCCGCCAGCGCGCCTGTAGCTGATCCCGGCGCGCCGCAACATTGCCGACAACCTGAGCCTGCGGGGACGAATTCCACAGGCTCGGTTGTTTCTGACATGCCGGCAACCAAATTCTTGCCGCCAATCTGCTTACTTCGCCAGCATGTTCCGCAACAGCCCGACCACCGCCATCACCGCACCGCCCCCGACGCCACCGCCGGCCAGCTGACCAAGGATCGAGGCGACATCGAGCGCGCCGGGCACACCTGTCGAAACGCCAAGCAGGCTGCCGAGGATTTGCCCGCCGAGGCCGCCGCCGACCAGTCCGGCGAGCGTGTTCCCCAGAAAGCCCAGACTAAGGTTCTTCAGGAGGCTCCCGGCCAAGTTGCCGCCCAATGCCCCGCTAGCAAGTTGAATGACCAAGCTTATCATGTCCATGTCGTCTACTCCTGGTTCGAGGCAACCAGCAGAACCCATCCGCCCTGGGGTCGCCGAGCCGCCGCTGCGACGCCAATGTGCAGACTTCTGCACTCTGTTTCTGATAAATGACACAACGAAAGTCTGAGATCAGCATCGCCGCGGCGGCCCGTGGTCGCCAAGTGACAACACACTCTAAAGTGTTAGCCGCCATGATGAATAGCCGTCGCGGTCCGAATGATTCACGCTAGTGTAGCGCATCTGACGTTTGGTCCCCACTCGGGGCTAGACTCGAAACCAAACGCCAGATGCAAAAGCTACACTAGAATCATAGGTT